>LBQD01000002.1 GCA_000990585.1 Candidatus Moranbacteria bacterium GW2011_GWE2_35_2-
TTCAGTTTCAAGCCACCACGCACGCGGGGCGTGCGATTAGTCGGAATCAGGATTATCAGCAAAATACATTCGAACTTTGTTTAATACACACCGCCAAAAACAAAAAACCGTCCCGATGTGGAACGGTTTTTTGTTTTCAGATATAACTTCTACACTTCAATCACTACCGGCAAGACCATAGGCCTTCTTTCAGTTTTTTGAAAAAGAAAAGACCCTACTGATTCACGAATATTTTTCTTTACCAAATCCCAGTTAATACTGGTATCTCGAGAAGTATTTTCTTTAATTACTTTTTTGACCACATTTTTGGTTGAATTTACTAAATCAAAATTCTCTTTAACATAAATAAACCCTCTAGAAGTAATTTGAATGTTTCCGACAATTTCCTTGGTCTTGCCATCAACAATTACTGTTATTACAAACATTCCGTCTTCCGCCAAAACTTGACGATCACGCAAAACCACTTGCCCGACATCACCCACTCCCAATCCATCGATAAAAACATAATTCGTATCCACCTTGTTTTTTTCCAATTCGGGAATCTTTCCAACATCAAATTTCAAGACATTTCCATTATCTAGAATAAAAATATTTTTCTCTGGAAATCCTGTTTCCGCCACCACCTTCTTTGCTTCTTTAAGAAAATAATGATTGGCATATACCGGAAGAACATAGGTTGGCTGCACTTGTCGTACTAATTCCTTGATTGCTTGAATATTGTTGTGTCCGCTCACGTGAACATCCATAAGTTCATTATGAATAACATTATCGCATTTGCGATACAGATTGTCCTTAAGCCGTTGAATAGTTCTTTCATTTCCAGGAATCACCGATGATGAAAAAATAATCGTATCGGTTTTTTTCAATTTAACAAAACGATGATTTTCCGTAACAATTCTTGAGAGTACCGCATTAACTTCTCCTTGCGCTCCGGTACAAACTATCAAAACCTTACTATCTGGATAATCATGAATACGATTAATTTCAATCATTGTATCTTTACTGGCCTTAATATATCCCAACTGTTTAGCAACTTCCACATTCGCTTTCATACTAAATCCATCCAAGGCCACTTTTTTACCTACACTTTCAGCATAATTGATAATATCCTTAATTCTTTTTACTTGTGAAGAAAAGGTTCCGATAATCAATCTTCCAGGAGCTCCATCGATAATTTTTCTCAAATTAATCCACATATCTTCGTCGCTCACTATCGGACGATTATTAAGAGCTCCTAAGCTTTCCATCATCAAAATTGACGGTTTTGGCAAATTGCGCAAAAATTCATATGACAATGTTCCTTCTTTTTTATTTGCTCCTGTATCCATCGTCCAATCCCCCATATGCACCACACTCCCACTCGGAGAAAAAAGAACTACTCCGATCGAATCCATAATCGAATGCTCGACATCAAAAAATTTCAATTGAAAATTTCCCAACCGCACTTTTTCTTGTCCGGTTTTTATGGAAACAGTTTTAAGGCGCACGGATGATCCGGGTTCCTGATCTTCCATTTTTCGCTTAACCAAAGCTAATGTAAGTTCTCTTCCAATTACTGGAGGATAACCCAATTCATTAAGCAATATTGGAGCGGCACCAATATGATCCAGATGTCCGTGAGTAAAAACCACAGCACGAATACGCTTTTCTTTCCCTTTCAAATAGCTCACATTTGGAATAATATAATCAATTCCAGGCATATCTTCTTCGGGAAATTGCACACCCATATCCACTAAGACAATATCTTCTCCATACTCAAAAACAGTCATATTGCGTCCGACTTCTTCTTGCCCTCCGAGAGGAATTATTCTAAGTTTGTTTTCTATTACCGCGGGCGCCGCTTGAGTTTTTCTTCTCGCCGCTCCCTCATGCGAAACCATTTGTCCGACACGACTCGGCATCGTTCGTCCATCGGTTTTTCTTCTTCCGCCTTTGCGGGATTTTGCCGAAGACCCATCAGGTCTTCTTTTTTTCGAGCTCGACACGACTCTTCCTTTTTCAGAAGAACGCTCGCGCTCTTTCTTGTTATCAGTCATTTTTTTGTTGTCCTACAAATTACACATTCTTGTTAATTATGATTTTTTTCAAAATAAAAAAATCAAACTATAAAGTAAACAAACACAAAGAATGTTTATAGGATATTATTAAGTTATATTTTATATCTAAAAAGATTTAGAGTATTTTTTTCAAATCCTCTACCAAATCAACCGGCGTCGGATCCTGTCCGTATTCCAGAGCTAGATAATATGACATCCAATCCCCCAGATAAAGAGCGGAGAACATTTTATAAAAAACACTTCCTTTTTCCATATCAATAATTTCCACCGGAATATTTTTATTTTTCAGAATGTCTGCAGTCACATCGAATCTTTTTTGATTTTGCGAATTATCATCTTTATCCCTAAGCATCAAAACAATAAAATTTGCTTGCGGATTTGTAAACCCAACCATCTCATTGTGATTAAGTTCCGGAAAAAAATTCCAAAATGCCGGTGTCTTGGCGTTTTCATTTATCTTTATCTTCCAAATCATCGCTACTGGCTTGTATTTTGTGCTTGAATATACTACCGGCGTCCTTCCCTTTATCTTATTTGCCAAAACTTTTCCAATATTTTCAATCTCTTTTGTCTTCTCCCTCAGATTATTTGCCATTTTAAGTAATTCCGCTGATGCGTCTTCAATTAATCCGGCATTAATCAAAATTTGAAATATTGAAGCAAAAAAATATCCGATTGCCATTCTTGGTTGAAAATTTTCATACGGAATAGGTAATTTCACAAAAGGAACGCCATATTCCTTGCACATCTGCTCAATTTTTCCTCCGCTGGAAATGCCGACGCATTTAAGGTTATTGCGCAGTGCTTCATCAAAAGAAGCAACAGTTTCTTCTGTGTTACCGGAAAATGAACAAATAATGTTCAGAGAATTTTCATACGCTTCCGGAGGAAGAGAATAAAAACGATTTTGATATACCGCCAATCTTTCCTTTTCCTCGGAATTTCTTTTGCACAAATCATTGATAAAAACTCGTAAAATATTTCCCGGCAACGCACTACCGCCCATTCCAGACAAAGTAATTGATTTGAATTCCCCTTCAATTTTTATATCTTTGGCAATTTTCAGCCCTTCTTCAAATTGATTAGCTTCATCGAGAATAACTTTTCTTAAATTTGATTTGTCAATTTTATTTATTTCCATTGTTTTTAAAAATTCTTTTTGTTTTTACGTACCACTTATTAATATTAGAAAATCGATATTGAGAACTGCTAATATTTTCAATATCAACCCCTTTAACTTGATTTCCTATTGGATAAAGATAATTTCTGCTGTATAAAAACACGGCTGGAACTTCCGCAAGCAAAATCTTATTAAACTCGCGATATTTTTCAATTCTTTTATTTCTATCAAATTCTTCCCGTATTTCTCCTAAAATCTTGTCAGCTTGCTCATTATCAAATTTTGACAAATTAAGTCCCGGATCGGATTTCTTACTGGAATGCCAAAAAGAATATATATCAGGATCAAAACTTGTGGCTTGACCAAAAAGCAAAGCGTCATATTCCCTTGGACGAACATAATTTTGCTGTAAATCTGAAATAGTCAAAATCTGGACATTTACCTTAACTCCGATTTTTCGCCATTGATCAGCAAGAATTTGAGCAGTTTGCGAAAGTTCCGGCCAATCAGTAGTAAAGAGATTGAATTCAAGTTTGTTTCCATCTTTTTCTCGAATACCATCGTCTTTTATTTCCCAACCGCTATCACTAAGAATTTTATTTCCTTTTTCTAAATCAAAAGTATGATACTCTATGCCTTCTCCTTGACTTTCCTGCATTTGAGGCAAGAAAGGAGAATAGAGAATATTAGCCTTGGTAAAAAGAACCTTTTCGATTATTTCATTTCTATCAGTCGCAAAATCCAAAGCCTGACGAACTTCATCATTTGCCAATGATACGCTCTTGCTTTGATTAAAAAAAACGGCAAAATAACGCGGCATATTGAACTCATGCACATTGGTACTTTTTATCAAGCTGATATCTTTCACTTCAGCCGGAGAAATACTGCTAATTCCATTAATCTCCTTCTTTTTATATGCATTCAACAAAGATGCCTCGTCTAAATAAAAATTGAAAAATACTTTTGAAATATAGGCAGGTCCCTCAAAATATTCAGGAAAAGAAACTAAATTATAGGATAAGATATTTCCTCCGGAATCTTTTTGATAATCAGAAAATCGGTATGGTCCCGATCCGATCGGATTCAAATTATATTCAGCCAAAGAAAATTTTTCCGGAGCAATATTTTCCCAAATATGTTTTGGAAGAATTCCCACAGTCAAATTTTCCAAAAAACCGAAGTATGGATTTTCCAAAATAAATTTGATTGAATGTGAATCGATTTGCTCTATTTTTACTCCTTGCCAATTTTGCCTGATCGGACTTTTATACGCCGCGTCTTGCAAAATATTTATAGTAAAAACGATATCATCCGCCAACAACTCGTGTCCGTCATGCCACTTGATTCCTTCTTTGAGATAAAAAATATATTCTTTGCGATCTTCGGAAATTTCATAGTTAGAAGCCAAATCATTGGTAATGTTGCCATTCTTGTCATATTTAAGTAATCCATTATAGATTATTTGCGTCAAACCGGCATCTGCTTCACTGGTTTGCGAAAGCAATGGATTGACATATAAAGGTTGTCCAACCATCCCTTCTTTATAGCTTCCGCCAAAATCAGCAACAGGATCAGTAAAAGAAATATATACATATCCCGTCCAAAATATCAGAGCGCCGAATGCAATCAACACCAAAAGAAGCGAGATGAGCTTCTCTTTTAAATTCAAAGTTTTATTAATATACTGCCAGTTTCCCGGCAGAATTAATTTTATTTTCTCGATACTAATATTTTTTTATTAACTACTTACTTGGCGCCAATAAAAACATTCAGAGCTGCCAATAGCATAAAAAGAATAGCTAAAGCTACGGAAAAATAAACTAAAAATTTCTCAAATCCTCTTTTGGCGTAATATCCACCCATATCTCCTCCAAAAGCGGCGCCTAATCCAGAACCTCTATTTTGCAACAAAATAGAAATTATCAATAAAATTGACGTTATTATTTGCAAAATACTAATCCATTTCATAAATCCTCGAATTTAGTCTTTTTTTCATTACTCAAACATCCTACACGAAAAACCTCTAAAAGTCAATGGCATATTTTTTTCTTTAATCCTTAGTCATTTGACAGGAATATCTTACTTTGCTATATTTGGGGACTGATTTGTTTATTATACATTAACCCCTTTAATCTTAAAATCCACTACTATGGGAACAGAACTTGTTCAGCAGTTAGAAGAAATTCTAAAAAAATCCAAGGATATTCTTATTCTTATCCCCCAAAACCCGGATGGAGATTCAATTGGAGCCGCTTGGGCTTTTTATTTTTTTCTCACTAAACAAAACTTAAATCCTGCTATCGCCGTAAGTGATCCATTTGAAAATATTTCTCGTTTTGATTTTCTTCCTCATCCTAAGAATTTATCCGATAATTTATCCGGCGCGCGCGACTTTATCCTTTCATTCAACACCAAGCACAATGAAATAACGGACGTACGCACTGAAAGAAATGAAAATGAGCTGCGCATCTATATAACTCCTCGCCAAGGATCCATTGATCCGCGGGATTTTTCATTTATTCCGGCAAAATTCAAATATGATCTTATAATTGCACTCAACTCATCTGACAAAGAAACACTAGGAAAAATATATGAAGAAAATCCGGATATTTTTTATGAAGTTCCAATTGTAAATATCGATCACCACATCAATAATGATAAATTCGGTCAAATCAATATTATTGATATCACCGCATCTTCGACTTGCGAAATTCTTTCCGGACTTATATCTTCGGAAATTGATGAAAATATTTCCAATTGTCTGCTCAGTGGAATAATTAGTGCAACCGAAAGCTTTCAAAACAAACATACTACACCGAAAGCACTGCAAATTTCAGCTAATTTAATGGACAAAGGGGCTAACCAACAAAATATTATCCGACATCTGTACAAAACTCAGCCTTTTAATTTATTGAAATTATGGGGTCGCATTATGGCTCAGCTCAAATGGAACGAAGATCTCAAATTAGCATGGTCATCGGTTTCTATTGAAGATTTCGTACAAAGCCGCAGTAAACCCGAAGATATCCCTTTCATTATCAAGAAAATACAAGAGAATTATTCATCCGGAAAAATATTTCTTGTTCTTTACAATGAATCGGAAGAAAAAATCAAAGGTTTGATCAAATTTTCCGAGACGGAAAAAATCAAGAATGCTGCACTAATTTTTCCCGGCGGAGAAATTCGAGGTGATATATACGAATTTGTTTCAGAAAATAAAAATATTGGGGATATCGAAAAAGAAATAATTTCCAACTTGCACAAACAATCAATATTTTAATTACCGGATATAACATTATACAAAAAAATTAACAGATCTTACTTTTGGTCTGTTTTTTTGCTATTAACCAGAAAATGCGATAAAATAGAGATGTTATCACATATATTAAAATTATTTTTTATAAATTTTATGGTTAAAGTTCTAAAAAAATCAATAGAAGAAGAAAAAGAAAAAGATTTAGCCACTCAAAAAGTGCTTGACGAAATGAAAAAGAAATCAGAAGAAGACCAGGCCGTACATCAGGCAAAACAAGTTGGTCTTCCTTATGCCGATCTTAATATTTTTCCTATTGATGAAAATGACATAAGAATAATTCCAGAAGAAGACGCTAAAAAACACCTGATTGCTATTTTTAATAAATCAGGGAAAAAAATTCGTATCGGAATGGTTGATCCTAAAAATGATGCCGCTAAAAAATATATAGAAAATTTTAAAAATGATCAGGATTATTTTATAGAAATATACGTCATATCTCTTTCTTCTGCTAACCGAGTCTGGGAAAAATATAAAAAAATTTCTTTTTTGGAAAATCTGGATCTGCTTCGCATATCTCTAAATGGAGAAGATTTGGAAAAATTTGAAGAAAATTTTAGCGAACTCTTACAATTAAAAAATAAACTAACAAAAACTTCCACGACCGATATTATCGATATAATAATGTCCGGTGCTATAAAAATGAAAGCTAGTGATGTTCACTTTGAACCGCAAGAGGCTGAGGTTCGTTTGCGGTATCGTATTGATGGAGTACTTCAAGATATTGGAAATTTTCCCCATAAAAACTATCAATCTATCATATCTCGCGTAAAAATGATGGGAGGAATGAAACTAAACATCCGTGATATTGCCCAAGACGGACATTTTCCTATTGATATCGACAATGGGAAAATAGACATTCGCGTTAATATAATTCCGGGAAATTACGGGGAAAGCATTGTAATGAGAATTTTAAACCAAGCAAGTATTCTTTTGAGTATCGAAGACTTGGGGATGCGTGGACTTTCTTTCGAACAACTCAAAAAAGAAATTTCCAAACCCAACGGAATGATTCTCACTACTGGACCGACCGGATCGGGAAAAACAACTACACTCTATGCAATTATTAATAAACTCAACAAATCTGACACAAAAATAATCACTATTGAAGATCCTGTTGAATACGAACTTAAAGGAATTTCTCAAACTCAGGTTGTCAAAAAAAAATACACCTTTGCCGAAGGATTAAGAGCTATCGTCCGTCAAGATCCGGATATTATTATGGTAGGTGAAATTCGCGATGAAGAAACTGCGGGAATAGCCGTAAACGCCGCTCTTACTGGACATTTGGTCTTATCAACATTGCACACCAATAATGCTCCTGCTTCTATTCCAAGACTTGTTGAAATGGGAGTAAAATCATCCCTTATCCCTTCATCTGTAAATATTTTTATTGCGCAGCGTCTTTTGCGAAAACTGTGCCCTTACTGCAAAGAAAAATACAAGCCGGCAAAAGAAACCTTCGATTCAATAAAAAAAATGTTATCTATAATATCTCCGAAATCCAAGGTGGAAGCTTCTGTGAATGCGGATTTTCTCTATAGACCCAAAGGATGTCCGAAATGTCATCAGATCGGATATCAAGGAAGAATAGGAATATTTGAAGTGTTAACTATCAGTAAAAATGTTGAAAAATTAATTTATGAAGGCGCCAGTGAAAACGCTATTACTCAGGCGGCGCTGGAGGACGGCATGATCACAATGACACAAGATGGGATTCTGAAATCACTGGAAGGAATCGTTTCGATGGAAGAAGTTTGGAGAGTTACCGGACAAACAGATTTCTTGGAACAACTTTATGAAAATTTAATGGATCAATCACTTTCCAGATCAATTCCTATTTCTGAAGAAGATTTAATTTTAGTATCAAAAAATAAAAATTCTTTTGAAAAAATCAGTTCTCTTTTGCAAAAAACCGCCCCGGAAAAACTAGTTGAAGTTATTTTTTCCAGCGCTCTTATCCTGCAAGCAGGAGATATTCATATCGAACCAAAAAAAGATGCTGTGAGTATTCGCTTTCGTATAGATGGAATATTGCAAGAAATTGGAAATGTACCTCTTTCAACTTATCCGACATTGTTAGGTCGAATAAAATTACTCAGCGGACTAAAAACTGGAACAAGAGTCGGAGTAGCCGATAGCCGATTTAGTATTTCATTGGAAAAACCATTTGAAAACATTAGCCAAGAATCCACTGATGTTCGTGTTTCTATAATCACTGGAGGATTCGGAGAAACAGTTGTAATGAGATTACTGAATAAATCCGCCGTTTCTTTGGATATAGAAAATTTAGGAATCAGAAAAGAAAATCTACAAAAAATAATTCACGAAGTCAGTAAGCCTAATGGTTTTTTTATTAACACCGGCCCTACAGGATCAGGAAAAACCACTACGCTCTACAGCATTTTAAGCAAGCTTAATAAATCTGCGGTAAAAATAATCACAGTTGAAGATCCGATTGAATATCAACTTGAAGGAATTCTACAAACTCAAACTAACAAAGAAGAAAATTATGATTTCCCTACAGCGCTCAAATCTCTAATGCGCCAAAATCCGGATATTATTATGGTAGGTGAAATTCGCGACAATGATACAGCGAATATTGCACTGCAAGCTTCTTTAACGGGACATCTAGTCCTTTCAACATTGCACACAAATGACAGCGCTGGAACAATCACGCGATTACTAAATATGAACATACGTCCCGATGATTTAGCTACCGCCTCCAATGCTTTTATGGCGCAAAGATTAGTACGCAAACTTTGTGATTGCAAAGAAGAATCTGCACCGACTGAAAAAGAAAAAAAAGAAATTGAAAACATTATCAATTCTATTTCAGAAAAATCCGGTATAAATAAGACAGACTATTCTGCTATGAAAATTTATAAACCAAAGGGTTGCGCTAAATGCAACAACATTGGTTATTCAGGAAGAACAACTGTCAGTGAAGTTCTTGTTATTGACCGCGATATTCAAGATCTTATCAATAAAAATGCTCTTTCCTCGGAAATAAAAGAAAAAGCTATTGAAAATGGTATGATTACTATGCTTCAAGACGGAATATTAACCGCATTAGAAGGAAAAACTTCATTGGAAGAAGTCTGGAGAACGATAGGAGAAGATGATGGAAAATAAAAAAAGTTGTTTTTATTAACCTGCAGACACGCCCGAAACAATAACAATTGATTTGGGAAGAAAGCAGTGCCGAGGAACGCCACAGCCGAAACCGGTGCGCCCATATCTGGGCAAAAAAGCTTCCATAATTGAGGACAAAAGATAGAAGTCCCCAATCGTCTACAGATTAATAAAAACAACCTCACAAAACAGCCTGTCTATTTATCAATTCTCATGAAATTCTATGTTAGCATAGCTTTATTTTTTTGTCAAGTAATGTTATAATCAGATAACATAAAGCACACAATATAAAGCATAGAACATAACAATTTTAATTGTTTAATGTTTCATGTTTTATACCTCTTACATAATGGCTATTACAAACTCTAAGGAACAATTTGAAGATAAAAAATTAGATATTACTTTACGTCCGCAAAGCTTCAATGATTATATTGGACAAGAAAAGACCAAAAGAAACCTAAAAATTCTCATAGAAGCCGCACAAAAAAGAAAAGAATCTATTGAACACGTTCTTCTTTATGGTCCGGCAGGACTTGGAAAAACCACCCTTTCACATATTATCGCCAAAGAATTGGGAGTAGGAATAAAAATTACTTCCGGACCGGCGATTGAACGTGTCGGTGATCTCGGGTCTATTCTCACAAATTTACAAGACGGAGATATTCTTTTTATCGATGAAATCCACCGTCTCAACAAACTCATCGAAGAAGTTCTTTATCCAGCTATGGAAGATTACAAATTAGATATTATCGTCGGTAAAGGTCCGTCAGCCAGAACACTCCAACTTGACTTACCTAAATTCACTTTGATAGGAGCCACTACCCGCCTCGGGTCAATCTCTAATCCTCTTCGCAACAGGTTCGGCGCAATTCACCGCTTGGAATTTTATTCTCCCGAAGAAATTAAAAAAATAATCAAGCGTTCGAGTACGATATTAGGAATTCCAATTAATGAAAAAGGATCTGAAATTATAGCTTCTTGCAGTCGACAGACGCCTCGCATCGCAAATCGAATTCTCAAAAGAGTCCGCGACTTAGCGCAAATACAAGACAAAGAAATTATCTGTGATAGTGTAGCCAAAGAAACATTACAAATGCTGGAAGTTGATCACGTTGGACTTGAACCGACCGATAGAATAATAATGAAAACAATTATTGAAAAATTCGACGGAGGACCGGTTGGAATTGGAACTATTGCTGCTGCCACCTCTGAAGAAATACAAACAATTGAAGATGTCTATGAGCCCTACTTAATTCAACTTGGTTTTCTTGTGCGTACTCCACGCGGAAGAATGATAACTGAAAGAGGACTGCACCACTTAGGCTATGCACCAAAAAAAATAGATTTGTGATATAATAATATCAATCACTTATTTTTAAATTTTTGAGAAAATGTTTGCAATAATAAATATTCTTTATTTTATTGTTTTTATTAGCTATCTTTTGGCTTTTTCTTTTATTGTTTTTCATATTCTTCGCTACTCCATTAATTGGAAAAAATCCGCCATAATGCTTTTGGTTTTTATTCCAATTTTCTTTTTACTTCTTTCCTTCAATGTGGCTTCTTTTTCTTCTATCGATTTTAGTGAATTTATAAATATTAATTTTGATGGATTTTCTGGATATAATAGATTTCCTTTATAATAATGAAAAGATTTTCAAATTATCATTTCAATGGTCAACATAAAAACGAACAAATAATAAAAGTTGTTCGCCGCCATTGGTTCAATATTCTTCAGCAATTTTTGCTTTTTTTCGCTATTATCTTGATCATGTTCGTATCATTCGCATTGATTCCTTTTTTTTCACAAGATTTCACGAATACAGAATTTTCCGATTTATTTATATTTATTGAAAGTACTGTTGCGATGTTTGTCTGGCTTTTTATGTTTTTTGTTTGGATCGATTATTACTTTGACGTCTGGATTATTACAAATGAAAGAATTGTCAACATTGAACAAAAAGGCTTATTTTCGCGCTCCGTGAGTGAATTGGAATTTTCCAAAATCCAAGACGTCTCCACGGATGTAAAAGGAGTTATTCCCACGATACTCAATTTTGGAGAGGTTTATGTTCAAACAGCAGGAACTGCCGGAAAATTTATTTTCCACAAAATACCCGATCCTTACCACATAAAATCTATCATAATGACTTTACAAAAAAGAACAATACCAAAACAAAATTAATTATAATTTTAAAAAACTCCGGCATTATGCCGGAGTTTTTATTTAACAAAACACAAATATGAACACGATCTAAAAATCTAAAAATTCACAGAAACACTTTTAGACTCCGTATCAATATTGCCATTTTTATCTTCCACTTTTGCCTCAATTTTAATTGTTGTATTGTTTTTTTCTGTTGGAATATTATATACAAAACTCAAAGATTTATTACTAGTGGATTTCACTTCACTTCCATCAATATCTATTTTAAGTTTCTTTATTCCATAAGGCACATTGGCAGATACTGATATTTTCAATTTAGACATATCCCCTTCGGAAATTGAAAGGCTGATATTTGGAAGATATTTTTCAAAATCATCCTCCTTGCACTCATTTTTGGGAATTTCACCTATAATATATTTCTTAGTTTCTTTGTTATTTTCATACCAATTTTTCACTCCTTTTTCCCAGCGATTAAATTGCGGATCATCTTCGGGATTCTTAGGAAAATCTCCCTGCGGATCATCACGCTTCACATACCACAAGATACTATGTGCATCGACAAAGTCTTTTTCTTTAATATCGCTATCTTTGCAATATTTATTTGCTAAACAATATTCATCCTTTTTTCCTGGAATCTCACAAACTTTCACATTTTTATCCACTTCAATATCTCCCTTCAATATTCCCTTTTTAATATCTTTCAAAAATTCCTCAGGTTTATATTCTGGAAATTTTTCAACATTATAATTTCCCAGCACTTGATCCATAAAACTTCTCCAAATCGGAGCCGCCACATAACTTCCATCTGCTCCTTTTATCATAGGAGAATTATCATTATTTCCCGCCCAAACCCCCACCGCCAAAGATGGCGCATATCCCATTGTCCAACCATCTCGCCATTCATTAGTGGTTCCGGTTTTTGCCGCTACAGGACGATTATCAAATCGGAGCGGATTATTTTCACCAAAAACTGGTGCCCTGAATTTATTATTTGAAATGACATAATCAAGCATTGCCACATATTTTTCATCCACCACTTTTTCACCTTCCGTATCTTTATATTCTTCTACAATATTTCCTTTACTATCTTCAATTCGTAAGATTGCATTTTTCGATTTGCGAACCCCTCCGTTTGCAAGCGTAGAAAAAGCCGCTGTATGATCCAATAATTTAACCTCTCCTCCACCCAAAACCAAAGAAAGCCCGTACCTATCAGGATAATTTAATCCGGTTATTCCTAATTTTTTCGCCATTTCAGTTGCTTCTTTTACTCCAACCAAATAAAGAGTTTTTACCGCAGGAATATTAAGCGACATTCCCAATGCGTCCTGCATTTGGAGCGGACCTCGAAAATTTCCATCATAATTTTGCGGAGTATATTCTTTATCTGTTCCCGTATCAAAATTAGTTTCTACATCAAAAAGGGTTGTTTCCGGAAAATATCCCTTAGAGAAAGCAGTCAGATACACATAAGGCTTGAATGATGACCCAGGCTGACGATCACGAATAGCCACATTTACATTACCATCAAATTTGCAGGTCTTTCCGGTAATACATCCTTCCGGAAAAGATTTTCCGAAATAATCTTTTGATCCGACCATTGCTAAAATTTGACCGGTTTTTGGATCTATCGCCACCAAAGACGCATTCGCCGCACCGTACTTTTCTTGATTACTTTGCGCGCCTTCCGCCACCACCTTCTCGGCTATTTGTTGTTTATTCCAGTCTAAAGTTGTATATACCTTCAATCCATCCTGTTCCAATGATTGATCGCCATATTTTGATTCGAGATATTCTTTAATATACATCACAAAGTGCGGCGCAGAAATATTTTCCCTATTCGGAGTAAGTTTAGCAAAAACATCCGTTTGTTTTGCTTGACCAGCTTGTTCTGCAGTTATATATCCAATCGTAGTCATTCTATCCAATGCCAATTCTTGTCGAGATTTTAAAGCTTCAACATGTGATCCATATGGAGAATAATATGTCGGGGCGTTAGGAAGGGCTGCAAGCATCGCCGCTTCATCCAAAGAAAGTTCGCGAGCTGATTTTCCGAAAAATGTCTGCGCGGCTGATTCAACCCCATAAGCATTCGAACCGTAAGGAATTTCATTAAGATACATTCCTAATATTTCATCTTTGGAAAATTTTTGTTCAATTTCAAGAGATAAAATAACTTCTTTGATTTTTCGCGTATAGGTTTTTTCGGTTGTCAAAATTGAATTTTTAACAAATTGCTGAGTAATTGTCGATCCTCCTTGCGCTTTTCCACGATGCAAAAAATCTTTGAGAGCACTGCGAGCGATTGAACTCAATTTTATCCCATAATGAGTATAAAAATCTTGATCCTCAAGAGAAATAGCGGCATATTTAATACTATCGGGCATCTCAGAAAAAGGAATCAGGGTTCTTTTTTCTTCTCCGTGCACGTCATACAAAAGATGTTCGCCGGTGCGATCATATATTTTTGTTGATTCCGCCACTACTCTTTTGTTTATTTTTCCCGGATCCGGCAAATCTTTGGAATAATAAATAAAAACTCCCGCCACAAATAAAATACCGACGACACTAAGGATTAGACCGGTTTTCCAAAAAATTTTCCACCAATCACGCCATTTACCGCTTCTTGCGTCAGAATCTTTTTTAAAATTGTTACTTGTAAAGATATTTCTCATTGCCTATTATATACGTATTATTTGCTTTTTATAATATCATTAGGTGCCCACAATGATAGCACAAAAAAGCTCTTCCAGCAATAATATCATTTTACCATATTCAAAACCCTTAGTAAAAGCAAAAAACAAACTCGCTATTGAGTCTGTTTTTCATCATTTTCTTTTATTTTATATCCATGCCGAATTTTTCAAAAATCATTTTCTATTAAAAGCTCGGGGATTATTTACGTTAAAAAAATAAATAAATTATTTAACAATTTTTTAAATTTATTCACAATAAATTAAGAAAAAAGATAATTCATTAAATTTGGAATCAAATAAATTGATTCTCCTTGAGTCGGATTACCATGAAATTGAACGGAGGGAAATGTTCCGTTTATTTCTATGATAATACCATCATTTTCAGTTAAAGGTTTTCGTATGTCAGGAGATATTATATCTATTCCCACTATAGGAAGACCCAGAGTAGAAACAATATCTTTCCCCATTTTTACAAAATAAGGATGAATTTCATTTGTTACATTTATATATTCTCCGCCATCAAATCCACTAAAACACAGTGGAATTTTTTTATCTTCTTCTAGTACAGAGTCAAGGTTGTAATTTTCGGAAGCCAGTAATCGCTCAGTTTTTTCTGATATACTGATTTTTTTAAGTCTTCCTCCTTTTTGTCTTTCTTTATTGATTTTATTTTCAGTTTTAATAAGCTCTCTAATTGTTTTTTTCCCGTTTCCGGTAATATAAGCTGGTAAATTTTTCGTTGCAGCATATGATCCATCTGCTATATAAGTTATTCTATAATAATCTCCGGGAATATATTTTTCTATCAAAATTTTTTTATCAAACTTTTTAGCCACCTTAAATGAATCTACTAATAATTTTTTATTATTAATATTTATAGTTATTCCCTCCCCTTCTGCGGAGCCCAGTGGCTTCACTACAACAGGAAAAGAAATTTTTTTGATTGCATCGACTAACTCTTTTTCACTATAAATTATCATCCCATCCGCCACCGGATATTCAAGTTTTTTCAGAAATTCCTTCGCTAAATGTTTATTTTTTGCAATACTCACACCAATAGGATTAGTTTTTGATGTTAACGCTCTATTTATCCAAAAATAATTAGATTCTTTTTTAAATATAAATATATTCTTTTTATCAAAAACTCTGTATATATCTAATTTATTCTCTATCGCATATCGCAATATTTCCCTGGATGTTCCTTGACCCATTTTTTTAAAATCATCAACTCCCATTTTCTTCAAATTTTTTATTATAGATAATTCCATCTAAATTATTTTTTTAATATTAATTATTTACCTATATATGGAGAACTTGCCATTAGATACAGAACATTTCTATGTTCAGAGCCCGCAAAACTATTTCTAGCATCAGGTGACGTTTTTTTATTTAATGTATCAACAAGAAAATTTCCATCAAAAGAAAAAGATCTACCCGCCTCTTCAAAAATATTTTTTTCAGAGGAAGCACTATAATTACAAAGCTTGGCACAAACAAGAAACTCAAATTTATTATCCAAAGAAATATCATCGTATTTTTCCATTATAAGTTCGTCCATAAAATCTAACATTTTTTTATAGATAGGAATTTCTTCTAAAGGTATTTCATGACTATAAAAACCAGAAGCTCCTATTATACAGTGCGTATAGAAATATATCTGCAGGGTTAATGCTTGCTCCCCTCCTTCATCTTGATAAAATTTACCTATTTTATAAAGTTTCTTAATATCAATAATACAGGAAGATCCCAAATATTCTCTTACTAAATAGAAATAATTTATGGCATGCGTCGAAAGAATTCTTAACGCTTCGTCGTCATTTTCCAGATCTGTTTTAAGTTGAAGTAAATCATTATCAGAAACAAGTTTACTAATTTCATTTTTTACGTCTTTCTCATATAAAGAAAGTGCAAAAAGATATTTGAACAAAATCCCGAGAAAATTTTCTAGTTTATTATATTTTTTAAAAATAACCATGCGCTCCTCTCTGGCCACCATTTTTTCTCCATGTTCACGAGTTTTCAAAAAAATATTTCTAAGATTAGACTCTAGTTCATAATCACTTTTCCCAAGATAAAAACTTTTTAGTTTATCCAATCCGGCTCTATAAAATTCTTCTTTATTCCAAAGATACATCCTGGAAAAATAATGGAATTTTTTATCCCATAAAAATTCTACATTTGAGTTATAAAAATCTAAAACACATTTTCTTGTGTCATTTTTTCCTCGTTTCATTAACTCTTGACAATGCAATAAAATTTCTTTTGCAACATCAACCCCTGTTGCAGCTTGAAATCCTTTCCACTGAGGAACAGTATTCACTTCCAAGAAAAAATATCTTTTCTGATTCTCATCATATATTACATCAACACCGCATAACGTAAGCTTAAAAATAGATGCCACAGTAGATCCTATATGATGAAGTGGTTTTAAAATATCTGGATCGGTAATGTGCAAAGCGCTTCCTCCTTTAGAAATATTGTTGAGAAATCCCCCATCTTTTGCAATTCTCTTCATTACGCCAAGAACTTTTCCTCCCATCATAAAAACACGATAATCTCCTGAATTTTTAATAAAATTTTGATATACATTTCCTTTTGTAGAGACTATCTTTTTTTCAAGCTCATCTTTATTCCCGATAAGCTCCACGCCTTCTCCTTTCGATCCCTTAACTGGTTTCTGTATGAAGGGAAATTTAATTCTTTCATTAATAATAGCCCTTAGCAAATCCTCTTTGGTTTCAAATAAAAACGAATCTATAGTATTAACAGTATTGGTACTTTTTCTCACATATTCTTGTTGAAAAAACTTATTTGTAGCGTTAGGAAAAATTGCCAAGCATTTATTTATAAGAATTCGAGATTTCATAATTTCTTCCATCACAGACTTTCTTTTAGAACCAGATCCGAGAGATGAAGATCTCCACAATATTATATCACCTAAATTCTCTATTTCTTTCTTACTTGAAATATCTCTGACTTCCAAATCAAAAGAAAAATCAGCTGCAGCTTCTTTGAGTTTTTCAACTTGCCATTCAGTTGTTTTACATATAATAGATAGTTTCATTATTTTTTAAAAATTATTATTTATTAACATCCACCAAAAATCTTCCTAGATTCCTTTTTCCAATAATAGCTTGAAATTTTAATTCCTCTCTTTTTATTACATTAACACTTGCCGGGATTATTAAACTATCCATAATAAAATTTATTTTTATTGCTGGTCTTATAGAAACACCGTGAGAAGAATAAACAATATTGATATTGTCTAAATCAGAATGACCTGTTAAATATTTTTTTCGAAGTTCCTTCTCTATTTTCGCAGCATCTTCTCGGGAAAAATTCTGTGGAAATTCTATTTTTTCAAAATAATTTAAAGCTTCTTCAAATCCCAGTTCTCTAGCCAGCTCTACATCAATCGATGTCGACATAGCCCCGGTATCAATTTTCGCTTCGACTTCGACTTCTTTTCCATTTTTTCCAATGAGTTTTACTTTTTCCACGGTGCCGATCACTCTTCGCCCGGAAATTTCTTCCAATTCCTCTTCAATCTCCCCTCCAAACAAATCCATTCCCACGCGTACTCCGCGCTTGATCGTTTTTATTTTAAGCCCCTCCACTCTTTCCAATCTTCCACGCAATCCCGCCAGATTGGCAATTTGAATGGAAAGTCCGGCGCGCGCATTAATCTCCACAAAAACCGGGCCTTTTTCCTTGTCAATCGCCACATCCGCGCCCAAAAAACCCAATCCGGAAATTTCTTGCGCTTTTACCGCCAATTCCAAGATATCTTTCCAGTAAGGAATTTTGATTCCGGAAAGCAAGAGTCTTGTTCCGGGAACATATTCAACAATTTTTGATTTTCCCTGGACGGCAGTAGTGGTGACTCCTGTTGCCAAATCAATTCCCAACCCAATTCCTCCTTGTTGCAGATTGGCTTTTCCGCCGGATTCTTTTGTCGGGAGTCTAAGCATTGCCATTACTGGAACCTTGTTAAAAACAATCACGCGAATATCGGGAATTCCCTTATAAGCATAAGTTTTAAATAATTTTAATAGCCTCAATCTTTCTTCAAAAAATGCAATGTCTCCTTCTCCGGAAATTGAAAAGTTTCCATCCAAGATATTACGAATATGGTTTTTAATATCTTCAATGGTAATAATCGAGCCATCAGCTTTTACCCATGCATCATCCCATCCTTTTTTTCTTCCATAGACGACCAGAATTCCTTCCCCCCCTAACCCTCTATTGGGTTTGAGAGCAAACCCAGATGGCAATTTACTCCAATCGAAATTGTCTAATTCTTTATGTGAAGAAATTTTTGCCAACAAATCAGGCACAGGAATTCCGCCTTTTTTCAAAACTCTTTTACTCAAAATTTTGTCGTCCGCCAATCTAATAGCTTTTTTTCTATTGTTAGGACGGATGTATTTGAGATTTCGGGAATTCATCCCTAAAATTTTGCGACTATTTTTTATAAATCTAAACATGAATCATTAAGCATAGAACACACGACATAAAAACATAAAAAATACGTTTCGTTATGTATTACTATATTGAAAATTACATCCCCTTAAACACTTCTCGAAATCGATAGTACTCGCTAAATCGCAATCCAGTCCATTTACCAAGAAAAAAATTAATCGGAATTGTCAAAAGAACTACCCATGGATGATATATAATCATATTGATGATTATATTCAGTCCGACCAAATAGAAACAGACCAGGGAAATCATCAATGTTTCCAAGGCTAAAAGCACAGCTGTTCGATTTCCCTTCTCAATCTGCGTTGCCACAAATTTCTCCACAATCGCAATCATAATTAGAAGTGGAAAAATAGAAACAGAGGCCAATCCTGTTCGTTGCAAAGATCCTCCGAAAACTAAAATTGCCAAAATTGCAAATGAAACGATTGTAAGTGTTATTGCCACACGAGGAAGATACAATAAGCGCAATTTTTTAAGTAAATAACGCGCAATCATCCCAGCTATAATAACGCTTATAAAAATTATCGTTCCATATTTTACTCCGGAAAATCCATTATTATTATTGATTCTCATCGCCATAAAAGCCAACGTAACAATCATTGGAGTATAAATTCCAAAAGCTTTTATCCCGAAAACCTGGCGAAAAAAAGCAATTATAGTGGCGATTATCGGAAACATCAAAATCAATATAACAGTCTCCAACGGAACGCCTTGATGAACAAAATAGTTTATTATCGGATGCATGGATTAAAATTTCTAATTTATAATTTCTAATTTCTGAACAATATAAAATGATGAAATTTTGAAATTAAAAACTTAGATTTTATTTATAAAATTATAAAATTTAAAAATTATTCATTTTTCGACTATTAAGATGGCAGATAGCGATGGCGATAGCATCGGCAGTGTCGTCCGGCTTAGGGATTTCTTTTAATTTCAAAATACTTTTCACCATAATCTGGATTTGTTTTTTTTCCGCCCGCCCGTATCCCGTGAGCGCCTGTTTTACTTGAAGCGGAGTATATTCAAAAATTTTCAATCCCATTTTTTCCAATGCTAACAATATTCCTCCACGAGACTGACTCACTTTCATTACCGTTTTAATATTTTTAAAAAAAAACAAATCTTCTACCACCCCTTCAGTCGGACTATATTTCCGAATAATGTTTTCAATATCATCTGCCACTTCCTTGATTCTTTCAGACGTACTGCGTTTTGGCGAAGTGGAAATATGACCGTATGCAATCGGAACTATTTTTCCATCATCCTCTTCTAAAATCGCCCATCCAGTTGTTGCCGTCCCAGGATCTATGCCTAAAATGCGTAACATTAAATTTCTAATTTCTAATTTCTAATTTCTAAATAATTTCAAAATTAAAAAATCAAAACTTATTTAAAAATTACAAAACTCAAAATTTTATGTGATGTTATCGTATATTTCTTGCACATCATCATTTTCATCCAATTGTTCAAATAATTTTTCATAATCCAATTTTGTGTTTTCATCCAATTCAACTTTTTGCAACGCGTCATAGACCAATTCGGCGTTTTCCACGGAAATTCCGACTTTTTCCAAATTTTCTTTGACCGCTTTCAATTCAACGGCTTTAGTATAAATCGTCAATACGTTGTCCCAATAAATCGTATCTTCTGCTCCGGCCTCAATCGCTTTCATTTCCATTTCATCCAAATTTTCCGAATTGGCGGAAATATTAATATTTCCCACTAATCTGAAAGAATGCATTACTCCGCCAGCGCTAGCCATTTTTCCGCCGCTTTTTGTGATAATATTTTTTATTTCCCCTAATGTTCGATTTTTGTTGTCAGTAGCAGTTTTAATCAACATCGCCACTCCGCCCGGACCAAAAGCCTCATATATTATTTCTTCGATTTCCGCTCCGTCCTTAAGCTCTCCGGTTCCCTTTTTGATTGCCCGTTCAATATTATCTTTGGGCATATTCACCCGCCTTGCCTGTTCAACAGCAAATTTGAGTTTCATATTGGATTCAGAATTGCCACCGCCTTCTTTAGCGGAAAGGGAAATCAAGCGGCTGATTTTCGTAAAAGCATTTGCCCGCTTGGCATCTTGTGCACCTTTTCGATGTTTTATTCCCGACCATTTGTTGTGTCCAGACATAAGCATTATGAAACATAAACCTCATAGTATAAACAAAATATCTTCTGCTATGTGTTTGCATTGTATGTTTTATATTTTCATCCTACCATCTTTGTCTTTATTTTTCAAGGCTTTTTCCTTTTTCCCACGCCAATTCGAAAAGCGGTTTCATCGATCGCACCAACTCTTCCGATTCGATCACTACGATAAAAGGATTATCTTCCAGCGAAGTAATTGCTAATTTATTATCATAAATTGTAAAGTCCATATGCGAATCCTTGAGCTCAGGTAAAATCCGCACCGTTTGATTAACCGCCATAAATTTTTTCGCCAATTCAATTTCATACGGGCTATCCGAAATCAAATGGCGGAAACCTGATTTAATGATTCCTTTTCGGGCTTTTTTTATCCATTCATCAATTTTTCCCGAAAATCGGTCGTCAATCCTTTGATAAGAAGAAATAAAAAAAGCCTCTTTTGCGTTGTTCATTTCTCCATCCCAAATACGGAGGATTCCTTCTTTAGTATCATAATACCTGATTTTCGGTTTCTTGCCGCTTTTATTTCCCAAAGTCCGCAAAATCGGCAACATTTCGGAAAAATTCCGAGTAATCCCCCGCAACTGCCCCAAAATAACCAAGGGATCGGTGGCTTGATATGTGTTAATTTTTCGCCCCAAAAGCTCACTCACATATCCCCGCTTGATCAATCCCTCCAAAAGCACATAAATTATCGGCCGCTTCAAATCGGAAATCTTGGCAATCTCCGTTACATTCCCCTGTCCCAATTCAAGCAAAGCCAAATACACCCGCGCCTCCTTGCCGGTAAATCCCGATTCTTCAAGTAATTTTATCAAATCTAAATCCATACTCTTTATTTGTCATTCCCGAAAAGGCGGGAATATAGTCAACATATCTACTCAACAGTTTAACAATTATTTCTGTTTTTGTCAATATTTTTGATAAATAATCATTTAAAACCCATAATTTCAGCCAATTTATTGGATTTATTTATATTTTACGATTGACATTTTGCCATAAAAATCATATCATCATCTATTCTAGCAATGGAAGGCTGTTTAAAAATTCAATAAATAAAAAGGAGGAAATCAATGAAAGCTATCGCACGCTGGCTAAAAGAATTTTTTATGGAATATATCTTGCCATCTATTTTGGTGATACTGGCCATATTTCTTTTCTCTTGGATATTGTCTCATTTTAATCCGGCACTTCCAAAAGAAGAAATAATCAAAAAACAACTTACCTACTTTCAAGGTGGGAGTTACGTTTTTGAAAAATTTCCAGATAACGAGATTTTTATTATTCGCACGAAACCAATGCCGATTCCGGAGCTGGGGCTTGATTTTTCTTTTGCAGAAAGAACAAGCGATGGAATATTGTTTAATGTTTTAATTCCTGTCGGGAGAAATTTGGAGCCAAAAGATGAGGTGCTTTTATTTCGGTTTCAAAGCAGAAGAACCGCCTATGCCCAATTCAATGAATTTTTAATCGCAATACCTAAAAAGAATAACGAGGTGAAAAATCATGAATGAAGATATATTTATCCCTTGGATGCTTCCCATTGTCACTATGGAGGTTTATCTTGTGTGTCGGATGATAAGAGGGGAAGAAGGGAGTAGCTACTCCTTTTGGATGTTTAAGGCAATGTTTCTTGCCTCGTGCAT
The DNA here is from genome assembly GCA_000990585.1 of Candidatus Moranbacteria bacterium GW2011_GWE2_35_2-. Taxonomy (GTDB): domain Bacteria; phylum Patescibacteriota; class Minisyncoccia; order Moranbacterales; family UBA9337; genus UBA12151. The sequence goes on from LBQD01000002.1 coordinate 22,774, forward strand.
GATGGGGTTGCTTGTGACAAATAAGGCTATTAAAAATATGAGCTTAATATTTGAAAATGATCTACTGATTATCGGCACGAGCAGTTGGCTTCTTGTGGCGCTGATGGGATTGATAAAAATTAATTCTCGCAATCGCAAAAAATAAGATCTTTGCAAAAACGGACAACCAAAAAAATCCGCTGTCCGTTTTTTATTTTTCAAAAAAGACACCTTTAAAGGTGTTTGAGAAAAAATTAATTGAGTTTTAGTTAAAAAAACTTGTCAAATATACGCATATGCGATTGAAAGACAATTTATTGTTTTAGTGAAATAAAAAAACAGCAGAAAGGGAAAATGAGATAAGAGAATAGGTATTTTAAATGAATAATGAATTCAGGAAAGTGTTTATTTTTTGCAGTAGCTGCTCGAGGAATTTTTTGGCGTAATGCTCAGAAAAGGCTGTTTTGGCGGTAAAGAAATATTTTCCATTTTCTTGGCGAATGGAAAAATTTTGAATTTTGTCTATATTGAAATCTTCAACCGCTTTTGAAAGCTTTCGGTGCATCTCCGGACTAATTTCGATTTCGATCGGTTTTTGAGTGATTTTTCCGGCATAAACACTGCTACTGTCTTCATCATTTGTCATTTTTTGCCCATCATTTTCAGCAATCGGAATTATTGAAACGCTTCCACTACTTTCAGTGGTTTGCGTATTTTTGCTATTTACAGAATTTTTATCATCTTCAATTTCATCAACAATCCACTCCCATTTCTTTCCTTTTTCTTTTTGCAAAATACTATTGTTTTTGATGGATTCTTTTTCTTTGTATTTCAAGGAATATGCAACCTTTCCATCTGGATATCGAAGTTCAATGTAAGCCTCTTTATTTCCAAGAGAAAAATACGAATCTTTTCTTGTGATTCTTCTCTCACCTCCCGATTTTATTTTAATTGAGTTGTAAATCGGATGATTAACAAGCTTATCCTTTGATGCTCCGCTTGCCACGCTCCATCCTTTCAAATTTACTGTCTTTTTTGAATCATTTTTCACCGTTATATATTCATTTTCACTGTCCAATCCGGAAGGATTTGGCATAATTTCCACGATTTTCACCTCGCGGCGCGGATATTTTTCAACATTGATTGCAAAACTTCTTACTATATCCTCGCTTCCGTCAAAAACTTTCACGCTAACAAAATAATTTCCCTCTTTTTCGTATTTGTGCCTAGTTTTTTCCAAATAGCTTTTGTGTCCATCTCCGAAATCCCAAGCTATTTTCAACTTGTCTTTATCTTTATCTTTTGCCTCCACTTCAAAATCCGCATAAATATTCTTATAAACATCTTCATCAATTTTTAATTTTACTTCTGGAAGATTGTTAAATTTATTTTCTTCTCCTGGGGTCAAAAATTTACTCTGCCGCCATTTTTTTCCATCAAAATTCCATGAAATGTTTTTATTTGATCCTAAATATTTCATCTTTGAAACTTCTTTTCCATTTGGATTGAAAAGATAAACAGATTCATTTCCAGAATTATTCAATGAAAATTTGAAAAATTTTTCGTCATCTTCTTTTTCTTTTTTATAAACAACAAAATAATCGCCAGCTTTTATGATTGAATCATTCGGGAAAACATATTTTCCCGTTTTTGATTCATCTTTTAATATCCAACCAGAAAGATCCTCATTTTTCTTGGAAAAATTATACAATTCAATATATTCTGTTTTTCCTTTTTCCGGATTAGGAAAAATCTCGTTAATTTCAATCTCCGAAAAATATTTTTTTGGCTCAGATTTTTTCTCCCCCGGCGTTCCGCCAAGAATCCAACTTTTTTTCCATCTATTACCCTTTTCATCCCATTCAATACTATATCCTTTCTCACTATTTTCCGTGCTTTCATATAAAATTTCAGTCTCCCAATTTTTACAACCTTCAAAACTTATCTTTATCTCTCCATCTTTTTTTAGAGAAAAACTTGAATCTACGATTTTTCCCTCATATTTACATTTTTCCTTTCCTTTGCAAAAATTTTCTTCAAATTGTTTTTTATCACTAACTACAACAACATATTCATTAGGATCTATTTCCAAATCATCATTGGATTTATGACAAACACCACTGTTTTCAACTATTTTTAAATTTTTCTTTTCTACTATAATTTTCTTGTCAGAATTATTATAAATTTCAAACCAATCTCCTTTCTGCCCTCCATTAATCGGATCAAACATTATTTCTGTAATAATAAGTCCTTCATCTTCTGCTTTTATTTTTTGCACACATAAAAAACAAAAAGCGCTAAAAATAAAAATTAGCGCTCCTGTTTTTAAAAATACTTTTTTCTTTTTAGAAAAAATCATCTCTCAAAAAAGATTAGACTATTTTTCTTTGGGAAGAAGTTATTCTCAATATCTCGTTAACGACGCCAACCAATTGTTTTGGCGTAATATTTGCTTTAACAAAATATTTTTTCGCCCCCAAAGCCAGTGCGGCATCTCTATCACCGTTTTGATTGAGATTGGTCAAAATAATAATCGGAATTTTCGCATATTCATCATTGAAATGAATTTTTTCCAATAAATCAAATCCGTCCATTTTCGGCATTATAATATCCGAAATTATCAAATCAACAGCATTAAAATTATTTTTAATATGTTGCCACGCCTCTTTTCCATCTTTGGCTATTGCCACATCAAAATTTTCTCTTTTGAAAGCTTGCGTATATATCTCTAAAAGATCATGATCATCTTCGACAATCAAAATCGTGCGTTTTTTTGTCTGCATAATTTCTTTTTTATTGAAGTTTTCAGGCAAAATACTACATTCCAATATTACTTGTCCAGCTAAAAATATTTTGAAAATTATTAGTAATCACCTGAATAATATTTTTTCGATCCTTGGGTGTAAGAACTCCCCTGTCTTGTTCCAATTTTGTATTTCCGGATTTATCCACCGCCTTAGCATTGAAATAATAGGCAGTTCCCTGTTCAAGCGTTGTAATAATAGCAGTATGTTTGACAGTATAATTTTCATCCACAACTACTTCTTTTTTATTACCTCCGATACCTTGACGATAAATAAACATTGTTTTTGCCGGCTCATCAGTATCCCACGAAAGAATCGTTTGCACTTTTCCATTTTGAGTAAGCGCCGAAGTAGTACGTAAATTACTAATTACAGGAGGATTTTCATCCTTAGCAGTTGTATATTTGTCAATTTCTTTTTCCGTAGTATTACCCTCCTTATCTCTAACTTTAACTGACAGTTTATAGGTGGCACCGGAATCCAAATTACCAACTTCCAGAGAGTGTTCGGTTTTCTGCTCTGGTGATCCCTGAAAATGCTGTTCGTCTTCTTTTTCGGAGTTAGTAAGTGTAATAAACGCATCTGTTTCAATACTAGTTCTAAATGAAACCTTGATATTATGCTCGTCTATTGAATCAACCTTGAAATCTTGCACCTCCGGAGGAGCAGGAGTAGAAAAAGCATACTCGGACGAAGAATAAATATTCGAAGATGAATCTTCTCCTTTAATACGGAAATAATATTTCGTCCCAGCATCCAAACTGGTCAAGTTTATCGCGTGTGCCTTAGATCGGTCGCCATCTTTGGTAATTTCTTTGTCCATTTCCCTGCTTTTTCCATATTCCAATTGTGATGTAGTGTTAGCGGATGTTTCCCATGAAATGGTAGCACTATCATAACTCACATCAATCACTTCTACATTAAAGATGTCTGAAACCGCCGAAGTTGTGAATGTATCTGTATCCGATTGTCCGGTATTTCCCAATGAATCGACACTTTTTACATAAAAAGTATATTTTGTATTAGGAGACAAATCATTAATTGTAATCTCATGATTAGTAGTAAGAGTGGTTGTGTCTCCTTGATCCTTATAATTTCCTCCTTCCGGCTTATATACAACAACAGAGGTCGCCTCTTTGTCTGTTTTCCAAGAAACCGTAACACTATTAGACAATGTTTTAGAAACCGAAGCACTGGCAGAAGAAATATCCGGTGCGGTATATGCCCCCGTAATAAACCCTGCCAAATCCGTATCTTCCGTTGCCGCTCCTAATGTTTTGAAAGTATAATCCCCCGATTCATCGGAATTAGCGGAAGCATCTTTGGAAACAACTTGGTAATGATATGTCGTTCCAGAATCCAAGTCTTCCAATAACACATTATGATTAGTGACCATATCGGTATTTTCAGTCATAGTGCTGGAATAGTTTTCGGTTTTTCCATATCTCACCTTTGAGGTTGAAACTTCATTTGTAGTCCAATTGATCAACGCTTGGTTTTTTCCAATCAATACTGCTTGAATACTAGAAATATCCGGCGCTTGGCTATCAACTCCCTCTCCAAGAGTCGAACATTCTTCAATATCCGACGCGCTCACTCCACCCTCGACATTTTCAGAAATAATCTGATAATAATATTTCACCTGTGGCAACAAGCTTCCGATAGTAATACTATGATCTTCTTTTTTCTCATCCTCACCTTTTTTAAAATAATCCGCCAAATCATCATCCTCGGAATAAATCACATAAGCATCCGCATCTTCGTCCGTGTCCCATGAAATCGTCAATTGATTATTTCCGGAAGAACAATCCGGACCGTCAGAAATATTCGGACCGGATACCGTTTCAAAAGTATAATAAACACCTCCATTGTCATACAAATTATAATTTCCATTTTCATCCTGCAATTTTATTTTAAAATAATAGGTTCTTCCTTGACTCAAATTTTTCAAATTTATCGAATGAGTGGTTGTAAAAGATTTACTGGAAGATTTTTCTTCATAGTCATCGGAGATAAAATCATCCGTACTATCAGAATAATAAATCGAAACTATTGAGTCACTGTCCGAAACCACAGAAATTTCTGCACTATCAGAAGAAGTATCCGAAACGGAATATGTGCTCAATCCCGGAGCGAACGAATCCGCCAATGATTCCGTCGTAAATTTTATCATCGAACTGTCAGCGGTGTAAAAATATATATCATTATTAACAGAATCAATCAATTTGATTCGGTAATAATAAACTTGGTTGGATTGCAGATTTTCCAAATAAAACACGTGAGTGATTGAAGCAGTGTCGTCATCTTTATAATTATCACAGGTATCCACGTCGCTGATTTGACTTGTTTCATAACAAAGTTTGGCAGTCGTCTGCGTGTTTCCGGAAAAATAAATCACCGCCTCGGTCTCACTGGTCATCAAAACGTTAGCATTAGTCGGATTATCAGGAGCAATCAAATCCGGATGATCTTCTTGCTTTGCCAAAGTAGAAAAAGTGAATTCGTCCGATTCGCTTTGGTTTCCATTAATATCTATGGTTTGGATTTTGTAAATATACGTAGTGTTTCGGGAAAGATTATCCAAAACCACTGCTCGTTCCATTGTATATGTCTGACTCCAGCTTGGATCATTATATGAATCACCGGATTCTTTGTGTAAAACCCGACTCACTGCCTTCTTATCGGTTATCCATTTAATTACCGCCTTAGTGTCGGTTTTTATTATCGGAGCGCCAAAAACAGCATCGTTTGGAATAATTATTGGAGCCGCCTGATCATTATCCGTTCGAAAATTAAAATAGCGAATCACTCCGCGCTCAGGATTCTTATCCGTATCATTGTCCGCTTCAACATAAAAATAATATTTAGTATTAACAGAAAGTCCGGAAATATCCACTCGGCAAATCAAAGTATCACCATCACATTCCGCCGACTGATTATCCGACGAAGAAAAATCCGGAACATCACCACTTATTTGACTTGTATAATAAATTTTTGCCGCAGTCGGATTTTCGCTCACCGCCCATCTGACAACTACTTGAGTGTTATATATTTCCGGAATTATCACACTACTGATTTGAGCGCCTGAATTGGTCGATTCGATCACATCATCCGTATCGCTATTACCATCAAGATTGGAAGATTTGGCACGAAAATTATACTCGGCTCCGACATCCAATCCAGTAATCACCACTTCATGATATTCTCCCATTGTCGCCACCGTCACCGACGGACTAGTTCCTTCATTAATAATGCCGGTAGAATAATATACTTTTGAATCCGAAGCTACACTACTAGTATTCCAAGTCAATTTAACCCAAGTTGTTCCCTTGTCCGCCACCGACAAGTTTGTGATACTAGGAGTAGAGGTAATCCCCGATCCTCCTGATCCGTCAGGAATAGTAGAATCAATCGAACTGTAAGATGAAATATTGGCAATATCGTCCTCACAAGTCAAGCGGTAATAATATCGATGATTTTCATCAACAGTCATATCGACATAATAGTTAATCAGATTATCAATACTTTCATCATAAACCACCTCTGCCCAATCGGAAACCGCATCCGAATCATTCACTGTATTGACAGTGCTTCCGCGATACAAATGATACTGAACAAAATCATTATTCAAATCGGCATTGACTTCCCATGAAACAAAAGTTCTATTTTCAATCGGAGTAATATTATCATTGCTGGCGTCCTGCGCTTTTACTCCATTTGGAGTACCTGGAGAATTAGTATCATATACGATCGCATCAGAAGCAGTAGTTGAAATATTTCCATTGGCATCGCGAAATTGTGCATAGACAGTTTTACTTCCATCACCAATAGTTCCTCCATAAGTCGCGTCAAGAATATCCCATTGGGTTTTTGAAACGGTATAATCTTCCCAGCTTGTCCAGTCGCTACCATTATTTGAAAACCTCATTTGATACCCGCTCTGATTATCTTCAGTTGTACTAATAATCAAATTTTCGGTATTATCATTAGTTTTGTTCGCATTTGTTGTTGATGAATCAACCGAGAAAGAATTGATTGTTGGATTTTTCGTATCAATAGGAAATCCTGCCACATTCGATTCTCCGGTTCCGACTTGATTGGCGGCATTTCCGTCATTTGCCGAAATCATTATTCTGGCAGATCCATAATATACATTCGGCAAATCGGTTTTAATTGTCCAAGAAACAGTTTTTCCACTTCCATTATCAATTCCCGTACCAACATCTCCGGCAGTAGAAACACCCTTAAACCAAATTGTTTCTCCACTAAGATGACTTGTTAAGCGAGTACTATTGACACCTCGAGTAATGCCGGTCAAATCATTTCCGGATTTTCCGGCATATTCAATTTGTTCTTTTTCAATTTGAATCGTTCCACTATTTGGCAAATTTGCTGTATTGGAAACAGTAATCGCCGTCGAATCTCCCGCTATCAAATCTTCCTCAAGAGCTATTCCCAAATCCGCCAAAACGGAAATAGTTTGCGTAGACGTGTCCGAATCCGCAATATCATAGGAAACATTAACAATGCCGAGAGCGTCTTGCGAAGCAATCACGCTACCAACCAAAGGCGCGACATTTACCACATACTGCAACTCGGCACTGGTTACTGCTGGCGTTTGGTTTCCATTGTCCGTGCTAAGAATTATTTTATATTGCATCCATTGATCATCTGTTCCGTCTCCAATATTTATTTCCGCGGGAATAGCACAGCTTACCATTCTGATTCCAGCGCTTACAGATGAAGAACAATTTATCTCGTCATTGCTTTGAAAATAGCTCGAAGCGGTTCCATCCGGTCCGACAAATCCGGTAGCCGAGGCAGTTTCCGGTGCGTCATTTCCGTTATTGGTCGGTGCAGTCTGTGCCTGAAATTTGACATTTGTTCCTTGCGGCAATGTCTCCTGCTCATTCCAAATAATTCCAGTAAGTGCATTGGTTTCATCATCCGCATTATACCAAGAACCGGTAAGAGTTTGTATTATCGGACTACCGGAAAATCCGGAGATTCTTTCAAATTGAATTGTCACATCACTGAGCGTCGGAGTTTGCGTTTGATCGGTTGATGACGTAAGTGTCGCTTGATACTGAACATATCGCTCTCCATCCGTCACACAACTATTTGCAGAAATATCCACTCCACTGGAAACCGCTTCACAACTTGCCCAATCAGTTGCTCCGCTCATATCCGAATTATCGGAGGTTCGCGCTTTCACAGAAACAGATGAACCGAACGGTGTTATATTGGCGGTATATGTCAAATCTCCAAAAGAAATATTTCCCAGAGTATCATAGATTGAAGAAATATAACTTCCTGTCATTTGATAATTACTTATATCGACACTCACATTTACTTGATCCAGTGTCGGCGTATTAGCGCTATCGGGAGTGGTGAGTGTCGCTTCATACCAAAGATACGAATCATTTGGATTGGCGCAAGTGGAATTCAAGGCAATAGGAGACGCGCTTCCATCGCAAGTGTCCGCCGCAAAACTCGGCGGAGTTACGGCACTGCTTCCCGATTTGACCTTCACGGTAATATCCCCGCCATTTAATGTTTCATTCCAAGCAAAAGAATTCCATGTCCTACCAATAGTGCTTCCGGAGGAAACATATGAAACGTAAGTTCCGGAAGAGTTATATCCAGAAATAGCAGAACAAGCACATAAAATTTGAAATGAGTTAGTGCAAACAGATGTGCCTACAGCCACCCAATCACCAGTAACACTTGGATTATATCCTCTATATCCATTCCCTGTCGTAGAAGAAAAGCCACTACAATTATAAATTGAGCCGATACCGGCCCATGTCGACCCGGACCACCAAGATATAGCAAAACCACCATCATCAATATTCCCCTGCGCTTTATTCAAGATTCCCCCATTCAACATCGATGCCCAATCATTATCAATTATTGTAAAAGTATTTGTTCCTTTTTTATACCAATATATAGGGGTACTACTGTTGTATCCGTAGTTACTCGGCATATCCCTCAACTCATCCGTTGTTGAATTTATACTTAAAAAACCATGCTCGGTGCCTGTTGCGCAATTCGGTTTATTGGCGCTAGCGCTGCACTTTGCATCTACACCACTTCTTCCTCCTACTGCGGCACCCGTATAGCCAGTATAGGGATTTCCTTCCAAATACACAGATGTTTGATATGGCAAAGGACTTAATTTCACACTCGCAGCACTACCTGTCCCATTTTTTTCCGTGCTGGAATATATTTTTCCGCTCGCATCCCATCCTCCTTGCGTTCCCGGGGTAGCGACAGTTGCCGTGTCGTCAGTTTGCACAACAGAATAATTTGTCGCAAACGTATCCAATTGAACAAACCCCTCCGCTTCGCTTCCGCTTACTATTGTTTGACTATTGCTTCCACCAGAAAAATCTACATCTGTGGTTTGCGTCCATGAAACATTTTCCGAAGATAATCTAACTCCACTATTATCGGCAATAATTCCTCCTTCTTTAGAGTCATATTTATCCCAATTGGAAATCGGAGTGGTTTGGTGTGTCACATATTCATTTGGAAAAGCCCCACCCGTCCAACTGTTCTGTTGCCAATTAAAAGTTGCCGCTTGAGATTTGAAAACCGGCAAAATCAACTGAATAATTAAAGTAGAAATCACAATAACTGAAACCGCCGAGGACAAACTCAATGTCACTCGGCGCACTTTTTTCTGGTATTTTTTTAGCGCAATATATGAATCAAAATAAATATCACATCTCACTTCCCCATCTGGATTCTGATGGCACTGCTGAATACGAAAATGATTATCCTTGGCACTGCGGAAAATCAAATTAAAATAATCTTTAAATTTTATTTTTATTTTCTCTGAATTTTGTTTTAATTCCATTATTGAGTGGAAAATAATTACTCTTGAAAGTATATCATATTTTTTTATTTTACCTAAATTTTCATTCTTTTATTTTTTTATCACAATCTCAATTATTTCTTTTCCTCCCAATTCCCGGTTTATTTTTTCGGTTATTCTTTTTCTATCCAAAAAAACTTCGCTCGCCCATGCCGAGCTTTGTGTTTTGACAAACAATTTTCCATTTTTAAAATAATCCGGTCTAACCCTGACACTTCCAATCAAGCCATATTCACTTTTTATAATTTTATCAAAAATATAAAAAACAGTCTTATCATCCAAAACAATATCCGTAACAACCTTCTTGTTTCTTTTCTTAATAAGACTGCTTAAATCTTTCATTTATATATATACTAATTTTTCACCGGCATTACAATATACACATATCCATCTTCAACCGTTCCATCTTTTTCACTAATAGATTTGAGCCCCACGGGAGAATGACTATTATTAATCAAAATCGCCACCTGAGTGGAGTGTATTGTGCCAAGTCCATCCATAACATAACGTGGGTTCAAGACGATTTCTTGATCGGGACCAACAATATCTTCTTCAAAAATTGCTTCATTTTCCCCATAACTTTGCGAGTAAGAATTGATCGTAAGTTTTTTTTCATTTATTTTAATTTTCATCTCTCCACTGCGATTATCCGTAAAAATTCCGGCTATTTTAGTTGCTCTTAAAATATCATTTTTTTTCATCACAACTCTTGTTTCAAAACTTTTTGGAAGAATTTGTCTATAATCTGGATACTTTCCATTAATTAATCTTGAAACGAGCTGAATTCCGTCCAATTCAAAAAATATTTGATTTTCCTCTATAAAAATTTTCACTTCTCTTTCTTCATTTCCAATAATTCTCAGCAATTCAAACATTGTTCCGGAAGGAATAATTATCGAATTTTCTTTTTCAATAAAATCCCGGTACTCATTTCCCAAACCGCTCTCATTTAAAGCAATCACTACCTCCGCCAATCGAAAACTATCCGTTGCTGCAAGAGAAATTTCCCTCTCCCCAAAAGACATATTAATCCCTGTAAATTCAAGGCGTGTTTCACCAAACGCAATACATGATGATACTTTAGAAATCGCTTCTTTTATTTTGGCGGAATTTATTAATAACAAAAAATTACCCTTCGGCTCCGGAATGATAGGAAATTCCTCACTGTCAAATCCATTAATTTTTGCTTGATACCGCCCGCTAGAAATAATCAAAATCTGTCCCGACACTTCAAGACTCACACTTTCCGAAGACGCAAGATTAGCGGCAAAATTGCTCAATATTTTTGCCGGAACAGTAATTTTTCCCTCTCTTTCGATTTTAGCGCCGATACTTGAAAAAACTCCGATTTCCAAATTAGTCGCCAAAAAACGCAATCGCCCTTTACTTGTTTCAATTAAAATATTATTTAAAATAGGCAATGTCGCTTGTTTACCGGTAACTTTTTCCGTATTGAAAACCGCTTTTTTGAAATTTTCCTGGGTACAAATAACTTTCATATTTTTGAAATTTAATTAAAACTGAAAATCTTATTTTTTAATATTTTTATATCTTCTGCCATTTTTTCATCCTCTTTTAATTGTTTATCGATTTTTTTGAAAGCATGCAGAGCTGTAGTATGATCTCTTCCGCCAAAAAGCTCACCAATTCCAGGATACGATACATCCAATTCCGTTCTAATTAAATACATTGCTATTTGCCTAGGAACCGCAATTCTCTTTTTTCTACCCTTATTTGCAATCTCCTTTTCATCTATTCCATAAAATTCCGCCACTGTTTTAATAACGTCCGTATGATTAATTCCCTTCTTTTTGCGACTAGAAATAATATCCGACAAAATCTCTTTCACATAACTCATAGAAGGCGTTTTTTTGTTCAAATCACAACTCGCCATCACCCGATTAAGCGCTCCTTCTAATTCGCGAATATTATTTTTTATATTTTCTGCAATAAATCTTACTACATCCTCTTCAAGAAAAAAATTCTTTTCAGAAGATTTTGCCCGCAAAATAGCCATTCTTGTTTCTAAATCAGGACTACACACATCCACAATCATTCCCCCTTCAAAACGACTGCGCAATCGATCTTCCAAAACCTGTATTTCTCGCGGCGGCCTGTCGCTACTAATTACTATTTGCTTATTCAATTGATAAAGAAAATTGAAAATATGGAAGAAAATGTCCTGCGTTTTTTCTTTTCCGGAAATAAACTGAATATCGTCTATTATCAACAAGCTTATTTTTTGATATTTCTCCTTAAATTGGTCAATTTTTTGATTTTTAATTGAATCCACTAATTCCGTTGTAAATCTTTCTGATGAAATATAAATAATATTTTTCTCGGGATTTTTTTTAATCACCTCGTTTCCAATTGCTTGCAACAAGTGAGTCTTCCCTAATCCAACTCCTCCATAAATAAATAAGGGGTTATAAGTATTTCCCAGTTCTTGAGAAACAGCATAACAAGCCGCTCTTGCCAACTCATTATTTTCCCCTACAATAAAATTTTCAAACGTATAGCGCTGATTTATTTGATAAAAAGATTGCTTTTGTTGTGTAATATTTTGAATACTTACCGAATTATTTAAATCAACAGTCTTTGCCATTTGAGAAGGCTTTTTCACCATATCAATACTTTTTCCGGATGTATTTTTTTCCTGAGGACCATAAATAGTACAAGTGAGCTCGCGGATATCTTCCTGAAAGTTCCGAATTGCCTTAACAATATTGGCATTAAATTTATTCTCCAACCACTCCTTGGCAAATCCATTCGGAACACCAACAACCACCTTGCCATTTTCATTAGAAAGAATAACCGTGTCCTTAAACCACGTAATGAATTGAGCTTTGGATATTGACAATTCTATTTCCCCTAAAACAGCTTGCCAAAGTTCTTCATTATTCATTTTGATTTATAAGATTATATAAAAAAATTATTCCGACATACTCTGTTCAAAAGCCTTCTTTTATCTCCGGTAGCAAAAATTATATCACAATAGAGTTATCCACACCACATTTTATGTGAATAATTATGTGGATAAATTGTGGGAAACTTTTATCTATCCCCTATTTTAATACTCAAACTACTATGCTTAGAAAAATATTTTAGTAATATTCATCAGTATATTGACCTTTTTCATTTATATTGATACACTACATATTAGTCATAAACATAATCCACAGTCATATTGTTAATAGACTGTTTTAATAAATTAAAAAAATGTCCACAAAAAGAACTTACCAACCAAAAAAACTGCGCCGAAAAAGAAGACATGGCTTCACAAAAAGAATGTCTACTAAAAACGGGCAGGAAGTAATCAAAAGAAGACGCCAAAAAGGAAGAAAAAAACTTACCGCGTAGATTTAATAAGTAATAAATTTTCATCGAATTTACAAAATTATCTATATTTTTAATTTAAAAGAATAAATTGTAAATTGAAAATTGAGAATCCTCAAAATGCTTCCAAAGAAGAATCGTCTAACAAAAAAAGGGGATTTTGAAAGAGTTTCCTCTAAGGGAAACTATTTTTCTTTTCAAAATATCTCCCTCAAAACGACTTCCAACAATTCTTCTTTCCCCCGAATAGGATTCTCGATTGGGAAAAAAATTTCAGTTAAAGCAATAAATCGCAATCAAATCAAAAGAGTACTTCGCGAATCTTTCCAAGAACACCTACCGAAGATTGCCGAAGGTGTTGATATTGTGGTATATTTCAAAAAAGATAATCAATCTGAAAAATTAATTGATTCAAAAAAAACCGCTGCGCGAGTAGAAAAATTGCTGAAAAAAGCAAACCTAATACAATAATAAAAATAAATGACATCCATTTTCAACATTTTTGTTAATGATCCCATATTTAATACTTTGGTTTTTTTGTACAACGCAATTCCCTTACAAGATTTTGGAATTGCAATTATTCTCACAACCATAATTCTCAAATCAGTTTTACTTCCTATTTCCAAAAAACAAATCGAATCGCAAAAAAAATTGCAAGATTTACAGCCAAAAATAAAGGAATTGCAAGAAAAACACAAAGACAATAAAGAAAGACAAGCAAAGGAGCTGATGCAATTTTACAAGGATAATAAAGTCAATCCATTTGGTGGATGTTTACCGCTAATCATACAGTTAATATTCTTGATTGCTATTTACCGCATAATCATTCAAATTTCCGATGCCGGATTTGTTGTGGAAAGCCAAAAGCTTTATTCTTTTATCACTAATCCCGGAAATATAAATCATTTTTTTATCGGCTTAATAGACTTAACCAAGCCCAACATTCCACTAGCTATTTTAGCGGCAGCGGCTCAATTTTGGCAAACAAAAATGCTTATGCAAAGCCAACCCAAAGTCGCGTCTCAAAAAGATGGATCTCCTGATTTTGCCCAGATAATGACCAAACAAATGCTTTTTCTTGGTCCATTGATGACTCTTTTCATTGGAATAAAATTTGCTGCCGGATTAGCGCTTTATTGGCTTATTTCAACTCTTTTTGCTATATTTCAACAATTATATATCTTTAAGAAAAAATAAATCAAAATAGCCTAATTGCACATCATAAAAAGCTTCGGGTATTCCCTTTCCGGAGCTTTTCTGTTATCATACGAAATAGAAATTAACCATTTTTTAAATACCTATGAATAAAACTAACGATCAAATTATCCATGATTCAGTAAAAAAAATTCTTCTTTTAATGGGTTTTGATTGCCAAATAGAAGTTAAAATAGAACATATTGATGATCAAGAAAGTATTATTTGCAATATATCGGCAGGAGAAGATTCCAATTTTCTTATTGGACAGCACGGAATAAATCTCCAATCACTTCAACATATCGCACGCCTAGTAGTAAGAAAAAAAATTCAAGACAAATTGAGGTTCGTTTTAGATGTCAACTCTTATCGTCAACAAAAAAATCAAAACATTATAGAACAAGCGAAAGAAATAGCCAAACAAGCGATAAAAGAAAAAAAATCAATTATTATGCGTCCGATGTCGGCTTATGAAAGAAGATTGATACATATAGAGCTAGCTTCAAATGAGCAAATAATAACAGAGAGTATTGGAGAAGGAGAAGAAAAGAAGATTATCGTAAAGCCTTCTTTGGAAATTTAAAAAAAATCAGGAATTAAGAATTATAAACTAACATAAGCATGTTATATTAGGATTCCTTAATTCTTAATTTTTAATTCTTAATTTTTAATTCCAAACAATTGATTGCTAGAAAAATCGCTTATAATGTAGTTTTTAATGCTACAGCCAAAGTTCTCTCTACGATCTTGGCACTTGTCGGAATTGGCTTTATTACCCGCTATCTAGGACAAGAAGGATTCGGAGAATATGCTACAGCTTTAGCGTTTTTTTCTTTTTTCGGAGCGCTAGCTGATTTAGGGCTTTATTCTGTTGCCACTCGAGAAATATCACGAGAAGGAGCCAATGAAGAAGAAATCATTGGAAATGTTTTTTCACTTCGCGTTTTCACCTCTCTCTTGATTTTTATTATTGCACCCTTAATTGTTTATTTTTTTCCCTATCCGCCTGAAGTAAAAAAGGCTATTCTTCTTACTGCCGCTGCTTTTGTTTTTTCTTCCAGTTATATGGTTCTCAATGGAGTTTTTCAGAAAAACCTAGCGATGGACAAAGTAGCAATAGTCGAATTAATTGGAAAAGTCATTCAAACTGCTATTATAATTTTAGCAGCCACTAATGATTGGGGATTTTTGGCAATCATTTCATCGATTTTGTTTTATATGATTTTCAATTTTTCTCTGATTTTGCTTTTTAGTCGAAAGTATGTCAAATTCCATTTACATTTTAATTTTATTTATTGGAAAAAATTCCTAAAAATGTCCGCTCCAATGGGAATTTCAGTTATTATCACATTCTTATATTTCAAAATGGATACGATTTTACTTTCAGTTATCAAAGGAAGCGCGGATGTTGGAATTTATAACGCTGCCTACAAAATTATTGAAAATATCACCTTTTTTCCAGCAATGATTGTTGGTCTTACTCTTCCACTCACCTCCCAATTTATTTTTTCCCAAAAAGAAAGATTCCGCGAAATATCCGACAAAACCGCCAAAGTTTTTTTTCTGTTAATTATTCCGCTATTTATTGCAGTTATGTTTCTAGCTAATGACATAATGCTCTTAATTGGAGGCAGTGAATTTGCAGTTTCCGCCAACACTTTGCGCATTCTGATTATAGCGTTGGCCTTTATTTTCTTTGGAAATTTTTTCAATAATATTCTCCTTGCCGGCAACTTACAAAAGAAAATGATGCTCGCACTGGGATTTTGTGCTATTTTCAATATTAGCGCTAATCTTGTGATGATTCCGCTCTATTCCTATACCGGAGCCGCCATCACTTCCGCCATCACCGAAATGTTGGTTATTGCCATTACTTCTTTTTTAACTTATAAATATTTAGATTATGTTCCTAAAATAGAAAACTGGGCGCGCTTTGTTTTCTCAGGAATGGCAATGGCATTTTTCCTTTTCATTTTTCAAGGTCAAAATTTTTTCTTCCTCGCCCTCGGCTCCAGCGCCATCTATTTCATCTTCCTCTGGCTAACCAAAGCCATCACCGCCACCGAACTAAAAAGCATCATGCAAAAAGATGTTGCGTGAAATATACGAAAAAATCAATTTAAAAAGCCTAGGAAAATTTTCCTAGGCTTTTGTATGTCTCACGGCAGTGCTTAATTGCGAGTTATTTCGACAAATCTGCTCGTGCATTTTTCAAATTCATCTGAATTCAAATATTTACCAAAAATTTTTAACATCTCTGAAATAAAGCTATCCTTGTGCACATCAATTGCAATACTAAAAGCCAAATCTGAACTTCCTGTAAAATTTTTGGCACAATGCGCAAAACCAACAGAATAAGCCAAAGCCACACCAACCCTCTCCTTCTGCTGGCAACTCTCAAACATTTCACCCAACACCTTCATCTCTCTCTTAAACTTAGACCTAGCCATGACAAATCTCCTTTTGTGTTATTTTTCCAACATCCCCCACATCATCTCAAAATATTGCCGATGGGTTTCGGCGAAGTCCCTACTTTCAATTACGACTACAATATTTTCCTCCTTAGTTGAGAACATGGCGATCTTGTTTCCGAAAATTATTTCCGTTGAAGGAAATTGGAATTCTTTTGGAGCAAAACGCGTTTCTCGGTTATACTTCAAATCTATTCTTTGAAGCTTTTGCGCCGACTGCGAATCTTCATTAATAGCGCGGCTGGAAAAACCCAGACGAACTTTCTTTTTTTGAATCTCTTCCAAAAAATTTTCACCCGCAAATTCAATGAATGTTTCAATACGAGCCAAACTCAAAAAGTTTTTGTCCTTGGAAGAAAAAATTTCATCCCAGACTTTTCTAAAACCGTTTTCGCCTTCATAAACTTTGATTTGAGGCTTAAAATTATCCCTCTGATCGAGAGCCTTAAGAGTGGGGATAATTTTTTCTGCTATATTTTTCACCTTTTGAAACTTCGCATGTTCATCATCCAGAAAGGAATAAATCCTATTGGTCGGATTTTCCGCAAGCAATTTTCTTTTCTTGCCTTTTTTAATTTCTGCAATAAAACCTTTTTTCTTAAGCTTTTCAGTGACATCATAAACTGTTCCGCGGCTCAGTCCAGTATTCACAGAAATTGAAGGAATGGTTGATTCGCCATTTTCCAAGACCGACAAATACACGATGGCTTCTTTATCGCTTAATTCTAATTGTAAAAGACCGCTCATTGCTTCCTCTTTTTGAATTCTGTTTAACATAAAATTATAGCGTTAATTTTTATTAAAATCAATAGCATCCGTCGTAAATCAAACAACTTTTGGAATTTATCCTTATTTTAAAGTAAAATAGTTGCAATAAAAAATGACGACTGCTATCGTCATTATACGAGTTACTACAATAAATGCAAGGTAACCGCGCCAAAATAAACAGGCGAGACTTACCATGAACCCCGATATTTTTAAATAAAAAACATATACCTTTATAATTTTTCCGCCCCTTTCCAAGCCAGTTCAAAAATCGCTTTTTGAGCATTAGCGATTTCTGTCGATTCAATAATCATTCCAAACATTTCCGCTCCATAACTGGCGATAGCGACTTTGTTGGCATAAATATTAGTTTCGTTTTTTACGGGAAACTCTTTTTTACTCAAAACCCTCGCCTCTCTCAACTGCTCTTTATTTTTGCGCATATATCCACCAATACTTTCACTCTCTATATAAATCCCCCTTGTTCTTACTCCCTTTTCCACTCGGCGCTTCACATAATCTGAAATATAATCAGGAATATTGTTCAGTATATCTTCTCCGACATAAGCCAAGATTTCATCCCCTTTTTTGAGGCTTTTCAAGCTGTCATCATACATCGCTTTGATACCCTCACTACCTTCGAAATAACGGATAAAAGGTTTGGTTTTAGGAGAATTGTATAAATTTTGGAGACTGGGCATTATTTGCCGGATATTTACTTCTTTTTGATGCAATTTTCTGATCAACAATTCAGGATCAGCCGGGGAATAATATTTGATATTACCCTTGATCGTCTTGTGCACCAATCCCTCTTTCATCAATTGATTGATAATATCATAGACCGTCGGGCGTTTGAGTCCGACTTTTTTGGCAATCAAATAGGCCGTCGCCCCGCCCATCTCAAGACAAGACAGATACACATCCGCTTTTTTACCAGCTATCCCGATTTGTTCCAATGCTTGTTTTATTTCCATATTATTCGTAATTTTCCGACTACTGAATATATCTTACCAAAAACACTGTATTTGTCAACAAACAAAGGATTTCTTGGTTTATCGAAAATTTTATATATCCAATTTTAACGGAATATATTGAATATATTTCCAAAAAGCGCATACTGATTTATTACAGTTATTTAACAATAAAATACGAAAACAAGAGGTGAAATTATGAAATATATCGCATTGGGAGTATCGCTAATGTTTATATTGTTTGCCATTGGAGGAATGCTAGAAATAATAGTCAAGAAGCCACAGGGTGCAGAAAGAAAGAATATCTATATCGCTATTGTTGTATTTATTTTGTCAGCACTATGGTATGGATCCGCATACTTCATCCCCTAAATTCTTTCCCTATTTCCCTAAAGGAGAAAAATTATGAAACCTATACTAATAGCAGGATTGATAATTACATGGGGTATAACTATTGGAATTACGTTTTTCATCAACAAGATACTTTTTTCCATACTTGTTATAGGAGAAATAATCGGAGCGCTAAATAGATATTCATTCTATGAAAGCCATTCCGTAAGGGAACGCGCCAAGCGATTCTTGTTATTTGCCCTAAGCGTACTGAGCATAATCCTTATTCCTTAATAAAGGAGAGAAATCATGGAAACACAATTATTCTGGGAACCCCTCTGGCTATCTGTACCACTAGGCATGTTATGTTTAACTGGCATCGCAATTATGTTATTTCTTATTTTCAATATCAACAAGAAAATACGAAACATGAAGGGGATATATCGCGTCGATGATGATTTTTTCACCAGTAGTCACTGGAATGGATATTACCTTACAACAGATCGATACAGAAAAGCCAAACGATTCGGCGCCGAGGTGAAACTTGAGAAGGGCGATAAACTCTTCAAGATCCATATTTCTAGAGATAGGTATCTATCCACGCACCATCTTTCATCCATTGACAAATTAATAGAAAAAGAAATGCCACTGTTTAAGGTATCTATCGAGCTAATTTTCGAATTCAGCATTTCCGAAGAATTTAATCCGCAGATAGCGCTTGAAATTCTAGCCTTGCCAGAAATCACAATCGAAGACTACATGGATATTATCTTAAACGAAGAAATTAGGAGGATAACCACCAACCAAGAGCTCTATAATCTCCTGGAAAAACTGACTCACGGAAAGACGAATGAGGTTGGCTTGCGATATCAGATCAGAAGAATGATCAATCTTCCAGAAATTCCTTTCAAAAATATCCAGCCTGCAGGAATCTCTGTAGGTGCAATAACCCTGACTGTCTGAAAAATTTATGCTCCACGTGATTACACCAACAATTTTACCCTGAACCCAGCGCGGTTCAGGGTTTTTTCAAAAAACCACTTTTACCATTTACATACGACCGTTTCTTAATGGCAATTTTTATGCGATTCGGGTATATAAATAAGTTTCGTATGGATTTTTATTTTTAGCAATCGACAACTTAATTCTTCTCGACTTCACAATAGCTGACTTTTTTCTTATTTTTTGCTAGAATTAGAATATGGAAAAATATCCCAAGATATTTGTTGTTGTGCTTAATTACAATGGAAAACGAACGCTAATGGAATGCTTGCGGTCGGTTTTTGACTGCGATTATTCCAATTTTGAAGTTGTTTTGGTGGATAATAATTCAACTGACGGATCGTTTGAAACCGCCAAAGCAAAATATCCAAAAATTCACTTTATCAAAAACAACAAGAACATCGGCTTTGGAGCGGGAAATAATATCGGAATCCGCTTTGCTCTAGAAAAAATGGCAGATTTCGTGTTCCTGCTTAACAATGACGCCTACCTAGAAAAATCAACCCTATCCATATTAACAGAAGAAGCACAAAAAAATCCATCTTCAGGCATCTTAAATCCACTCATCTTAAATAAAAGCGACGACAGTATTTGGTTTTCTGGAGGAAAAATAAACTGGTTCAAAATGCGCACATACCATCTTCACACGCCACAGGAGACGCTCAGTACGTTTAAAACCGATTGTGCTACTGGATGCGCGATGATGATAAAAAAAGACGTACATCGCAAAATAGGACTTTTTGATGAAGACTTTTTTCTATATTACGAAGATGCGGATTTATCCGTTCGAGCGAAAAGAAATGGATTTGATCTACTAATAGCTCCCACGGCAACAGTTTGGCATGATGAACAAAGTTCCGCCAGTTCGGAAAAACTATATTGGCTAATCCTGTCCGGAGTTTTATTCTTTAAAAAAAACACTCCTTGCTTTATAAAACCTTGGTTTTATTTTTATCTTTGGCTAAGAAAAATAAAAAATCGTAAAGATTTAAAAAAAAACAAAAACAATGAATCAGCAAAGCAAATTGCGCGCGCATTTTCCAATTCTAAAAATAGTGTTGCGCAAATGCGAAAATAACAAAAAATATGCTTCACAAATTACTCTATATTTTCGCACTATATTTACCCTTCCAAATTGCCATAAACCCCGTTCCGGGGATAGACTTGGCTTCAATAAGAATTTTTTCTTTGATTATTTTTTTTATTTGGCTAGCAAGCAGTCTACAAAGTAAATCAATCTACATACCAAATAAGTTTCTAACTTTTTTAATTACTTCTTTTTTATTTTTTTGTTTTTTTTCAACCCTAACAGCAGAAAATATCTGGTGGTCGGCACGCAAACTACTCTTTTTACTGTCATTTATTCCTCTTTTTCTTGTTATCAATGGCATTTCTTGGAATAAAAATAAATTACAAACTTTTTGCTCTTATTTAGTTCTGGGAGCGGGTATTTCAGCCTCAATTGGAATATTTCAATTTATTCTCCAATTTTTTATAGGAGTTAGAAATACAACAATATTTTGGTTTGACGCAACAATGCCTTTTTTAGGAAAAACATTTTCTATGGCAGTTTTTCAATACAATAGCTGGCTAGTTGAAATTGGAGACACAACTCTTATGCGCGCAATCTCTTTTTTTCCCGATCCGCATATGTTTTCCTTTTATTTAAGCATGATTTTTCCAGTTTCTTTGGCTCTATACTTCCTAACCTACAAAAAGCAATATTTTTTTATTTCTATACTTATACTAATCGCCAACTTTCTTTCATTTTCTCGTGGAGGTTATCTTGGATTTTTATCCGGATTATTATTTTTTTTAATATTAATTTCTACAAAAAAGATGGAAAAATTTCAAAACCTGAAATATTATGTTGGAATATTTTCCACTTTATTATTATTGATAATTTTTATTCCAAATCCAATCAATCAAAGATTTCTTTCCAGTTTTAATATCAACGAAGGCTCTAATTCGGAAAGAATTCAAATTTGGTCTCAAGCTCTACACATAATCAAAGAAAATCCGTTTTTTGGTGTTGGAATTGGAAATTATTCCTCAGCAACTAACTCAAACTCGGACTATCGCACGCCAATATATGCCCACAACACATACCTTGACATTGCTGTTGAAACTGGGATTATCAGTGCCATAATATGGATCACTCTTATCTTATGGTCAATAATAAAATTAGCCCGCAATAAATCAAATATTCTTTTTTTTGGATTTAGTGCGGGAATTATCGCTTTTTCAGTTCATTCATTTTTCGATACGGCAATTTTTTCTGTCCATATTCTGCCTGTTTTGATATTTTTTTCTTCTTTTGCAATAATTAAATATGACTCAAATACTTCAATTTTATAAAAAATACTCCGATTATAATAACTTCCTTGCTATAATCATCTTTCTGGCTCCATTATATTTGCTTCGTTTTTCTATTTTTAATATTCCCACAAATTTTCTTGAAATTTCAATTTTAATTGTCTTGTTTTTTTATTTAATTTTCAGCCAAAACAACAAAACGAAAATACAAATTGAAAAAAAATATCTCATTCTAATCGCATTTCTTTTTTTAGGCTTAATTTCTTCTGCTTTCTATAATCAAAACTTAATGCAAGAATTTGGAATTATCAAAAGTTGGTTTGTTTTTCCCCTTATCTTTTCTTTTTTACTAATCAAAAATGTAAAAAACATACAAAATGCGGACAAAATACTAAAAGCTTATTTTTTCTCAGCATCAATAATATCCTTACTTGGATTATTTTTCATCGCAACTAATCGTCTTACTTTTGACGGAAGACTAGAAATTTTCTATACTTCTCCGAATTATCTGGCAATGTTTCTTGCTTCGGCTGTTTTAATCGGATTTTATTTTTTGCACAGCAAACCCGCTTCAAAAACACTCTTGATTATTCAGATAATAATTTTAATAAATTTATATTTTACCTATTCATATTCAGCTTGGATAGCAATTATATTTAGCACAATTTTATTTTTTCTTATCATAAATAAAAATATATTTGATAAGAAAAAAATTATTTTTTTCTCGCTTTTAATCCTTCTGCTCACTGCTTTTCAAATTAATAATCAAAAAATACAAGATATATTTAATCCAAAAAATCACTCCTCATTAGAATCTCGCTTTGTCATTTGGCATTCAACAACTAAAATAATCACAGATAATTTTTGGCTAGGAATCGGACCAGGAAATTTTCAAGAAAAATATTTGGAATATCAGAAATATTTTCCTCCTTATCCAGAATGGGCAGTCCCTCATCCGCATAATATTTTTCTAGCTTTTTGGCTACAATCCGGACTAATTGGATTAGTGTCTTTTGTTTTGCTGATTATATTTTGGCTACAGTCTGTTTTTTCAAAAACATCCAAACAAAAAAACGCTTCACAAAAAAGACTAGGAGCGTTTCTTATTATAGTTATATTGTATTTTTTAATACATGGAATGATTGACACTACTTATTGGAAAAATGATCTATCGCTTTACTTTTGGATCTTTTTTTCACTTGGAATATTTTTCACCAACATTAAAGATTAATTCGATATAGCCTATTATCAATTCTATTTGTAAAAAACAACGCATCTTCCGATGGAGAAAGAAATAATTTATCCGCATCATAATCCTCCTTTATATCATTTAATTCAACCAGCCGAACTCTTTCACCTGTCTGAGTATTTACCTTCCAGAAGATATCTTTTGTGAAAAATTTACCTGTCCGATAATCATTTGGCATCACCACGCTGGGCTCAATAGCAGTCGGTACAGCACAAAAAATAAAAGAATCATCTTTTGACCACACGCATTTAGAAACGAGAGTTGGAATATTCAGGTCCTCATATTTTTCACCGTGCTCATTTGAAATTCCCAGCTTCATTCCGCTGCCATTTGCATCAGAAACAGAGCTAATTAAAATTCTACTTCCATCATTTGACCAAAGATAATCCGCTCCATAGCGCTCAGTTTCTTTACTAATAATTTCTGCTTCATTAGCGCTGTTTCCGGAAATACCGATAACGGACGCTTTTTTCAGCTGTGTTTTTTCATTTGCCACTGGAAGATTCCAAAAAAAGATACTGTTTTTATTTTTAACTGAAGCAATTGATATCATTTTCCATGGAATATCGGCAATTTTTCTTTCATTTTTTCCATCCGCTTGGGCAATCATAAGTGAACGCGTTCCATCCGCTTGATTATATTTTTTATATACAATACGACTATCTGATCCTGCCCAAACCGCATAATCCATTAGTTGTTCATATTCTTTTATCTCCCCTTTTTTATACTCATACAAAACATATCTTTTATTTTTGTTTTCATCTTCCAATAACACAATTGCCTTATCTCTTTCTGGAGACCAATCAAAATCTTTGATTATTGTAATCGCACTTCTATTGAAATTCTTTTTTAATGTTCCAAGAAATGAAATGGAAAATAATTCCCCTTTTTCGGAAAAATAAATCAGTTTTTCATTATTTTGATCAATTTGAGAAAAAAACATTTTTTCATTCCCGATTGAAAAAATTTTTTTATCTTCCTCCTCCTTGTTTTTTATCTTAGAATTTTCATCCTCAATAACTGCAACATCATCTTTTTCCATAGGAGAACGAAAAGATATATTATAAGCGACAAAAAAAATAAAAACAAAAACAAGCGCTGATAGAGAAAATGCAAATACTTTTTTCATGTTTTTAAAATTTTAGTTCTTTTTTTTCATTTCACTCGGATAAAATCCAAACACAATACCCGCGGTTGCAATCAAGACAAAGCCGGTTAATATTATTCTTAATAAAAATACAAATTCTCCAGATAAATTAGCAGCAAGAGTGGCGAATACACCTTTTACGCCTTCTTTTTTTGCCATAACATCACCATCTTCAATTTCAATCTGAACAGACTCACTTATTATTTCCTCGATGGTTTTTTCTTGTTGTACCCCCCAAAACTCCTGCAAAGCCTTTCTTACAGCTATTGGTTGAGAATATGCAGCCTCGATTGAAACATTGTACACACTTCCTATTGACTTATTGGCTGTAAAAAATATTCGCTCAGTAGAAACATCGGCCTGCTCAATACCATCTATAAACCATTTTATCGTTGAATCGCTCTCAATAAACTCCGGATGAAATTCCCCAAGAATTGAGATTCCACTTCCAGGAGTACTTATAAACAAATTTTCACTATAATTAACCAAATCTTCTGGAGGAGTATTACCAGTTATATCAACATAACTTCCTAAAACCTTTCTTTCGGATCCCGCTTCTGGAATAAGTTTTAAATATGGGTTAACAATCTCAAATCTTCTCATAAGATTAATTCCCATGCTACCCTCTCTCGAACTTCCATCAATGTCATTTGCAACCAAACTAAGATCAAATGTCTTTCCCGCCTCTCCGACAACGGGAAAAAATGTAATATTTGTTTGCTTTGTATCTTGACAACTTGCGCTCATATTCTGATTACATTGCAAATCTGATCCATCTACTTCCCATGAATAATTCGACAAATCATCCGACTCAATTCTCGCACCGATAATTTGACCGGTAGCCACATAACAAGTTTTATCTTCTGCGCATATCTCGTCATTTAAAGACATTTCCAATGTATTCGGATTTACGTCGACATTATATAGGCTAATGCGGTCAGAGCTTGAGGTAACTCGAATGATTACATCTGAACGTCCCGCCCTAGTTAAACCAGAATCAAAAACTTCTTCAACTTCAACATAAATTCTCAAGTACCCAACACCTCTATTATTAAATATTGCATTATAATTATTACTATTATTTGCAACATTCAAGTTAAACTTAAGCTCAGAGATATTATTACCCTCAAGCAAGCTCATTTCCGTTTCTTGACGAAAACTCGATAAAACGGAAATACTTTCCCAATCATCCAGATCCAAGCTCATTCTTTTATTTGGAGTATTTAGTCTTTTCACATCCCATCTATAATAAGTTTGACTGGTATCATGATCCCCGTTCATAGAAACAGCCTGAACAAAAACCATATCTCCCATTTTTCTTCCACTGGCATCATTATTAGGAGAGTCTGGTCCATATTCCAATGAAACTTCAAGATTGGTTGGCTGTCCACCCTCAACAGGATCAACTAAATTATCCTCGAGGCAATCGTTTATATCCATAGTTGCAGTAGGAATAGTTACAGGATATCCCTTGATTGTTTTTTGATAACTTCCTATGTTTTGTACGTCGCATTTATTTTTTGGAAGTGCCCACATAATCATCATCGAAGCATTATCATGTTTAGTTGGAATAATAGATTTTCCCTCTACCACAACACCCACCTTATCTCCGGGCATATAATTCCATGTGAATCCATCAACTCCCAGTCCGGCAATTGTTGCTTCGTCATTCTGTCCTCTATCTGCAGTATCAGGATCTCTAGGATTTGTTCCCCAAAATTCTTCCTCGGTTGTACCAAAACTATTATTGCCCGTTATATTACTATCTGAATTTGGAAATAAATGCTCACAAGCGCTTGTTATCGTTGAACTAGCTAATTGATCCGCCCTACAATAAGTTATCGGGGTTCCCGAAGCTGAACAAGATAAAGATCCACCCTCAAGATCAGTACAACTCGGATCTAAAAAAGTATCAGAAATACAATAAGGCTGCGTTCCTAATGGACAGCTCGCGGTACAAATATCTTCCCCGGGATTGCTCGGATCAGAATAGCATTGCGAAAGATTGCAATAAGCATCAAATCCCGAATCGGTACAAGCATCATATTCAGTAAATAATCCACTAATTATACCTCCCGAAAATTCTCCGTCGCTGGAACACGTTTCAACATAATCTTTAACACACGCCACATTTTGAGAAGGACAACTACTAAGTGTATTTGGCGCTATTGCTCCAGTAAGAAAGCTCGTGTCTTCATCATTTCCCCCGCTATCTACCAATTCATAATTATCTCCATTTGAAAAACTATGCACATAACAATATGCCGGAGATAAATTATTATCCCCACCAAAACGAGCGCGATATCCATCCTTATCCCACGATCCTCGCGTATTTATCCGATCATCAAATCCATTTTGAGCAATAATTCTACTTGCCTCAACTTTCCAATCCTCTTCATTTACCCTATTGTCATCATTAACATCACAAGATGATTGATAGTCAGAACTTCCTTGTGAAGCAATTTCACATCCTTCATGCTTTATATACCAAGTAAAATACAATGATTCCTTTTGATTGCTAAAATAAGATGGCAATGCTTTGGCAATTATCTTTTCTCCGGGCTTAGGATTGGATGGTGAAAATGATAACATGACTTCTGGCGGAGTTGTTTTCCCATCTGCGACATTTAAACCTTCTCCTATGCTTTGAACGGAAGCACTGTTTATATGATATCTTTGCTCCAAATCAGCCGCAACCTCATTGGCTGATGGAATATGCAGAGCCATAACAGGATATGAACTAAAAAGAAAAAGCTCAATGACTACCCACAATAAAACAATATTATTTTTTTTATGTTTTTTCATATTTTTAAAATTTCTTTAAAAAGTTTATTTCAAATATTTATCTACATTTTTGTTATTCTAAGAAAGATCATATCCAGTAAAATAATAGCTATCCAGCCAAAAGTAAATGAATACCAAATCGATCGACTCTTATAAACAATCCACCCTCCAAGTAAATTTATTATCATATATGGGAAAAAATTCCAATTAAAATTACTCGTTAAGACTAAAAATACAACGAAAACAATAAATTGAAATATAACAGAAAATATTCCGAAATATCTCCTAAGAAAACCCATTATCCATCCATGAAAAAAGAATTCATACAAAAAAAGAAAAAAGCCGACCAAAAAGAATTCGTAACCAACAAATATCCAAAAATTTTCCCTGACTATTTTTAATAATACATAATTACTAAAAAAATCAAAATATCGATAGGAAAAATAAATAGTCAAAAGAAAGAAAAAGAAAGAAAAAATCATCCAAAAAAATCCCTCTGCTTTTCTCCCTAATTGAACTCCATAATCTTTTATAGATTCATCTAATACTATTCTAATATATAACCATGGAACAATAAGAAAGAAAAATGCCCCTAAAATGAAAACTTGAAAACCATCCTCTCTGGGAAAGGTTCCCGCCAAAAACAAACAAGCTACTGCAATAATCACACTCACTATAAATTCTTTTTCAAAAAAAAATTTTTTCATCATTTTTTCATTTTAATAATATTCCACAGCATAATAATATTCCATTTAATATCTTTTTTCCGCTGCAAGTAATCGCATCTCTGCTATTTTTTCTTTTCTTATAATACGATACAAAACAATTACAGTAACCGTTTCAATGGGCAAAAAATTCAAACCAAACAATAAACTTTCCACTACCGTTCCGCCGCCAAGAGTTACTAACTTTTTTGTCAAACTTTTAACCCTGTTTCTTTTTTTATTCCCTGATCCGGCGATAAAAACCATCAAACCTATAACAAATGAAATACAAATTGTTACAATATATCCGATAGCAGGCAATGAACCTATCCCGGCAAAATCCAACAAATCTTTTAACATCGCCACTATTAAAGCAATTAACATTGCCACTCTCCACATATTTTTATATTTTAAACTATCCCCTTTTAATTCAATTTTTCTTTCAGAGATTATTTTCTGCCAGTTCTTTTTTGGCGTTTTCAATTTCTAATAACTGTCGAGGATCAGAGGTAATAATCTGATCTTCGCTATATGATGCAATCACCCGAATTGCCACATGTTTATTTCCGGCAAAAAATATTCCTTCTCCGACATTACTTTCCAAAAGTAAAAATTTTTCTTGATCTGTTAAATAAAAAGTTTCCGCAATAGTGTTAATTGAAGCTGGAGATTGCTTGAGCAAAAGCTGAATAGATGAGTTAGTAATGATAGGTTTTCCATACTGCGAAGAAATAAAATCATTAATATCCTGAGTTATTGTTGTAAGTCCAGTGTAATATTTTCGACAACGTTTAGCAATTCCAAACAAAAACGACGCCGCATCTTCGTTTTTCATCATTATCCACGCCTCATCCACCACTACCAATCTCTTTTTGAGATTACTTCTCATTTCATTCCAAATAAAATGCAGCACGATATACATTGCAATCGGGCGCAATTCTTCTTCTAAATCTCTAATATTAAATACCACTAATTGGCTATCTATTTTGATATTTGTCGGTTTATTTAAAAATCCGGAAAAAAGACCAATGGTATACTTTTCCATCCTCATCACTAGCGACTCAGCTCCCTCCATATTTCTCAAAACTTCATATAAATCAGAAAGAACCGGAAAATCATCGGGAGTAAGTATTGAAAAATCGCTTTGCGGAGTAATGTCTCTTATAGCATATGTTTCATGAATACCTCTCTCTAGAATCGAGTCTTCTTCCGGGGTAATATCTTTCAACATCAAGTGCAGTAATCCCATTAAATTAGCCGCATTACTCCTCATTACTTCCTCAGGATCTTCGTCTTGCCCTATTTTTGGAATATCAAAAGGGTTTATATGCGACTTTGAGTTAAGGGATATTGAAACAAAAGATCCCCCTACGGTCTCACATAAGTGTTTATATTCATTTTCCGGATCAATTACAATCACATCCGCATCCATCATCAATGATCTCAATATCTCCAACTTTATCGTATAGCTTTTTCCTGCTCCAGATTTAGCAAAAACCGTCATATTAGCATTTTCCATTTCAAAACGATCAAAAAGAATTAAGCTATTATTATGCCTATTTATACCATAAAGAATTCCCTTATTAGAAGTTAGATCAGAAGAAACAAATGGAAAACTGGTTGATAAAGGTGACGTATTTAAATTATTCGCAACATCTAGCTCGTCATTTGCCAATGGAATGGTTGAGGAGATTCCTTGTTCCATCCTAAAAATAGCTGGTTTTACATAAACCAATTGAGCTTCTAATATAGCTTCAATGCTGTCACTTATTTTATTCACTTCATCAACACTCGCTCCATAGACTGTCATATATACACTAAAACGAAAAAATTTCTCACTGCCTTCTTGTAATTTATTGCGCAATTCTTCAATATTTTCCAGAGCTGACTCTAATATTGGATCTCTGATTTTACCCTTTTCGCTTTCTATTGAAATTTCCGACATTACCTGTGTTGCTTTTTTCCTCAAATTTTTAAGCACATCCGCTGTATCCATTGGATGAATAAATATGCTTGTATCCATTGAAAAATCAGCATTTATAATAGGTGAAAACCAGTTTGTACTGAGAAATTTCGGGAAAGCAAATACAAAAAGAGTTTTTGCATAGACATCTCCGATTTCAATATAACTAGGACTTACCTTGAGTGCAGAAGGGGCAATCAAATCTTTTACTGTTGCTAATCCCTCTTGATATATATACTCGTCACCTAACTCAGTTTTATTGTTTTTTTTATTAATTCCAAACATATTTTTTTATTCCAATTCCAAACTTTCAACTTCTTTTATTATAGTATTAACATTTAAACTGGGGTTATATGAATTATAAAATAGCTCTATAAGCTCTTGTGTTCCCAAAGGTGTCATTTTCAACCCCGCCCCGCTGAGTGCTGCCTCAACTTGTCGCGCCCGTTGCCACAATTGACTTATTTGCGCTTCAAGAAACTCTTTTCTAACCGCCATTTGTTGATTGGGATTAAACGTATTCATCATTTTTGCAAAAAATCCTTCTTTCTTACTTTCAATTGGAGAAAATGGTACTACTATGTAGAAAAACTTAGACATTATCTTAGTTGAATCCGTAAGTCTTTTTATAAAATTACTATATTCCGCTATTTGCATTCGAAGCAATTCATTTTTTTGCACTTTTTCTTTTTCTTTTATTATTTCCAAATAAGGATTGATGTTAAATTTTCTTGAACTAACTACTATTTGTACGGGAAAATCAAGAGAATTGAGAAAATTCTGATATTGAGAAATGATAGCATCTTGTTCATCAGTAGACTTGAGATCAAAATTTATCGATGACACCAAAAGTACTGTTCGCAAAGATCCGTTTTTCATAACAATAACGCCGTTTTTTATCTCTTTGATATCAACGTATTTTTGCGAACTATTATCGCTTTTGTTTTTCTTTTTTTCATGCAGTAGCTCCATTTTGTTTTTTTTAGTTTCTCTTATCTAATATCTCAGCCAACTTTTTTATTTTTTCCTGATTTATTTCTTTTTTTTCTTTCGGTGCTTTTGTTTTTAAGATATCCTCTTGAACACTCCTCTTAATAATTCTACCTTCTTTTTTCCAAATATATACCTTCGGACGAAAGAAAAAAAATCCAGCCGAAAGAATAAAATTCGCAAATGGCTGATTATATGGACGGTAAAAAGCCAGCGCCAGAAAAAATAATCCAAGAGGAATCGCGACGACGAAAAAAACCCCCGTACTTACAATATTCCATAAAATCAAAAGAATAGCTCCTAATATAAACATCCAAAGCAGGGCCTTTCCTGTAAAAGGTCCGACAATTTTATCTTCAACATCAATAAATTGCGGGGTTCCAAATAACATTTATTTTCTCAAATCAATTACATTGGACGAAATATCAAAATCAGATCTTCTTTTCTTATTTGATTCCATGCTTAGCGGTTTTATTATATATGGACTTTCTTTTTCCTCGTCTTTTTGTTTTTTTTGTATTTTATTTTCATTATTATTCATTGTTTCCATTTGATTAAACACCACATTCTTCTTAGGCGCTTCTACCTTATCTATTTCTATTTTTTTTACCTCCATTTGCCTTTTTATTACCTCTTGTGGTTTGTTTTCTTTTTTTTGTAAAAAATATCCACTAGAAACAGTTGCTTCTTCTTGAATCTTTTTATTTATTTTCTCCATTCCACTTTTGCTATTTTTCCGATCTTCTTCTTTTTTTTCTTCTTCAACAAGGGTAATTTCTTTTTTTTGTAAAAAATTAAAGAGGGGTTTTTTATGAAAATTATCCTTAAAACTAGATTTTATATCAACTTTTTGAGACTCTTTATATGCATCAAATACAATTTCTTTTTGTTGTTCATCTATTTTCAGCAACGTTCCATCTTCTAATGATTTTATAATTGTCATTAATTTTTGACGCTCCACTTCGCTCACTCCTTTGGTATTTTTGCTGTGATATAAATAATCCCCTCTTTGCATCAAATCATGCTTTCCTGTGCCCATTTCTTGATAGTAATCTTTAATCCAATTTCTAATTGTCGGACGAAGCATATCAGAAAATCCCCCACCTTTTAATGAAACCCTTGAAATAATTTGCTCGCCAATCTCCGGAAACTTTTTCAATGCATCTTCCAATTTCAGCTCAATAATTGACACATTAACCCCCAAACTCTTATCATCAATAATCGTCCGCAACACAATTTCAACTATTTTTCCCGCATCATTCTCATTTATCCCCGTCTCTTTTGCTAAAACTTTTACAAAATCTTCTTTTTTCACTTCGCCGAAATAATAATTGCGAACCATTCGCGCAATTGAAGCAGTTTTTTGCAAATCAAGCCCAAAATTCTGCCCGATTTTAAAAATCTTCTCCCCTGTTTTATGCGAAGCCAATTTATCCTTCACATCCTCCGGCAACCTCAAAAACTTTTCCTGCCTCTCAATTATTTGCTCGTCTGTTTCATCTTCATTTTTCAGAGTAACCGAAACTAATTGAGGAATAGTATTTCTATTTTTTATTAACTTATCCTCCATTTTCTTTTTTTCCAAATTATTATATCTTTCTTTACTCACCTACCACATTCTATTATTTTTTCCAGCTTTCAAATTCGTTCCACTCATTCCTTTTCGTATATTTGCTTGCCCTTCATCCCCATGTTCAAGATATGCCGCCATAGCTCCTGTTGTAATATCAGCATCACTTAAAACATTTTCCAAATCCAATTTCTTCCAATCATCTGTTTTTATATTCATAAATTCTTTTTGTGCAACATTTTTTCTTTCCGAAGAAATTGCGGCTAAATTAGATGGAGCAATTCCCTTATTCTTTATATTTTCTCCTGCTTTTTGATTAATAATCAAATCAATTCTCTTTTCCTTAACCTTTGAATTAAGAATTTCTTTCAGAGCATTATCCCCCTTAACTGCAACAGTTGCAGCATCAAATTGCATTTGAGCTGTAATTTTATTTCCTTTTTCATCAATATAATCCCTAAATCCTTTATTTTCAGCCAATTCCATTGCAGCTGCTTTTTTCTCAATACTACTTCCAGTTTGAAGACTTTTCCTGACTTCACTATCGGAAACTTTGTCTTCTTTCCACTCTTTTCGTAAAGTAGCAACTTTCTTTCTTTCATAATCTCTTTGCGCTTCATCACCCGCACTCCATTTACCTCTTGACATCCTTGCTCCCATTTTTTCCTCCCTTAATGCCTTTGCTTCAGATCCGCTATATAGAGGAATTGGTTTCTTACCAAAAATAGTTCCTGTTTTCTTAAATTCATCCGTAGCTTTTTTCACTCCACCGGAAACACCCGCAACTCCCAATCCCCATCCAATCGCTCTTCCTGGCACTTTCCTAAATTTATTTCCTACACCTTTTGCAAATGAGGTGATTTTTCCTGCTCCATATATTCCCATACTTCCCGCCATTAAGATACTTATCCACATAATTATCATTGGAATAATCAATGAGGCTGCTGTTGCCATGAAATCAGAACTCCCTGGAACTTCATAATTCTCAGAAAATCTTTTCAAACTATCTCCACCTATTATATTTTCCCCGCCTATTCCCGATTCCATTAACCTTAGTGCCAGTAAATACATAAACATCATTACCGGACCAACAAGCGCGTAATTAAATAGATAATCCCACCATTTCCCTAATTTAGAGAAGCTGGGGAAAATCGGACCTACAAATCCCAGAGGTGCAAAAATAACAATCATCGCCAATGCAATAATTCTTACAAGAAAAATTCCTGCCAATGCAATCATTGTCACTGCCATCAGAAATGAAAAAACAATCAACATAAGTAATTTTACTGTAAGATTGGCATCACCACTAACACTCTCTTTTCCATCAGGAATAACCAAATTAACCAAATTAGATTTATTTAAAAAATGTGAAGAAATACTACTACTAGTGTAATCATATCCCGGAAAAGCTTGTTCAACAAAAAAATACATCGTTACATTTGTCGTATCGATAATAAACCGTGCCACTGGAAAACTGAAATTTACCAAAAGCGCCATCAAAACCACCATTAAAAGAATATTTTTTTTCATCAAGTGGTATTTATCTATTTGAAAAATTGTAGCAAAAGCACTAAAAAGTAATACTAAGATAAAACTCAAATTTAAAAAATCACGTACAATTGTCCATCCAGCATAAACAGAATCGCTTCCTACAATACCATTTATATTAACCGGATTAATTGACCAATCAAATAACATTCCTGCAATCCAAATAAAAAAACTAACAAGAAGCCAAATTCCATATAACAAATAATTAAAAACTAATAATAATCCGTTTTTTGCTATATCCCCGGTAGTTTCTAATACAAGATCAGCAGGACTCTTGAAATTATTAAGAAAATCAAGAGGAGCAGCACTAGTGTTATTAAAAATATTCCCATTAATATTACAAGATAAACTAAATATAAAAAAACTAAAAATAAAAACTAAAAATATTTTTGCGATATTTTTCTTTCTTTTATTATTTATTATTTTTTGTTTCATCTTTATATTATATCAAAACAAGAATATATTTTCTCTTTTTAAAATTATAACAGATTTTTAAAATTAAACAAAATTAAAATTTATAAATTTAATTATGTATTCTTATGATAACTTTTTTAATAAAACAAACCCGGCTCAATAAGAGTATTTAATAGAAGAATTAATATATTTAATTTATTAGTATATATTATTAAGAGATGGTTTTGTGTTAATAAGTATATAAATATAAAGAGTAAAAAGAAAAAAAGCTGGAATAAGTTGTGGATAAAAGGTAAATAAAGTGAATAATAAACCGTGAGGATAAAAGTGTATAAATAAGGATAAAAGGAATATTATTATTTTTTTTTTAAAAAACAAATAAAATATTAACAAAAATAAAAATGGATATCCACAAGGATATTAACAGTTAAACAAAGCATTTTAACAACTTATACACAGAAAAACAAAAAACCTAGTTTAGACTAGGTTTTTTGTGGGCAGTTTTTTAATAAATATAACCCTTGATAACTCGATTGGAAGTAGAAATAGTTCGTGAGCTTTTTTTCCCCCAGCCTTTATAATTCATTTCTGAAACAGTAATTGTATTTTTTCCTACACTTTCCACGATAGCAACATGTCCCCACCAAGATTCAGAAGAAACCATAATAGCTCCTTTTTCCGGTTTTTTTCCGGTTTTATATCCCATAATTTTTGCTTGATATAACCATGTTCCAGCATTTCCACCCCATGGGATAAAACGCCTTTGTGCAACATACCATGTGCAATAGCCATAGGGAAATATGTGTCCAGTTCCAGCTTTTCCTTCTAATTTTTTCCATCCGGAAGTGGTTGGTGTTCCACCGGAAGGGGTTGCATATTGACGACGCTCTACAACAATAGTATTTGTGTTTTGATTTTGTGCGGGAATTTCTTTTTGTCCCCCGGGAATAACAATTTCTTGTTTTTCTTTTAATTCTCCATTGGCGGGTAAATCATTAAAAGAAATTATTTTATTTTTATCCGCTTCATATTCCTTAGCGATAGAGTCAATAGTATCTCCATTTTTTACAATATGAGTTAATCCAGCAATAGGAAGGATAAATATTTGATCTCCTGGCATAATTGAATCAATATCTTCAATATCATTTGCCCATAGGATTGTGTTGATGGTAATTTTATTTTTTTGAGCTATTGAACTTAATGTGTCGCCATCTTTTACGGTATAAATTTTAACGCCGCCATTTTCTTCTGGATCTTTGAGTGTCGGACTAGATTCAGCCATAAGAACTTGATCTTGAGCAGAAGATAGTAATTTGGATTCTTCTTCTTTAGGGTTTGGATTTATTGAAGTACTTGCCATTGCCAGAGGAACTAAAACAAGGTCGTTTTTGCGCATTTCTTGACCACTAAAGAGGGTTTTTGGAGTGGTGTTGGAATTATTATTTCTCCAATATCCAAACAGAAATCCTCCCGATTTTCCTTCTGCTGCCAGATTGGTGGATATTACTAAAACGGCACTGGAAATCACAATCACTAGAGCAGAATAGTTTCGTAGCATATGAAGAATTGAAACAGTTCGATGTCTTTTGATGAAGTTAGCAATATTTTGTTGTTTTTTATATAATTTTTCTTGTATTTTCTTTGAATGCAATCCTTTCAGTTGACTAAAAATAAACAATAGTTGCTTACTAATAGGTTTAATTCCTTCTATATGGTTTTATTGTTAGATTGTTTGACAACAGAAAATAACTCACAGTCAAATGAATCATCCAATAAAACCCTAATAATTATTCTTGCATTCAAGTATAATCAGATAATGCGTAAATGTCAATAAAGAAAACGGAAGTTATTAACAGGTTAAAAAATAGCTTGTTAGGGCTATTTTTTAAAGGTTTTTTACTTTATAATTCAAATAAGATAAAATAAGTAAGAAGAATGTAAAAAATATGAAATTGGAAGATGTGCTTTTGGACTATTTGGAATATTTGGAAATTGAGCTTAATCGTTCCGAAAAAACAGTAGAAAACTACCGGCATTATTTGGAACGTTTTTTTGCGTGGTCCAATATATGCCAGCCGAAACAAATTACTATGGAATTAGTAAGAAAATATAGGCTTTATCTTAATCGTTTAGAGGATAAGAAGGGTAATACATTAAAAAGAATAACTCAAAATTATCATATTATTGCTTTGCGAAATTTTCTTAAATATTTGGCAAAAAAAGATATTTCTTCGCTTTCGGCGGAAAAATTGGAGGTGGGTAGGAATCCAGAGAGGGAAGTTGATTTTCTTTCGGGCGAAGAAATGAGTCGAATTCTCGGAGGTGCTTCTGGTGAGGATTTAAAAACACTCAGAGATCGCAGCATTTTAGAACTTTTGTTTTCGGCAGGACTTCGCGTAAGTGAGCTTGTAAGTGTTAATCGTGATCAATTGAATCTTAAAACTCAAGAATTCAGTGTGCGCGGAAAAGGCTCGAAGGTGAGAATTGTATTTATTTCCGATACCGCTAAATTTTTTTTGCAAAAATATTTAAATAAAAGAGTAGACATTGATCAAGCTTTGTTTATTCGAATTGTAAAAAATTGGCAAAATAAGGATGATCTGCGTTTAACTTCACGCAGTATTCAGCGAATAGTAAAATATTATGCACATAAAGCCGGGATTGTGAAAGATG
Organism: Candidatus Moranbacteria bacterium GW2011_GWE2_35_2-; assembly: GCA_000990585.1. Lineage (GTDB taxonomy): Bacteria > Patescibacteriota > Minisyncoccia > Moranbacterales > UBA9337 > UBA12151. The sequence continues at coordinate 59,864 of LBQD01000002.1, forward strand.
TTCATCCACATACCCTGCGCCACAGTTTCGCGACTGATTTACTCAGCAACGGCGCGGATATTCGCTCCGTCCAAGCAATGCTCGGCCACTCCTCAATCACCACTACGCAGATTTATACACATGTTACTAACAAACAATTAAAAGATATCCACAAGAAGTTTCATCGAAAGAAATAATTTTTGCATAATATTTTTTTAATTTATAAAAACAGGATATTCCTGTTTTTAGTTATTTAAAAGTCATTGTGTTAAAATGGTAATTATGAATGAATTATTAAAAGAACTTAATTCGGCGCAAAGGGAGGCTGTTCAGGCGACAGAAGGCCCAGTTTTGGTTATTGCTGGGGCTGGATCCGGGAAAACACGAGTATTGACTCATCGGGTGGCTTATTTGATTTCAGAAAAAGGTGTGAAGGCGCAAAACATTTTGGCGGTGACTTTTACCAACAAAGCAGCACAGGAAATGAAAGAGCGAATATCGCAGTTAATAACCAGCAATAATTTGCCAAATGTCGGTACTTTTCACAGTATTTGCGTAAAAATTTTGCGCCGGGAGATTGACAAATTGGGATACAAAAAGTCCTTTAATATTTTTGATGATCAAGATCAAAAGGTTTTGATGAAAAAAATTGTCAAGGAATTGGAAATTAACACTGAACAATTTATTCCCAATTCATTTTTGGGAATAATTAGTAAGGCAAAAAACGAACTTAGAGATGAATATGTTTTTGAGTCTCAAATTGGAGGTTATTATGAGGAAATTGTGGCAAAAGTGTATAAGAAATATCAAAAAGAACTTCGGGAAAATAATGCACTGGATTTTGATGATTTGATTCGACTGACAATCGAAATTTTTCAAAAATTTCCTGATATATTGGAAAAATACCAAAGACTTTTTCAATATATTTTGGTTGATGAGTATCAGGACACCAATCATGCTCAATATACTTTCGTGAGACTGCTTGCGCAAAAACATTGTAATTTGTGTGTTGTTGGGGATGATTGGCAGTCAATTTACGGTTGGCGACAAGCGGATATTCGTAATATTTTGAATTTCGAAAAAGATTATCCGGAAGCAAAAGTGATTAAATTGGAACAAAATTATCGTAGTACACAGATAATTTTAGATGCCGCTTACGGAGTGATTTCTCAAAATGTCAATCGTAAGGATAAAAAAGTATGGACTGAGAATAAAGGCGGACATTTAATAACATCATTTGAGGCAGAGGATGAACGCGAAGAGGCGGAATATGTGGCTAACGAAATTAAAAATTTTATTAGTAATCCGCCAGTCGGCGGACAATTTTCAATCCGCCAGTCGGCGGACAATTTCCAAAAAAATTCAAATAATAAAATTCGAAACTTCAAGCATCAAGAGGTATATAATTATTCTTCTTTTGCGGTTCTTTATCGCACTAACGCGCAATCACGCGCTATCGAAGAATCTTTCTTAAGAAATAACATCCCTTATCGAATTATTGGCGGCTTGAAATTTTATCAAAGAAAAGAAATCAAAGATATGATTGCCTATTTGCGCTTGATTCAAAATGGCGCTGACTATATTTCTCTGGAAAGAGTAATTAATGAGCCCAAAAGAGGTATTGGAAAGGCGACTCTGAGTAAGTGGATCGCATATGCTAAAAAGAATGGAAAGAATTTCATTTCTGTTGGATTAAATCTTAATAAAGATTGCGGATTAAATGACAGTAAAATCGAATCGATTACAAAATTTTGTGAGTTTATCGAAAGAATGCGCGAATATAAAGGAAAAATAAAAATAGCTGATTTTATCGAGAAAGTATTTATTGAAAGCGGATATGAAAAAAGCTTGTCAAATTTGGGTAGCGATGGGGAAATAAGAATTGAAAATATTCGCGAATTATTAAGTGTAGCGGGAAAATACGGACAAGAATTAACCGAACAAATGTTGGAATTATTCTTAGAAGAAGTTGCTCTAGCTTCGGATACTGACAAAATTGAGCAGAGAGAAAATTCGGTACATTTAATGACGTTGCACAGCGCTAAGGGATTGGAATTTCCAGTAGTTTTTATTGTTGGACTGGAAGAAGGAATCTTGCCACATTCTCGCAGTATGCTCGGTGGAGAAGAAATGGAAGAAGAGCGACGCTTGATGTATGTGGGAATTACCAGGGCAATGCAGAGAGTTTATCTGATTTTTACACATATTCGTATGATTTTTGGATCAAATCAAGCCAATCCACCCTCTCGATTTCTTAATGATATACCAGCATATCTTGTGAATAATAATCAAGATATAATAATTGACAGTAAAAAAAATAATCTTGAAAGTCAGGAAAATGATGATATTAAAAAACAACAATCCGTGGGCTATAAAGATGGACAAAGAGTAAAGCACAAAGAATTTGGCGAAGGAGTGATCATCTCTATTAGTGGAGATACTGCAACGGTTGTTTTTCCGAAGCGAGGAATTAAAAGACTCCCTCTTTTAAGTACACCTTTATCGAAAATGTGAACAACTTAAAAAATCGCTATACGTAGAGGTTTTTGAAATGTGTATTGAAAACTTAGATCAAATAGGTCAAATAGTTTTGGACATCTCGATAATTCCTTGCATCTTGAATCCTTGTTTTTCCCAAAAATCTTTCGCCATAGATTGACGATGAGAGATGAGATGAAAATTTTTTATGTCCTTATTTCGTGCAATTTTTTCAGTTTCACGAAAAAGTGCTGTTCCTACTCCATTTTTTCTTAAAGACGGGTCAACTACTATATATTCGATGATTAAATGATTCCCGTCTTCCCATGGTTGGATTCGAGAAAAAATAAAACCAATATTTTTTTCATCTTCAGTTGCGATAAAGCAAAATCCTTTTCCGTTATTGAAAATTTCCACTAATTCTCCTTTTGCAGTTTCCTGATTCCATTTTTCATTATATGGAGCGTTTGTCATTACCTCCAAAAAAAGATTAATGATACTATTTATGTCTTTATCGGTTTCAATTTTTTTGATTTGCATAAGGTTTTTTAGTAAGCTTAGTAAATAATGATTATATTATAGCACAAATATAGATAGCTTATGATATTATAAAATAAAAATAACAATATGTCAAGTATGCTTGGTATTTTTTACTCCCCCTCCCGAGCTATTTTTAATGCAAGTGTGATTATTAAAATAAACCATTATTGTTCCACGTGGAACAATAATTACACAAAAACAATTTCTCGGAGTCATTTTTTATACTTGAATAGTTTAAATACAGATAAATGCTTATTTTTATTAAATAAGAGGGTTAATTAATCTGAAAATATTTTAAAATTTTCTGCTATTTTTAGTATTATAGGTATTTCTGTTTAATTAATTGTTCCACGTGGAACAATATTGAAAATTACGCATTCGTATAGTAGCAGTATTTTTTTAAAAAACAATTGAGCCTCTTAGAATTTAATTGTTCCACGTGGAACAAGTTCAATTCCGTTATAATTTTTCACGGAAAAATGAAAAATATTAATTTGTTAAGTAAAAAATAAAGCTGTTTATTTATATTTAATAAAAAAGCTTATTTTTTAATGTAAAAAACATTTAATATAGGAGTGGTAATAAATAAGAAGTTATTGTTCCACGTGGAACAATTTATAATAACAATATTTACAAAAAACAAACCTTATTGTAAATATCTGTGTTGGTATGATAAAAATTAAATAATGTTAATTAGTTTAATATGCAATAATTCACTTTTTTCGGCCTAATGAATGTTTTTTAAATTTATAAAATAAATTATTTTTTGTTTATAAATTTACAAAAGAGATTTTTTTGATAATAATTACGAGGCATATTTATAATTTAATATATTTTTTACTTCTATTGGATTGTTCCACGTGGAACAATTTTTTAGAAAAATATTTTTTTAAAAATGAGATGAAAAAGGTTGATAACTTTTAGAAATATTTTAAATAAAGGGTTTTTGTTGATAAAAACTGTGGATAACTTGTGGAATAAAATATTATATTTGACAAAATGTATAATATATATTATAATATAAAGAAATAGATACCACAACGGATAAATCAAAAAAGTGTTTTTTGAATTTTTTGTTGACGGTTTGCTTTAATTTGTTTATGATTGATTTGCTGAAAATAAGGGCCATTAGCTCAATTGGTAGAGCGCTTCCATGGCATGGAAGAGGTAGCCGGTTCGAATCCGGCATGGTCCACTGCATTTAAAATAAGTTTAATTTTTTTTTATGCAGCGGCCACTCTTTGTGGTTTTTTGTTTATTTAAAACTATGATTGTGGTATTGTATAAAGAGGCGGTGCATAATTTTTTTGGTAAGCTCTCGTAGTTCAGTGGATAGAACAAGGGACTCCTAAGCCTTAGACGCAGGTTCAACTCCTGCCGAGAGCACTGTTTAATTTTATGATTAAAAAAATTCCAAAACAAGTAGTTGAGGTGTTGGAAAAAATTAAAAATGCTGGATTTGAGGCATATGTTGTCGGTGGATGTGTGCGTGATTTGATTATGGATAGGCTACCTAAGGATTGGGATGTGGCGACTAACGCTAAGCCGGAAGAAATTCTAGCTATTTTCGGAGAGGAAAACGCTTTTTATGAGAATGATTTCGGAACAGTGGGAGTAAAAATCAGGAATCAAGAATCAGGAATCAAGAATCAAGAAGAAAAGAAAGAAATTGTGGAGGTGACGACCTATCGAATTGAAAGTAAATATTCCGATCGGAGAAGACCGGACGAGGTGAAATTCGCCAAAACGCTGGAAGAAGATTTGAGTCGGCGGGATTTTACGGTAAATGCGATTGCCCTGCGAGTTACGGACTTCACAAAATTGCAAACGGGAGCGGATGGATATGAAATTATTGATTTATTCGGAGGACGGAAAGATATTAAAGATAGGATTATTCGAGCGGTAGGTGATGCAAGTAAAAGATTTGATGAGGATGCTCTGCGGATGATGCGGGCGGTGCGCTTCCACGCGCAATTGGGGTTTGATATTGAGAAAAAAACTTTCAAAGCGATCAAAGAAAACGCTTTTTTAATGAAACATATTTCCGCGGAAAGAATAAAAGATGAATTTTCTAAAATAATTTTGTCAAGTAATCCGGCGGAAGGAGTGGATATGCTTCACGAAATCGGGCTTTTGAATTTTGTGATTCCGGAATTGGAAAATGGGGTGAATGTGGGACAAAACCGCCATCATATCCATACGATATACAAACATAATTTGCTGGCGCTCAAGTTTTGTCCGTCGGAAAAATTGGAAGTGCGTCTGGCGGCGCTACTTCACGACATCGCCAAACCTCAAACCAAAAGAGGCGAGGGGTATTATTCAACTTTCTATAATCACGACCATGTGGGCGCGCGCGTGGCAAAAAAGATTTTGCAGCGGCTCAAGTTTTCCAATGAAATCATCAACAAAGTTGTGCTGTTAGTGGATAACCACATGTTTTATTACAATCCTGAAGAAGTCGGGGAGGCTTCAGTGCGCCGTTTGATTCGCAAAGTAGGATTGGAAAATATGAAAGATTTAATGGATGTGCGGATCGCCGACCGACTGGGAAGCGGAACACCGAAAGCTAAACCATACAAATTGCGCCATTTGGAATATTTAATCGACAAGGTTTCCAAAGATGCGGTATCGGTAAAAATGCTGAAAATCGGCGGCAATGATCTGATCAATGAATTGAAACTTGCCCCCGGTCCGAAAATCGGAGCGATTCTGGATGTACTTTTGGCAGAGGTGATTGAAGACGCAAAAAAGAATAATCACCAGTATTTGCTCAAAAAAGCGACGGAACTTGACAAGGAAGATCTGTCAAAATTGCGGGAGATGGCAAAAGAAAAAATAGAAGAGAAAAAAGAGGAGGATGATAAAGAGTTGAAGGGGAGGCATTGGGTGAAATGATTGTAAGATATATAGCATGGAACACGAAATATGGAATTTAAAGAAAAAAATGCATTAAAATAAAACAATTTTTAAAAAACCGGCTAATCTCGATGGATTCGCCGGTTTTTTATAGGAGGTTGATTATATTTTTCCGCGAAATTTCTCGTATTGGGGAAATTCGTCGAGAAATTTATTCTTCAACTTGGCGCGGAAGAAAAATCCTACTGCGTACACTAGAATAATAAGCAATGAACAACTGAAAAAAATGAAGATATCAAGATTTACTTTGAGTGTAGATGCTATAATATCTCCTCCCAATCCTAACCCAAGTATTCCAAAGGTGAGCAGTAACCCCAAAATAATTTTGCAAGGACTGGAGTTATCTTCAAGATATTTGAGAAACTTTTCCTTTGCGATTTGCTCCGGATTCATGGTTGTTCTCCTTTGTTTTTGGTGTTGCGAATAGAATTCAACCTATTTTGTAAATTAATATCACGTTTCCGTTAGGAGATTTTTGATCTGCAATTAATTCTCCATTTATGATAATATCTCCATCGGTTAGGATAATCTTATCACCAACTTTAGGAGAAAGAAATTGTTTTTCTTTAATACAAGCACAGAATCCGTATCGTAGTAATGATTGCATTTCATCAAACGTGATAGTTTTAGTTATCATACCCCCTCCTGTAGCATGTTTTTAGTAGTAAAACCCCTTCTTATTAAAGAACCTGAAAATATAACACCTTACAATGTGAGTGTCAATATGGATTGTTTTAGTTTTCAAAGTATTTATCGATTTGACTTAATTTAAGGGATAAATTAGTATATAAATAACGACGAAAATTATCGTCATTAATATATTCTGACATGAATTTAAAAGAAAGACTTAAACAACTGGATTTAGGCGAAAAGGAAATCGAAGTTTATATTTCAATACTTAAGCAAAAGCAAACCACGATCACTAGAATTGCCGATTCAGCAGGGATCAAAAGAACTTCGGTTTACCATTGTTTGGAAAATTTGATTAAAAAAGGCTTGATAAGCAGAATAAGCAAAGATGGCAGGAATTATTATAACGCGGAAGATCCTAAGGAAAGTTTTAGTAATATTTTGAATGAAAAAAAGGAAATCATATTGTCATTGATTCCGAAAGTAAAAGAAATATATGGACAGTCTGGGAGTTTTCCTGAAATAAAGATTTATCATAATTTGGCGGGAATTAAGAAGATATTTGAAGATCTTTTGTCATGCAAAGAAAAAATCAATAGATATTATCTGTCCGGATTTTTATTGGAAGGTATTCTGGGAAAAGAATTTGTCGATGATTTTGTAATGAAGAGAGTAAAAAAGGGAATTAAAAGTTTCTCTTTGCGAACGTTTGCGTATAAACCTGAAAGGGAGAAAGGAGAAATACATTCTAAGCAGCTTCGCGAAGTAAGATTTATTCCGGAAAATGTCATCATAAAGCCATATATGGTGATTTATGATGACAAGGTGGTTGTAATTTCCACCAAAGAGGAGAAAATCGGCTTTGTGATTCAATCCAAGGAATATGCTGATGCGCAAAAGGCTCTGTTTGATATGATTTGGAACAATGCAGCGATTTAGATTAAAAAATATTTATGAAAAAATATCATAAAATCGATGAAAAAAAGGAAAAGCTGGCATATCGAACTTTGGCGACTTTTCGGAGCAAGGTTTTTGATGTTGTGCGCGAAATTCCAAAGGGAAAAACTTTGACATACAAGCAAGTGGCGGAAAAAGTTGGAAGTCCGAAGGCTTATCGGGCGGTGGGCAACATCCTGAACAAAAATTTCGATCCCGAAATCCCGTGCCATCGCGTCATCCGTTCGGACGGAAAAATCGGCGGGTATAATCGCGGTGAAGATAAAAAACGGGAAATTTTGGAAAAAGAAAGGAAAACAGGGTGAATATTTACCCTATAGTATTTACTTATATGTAAAAAGATTATCGATAGAAAGATATTAATAATTAATGACGCGACTGGATCAGGCGCGACTCTCAATGAAACCGCGCGCAAAATCCGCAATATAGCCGATAAAAATATTAAAATTAGTGGATATTCGGTCGTGGGAAGTTATAAGGGGTTCGATGTGATTAGTGAAGTGTAGGTCTTGTTGAAAAATAAAAAAACAAACAGAATAATGAAAATGCTTTTGAAAAAATATTTTGGGTTTGAGGAGTTTCGGCCTTTGCAGGGGGAGATTATTTCCAATACGTTGGCAGGGAGGGTGATCTTGCAAAATATGCGATTGTATGATATTATACATTTAGTATAACAAATACGTTATACAATATGTTAAATTATACTAAAATTATGTCGAAAATGGCTAAAAAACTGAATATTTTACATCAAAGCGGGCAAACGGTTTTTTCTACCAATGAGCTGATGCTACATTGGAGTATCGAAAATAAAAAGATTTTGTATACTCAAATTTCCCGCGCCAAAGAGCAAGGTTTTTTGAGAACAATCCAGCGAGGTTTGTATGCTCTGGATGGTTTGGAAGTTGACAGACTGGAGTTGGCGGGAAACCTGAAAAAAAAATCGTACATAAGTTTTGAAACTGTCCTGGCAAAAAACGGATTAATCAACCAGTGGTACGGTTCATATTTTTTGGCATCGGACAGGGAAGCGGATATTGAAAATGAGTATGGAAAATTCAATTACAGAAAACTGTCTGAAAAGATTTTGAATAATCGTTTGGGGATAATCGATAGCGGTCATTATTTTACAGCTGGCACCGAAAGAGCTATCTGCGATTATTTTTACAAAGTCGGCTTTCAACAGCTTGATGACTTGGAGGAAATCGACCAAAACAAGCTTATTGAAATATCTAAAATTTATCACAATAAAAGGTTGGAAAAAGATATTTTAAAATTAACTAAATTGTTATGAAATTGGACAAAAGCGAACACAGAAGAATAATGCTAAAAATATTGGGAGATATTTCAGCCGATCCTCTCCTGGCCAATAATCTTGGTTTTAAAGGCGGCACTGCCTGTTATTTTTTGCATGGTTTGGATCGATTTTCAGTCGATCTTGATTTTGATTTGCTAGACAAAGAAAGGGAAGAGGAAATAAAAAAACGTCTTTTGGAAATTTTGAGTAAATATGGGTCAATCAAAACAAAAACTGCTATTAAGGTCAGGTATTCCGATGATTGTCAGGCTTTGAAAATAGATCTTTCAAACAGATATGAAAACAACAAGCGGAATAAATATCAAGTCAAGGATATAGTCTCGGGAATATCCTTGAAAGTTTTGCGCAAAGAAGATATTTTTGCCCATAAATTGGTGGCGCTCACTGACAGGAGCGCTTCCGGTCAAAGTGGCACTGCTTTTATCGCAAATCGCGATTTGTATGATATTTATTTTTTCTTCAAAAACGGATGGCATTATAACAAAGAAATTATTGAGTATCAAACAAATAAAAAAGTTAAAGATTATTTGGGATATGCCTCTAAGTTTATAGAAAAATATTCCAACGAGTCGAATATTTTGGACAGACTCGGAGATTTGGTGGATGATGAAAAAAAAGATTGGGTTAAAAAAAATCTGAAAAGCGAAATATTGAAACAGTTGGCGATAGAAGTTAAATCATTGGATTAAGATATTTTCGGATTTATGTAGGATAACTTACCAGACAAATAATTTTACAAAAAATGAAAACACTTTTGAAAAAATATTTCGGGTTTGAGGAGTTTCGGCCTTTGCAGGAGGAGATTATTTCCAATATTCTGGCGGGGAGGGACACTTTTGTTTTGATGCCTACCGGCGGAGGAAAATCTCTTTGCTATCAGCTTCCCGCGCTCAAATTTCCCGGAATCACGATCGTGATTTCTCCTTTGATCGCCCTGATGAAAGACCAGGTTGATTCGCTGAAGGCCAACGGTGTGGCGGCGGAATTTTTGAATTCTTCGCTTTCTGTCGGGGAAATCGGGAAAATAAAAGATGAAGCGCAGAAGGGAAAGGTCAAAATTCTTTACATTGCTCCGGAACGTATGGCGATGCGGGATTTCGAGGATTTTCTGATCGGACTGAAACCCAGTTTGATCGCGGTGGACGAAGCGCATTGTATTTCGGAGTGGGGACATGATTTCCGTCCGGATTATCGCAATCTTCGAAGGCTCAAGGATATTTTTCCCGGCGTGCCGATTGTGGCGCTTACCGCGACGGCAACGGAAAAGGTACGAGAAGATATTTTGAGTCAGCTCAATTTCCGAAACCACAAAACATTCATTTCCAGTTTCAATCGGGAAAATTTGTTCTTTCGCGTGGTGGAAAAAAGAAACGCTTTTCCTAAATTATTGAAATTATTGGAAAACCGCAAGAAGGACTCCGTGATAATTTATTGTTTTTCCAGGAAAGATACGGAAAAAGTGGCCGCTGATTTGCGGGCGGAAGGTTTTTCGGCGTTGGCATACCATGCCGGATTGGATTCAGCGAAGCGGAAAAAGGCGCAGGAGGCGTTTATTCGCGATAAGGCGAATATTATCGTAGCGACAATCGCTTTCGGAATGGGAATTGACAAACCGAATGTCCGCTTGGTGGTGCATTATACTTTTCCCAAATCACTGGAAGGATATTATCAAGAAGTCGGGCGCGCGGGACGGGATGGACTTCCGGCGGAATGCGTGATGTTTTACACCTATGCCGATGCGCGTAAGCACCAATATTTCCTAAACGACATTTCCGATGAGAAATTACGCGCTCAAACGGAGAAAAAACTGCAAGAAGTGATGGATTATGCCGATTTGGAATTTTGCCGGAGGCGGCATCTTCTTTCCTACTTTGGTGAAAAATATGAAAAGGAAAATTGTGGCGCATGCGACGCGTGTCTTTCGGATAAAAAAGAAAAAGAAATGTTTGACGCGACAATTGTGGCGCAAAAGATTCTTTCCGCCATCGTCCGAACCGGACAAAGATTCGGCGCGGGATATATTGTTGACATATTGAAAGGAAAAAATATCAAGGCGATACGGGATAGAAAACACGACAAACTTTCGGTTTTCGGCATTGTTTCCGATTTTTCAGCCGATCAACTTCGGGAAATAACTCGTTCGCTTGTCGGAATGGGATTGGTTGAAAAAGCGTCCGGGGAATATCCTGTTTTGCAATTGACACCCCGAGGCAAGAAATTTTTAAACGACAAGGAGAAGTTGGAATTGCCGAAACCGAAAGAGGAGGAGATTTTTGATGACAGCTTCAAGGTTGAGGATGATTTTAAATATGACGGACAATTGTTTGAAAAATTGCGCTCGCTTCGGCGGGAGATTGCCAATAACTTGAACGTTCCGCCATTTGTGGTTTTTTCTGATGTATCGTTGCGGGAAATGGCGTATTATTTTCCCTCAAATGAAACCGATTTTTTGCGGATTGCGGGTGTGGGGGAATTGAAGCTCAAAAATTTTGGAAAAAAGTTTTTGCAGGAAATAAACCGGTATGCAAAAGAAAAAAACATTGCGCCCAAAGAATTTTCTTCTATTAGCGAGAAAAAAATAAAAGTGAAAAAAGAAATCGGAAGTGTTTCCGGTGGAACTTTTCGAATTACGCGGGAATTCTTGAAAAAGAAAATTTCACTAGCTGAAATTGCCAAAGAGCGTCACTTGACCGAAGGAACGATTATTTCACATATTGAAAAAATAATCAATTCCGGAGAAAAATTGGATATTGACTATTTAAAACCGGAAAAAGAAATTTTTAAAGAAGTCAAAAAAGCTTTTGAGAAATGCGGAACGGGCGCCTTAAGTCCGGTATACAGGCAACTAAATGGAAAATATGATTACGATATGATTCGGCTGGTAAGGGTGTTTTTGGAAAAATAAAAAAATCCCGGAAACTTTGCTGTCATATTTGACAGACGCGATGAGTTTGCAGGATTTTTTCTGCGGAATCTAGTGTAATTTAGATAAGGTACACTCTAATTCATTTAGGAATATCGGTTTTTGTACGCAGAGTATTTTGTGTTGTTTGGAAAAATTCAAACATTCCTCTGAGATATAGCCAGTGATAAGAATAATTTTTTTTTCAATTCCCGGATTGTCTTTCATTGCTAATCTGCAGACCTCCAGCCCGTTCATAGCAGGCATTCCGACATCTAGGATGATGGCGTGAAAATTTTCAAGTTTTATTTTTAACAATGCTAAATTTCCTTCAGACACAGTGATTACTTCCCATTTTTTTCCGAAAAAAGTTTTAAATATTTCCAAAATTGTTATTTCATCATCAACTACTAAAATTTTTTTCTTTTTATTTAATATTTTCTTCTCCTTTTTAAGGAACTATTTGAAAACCCCTCATCATTTCTTTGTTAATTACTACGAAAAAGATATTTTAAAATTTCCCGATTATTTTTTGCTGAAATATTTCATTTGTGTATATTAAGAAATAAAAAATATTTTCGAAAAATCGTCACCTTTGCCGAAGAACAAAACATCGACATGATCCTCGAAACCGAACACGAAAAAGTCATGGCCGACATCGCCCTCCTAAAATCCTTTCGCGGGAAATAAAAAAGCAGGGGCTATATTAAGCTCCCTGCTGATTTATTTATTAACCTTGATTATCGTTGATTATTAATATGCTTACCACTAAGCAATCCCTCCATTAAGCCCTTCCAGTTTTTTATTAATTTTTCGTCCTCCACAATTAATGCATTGTAGCATTCCGGATAAATCATTACATCGCCCACAGTAAAAGGGGCGCCATTAGAAGATCCCATCCAAAGATCAAATGCTTTGCCAATAGCATCTTGATGATGATTTGCATCTGTAATGATTCCAATTTTCTTTACTCCATACTGCAATGCTTTTAATACAATTACGAGACCAGTGGCTGCTTCAACGCAAACTTCTTCATCATGAGGCGAAGGAAGATTTATATCGGTTAATACAATATCAAATTCTGCAAGATTCATGCTTGGTTTGTCATGCCAACAATCACGAAATGTCTCAAAGAAATCAATGAAACTTTCCATAATAGTTAGGTCATGATCTGATAACTGCTTTCTTGCAGCTTCTTGATGAATAGGATTGTCTTCGATAATTAAAATTTTCATAGCAACCTCCTTCTCAGTTTTTATTAATAACATCTATGGCCCTTGCCTGAACTTCTTCATCAAGCTCGCTTATTTTGAAAAACAACTCATTCTCCATGCCAAGATAAATAGATTGAATAACCTTATCCATAATTGCAAATACACATTTGCAATTATAAATTTCTCTCCCAGTATCATTAGCAGAAAACAACCTCATTATAAATTGCCTCTTCTCTGTCATAGCAAATCTCCTTGCGTTTTAAGCCTGCTTACTGTTTAATTGTTAAAAAACTTCCTAAGTTATATTAAGATTTTTATCTTAACAAGCTATTATATTCCCAAATCAACAAAATGTCAATAATTCCGTGTGTTTTATTGATATATTCATAATATTGCCTTAAAATAAACCTTATTGCACTCTAAATATTGACAATTTTATCGTTGTTTGTTAAGATGGCAGTAAATATGAGCCTAGAAAAAGACCTACAATCTATCGGCCTGGAAGAAAAAGAAGCCAAAATATACTTGGCCGCTCTTGAGCTTGGGTCGACCAATATCCAAGATCTGGCCGAAAAGGCGGACATCAAGCGCAGTACGGTCTATGAGATTTTGAAAAAACTTGAGCCGATGGGTCTGATTACCGAATCCATCAAGGGTAAAAGGAAAACATACATCGCTTCCGGACCGGAAAAACTCAAAAAAAATATCAAAGAAAAAGAACAACTCATAAATCATATCCTTCCCGAGCTAAAATCTTTAAACAACACCGGAAATATAAAACCTAAGATAACTTATTACGAAGGCCGAGACGGACTCCGACAAATTTATAATCTAGCGCTCGAAACCACCACTAAAAAAGTTGACTGGGTTTCGCCTATTCGGGCAGTCATGGACACGGTGGGTGAAAAGTTTCTAGAAGAATATATCGAAAAAAGAGCCAAGGAAAAATATTGGATCCGATCTATCCAAATCACTGAGCAACAAGTCGACACATACAAATATTTGGACCCAACAACTTTTGACAAAACCTACCGCCGCGTAAAATTTTCTCCGCCTGGCATCGATATTCCCAACACTATGGCTATTTGGGATAACAAAGTAGCTGTTATTAGCACCCGAAAAGAAGGATTTGGCTTCATCATTGAAAGCACTGACTATACCCGCTCCATGAAAGTTTTCTACGATCTCCTTTGGAACATCAGCAAATCCTGGGGCAACATGGATTTCAACAACAAAAACCCGCAAAATTCCGAGTTGACTGAAAAAGATGATACTTATTGGAAATAAAAAAAACCTTCTCCCATCTCAATTTACCCAACATAACCAATCCCAATCTTTAAAAAATAATCATTTAGTCAATTATATGCATATGCACAATATTGACTAATATATCATTCGTAGCTATTATCATATTGCATTTAACTTACTATATGCCAATCAAAAAATAAACTATGCGAAAACCCTCCTTTTCAAAAAAATCACAGAATCTGCTTGAAAACTTCATCGAATCCGACACCTTCACTGCCACTGCCGGCAAATTTTTATTAATGACCTTAGCGTTAGGTGGAATTGTTTTTGCCGGAGCACTTGCTCCCGGCATCCTGCTGGCCACAAAAAAGAAAAAGCATTTTCATAAATACAATCCCAAACAGCTTCAAAATGCTATCTATAATCTCAAGAAGAGAAATCTAATTGAAATCATTCAAGAGGGTAACACCAAAACAAAAGTCCGTCTCACTAACAAGGGCAATGAGCGAGTCCGCGAATTTTGTTTTGAGACATTGAGGATAACCAAACCGAAGCGCTGGGACAAAAAATGGCGGATTCTGATCTTTGATATACCCACCAGCCCTAAGATATATAACCAGGCACGCAATGCATTGCGAGAAAAAATAAAAAAACTGGGTTTCTACCAGATGCAAAAAAGCGTTTGGGTCTGCCCCTATGAATGCGAGGATGAGATTCTTTTTGTCGCCGAAGCCTTTAGTGTTCAAAAATATATCGAGATTATCACCGCTGAAAAACTTCTGCATGAAAATTACCTCAAGAAAAAATTCAACTTAAACTAAAGTTCACTAAATTAAATATCATTCCTATCCACCAATTAGTCAGATATGTGCATATGCATAAAATTGACCAACAAGTTAACTTTGATGATGTACAACTACTATCATTTTTGTTAACAATTTTGCATCCTCGAAACCGAACACGGAAAAGTCATGGTTAACATCACTCTCCTAAAATCCTTTCGCGGGAAATAAAAAAGGTGGAGAACTGCGATGAGTTTTCCACCTTCTAGTAATCTCGATGAGAGAGGCAAGAAAGTTAGATTCAACTTTCTTGCCCAAACCACAATCACCTCTATTTTTAATCACCTTATTCAAATTTTATTCCTAATTGAACAAGCTTATTTCTTGCCGACTCCAGTATTTTTGTGGATTTCGTTAAATATAAGTGTGCGTTATTAGCTCTTTCTTGAGAACATTTTAACTCATATTCTAATCCACACAGACCATCAGCTTGTTGCTGCAGGCGCCCTTCCAATCTTTCTAATCTATATTCAAAATATTTTTTATCGCGTTCAACTTTACTTCTAGCCATCTCGAATTCATCTATTAAGGACTTAATTTCACTAAAAAATAATCTTGGTCTTAGCATTGTTTTGCTCCTGTAGTTGAGGTGATTTTAAAGGAACTGCTTGTCATGATTCTTTTCCTGTTCTCATCATAACTCTATAGTATAGCACCATTTGGACACTATTTCAATAGTTTACTTGATATTTTAGTAATTCTGTGCTAAACTTGATATATAAGTATAAGATTTAAAAAATGAACCTCACTGAACTCGACAAAAAAATCCTTTTTGAACTGGACAAGGACGGCCGGGCTAGTTTTTCCGAAATTGCCCGCATAATCGGTTCTACGCCTCAAGTCGTGAAATACCATTTTGAGCAGATGATGGAAAAAGGCTTTATCAAGCACTTTTGGGCTTTCACCGACTACGACAAGCTGGATTATTCTTTCTTTTGGGGCTATTGGCTGAAATTCGCTGGCCTAACCAAAGACAAGGAAACTGAGATGTATGCCTATTTCAACGCTCACCAGAACATTCCGATTATCCAGCGCGCTGATGGCTACGCCGATGTTTTGATCGGAATTATTAGTCGTGACATTTTCCATCACAATGAAGTCTTGCAAGACATTTTTTCTAAATACGGCCAATTCATCACCATGTCCGATATTTTCATTGGCCTTGGTTTTGTGAAATTCCCTCGCACATATCTCGGCAATAAACCTAATGAATTCCAAAAATTCGCTCTGTCCGGCGGAACCACCGAAAAAATCAAACTGGCTGAAATTGATCGCAAAATTATTTCCTTGCTTTTGATTGACGGACGAATGGAATTTACTAAAATCGCCAAAACTTTGGGCGTTGGCACCGGTCTGGTGCACAAACATTATAATAAGCTGGAAAAAAGTGGCGTTATTACCAAAATAACTTTTACTTTAGATTATCAAAAAATCGGACTCATACTTTATCGCTGTTGCTTTAAACTCGTACAATTTGATCAAGCTCGCATTGATGAGTTATATAAATTCTGTTGCCTGCATCCCAACATCATCAACTATGTCAAGGGAATAGGAAGCTGGGAACTACTTCTGGACATTGAAGTAGAAAACCGCGAAGCTTTGCGTGATATCATTCGCGAACTCAAAAACCAATTCCGCGATGTCATCCAAAAAGTCGAAATCAATGAAATCTACCAAATGGACAAATTCACCCAAATGGCCATCGAATATCCCGACTTGAAAAATGAAAAGGGAAATGATAGGAAGGAAGAGCAAAATGATAAGAATGATCATTATTGGGATTAGGACGTATGGTATAATTTATGTGTAGGATAAAAATATTGAAATAAAATAAAAAATAGATATGGCTTCAATTGTTGCGCATATTGTTTATGCGCGGAAATATTTTGAGAAGTTTGAGCCGGCTTCCTTAGATCGGGATGAGTTTTTGTTGGGCTGTGTTTTTCCGGATATTCGGCGAATTGATGAAAGCATTTCACGTAAGGACTCACATTTGCATTTTTTTCCTATTGATTTGAATTTTAAAGGACTTTCTTCATTTGAAGCTGGTTGGAAATTTCATTTATATTGCGATATGAGAAGAGAGGAAATTCTTAATGAAATGGGATTTTATAGAATTTCCGGCAGCGATGATTTTGCTAATTTGTCGGCAAAGTTATTGGAAGATGAAATTGTTTATGATATGTATAATAATTGGGAAAAAATAAAGCATTATTTTAATAATCCGCCGGAAATTGAAACTAGAATTGGCGTAAGTAAGGAGACATTTGAATTGTGGTTTGCACTTCTTTCTAATTATGTCAAAAGAAAGCCGGATAGTAAGTCAATGCACATTTTTCTTTCCAAGCAGCCAAAGCTTGCTGAAAAGGCGGATAGTATTGTAGAATCAATAAATCGACTTAGAGAAAATAAGAGAATAGCGGATGTTTTGAAAAAGGTGGTGGATGAGATAATCTGATAGCTGAGTGTTATATGTCGATAATATATATTCTTTAAATAGGGTGCAGGCAGAGTTTAATTCTTTGACTTTGACGTTAAAATAAAAATAACAAGCCTTGGTGGTGAAATTGGTATACACGCATGCTTCAGGTGCATGTGGCAGTGATGTCGTGCGAGTTCGAGTCTCGCCCAAGGCACATAATTTTCAAAAGGTAGAAAGATATGCAGATTAAAATCGATTCAATTAAAGAAAATCCAGTCAATATCTTGCGAAGGATAGGATATATTTTTCAGCGTCATGAAGGAGATGAAATGAGTTTTGTGCGTCCTTTGGCACGCGCGGGCTTTCCGAGGTTTCATATTTATGCTAAAGTTGAAAACAGTGATTTGATTATCAATATTCATCTTGATCAGAAAAAAGAGACTTACGGAAAAGATACGAGGCATCACGGGGAATATGAAGATGATGGTGCGCTTAGTGAAGAAGTAAAAAGAATAAAAAGTATAATTTAAAAATATGCCTGGGTGGTGAAATTGGTATACACGTTAGTCTTAGGAACTAATGGGTTTATCCCGTGGAGGTTCGAGTCCTCTCCCAGGCACGTAAGAGTCCTTGCCCCGTTATCCCGCAGGGATTTTACGGGGTCTCCCGCGGCACCACGTAAAATAAAAATAGGAATTTTTATCACGTGGCGCAGCCACATATAAAATAGAAAACCGCCGAAACGATGATTATGTTTCGAGCGGTTTTTTTGAAAATAAGATGTAGTTTATTTTTTGGTTCAAACATGGAACACCTCCTTCTGGATTTTTTTATATCAAAAATTTTTTCTTATTTTCGCTTAAATTGACAAAATCATCGGCTTTTTCGATAAGCTTATTGCTGGTTGACTCGGCAAAGGCGATTACTTCAACGCGGCAGCCAGTGGTACTTTGAATGTATTCCATCATTGGAATGTAATCCCCGTCACCGGAAACCAAAACAATAACATCCAAGCTTTTACTCATTTTGATTGCATCAACCGCAATTCCAACATCCCAGTCGCCTTTTTTTGCGCCACCGGGAAATATTTGTAAATCCTTGGTTTTCACTTCAAATCCGGAAGTTTCAAGTGCTTCCAAAAATTTTTCTTCCGAGCCTTCTAAAGTGCGAATACCATAGGAAACTGCACGAATAAGTTTTCTGCCGGCAGTTGCTTCTTCAAGTATTTTTTTGAAGTTTACTTTTTTGTTGTGAAGTACGCGGGCACTATAATACATATTTTGAATATCAATCAATATACCCACGCGCTGTTCTTTGAATTTAGACATATTTTTTGTGTTATATAAAAGCCAGTTGATCTGGCTTTTATGGGTTATCCTTTTAATTTAAGTTTTTTTATGATTTTTTTGTAAGCTTTTTCGTCGGTTTTTAATAGATATGCCATTAATCTTCTTCTCTTGGAAACCATTTGCAAAAGTCCTCGGCGGGAATGAAAATCTTTCTTGTTTTTCTTGAGATGATTGGTAAGTTTTTTGATGGATTCGGTAAAAAGAGCGATTTGAAATTCCGGAGATCCGGTATCTTTGTCATGCCTTTTTATTTCTTTGGTTACTTTCTGCTTTTGCTTGGGCGTAAGTGCCATAGCTTTTTTGGGCTCAACAATCGTTCCGTTTTCGTTTATTGGAGCGAAGCGCAAACCATTGTTGGCTAATTAGAATTATTAAACTGATTTGATAATAACATTAAAATTTATTTTTGGCAACAAAAAACCCTTCTACCTAAAAGAAGGGTTTGATTGTGCGGGTTTATCTTATTTTTACGTTTTGGTTATATTACTGCACTGGCAACAACCTTATCATTTGATTTGAGGCGCATAATACGGACTCCTTGAGTGGCTCTGCCGAGAACAGAAATACTTACAAGAGGTATGCGAATTATTTGTCCTTGTGAAGATGTGATTATAAGATCAAAATCTTTAATATCATCAATGTTGACAATATTGGCACCCGCCAATTTTCCGGTTTTAGTTGTTATTTTGGCGGTTTTAATTCCACTTCCTCCGCGTTTTTGAATTTTATATGATTTAATGTCGCTGCGTTTTCCAAATCCGTTTTGAGAAAATACCATCAGCTGATTTCCTTTTTGTCCTTTTAAGACAGCATCCATACTAATAACATAATCCCCGCTGCGCAATTTAATTCCGCGAACTCCAGCGGCAGTGCGTCCCATAGCACGAACGTCAGATTCTTTGAAACGGATTGATTGTCCGTTGGCGGTGGAAATTATTATTTCATCAGTGCTGGTTGTTGGTTTCACCCAACCGAGGCGGTCTTCTTTGTCAAGATTGATTGCAATCAGTCCGCTGCGACGAACATTTCCAAAATCTTCAATTTTTGCTTTTTTGACAATACCTTTTTCTGTCGCCATAAAAAGATATTTATAGTCGTCGTCTTTGTTGAAAGCAATCATTTCGGTAATTTTTTCCTCTTGGGAGAGTTGAAGGAAATTAACAATGGCTTGTCCTTTGGCTGTACGGCTTGATTCTGGAATTTCATAGGCCTTGGTTTGAAAAACTTTTCCGGTATTAGTAAAAAACATCAGGTTGTCGTGAGTCATAACTGCATTAACGCTGTCAATTACATCTCCTTCTCGGTTAGTGGCACCGATCACTCCTTTTCCTCCACGCTTTTGAACTCGATAGACTGTCGGACTCATACGTTTAATATATCCATCTTGAGAAAGTGTAATAATAGCTTCTTCATCGGCAATCAAATCTTCTTGTTTGAATTCACCGATTCCACCTTTAATAACCTTTGTTTTTCTTGGGTCGCCGAATTTTTCCGTTAAATCGGTTAATTCTTTTTTAACAATACCTAGAATTCTACTTTTGCTTTTTAATATTGCTTCCAATTCAGAAATTAATTTTTTGATTTCTTTGAGTTCATCTTCAATCTTTTTTCTTTCTAGACCTGCCAAGGTTTGCAATTTCATTTCCAAAATAGCAGTAGCTTGAATAGCACTGAGCTTGAATTTACTCATCAAGGATTGATGAGCGATTTCTTTGGTCGAAGATTTTTTAATAGTGCTGATAACCTCATCAATATTATCCAGCGCTTTTTTTAGTCCTTCCAATATATGCGCTCGATCTTTGGCTTTTTGTAAATCAAATTGTGTGCGACGAGTAACAATTTCTTGCCGGTGTTTAATATATTCTTCTAAAATGGATTTAAGAGTGAGGATTCTTGGTTCGATTCCGTCCACCAACGCCAACATATTAACATTGAAATTTTTCTGCAAATCTGTCATTGAATAGAGTTTGTTGAGAACTTTTTGCGGGTAAGCGTCTTTTTTGAGATCAACAACAATTCTGACGCCATCTTTGTCGGATTCATCTCGTAAATCTTTGATTCCTTGAATTTTTCCTTCTTTTACTAAGTCGGCGATCTTGGTAATCAGCGCGGATTTATTGGTAGCATAGGTTATTTCGGAGACTATTATTTGAAAAGTTCCAGCTTTTGATTCTATGATATCCACTTTGGCGCGAGTAATAATTTTTCCTTTTCCGGTTGAATATGCTTCGCGAACATCTTTGGCGTTGTAAATTATTCCTCCGGTGGGAAAATCCGGTCCTTTTACAAATTGCATCAAATCGTCAACATTCGCTTCCGGATTGTCAATCAAATGGCAAATAGCGCCGGATAATTCAGTTAAATTATGCGGAGGAATGTTGGTTGCCATACCAACGGCGATTCCCATGGTTCCATTAATGAGCAATTGCGGTAGTTTAGCAGGAAGAACAGTTGGTTCTTGGTGTGTTCCATCGAAATTGGGAATGAAGTTTACGGTTTCTTTTTCAATATCAAAAAGCATTTCTTCGGCAATGTGGGACAATTTGGCTTCAGTATAACGATAAGCAGCCGCCCCATCTCCGTCCATTGAGCCGAAATTTCCTTGTCCCCAAACAAGAGGATAGCGGAGGGAAAAATCCTGAGCCATACGAACCATCGAGTCATAAACCGCACTGTCTCCATGCGGATGATATTTTCCCAACACTTCTCCGACGACGGTGGCGGATTTGCGGAATTTGGCGCTTGGTCTGAGTCCCGTTTTCCACATTGAGTAGAGAATTCGACGATGAACCGGTTTCATTCCGTCGCGAACATCCGGAAGGGCGCGCGAAACAATAACGCTCATGGCATAATCCAAGTAGGATTGTTGAACTTCATCGGTAATTTGACGTGAGTGAATATTTTCTTTTTTTTCTTCCTGCTCTGCAGGTTCTTTTTGAGATCTTTTCATTCTGGTTTTATTTGAAATTGATTATTTTTTGAAAAACCCGATTTTTTATTGTTCAAATAGTCGGGTTGTATTTTTATTTCTCTACAAGAATCTCGGATGATTTTTGAAAAGAGTCTGTTATTAATGATTGAGTACCGGAAAATTCTTCTTTGATTTGTTCGGTTATTTTAGAAGTTGATTCATTTTGGATGCTTATGGAGGATAAATTTTCTTTCAAGGAAAAAATCCACAAGAAAAGAATGAAAAACATTGAAATAATCATCATTACCCAAAAATAACGCACTCGAATATATTCTGGTTTTTGGCGGATTTCTTCAATTTTATGTTGAATATTCATTAGTATTTTGTATTTTTTGCTAATTATCAATAACCCTAAATTCAGAATAATTTGTTGAATATATTAGTAATTAAATGAGTAATTTATAAAGATTACTCAATATCCATTAAAATTATTTCTAAACTTTTTTCTTCCAGATCTTTCTTTTTGAGAGTAATTTTATTGACTTTATTTTTTGGGCAATTTCCCATTTGCGCACAAAAATCTTTTTCATCGGAAACATCCATAGTAGACCCTTTGATTTTATAGTGCATCGGAATGATGATATTAGGTTCTATTTTTCTGGCAAATTCTGCCGCTTTTTTTCCATCCAGCGTGTATTTTCCTCCAATCGGAATAAAGAGAATATCCACTGTTCCGATTTTTCCGAGTTGATCCGATGTTGGATCTGTCGCCAAATCTCCCAAAAAACAAAGGCGCATTTCTTCGGTTTCGATTGTAAAAACAATATTTTTTCCTTTTTCCGCTCCTTCTTGCGTATCATGAAAAGTTTCCAGCCCGAGGATATTCATTCCTTTGACGGCAAATTCCCCTGGGGTGTCAATAATAACAGGATTTCCTTTTAGAGCGCTAATATTATTGTGATCATTGTGTTGATGGGAAACAAAAACGGCATCCGCTTGACCGAAAGGCGGCTTGAGTCCCACGGATTTGTCAAAAGGATCAAAGAAAAAAACTACGTCTTCGGTGGCGCGTCCGCCCGGTTTGGTGTTGATTTTAAAACAAGAATGCCCGTAGTATTGAATGTTCATCTGTTTATTTAGCTAAATTGTTATAAGGCTATATTTAAAATGGTTTATCATAGCTATTCTAGCACCAGAAAATGGTTTTGTCGAGATAAGGGCTTTGTTGATTAAAATGGGAGATTGGGATAATATTGAAGTAAGAAATAAATTTACAATTTTCAATTTACAATTTTCAATCAATTTCCAATGATTCAATTTTCAATTGGGAAATGATTCGGGGTTGTGATTTTATAGAAGTTTATGAAAAAAAGGATATTTTCAGGAATACAGCCGAGTGGAAGTTTGCATATTGGGAATTATTTGGGGGCGATCAAGAATTGGGTTGATTTGCAGGATTCTTTTGAATCGATTTTTTGCATTGTGGATTTGCACGCGATTACAGTGGCGCAAAATCCGGAAGAGTTGCGCAAAAGAACTTTGGAAATTGCCAAAATATATATAGCTTCTGGTATTGATCCAAAAAAATCGGCAATGTTTGTGCAATCGCATGTTTCTGAGCATTCTGAGATGACATGGATATTAAACACGCTTGCAAGAATGTCAGATTTATTTAAGATGACTCAATTCAAGGATAAGGCGCAAAAAGAAGGACAAGAAAATTCTGGCGTGGGGCTTTTTGATTATCCGGTTTTGATGGCGGCGGATATTTTACTTTATGATACCGAGGTTGTGCCGGTGGGAGAGGATCAGGTGCAACATATTGAATTGGCGCGGACTTTGGCGAGGAGATTCAACAAAAAATTCGGGCAAACTTTTGTGGTGCCGGAGGCGAGCGTGAAAAAAGAAACGATGCGGATTATGGGATTGGATGACCCGACCAAAAAAATGAGTAAGTCGGCTTCTTCGGAATATAGCTTCATTGGACTTTTGGATGATGTTGAGTTGATCAAAAAGAAAATCAAAAAAGCCGTGACGGGAAGTGGAAGTGAAGTGAAATATTCTGATGACGAGCCAGCACTGAAAAATTTGATCAACATATTTTCCGCTTTTTCCGGAAAATCTGCCAGCGAAATAGTTTTAGAATACAAGGGAAAAGGTTATGCCGACTTCAAAGAAGGATTGACAAAAGTGGTTTTGGATTTTATTATTCCTTTTCAAGAAAGGTTTAATAATATTAGCGACGAACAAGTTTTGAATATTCTCCAAAATGGAGCGGAAAAAGTTCGACCATTGGCGGAGAAAAAAATTGAGGAGGTGAAAGAACGAATAGGATTCGTTCTTTGAATTATCTAATTTCTAATTAACCTAATTGACCTAATAAAAATCTAAGCTCCAAATTTAAATCATTTTTTCTTGAGCTTATTGTTTATTGAATTAAAAATTAGATTAAGTTCTCTTGCTTCTTGCCAAAGAATGCGTGCTTCATCTTTTATTTCCGGCAGAGCAGTTGCTATAATTCGAAACCAATATTTTGTTTCTCTCGACTCCTTCTTGCAAATGCCTATTTTATGTTTGAAATCGTTTTTTGATTCTGCATCATCAGCCTCACAATAATTAGCTCCAACACTTGTTCCAGATCTTATTAGTTGAGAAATTATTGGCAATGTTATCGTGTCTTTAGGTAATTTTTTGCAAAATATTACAATTTTTTCTCCAAACATGGCAGTGCGTTCTTCAAGATTATATATTTTGTCATTTGGATTATTGGGCATTTTTAGATCAATTAGAAATTAGATCAATTAGAAATTATTTTTATAAGTTCGTTGCGTTTTTCTTCCATCAGCTGTTGATTGTCGGCTTCGAGGTTGAGGCGCAATACTGGTTCGGTGTTGGACGGGCGGACGTTGAACCACCATCTTTCTCCTGGTTTGTTTGTATTCCAGAAACTAATTTTAATTCCATCTAGCTTAGTAAGTTCTCCGTCTTTATAAATTTCTTTGATTTTTTCAAGGACTGCATCTTTGTCGGCGACTTCGCTGTTGATTTCTCCACTGTGGTAATATTTTTTCAATTTTTGGGCGAGAGTGGAAATTTTTTCTCCGGTTTCTGTCATCAAATTGAGAAGATAAATCGCTGGAAGAGAGCCCGCCTCGGCAGTGAAATTTTCTTGGAAATAATAATGTCCGGAAAGTTCCCCAGCAAAAATGGATTTTTCTTCGCGCATTTGTTTTTTGATTAGGGCATGACCCACGCGACACTCAATGGCTTTTCCTCCGTTTTCCTCAATGATTTCTTTGACTGCCATTGATGAACGCAGGTCGTATAGTATTGTTGCGTCTGGATTTTTTTCCAGGACTATTTCCGCAATGAGTCCCGTAATCAAATCCATAGGAATTATTTCTCCTTTTTCATCCACAAAACCGAGGCGGTCGCCGTCGCCGTCATAAGAAATTCCCAGGTCGGCTTTTTCTTCGAGAACTTTTTTTTGCAAAGCTTGTAATGTTTCCAGTTTCAATGGGTTGGCTTCATGATTAGGGAAACTTCCGTTAAATTCTTCAAAAATAGTTACTAGTTCAATGTTTTCCGGAAATTTTTTGTACAGATCCAATTCCAAAGCGCCCATTGCATTGGCAGTGTCGACAACGATTTTGAATTTCTTGTCGCCAAGACTGAAAAAGGAAGAAAGTTTTTTTAGGTATTGATCGCGGATGTCTTTTTCAATCAACTCTCCTTTGATTTCAGTTTCCGGAAAATTATTTTCTGCAACAATGTCGCGAATTTCGTGAAGACCACTGTTTTCTCCAATTGGAACGGCATTAAAACGACAAAATTTCATTCCATTGTACTCGGCTGGATTGTGCGAAGCGGTGAGTATGATGGCGCCTTCAACGTCCAGTGTTCCGCTGGCAAAATATACCATCGGAGTGGTGCAAAGTCCGAGATCATAGACGCTAGCGCCTTCATCGGAGATTCCTTTTTTGAGTTGTTCAAAAAGTGCCGGGCTGGATTGGCGGATATCTCTTCCGACAGCAACCTTTTTGGCGCCAAGGAAACGAGCAAAGGCGCGACCGATTTTGTAGACAATTTCTTCGTTAATTTGACTGGGATAAATTCCGCGGACATCATAGGCCTTGAATATTTTCAGTGTTTCATTGTTAGATTGTTCCATTGTTTTTATTTTTAAAATTATTAGGATGACTGTATTTTAACATATTTTAAAGAAATGAATAAAGTTTTTGTTATTCTTCCAATCAAAAAAAACAAACGCAACTTGTTTTTTTGTTTGGATTATTTTTTTAGGATATTTTTTCAAGAACGATATAGCGAATATCACCAGCTTCTTTTTTATTTTGAAAATAGCGAGTAAGTTTGTATTTTGATTGATTATTTTGAGTGGTATCTTGTAGGGAATTATCTTTTTCTGGCAGTGTTATTTTTAGCGTTTTTTTGAATTGCAGGATGTCTGTTTTCATATCAAAACGCAAAATGACAGTTTCCCTCCCTAATAGATTTTCTAAGTTTGCTGAATTTTTGGCGTTGCGGGTCATTTCTTCTTTTTCTTTGGAATCTGTTCCTTCATTGCGATAGGTGTATTTTTTGTTTTCTGTCGTGTCGGCCGTGATTGTTAAAAGAGGTTCGCCTGTATTTTGATAATTTAAAATTATTCCATCAGCAATAAATCCAAATTTTTCGATATATTGTGATGTAATTAATTCTTGTGGAATGGCCGCGGCTTTGATATTTTTCTTTTTGCCTTCTGTTTTAACGGCATTGTCTAGCATTAAATTTCCAAGTTTGAGGTTTTGCAGTCCTGGAGCGACATTAAATGATCCGAAATATAATATGTTATCATCAATTTTTTTGAATTTCAAAAAAGCTATTACTTTTCCCTTATAGCGCAAAACGTAGTATTTTTGACCGGCAGAATTTTCCAATTCTTTTTCTAAGCTGGAAATAATAGCCGAATGCATTTTTTCATTGCGTTGCCAATTCTCGTCAGCCATTTCTAGCATTTCTTTTTTGTCATTTTCATCCAATTCTTCTCCAAATCCGGAAATATCCAAATCCAAATCGCGGATCATTTCAAAATTGATTCCCTGTCCGGATTCTTGAAGGGATTTTAGCAGGGAAGACAAGATGGTTATTTCCGAACGTTTCAGTCGCAGATTATCTATTAGTTCCGCCAATGTGGCTCTATCCGCTCCATTTCCGATGTTTTCTGAAAATCCGGTTATAATTGAACGGGCTTCTTTGAGAAGTTGTAATTTTATAGATGAACTTATGTCGAAATTCGCATTTTTTAAGAGCGTTTTTCCGATTTCCGCCGATTCCTTTTCTGCTAGATCGATTATTTCAGCGACCTTTTCAAAAATCATAACGGCATCCTTTTTGGACATTTTTTCTCCGATATTCAGAATCTTTTTACTATCCTGCAAATCAAATTCGCAACTCAAAAAAGCTTTCAATCCGTCGAGTTTGTAATTATTCGCAAAAGAATATAATCTTTCCATTTCTCCTGAAAAACTCAGGTCATATGCGGCGGCGGCCAGCCATTGTTGTTCTCTCCAAGTAAGGTTGTGTATGCCGATGCCTGTTTTGGCGGAAAAATCGCCGGTGATTTTTTGGATAAAATCATAACTCTTGATGGTTTGTAATCTTTTCGCGTAGTTCTCGGAGCTTTCTTCTTTTCTTTTTGGATTTTCTTGGGTGATATCCCAAGGGTAAATCCGGTCCAATGTTTCTTGTTTGTCCAAGATTGTGTACATCGTTACTTTGAAACCGTCTGGTATCTTTTTTTTATCTATTATTTCTTGTCTTTTTTTATTTTTTTCCTCTTCATCCAAAAGGTGAATGATATATTTTACTTCTTTGTAGTCTTGATTATTGGCTATGATTCCCGCTTTGTTTTTTTCCAATAGGACTACGGTTATGTTTTTTGCAGATATTCCTTTGAGCAGGGGCAATCCCAACGCTTTCTTGCCAATGGCATAGCGAACCCCATCTAAAGAAATATCGTAGCCTATTTCAGACAAGGGAATTTCTCTTCTTTGGATTTCGCCGCCTTTTTTTGTCGTGGCAAAGTGAAAGTCTGCCAATTTCAGCAATCCGCTGGTCAACAGGTTTTGACATTGGGTCGCAAGGGTTGTATGTGGATTTTGGTGGAAAGCTTCTTTCCCTTCGCCCAAATTGCCGATGTTTTTTCTTGTCCATTGGGCGGTTAATTTCGTGAAGTCTCCTTTTTCTTTGTCAAAAACAAGCAGGTTGCCGTCCGCATCCCTTCGTCCTTGATGATTTCGAAATATTTCAGTTGCCAAAGCCATTTCTTTTGTGCCGATTTCATCCCCATTTTCGGCTTTGATCCGGTATGACCATTTGCCGCCTAAATTTTTTCTGCCAGGCGCGGCGTATTGATCCCAATAGTTCAAATGATATTTTCCGTTCTTTATGTTATCCAAATCAAAAGCGGCTGCTTTGCTGGCGGGAACATTGAATAGTGGCATCGCTTCCGGCAACGGCTGGTTGTTCTGCCGTGCGTCGTCGTAGTCTTTTTTGGATATGACGGGCAAATTTCCCAACTGTTCAAAAAATAGTTGATAGACGTTGGAGCAATTGCGTCCATCCAGCGGGATTTCCTTTTCTTCGCAAATATTTTTTGAAACGGGCAATGTGGTGAATTTTTCCAAATCCAAAACCGGGAATCCCTCATGAAATTCCAATGATCCATTCTCTTGCAAAATTTCCAAAATTTTTTCGCGCGCTGATTCTTGTTTTTCTGCCCCGCGTTCTTGAGCGGGAATTTTCACACTGGGGAATTCAAAGGGTTTCATAGTTTTTTGGCTAGGCCTTATTTACTGATCTTATTTTATCACGCAAACAAAAACCGGCATAATTTCGCAGGGCAATCAGCGGGAATTGGAATAATGTTCCCAAGAGAGAGATTTGGAAAATCGTCCGAAATCCCTCCTTGCTCTGCGAAATTGCACCGATTTGAACCTTCTAAGAAGTTGCATGAAAATGCAAGCTCTATTGAAGTGGCAAGCGGTCAGATGACGCGCTTGCCCAAGTCTTTTTGTTCTATGCCAAATGCATGGCTCTGGCAAAATTCCAGTAGGCCAAAAAGTCTTTGTCGGCATTGGCATCAGCGTGCCAATCCGACATTTCCGGGTTGGTGATTTTTTTCTCATCGTACTCTTCAGATGAGAATGTCACATACCACGGATGGAGGTACCGGAACTCCTCCTTTATATAGAGGAGTGTTTCCCGACGCTTTTTATTTAGGGGCGTCAGTCTGTGGTACGGAAGTTTTTCCAGGATGTCCTCATACATAGAGGGCATCGGAACTCCAGTTTCGTGCGCGCCAATAAAAATAGACGCATAGCAATCCAATGTATGAAATGCTATCGACACAAGAAGATCCCTCTTGTAATCAAGATCCCCAATCATCTCAATTACAATCTTCCCAGTTACGCAGTCAGTGTCAGCATGACACCACAGCTCGTTGCCACTGAGATCGAGTGTCATTTCTGACCTTAAAACAGCTAAGGCCTTTTCAACCCCCTTTAGAATTCGCGGAGCGAATTTCCTTGTGGACAGGGACTCTCGTGACGTGACGTATCCCTTGACGCAATCATAACCAATTTGATGCAAGAGGATTTCTTGCTCGGAAAGGTTATTTAAAGAGGAGGCTAAACGTTTAATCCTTCTTTTATTCATGATGGTATTCTCCTGGAAGTATGTTGTTTTTAAGAAACTGAATGGCTACTATGAAATTTCGATATGTGTATCAAAGTTTCAATAATAGGGTGAACTTGTTAAATTACAACAAGTTCACCTTTAAGATATTTTTTATTTTGACTCAGAAATTTTCAAAAACTGAGTTCTTACAGTTCTAGCGTGAACTTCGAGGGGGCCAACTTTTCGTCCTCAAGATATTCATCGAGGACAAAAATTGTTGCGCCGTCAGTTTTTTTGATGGCATATAACCCCAGCCAGATTAGTTCAAACACTTCCTGCTGCTGTTCTACTGGAATCACCTCCTTTAGTTTAGTCCAGAGCTTACTTTCTGGGATTTCAATAAAAGGAACTGTCGGGTCGATTTCTCCGACACCTTTCAGCGCTTTTTCAAAAAGCGACTCAAAGAGCCAAAGATCATCTTCCTCGAGCGTTGTTTCCGCCACGAGCTGGATATTAATCCTTAACGGATCAAATATCCCAAAACCCAAGTACGTTCCCTTTCTTCCATGCCAGTCGTTTTTTCTTTGGAAATAAAGTTCCCAAGAAAAATTCTGCTCTGGTTTCTCTTCTGCCCTCACCGTGGAAAAAGCCTTTCTATTAGGGGATGAGTTGAAGGCGTCGACTGCTTTGGCAAGGGCTTCTTTATAGTTTTTCATGGACTTTTTCTCCTTTTTGTTTTTTCTTCTACAAAAATACAAATTATTTGTATTCTTGATTAAAGGGGAAAGTTTTAAGCTAACTTTTCCCTTGAGTTTTACGCGAGGTTTCGAGACTCAGCTGTGATTTTTTTATACCAACCATATCCACCCCATAGCTCCTTTTCTCCTATTTTTAAGCTTGAGGGTCCATCATAGCCCAGATGGATTTCAGCTTCGAAGTTAGTGCGAGGGGCATCTTCCCCCAGGATTTTCATCGTTTCTTTTTTAAGGAATGACTCGTATCCTATTCCCGAAGTGTTTACGGGTGGTATCTGTCCAGTGTGCCAGTCCTTACGGAGTTGACGGAGTGTTCCGTCATAGAGGTATTCGTATTCTCCGTTACTATCGTCATCGTCTACATACAGTATTCTTAGCATAGGTCACTCCTTTTTAGTAATTGGGTTTTATAATGATGAATTTTGATGGAACGTAACTTTTTATTGAAGAGGCAAGAGCGAATTATTTCGCTCTTGCCCGTAGCTAGAGGATTTCACCTATGACGTCAACATGCTCAAACTCATCCTCCCAGACATAGCGACAATCGTCGCATACACAACCCATCTTTTTAAAGACAGATTGTATTTTTTTTAGCAGTTTTTTGCCAACACCGCTTTCTGCGCCAATAAAGACGCCGGCGTTGACCTCGACTTCTATCTCGTGATATACGCGAGATACAGTCAATCCACTCATCAGCGTACACTCCTCCGGGTTAGTGCTTATTTTGCAACTAGAGTTGCATATTTTGCAGATAAGCGTGGGGTTATCAAAAATCTGCTCCTCAACACAAATCGGTATGGAGTAGGTGGTTTTTCCGATTTTGATTCCCACCTTCCTATTCATGGCGTAGTATTGCTTATCGATGACAATAGGGGATGTTGTTTTCTTCATGGCGTATCTCCTCTTTCTGGTTTTTTTGAAGGTACTTCTGAAAATTTATATTCCGACAATATAAACTTTATTGAAGGGGCAAGTAGCTATTTAGCCTTTTGCCCGTTTTTTTCACCTCCTTTACCAGTTTTTTTGGAGGAATTTTTCATCCGTTTGTTTTTTTGGAGAACATTAGTTTACTTGGATTTTCTTCGTCTGATAGAAATAAATATGCATCAACTTTTATTTGCTGTCTATATTTGTTATTGATTACAGCTGTGTTTGATTCATAATTATATCCACAAAAGTGGATATTGTGTGCTTTTTTCCAATTTATCCACCCATCATCATCTAAGATGTATAATTCTCCTTTTTGGTGTTGTTTGTTAAGATTTTTTTTTGAGCCAAAAAAACTCCAAATCAAATTTATTTCTTCACCTATAATAAGAACATTTATCATGATATTTCCTCCCTATTTTTTTAATGTGCTTTTTGCCAAGACCTATCTTTTCGCTCTCTCATCTTGACTCCGCAGTATAGCAGATATTTTCCAAATTGTCAATAATATGTGGCTAAAAATAGAGCATATTTCACTAAATTCCTATAAAAAGCCAAAAGATTATGTGAAAAATAGGCATAAAATTGTCATAACAAATTGACAAAATACTTTTTATTTAATATAATAAAGATATAAAATAGAAAAAAAATTATGTTTGAACAGTCATTGATTCAATTAGGTTTGAGCTATACGCAGGCGGCAGTTTATGAAGCCTTGCTTAAAAGTGGCCCATTGCCGGCTGGAAAGATTGCCAAGAAAACTGAATTTAAAAGAGGATTGATATATAAAATATTGGAAGAATTGGGGGAAAGCGGACTAATTGAGAAAAAAGAAGAAGAAAATAAGGTGGCGATTTTTGAGGTAAAACACCCTTTGCAATTGCGTGATTTTGCTGAAAAAAAGCAACAAGAGGCGCGGGATGCCAAGTTGGCGTTGGAAGGAGTTTTACCAGCAATTGTTTCCGAATTCAATTTGGTGTCGCAAAAACCGGGGATTTTGTTTTTTGAAGGGGAAGAAGGTATCAGAGAAGTGTTGGCAGATTCCCTTAGTAGTCGTAGTGAAATTTATACTTATGCTGATATGGAATCAGTGGTTAAATATATGGATAAGATAAATAAAGATTATGTTAAAAAGAGAAATAAGCTGGGATTAAAAAAGAAAGTTGTGATGATTGATAATGAATTTACCAGAGAGTATATGAAAAAGTATTATAAAGAGACGACTGATGTTCGATTTATTGATCATGAATTATACCCATTCAGTGCGCTTACAGAAATATATGATGGAACAATTTCATATGTGACTGCGGAAAAAGAGAATAAGATTGGAGTTATCATTAAGAATGAAAGTATATATAAAATGCAAAAAGCACTTTTTGAGTTCGTCTGGAATAATGCAAAAAAAATAGATTAATGTATTTTGAAACATGAAACCGCACAACTTTGTGCGGTTTTGTAAGATTTTAGTGTCCAATCTAACCAAGAGAAATGTGGTGGGCAGATTACATTGATGGCAGGTTGAGGTTGCCGGATTTCATTTCTTTTTGCATTTTCTTTTGAATGTTGAGCATAGCGGTGTTGATGGATTTGAGCATATTTTTTTCCAAATCTTTGGACTCTCTAGCTTGCGGGCTAATTTGAACACTTACGACTTGCATTGCGCCGTTGACGGTGATTTTGATTCCTTTGTAATCTTCAGAGGAAGTCATCCCTTCCAAAAGCTTTTTCATTTGATACATTTGTTTCATCTTGTCGAACATACGGGGTTAATTTTCAATGTTTAATTTTTAATTTTTCCGCCCATGGCGGACCAGCCTTGGGCTGGCAAACAATTTTCAATGAATAAATTTTTGAATGATAAATTAAAATTAAGATTGAAATATGTATAATAATTATATTTTTAATAATACATTGACAAGTTTTGATTTGCAAGGGAAAATCTATAGGTACTGTATATTTATTTATTTTAACGAATTCGGCTGAAATTATTTGTATATTTGTAGCTGATTTGTAATTTTGTAGAAATATGAAAATTGGAATTGTGGGGTTGCCGAATGTTGGAAAATCAACCCTTTTCAAAGCATTAACCAAAAATCCGGTGGATATTAATAATTATCCGTTTTGTACGATTGAACCGAATATCGGAATTGTGAAGGTTCCGGATGAGCGGCTTTTGAAGTTGTCCGAAATGTCGCAAACGGAAAAAATTGTGCCGGCAATTGTGGAATTTGTGGATATTGCCGGGATTGTTAAGGGCGCTTCGGAAGGTGAGGGATTGGGGAATAAATTTTTGGCGAATATCCGCGAAGTGGATGCGATTGTGCAAGTAGTGCGGGTGTTTGAAAATGGAAATATAACTCACGTGCATAATAAAATTGATCCGGTTGGTGATATTGAAGTGATTAATGCCGAACTTATTTTGGCCGATCTTGAAACAGTTTCCAAAACAGAAGCGCGAATCGAAAAAGAAGTGCGGGGAAACAAAAAAGGCGCTGACAAGCAGATGGAAGTTATCCGCAGAATAAAAGCGACGCTGGAAAAAGGCGGTCTTGCCAATGAAGCGGAAGGACTTGAAGAGGCAATGAAGGAAGAAAATGGAAAAAATATTATTCGCGATATGTCCTTGCTTACAATGAAACCTTTTTTGTATGTGTATAATGTGGCGGATGT
The DNA here is from genome assembly GCA_000990585.1 of Candidatus Moranbacteria bacterium GW2011_GWE2_35_2-. Lineage (GTDB taxonomy): Bacteria > Patescibacteriota > Minisyncoccia > Moranbacterales > UBA9337 > UBA12151. The sequence goes on from LBQD01000002.1 coordinate 93,599, forward strand.
TCAGCAAAAATTGTCTGATGATCTGGAAAAGCGAAAACATATTAAGTTAGATGTGAAAATTGAGGAAGAATTGATCGAAATGAGCGAGAAGGAAAAAAAAGAGATGGAATTGGTGTCGCATATCGATGATTTGATAACTGCCGCCTATGATCTTTTGGGATTGCAAACATTCCTGACAACCGGAAAAATTGAAACGCGCGCCTGGACAATCAAAAAAGGTGCGACTGCTCCTGAAGCCGGCGCGGCAATTCACACAGATTTTCAAGAAAGGTTTATCCGCGCGGATATCATTAATTGGCAAAAACTTTTGGAAATCGGATCTTGGGGGCGGGCCAAGGAACTCGGCGCGGTCAAAACCGTCGGCAAGGACTACATTATGCAAGACGGAGATGTGGTGGAATTTAAGGTATAAACAAACTTTTTCGGAAAACCTAGTGCGTAAGGCTCGATATAGCAGGAATGGCTTGCATGATTCCAAAAAATATGATAAAATGGAATTACTAATTCCATAATCATAATAAATATGTATACTAGAATTTACAAGCCGAATAAAGACTTGAATCAAAGTTTTTTCTTGTTTGGTCCGCGTGGAACGGGAAAAACCACGTGGTTGAAGGCTAATTTTCCCAAAGCGGTTTATTTGGATTTGCTGGAATCTAAATTAAACAGAATATTGATGGCTTCGCCTGAAAAATTGGAAAATTATATTCCAAGTGGCTATTTTGGTTGGATTATTATTGACGAAGTGCAAAAAATTCCCGCCCTTTTGAATGAAGTCCATCGTTTGATTGAAAGCAAGAAGTATAAGTTCATATTAACCGGATCAAGCGCGCGAAGCTTGCGAAAAAAAGGAGTGGATTTGCTGGCGGGGCGGGCGCTGACATATTATTTTCATCCACTAGTCAGAAAAGAGTTGGGAGAAAAATTTTCACTTTTGTATTCATTGAAATATGGACAATTGCCGATGGCATATAATTCTTCAAATCCGGAAAAATTCCTGGATTCATATGTGCAGACTTATTTGCAAGAAGAAATTTTGCAAGAGGGTTTGACTCGTAATATCGGCAATTTTACCAGATTTTTGGAAATAGCTTCTTTTTCACAAGGACAGGTTTTGAATATTTCTCAAATTGCCCAGGAAACTCAGTTGGAAAGAAAAACAGTGGAAAATTATTTTGGAATTTTAGAAGATTTGTTGATAGGTTTGCGCCTGCCGGTTTTTAACAAGCGCGCAAAAAGGAAGTTGATTGCTCACAGTAAATTCTATTTTTTTGACACTGGAGTGTTTCGATCGCTCCGTCCAACCGGTCCGCTTGATAGCGAGGCGGAAATTGACGGACCGGCTATTGAAACTCTTTTTTTGCAGGAAATACGGTCACTTAATGATTATTTGGAATTGAATTATGAAATTTTTTATTGGCGCTCGATAACAGGAGTGGAAGTTGACTTTGTGTTATATGGCGCGAAGGGCTTGTTGGCTTTTGAAATCAAGCGAAAAGCAAATATCAATAACAATGACTTGAAGGGATTGAAAGCTTTCAAGAAAGATTATCCGGAAGCGAGGTGTTTTTTGTTTTGTTCTACGGATAAGCAGGAATATCGCGGAGATGTTACTATAATGCCGATTGAAAAAGCCTTGGATGATATGGATAAAATCTTGCAGGGAAAGTAAGAGCAATTAGAAATCAATGGTGAACTCGCAAAGTTTCTGCGAGTTCACCCTATTATTGAAACCTTGATTTCCAATGATTTGAAAATCGAAGTTTCATTGTAGGAGTTTTTTTTAAAATCAATAAAGTTTCGCAAAGCGGGGAAAGAGAGGATTTTTTCAGATCTCTCTCCTGAAATATTTTTTCTTTCCGCTAAATGCTTTGCGAAACTTTGTTGATTTTTTGTTTTTCTTTTTATTTGTGGTATAATTTTAACAATAAGAAAAAATATTTTTTGAAAAAAGTGCATCCTTCTGTTTAATCGTGCGAAGTGAAAAAAAATAAACAAAAATAAAAATCGAATGAAAATTGTTAATGATTTGAATATTAGAAAGCAGGCAGATGAACTAGGCGTGAGTATTTGGCAGGCGCCAAGTTTTCTTTTTTTGCTGATGGGAATTATCGTAGTAGTGGCGATGACGGTTGTCTATTTTGCTTCAATGAATTACGGTTCGCCGGAAATTTTGATTTTCAGTGAATTTGCGGTAGTAATTATTATTTTTACTATTGGCACTTTTATTATTCGAAATGTTGAATATATGGCAGCGGCCAACAAAATCAAATCCGAATTTATTTCAATGGCATCGCATCAACTCAAAACTCCGATTGCCGAATTGAGTTGGGCATCTGAATTGTTGATATCGAAATATAAAAAAGGATTGGGAAAAAAACAACTTGATCTTATCGGAGAAATTTCCAAAGCGAACGCACACATGTCGCGTTTGGTTGGGGATTTGCTGGACGTTGCCAGACTTGATCGCGGAGCTTTGCTTTTGGCGCAAGACAAAATCAATATCGTAAATATCGTAAAAGAAGTCCATGAAGCTGATCTTCCTTTAGCAACAGCGATGGGAGTGAAAGTGGATGTGATAATTCCCGGAAGTTTGCCGGAAATTATTGCAGACAAAAGAAGAATAAAAGTGGCAATTGATAATCTTATTTCTAACGCCATAAAATATACGGCAGATGGAGGATATGTAGAAGTTCGCTTGGAAAAAGACGGCGATAAAATCAATTTTTGCGTAAAAGATAACGGAATAGGAATTCCAGAAAAACAGCAAGACAAGGTCTTTGAGAAATTTTTTCGTAGCGATAATTCCGCTAAATATAAAATCGAAGGAACTGGACTGGGGTTGTATATCGTGAAAAATTATGTTGAACAATCTGGCGGAAAAATTTGGTTCAAATCAATTGAAAATGTCGGATCAAGTTTCTGTTTTTCACTTCCGATTGTGAATAAAAAATAACAAATTAGTAAAAAAATATGGAAAAGAAAAAAAAGATTGTAATTATTGAAGACGAAGTAATTTTGCGTGAGACTTTGCAGGATTTTCTTGAAAAAGAAGATTTTGACGTTGATTCCGCGGCTGATGGAGAGGCCGGAGTAGAAATGGTTATGCGAAAAAATCCGGATTTGGTTTTACTGGATATAATTTTGCCGAAAAAAAACGGCTATGAGGTTATTACTGAACTTCGAGAAAATCAAACTACGAAAGACGTGCCTATAATTTTACTTACAAATTTGGGCAGTATCCGCGATATTGAAAAAGCTTTGGCATTAGGTGCAACTACTTATTTAGTGAAAGCGGATTATCAGCTGAAAGAAATCGTAGAAAAAATAAAAGGAGTATTGGAAATGTAGGAAAAAACAAAAATGAAAATTGAAAACAAACAACTCAGGGATTTTTTGTTGGATACGGATATTGTCAAAAAAGATTCCTTGGAAAAATTTTTCAAAGATGCGGAAAAAAACGGCAAAGCGTTGGGTGATTTGCTTTTGGATAACAAATTGATAGATGAAAATGAGTTGAGAAAATTGTATTCTTATATTCTTGGAATACCTTTTGTTGATTTATCCAAGGATATTATTTCTTCCGATGTTTTGCAAATTATACCGGAACCTATTGCTAAAAAATACAATATTGTCGCGTTTGAAAAAAAAGGGAATGAATTGAAAGTGGCAATGTTGAATCCTGAAGATATTCAGACGATTGATTTTATCAGAAAAAAAACCGGACTCAAAATTATTCCTTGTTTGGCAACACAAGAGAGTATAAAATCTGTAATTCGCCAGTATGAAAAAAGTTTGAAAGCGGAATTTGGAGATATTATAGATAAAAACGCTGAACGAATGACGGTTGAAAATCAGGAGGATGGAGAAGGTATTGGAGAGGATTTGGAGAAAATGGCTCAAGGTCTTCCGGTAATTCGTGTTGTGGATACCTTACTTAAACACGCAATATTGCAATCGGCTAGTGATATTCATATTGAGCCGGATGAAAAAGAGGTCATCGTTCGCTATCGCATAGACGGAATTTTACACGACGCGATGGTTTTACCAAAACAAGTTTTACCAGGAATTGTGGCGAGAATAAAGGTTTTATCCAATTTGAAATTGGACGAGCATCGTTTGCCACAAGACGGAAGATTCAAAATAATCAAAGACGAATATAAAATTTCTTTTCGCGTAAGTATTTTACCTGTTTTTGACGGCGAGAAAATTGTTATGCGTCTTTTGGATGAATCTTCCAAGGGGTTAACTTTGGAAAAGATGGGACTTCAAGGACGACCTCTGGAAATTATTCATCGAGAAATTAAGAAACCCAATGGAATGATATTGGTTACCGGACCGACCGGATCGGGAAAAACCACTACACTTTATACAATAATGGATATTATCAATACTCCGGGAGTTAATATTAGTACAGTTGAAGATCCGGTTGAATATCGGATGCCGAGAGTAAATCAAACACAGGTTAATCCGAAAATCGGACTTACATTTGCCGCGTGTTTGCGAGCACTTCTTCGTCAAGACCCGGACATTATTATGGTGGGTGAAATTCGTGATAATGAAACTATGGAAATTGCTTTGCATGCGGCAATGACGGGGCATTTGGTACTATCAACACTGCATACTAATAGTGCTGCCGGAGCCCTTCCTCGTCTTTTGGATATGGGAGCGGAACATTTTCTTGTTGCTTCGACAGTTAATGTGATTATTGCACAACGCTTGGTTCGTAAATTGTGTCCGGAATGTAAGCAAGAATATAAAATGGATAAAAAAGAAGTAAAAACATTGGAAGATAATTTTGATATAAAAACAGTTTTGGAATATTTGAAAGTTTGCGAGCAAACAAAAGGGTTTGTAAAAAAAGATGATAATTGGGAAGATATTCGTTTTTATAAGGCAAAAGGATGTGATCAATGCGGTAATGAAGGATTTCATGGAAGAGTGGGAATTTATGAAGTTTTAGATATTGATCCGGATATTGAAAAATTGATTACTCAATCCGCATCAACCGAAACTATTGAAAAGAAAGCGATGGAAAATGGAATGTCGACAATGATTGAAGACGGATTAAGCAAGGCGGTTCAAGGACTTACTACGATAGAAGAAATTATGAGAGTAACAAAAGAATAATTTGTTAGTTTTTGAAATCGTTTTATATTTTTTAGAAAAGACGAAGCTAATAAGCTAAAAGTAATGTGATTATGTCGAAATTTGCGTACACAGCCAGAAGTGCCAATGGTCAATCTAAAGGAGGCGAAATCACTGCCAAGGACGAAAGAACAGTTGCCGCGCAATTGCGAAGCGAAGGTTTTTTAATTACCTCGATTAAAATTTTGGATGAAGAAAAAACAGGAGTCAAAGTGCGTTTTTGGGATCGTTTAACAACTATTCCATTAAAAGAAAAAATGATTTTTGCCAGAAATCTTAGTGTTATGATAGCATCCGGGCTCACAGTTTCCCGCGCTGTGAATAATTTGGCAACTCAAGTTAAAAGCAAGAAGTTCAAATTAATTTTGGAAGATATATATAATGAAATTCAAGGCGGAGTAAATCTTAGTGATTCTTTGGCGAAATATCCGCGCGTATTTGATGATCTTTTTGTAAATATGGTTCGCGTGGGAGAGGTTGGTGGAAATTTGGAGGAAGTTTTAAATATTATTGCTACGCAATTGGAGAAAGAACATGAATTAAAAAGCAAAGTTATCGGGGCGTTGATTTATCCAGGAGTTATTTTGACGTTAATGTTGGGAATTGGTATTTTAATGCTAACATTTGTTTTACCGAAAATATTAGGAGTATTTGCGGATATGGACGTTGTTTTGCCCCCAATGACCCGTTTCGTTATTGGACTTAGCAACTTTTTTAGAGATCACTACGTTATTGTTTTTGGAATTGTTTTTTTTATTGTTGTCGGTATGAAAATTTTTCTACAAACAGGATTTGGAAAAAAAACACTTGGATTTATTTTGATAAAATTTCCGGTAATAAAAAATATTGTAATAAAGGTTAATTGCGCAAGATTTTCCAGAATATACAGTTCATTGCTCAAAAGCGGAGTTTCTTCGATAGATGCTTTGAATATTGTAGCAAATACGCTTGGAAATTTTTATTATAAAAAAGCGATTCGAGACGGGATTGAGGAAATTCAAAAAGGTGTGGCTCTTAGTGTTATTATTTCAAATAATGGAATTATATTCCCGGTTATGGTTTCTCAGATGATGGAGGTGGGAGAAGAAACAGGAAAAACTGATGATATGCTTCTTAAAATAGCAGAATTCTATGAAGAAGAAGTTAACCAGATAACAAAAAATCTTTCTTCGATTATTGAGCCGATTTTGATGATCTTTATCGGGGGAGCGGTGGGAGCTTTTGCCATTTCAATGCTTCAGCCAATGTACAGTTTGATGGAAAATATCAAATAATTTTTACGAATTATGAATTAATTGGGAATATGCGAATTATAAATAAAATGCAAAAAATAAAACATAAAACTAAAATATCCTTTAATAAAGGGTTTACTATTATTGAAGCTTTGGTAGTTCTTTCTATTTTTTCCATTATTCTTGTGACTTTTTATTCCACTTTTACTCTCGGAACGCGGTATATAATTGATGCAAAAAATCGCTTAGGGGCAATTTCATTGGCGAATCAAAAAATGGAAATTGTCCGAAATCTTCAATATGACGATATCGGAACGCTTACCGGAGTACCACAAGGAGTTCTTGACGATGATTATTATGAAAATGTTAACGCAGTAAGCTATCACGTCAAAACAGATATAAGTTTTATTGATGATGTTTTTGATGGTACTGAAGGTGCAGATGTTGTCGCAACGGACTATAAAACAGTTAGGATAAGTATTTTATGGGGAGATGAGGCGGCGTCTAGGCAAGTTTTTTTACTTTCGGATTTTGTTCCTCCGGGAATAGAAACTAATATTGGCGGAGGAACATTGCGTGTTAATGTTATTGACACTCCTGCTAATGGACTTTCGGATGTAGCGGTCAATATATCCAGCGCTTCCAATGGTATAAATATATCCACATCTACTGATTCAAGTGGAACAGTTTTACGTCCCGGAATGCCAGCCGGGGATGATTATGTGATAAGTGTTTCGAAAGAAAATTATGAAAGCATAACGACTTTGCCATTGAGTCCGGATTCTGATTATGATCCGGTGGCCGATCAGAATGCTTCAATAATTGAAGGAAGTCTAAATATAAAATCAATTATCATTGATCTTTTAGCTGATATTAATATTACAGCAGAAGATTTTTTTGGAAATCCTATTCCAAATATTTCTTTTAATCTTAATGGAGGAAGGTTGGTTGGTAATAATATTTCCGAAGGAATGCCGGGATCTTTGGAATATAATTACAATGAAGATTTATCCACTGATTCAAGTGGGGAAATAAATATTGATAATGTAAGTCCCGGTTTTTACGTTTTTACTCTTCCTGATGAGATAGAGGGTTATGAATTTTATGAAATGATCCCGAATGATGATATAGACAGCGATACTTTTGTAGTAGATCCGGGATCTGATATTGACGTGAAAGCGATTTTATTGGATGAGAGTTTTGATTCTTTGTTTGTTTCGGTTTCGGATATTAGTAGCGGAACGGCAATTGAAGGTGCCAAAGTGCATCTTACTAACAATTTATTGGGATATGACATTTCTCTTATTGCCGATAAATTTGGTAAAGTTTATTTTCCTCAAGATGAAACTCCACTTGTAAAAGATAGTTATGAATTGTCAGTTAGTGCCGATGGATTTAATGATAATAATTCAACAATAAGCATAGACGGACTAAATATGTCATATATTCAGCTCACACCTCAGTAGGTTATTGAATAAAATAAATAAAATGATTTCTAAAAAAAACAAGATAGGAATGTCTTTAGTTGAAATGATTATGGCTATTGCGATTTTTTCTATCGGAATTGAAGGCTTTTCGTTACTTTTTGTGAAGAGTTGGAAAATAAATTCATTTGTTATTGAGGAAGGGGAGGCATCAATGATGGCATCGCGTGGTGTTCAAAAAATTGTAGATGTGGCTCGAAGAGCTCGGCAAGCTGATAATGGATCATATCCGATCGTTTCCGCTAACGATAATGATTTTATTTTTTATTGCGATATTGATAAAGATGGAGTAACTGAAAGAGTTCATTATTATAGGAATGAGAATAGTTTGTTGGTTGGAGTTACTAAGCCTGGTGGAATTCCTCCTGTTTATTCGGCAGGAGATCAATCAGTTCAAGTTATTGCTAACTATATTGCCAATGATGTCGGTCATCCAATTTTTTCATATTATGATGAAAATTATCCCAGTGATGAAGTCAATAATCCAATGTCGGTTCCGGCATCCGTGAGTGATATACGGATGGTAAAAATACATTTGATGATAAATATCGATCCGAATAACGCTCCTGATTATATAAATATTCAATCATTTGCGACACTTAGAAATCTTAATGAATATGATCGTGCTGATTAATAAAAAATATATTTATTTATGAAAAATCAAATCAATTATTATAAAGGAAGCGCTTTGGCATATATTTTAATTATAATGTCGGCAGTTATGATTATTTTGGTTTCAATGATTCAATTTGTTGTATCTCAATTGAAATACAGTCAATATGAAGCAGCCAGAGAAGAAACTTTGCAAATTGCTGAAGCTGGAATTTATTTTTATCGCTGGTATTTGGCGCATGAGGTTGAAGGAAAAACAGCCTCTCAGGTGAAAGATTTTTGGGAGAATCAAAGCCCTCTTGGCGTTAGTGATCCGTACGTGAGAGATTACAAAGATCTTCAAGGTGGTGTTATAGGTCAATATAGTATCGAAGTAATTCCTCCCGATCCTAATTCTACAATCGTGGTTGTTCAATCTACTGGTTGGACGGTAAAAAAACCAACACTGCAAAGAACAGTGCGTGTGCGATTCAGGCGTCCTTCGTGGAGTGAATATATGGTTTTAAGCAATGCCAGTATTCGTTTTGGTGATGGTACGGAAGTTTTTGGATTGTTGCATTCTAATGGAGGAGTAAGATTTGACGGAATAGCTCATAATATTGTTTCTAGTTCGCAAGAAACTTATGTAGATCCGGATACCGGAATAACTCGTCCGGGAGTTTGGACATCATGGGATGATGAATATAATGATAATATGGATGGTGAGGTGTTTGGCGCAGGGAAGGAATTTCCGGTTTCGGAAGAAGATTTTAACGGAGTGTCAGCTGATTTAGCTCTGATGAAATCGGATGCAAATGTTGGAGTTAATGGCAGTATATATTTTGGGCATGGGGGAAAGGGTCAACACATAATTTTAAATGATGATGGAACTTTTGAGGCAAGAACAGTAAATCAATATGATTCATTTACAAAATCGATAATTAATTACGCGAATGCATGGTCAACGCATAATATACCAGATGGGGGGGTTATTTTTGTGGAAAATAATGTTTGGTTGGATGGAAAGATAAATAATGTTCGAGTGACTGTAGCGGCGGCGGATATTGTTGGAGGTGATGGAGCGAGTGTTTATATAGGTAATGATATTAGCTATACGAATTATGACGGAAGTGATGTATTGGGAATAATAGGTCAAAATGATATTGAGATAATTAAAGATAGTGAAGATAATCTCAAAATAGATGCAGCTATGATTGCTCAGGCGGGAAGAGTAGGTAGAAGTTTTTATTCTACATATTATAAAGCGGGAAATGGAGGAGAAAAGGGATGGAAGATTAAAAGTGGAAATTCTTTTGAATGGGGAAATGGAAGCGGGTGGTATTTTTGTCCGTGTGACGATCTTTCTTGCTGGGACCATAAAGACACGATAACTGTTTATGGAGCAATAGCAACTAACAATCGATATGGATTTGCAATTTTAGATTCATGTCCACGTTCGTCGGGATACGTAAATCGAAATTTGATCTATGACAATAATTTACTGTATTATCCGCCACCATATTTTCCAGCCAGTCCAGAGTATTCCCTAGATATGTGGGATGAGTTATAATATAAGTGAAAACCACTAACAAAAAACAAACAATAAATAAAAAATGTCTTTTTTTAATAAAAAAATTATTGATTTTTCCGATAATGCTTTTGGTTTGGATTTGAGTGATTTATCGGTGAAGGTTGTACAGATGGAGGAGTCGGGAAAAATTTTAAAAGTTAGAAGTTTTGGGAGTGAAAAAATAGCGCCGGCAAGCATATCTGACGGAGAAATTTTGAATAAAAAAAATGTTATCGATGCTATTGAAAAGGCGATAAAAAATGCCGGACCGAAAAAAATAAAAACAAAAAAAGTAATTTGTTCCTTGCCTGAAACGAAGGCTTTTTTGCGTATAATCAATATTCCAAAAATAAATTCGGATGAGGTAAGAGAAGCGATAAAATGGGAGATCGAGGCAAATATTCCGGTAGCTCTCGATCAGGTTTATTATGACTGGCAAGTGCTTGATGAAAAATTGGGCACAAATATGGAAAATAAGATGAGTATTTTGGTCGTGGCTGTTTCAAGGAAAACGATAGATCAATTTATTGAAACATTGGAAGCAGCCGGATTGGAGGTTATTGGGCTAGAAATTGAATCTGTCGCTCAATCGCGCAGTCTTTTGAGCGGATCGAAGCAAGACGGAACTGTTTTAGCTGTTGATCTGGGGGATCGAAGGAGTAGCATTTCAATATCTTATAATGGAATTCCTTGCTTTACTTCGAGTAATCCGGTTTCCGGGCAATCAATTAGTGGGGTTATTGCAAAGAATTTGAATATTTCATTTGAGGAAGCGGAAAAGATTAAATTTGCCAAAGGAATAGGTTCTTTTGTTAAAGGGGACGGAATATTTTTGGCAGTGAGTCCGGTAATTGAAAATCTTATTTCCGAAATTGAGAAATCTTCTGATTTTTATTTGTCAGGCTTGCAATATTCAAAGAATGTTGATCGAGTGATTATTTGCGGGGGAGGAGCTAATACTAAAGGATTGATTCCATATTTGTCAAAAAGATTGAGCAAAGAAGTTGAAATAGGCAGCCCATGGATTGCGGAGGATATAAAAAATAAAATTCCCATAATGAACAAAGATGAATCTGTACAATATGCGACTGCGATAGGACTAGCTCTTATGAATTATATTTCAAAGCGGTAGTTTTTTTATATAATTTTAAAAGGAGGTTATCAATAATCTTTCTAAATAAAATATCAACAGATGAATATATATTTAAATCTTTTGCCGGAAGAAAGAAAAGAAAAGCTAAAAAGAAAAAAACTTTTCTGGCTTATTATCAGGCACGAATTATTGCTTTGTTTCGCTGGATTAGTCTTTTTGGCAATACTTTTTAGCGCTAATTTTATTCTTAATTTGCAAAAAAAATCTTTAGACAATATTTATGCAATGGAAATATCTCGTAAAGAATATCGCGAAATAGAAAAGTATGAAAAAGCATTCGAAGAAGAAAATATTAAAATAGATAATTTTTTTATGTTACAAAAAAAACATCTCGATTGGCTGAATGTCTTGAATGAATTGGCCAAGGTTTTTTCGGATGATATAAAATTAAGCGAATTTGTTTCCGAGGATATAAAAATAAGTATTGCCGGAAAAGCCAGCACTCGTGAATCTCTATTAGATTTGAAAAATAAAATAGAAAATTCCGAATGTTTTTTTGAAACGGAAATTCCACTTTCAGATATTGTCGCTAAAAATAATATTGATTTTGAAGCAGAGTTCAAAATAGAAGAAAAATGTATAAAAACAAAAAATAAATGATAAATTTTTGGAAAAAACAAAAGCAAAATATACTTATTCTAGGACTTCCGCTTATCGGTTTGGGTATTGTATTTTTTTTAATAATTCCACAAAAAAGAAGTATAGAGTATAGGGTTAATGAAATTCAAAAAATGATTGTACGACATGAGGATAAAATTAAGAAAATTTCAGAAATTGATAGAATGAGACAACAATATGAACTTATTGAAAAAAGCGAAAAAGATATCGGTATTATTTTTTCTTCTGATAAGGTTGTTGAGGTTATAGAAAAAATTGAAAAAATGGCCGAAGAAACGGGAAATAAAATTTCTATCGAAATTAATGAAATTGAAAAAGATGAAAAAAAATCAACTGATAATAAAAAACAAAATAATATTTTGCAGCCAGCGGTGGAAAATTATATTACTATGAAGATAAAAATAGAAGGAAGTTTTCGAAATTTAGTCGAATTTGTCAATAAAGTAGAAAAATTTGATTATTATGCAGATATTTTTTCATTACAAACAACAATTGAGAAGCCGACATCTGTGAATTATAGCGGTTCTTATATTAATCCGTTTGTCGGGGGTGTGGCAGTGCCTAAAGAAAAAGAAGTTGAAAAATTAATAAATGAACAAGGAGAAAGGATTATATATTCGACGCTCAATATTTTATTTTATATGAATTGAAAATGTATGAATATAGAAAGTATAAAAAAAATTAATTTTAAAAATAAAGCGAAAAATCTTTTTTCTATATGGGAAAAGTATAACAATATGATTTTTATTGTATTTTTTTGCGTACTTTCTACATACGGAGCATTTTTAATATATCAAAGCTTGTATGATTCTACATGGAATGAAAATCAAAAAAAAGAGTATATTTTGTCGCAACAAAAAAATATTAATTTTAATGAAGGTAAGTTGATGGAAATTATAGATGAAACGAATAGAAAAAGAAATGAATATGAAAAAAATGTATTCTTGGGAAAAGATATTTTTATTCAACCTTTATTGGAAGTGGAATAATGTGAAAAATAAAAAACGGCAAATGCCGTTTTTTATTCATACTTTGTGCCCTTGTCAGGACTCGAACCTGAAATGCTTGGTCCGAAGCCAAGCGTGATATCCATTTCACCACAAGGGCTGGAATATTTTTTTGGGCGAGTAGAGGGAATCGGACCCTCGTACCTGGTACCACAAACCAGTGTTCTACCATTGAACTATACCCGCCATCTGATATTTTAAATTTCAAATTGTTCTACCTCAACCTTGTTTTATTATTGCTTGTCCGCCTTTGGAGGAAACTATACCCGCCATGGAAACTATACCCGCCATCTGATATTTCGTACCCTCGCCAGGAATCGAACCTAGATAACCAGCTTAGAAGGCTGGTGTTCTATCCATTGAACTACGAGGGCTTTGTGTATCCAGAGGGATTCCCACTCTTGCGAGTGGTCGCCCGAGAGGGCGAGAACCTTTGTGCATCCAGAGGGATTCGAACCCCCGACCATATCCTTAAGAGGGATCTGCTCTACCGACTGAGCTATGGATGCATAAGACAGTAATGATTTTATCAGTAAAAAAACAATTAGTCAATTAAATCCCATTGGCTTTTTTGTATTCATTCCATTGTTTTTTCGACCAATCTTCGGGTTTTTCTGTTAGTTTACTTTCTTGCCCAGGATGTGGATATTTATTCGGTGAATCATAGTTACTACGAAAGGTTTCATCTAAAACAACTTTTCCATTGAGCGAGGTTACTTTTTGGGTAAAATAGGTTTTCATTGAACTATCAGGATTTCTTTCCGTAATATGCGGACCGTCAATTTTTACAACTCTTCCGTCATCAGTTCCATAAAATTGAAAAATTAATTCTGTCCCATTTAATTTTGTTTGAATCAAAATATTTCCCGGAGTGTTGTTAATAAAACGTAAATCCGGGAGAGGAACATAAATTGTGGCATCCATACCTTGGGGATTATAGTAAGAAACCGGATAAGCGTGATTTCTGCGCGCGGTTATTTCTAATCCACTATAAATAGCGGCGCGAAAAACGGTAGTGGAAACTTGGCAAATTCCGCCTCCAAATTCCGGCTCTGTTTTGTCATTTTTAATTACTAATTCCGGAAGGTATCCATGTTCTCCATCAACTTCACCTAAAATTTCAACAAAAGAAAATTCTTCCCCTGGAGCGAGTAATATTCCGTCGAATCTGCCGGTAGCCACTTTGATATTATGAATTCTGTTTTTAGGTGAGCCGCTAAAATTTGATTTTCCTTCCCCTATAAGATTATTTATTCCTAATTGTGAAATTTTATCTTCTTTTATCTTTGGCTCAATTTCAGTAAATGGTAATGTTATTTCTTTTGTTAAAGTTTTTTTTTCACCAATCATTGCGGATAATAGTTGGATACTTTTTGCAATGTCAAGATGGATGCCATTTTTACCGGGCGCAAACGCAACAACTTTTTCATTTTTTATTTCTAACTTTGCATTTACGGGGTCTTTATCACAACGCCTTGCTAAGTCAGTAAGGAATGTTTCTATTTTATTATGGTTAACTTTTTGAATGTCTATGTTTTTCAAATGGTATTTTTTTTCAATGTCTTGGGAAAAAAAACAAAAAAAATCTTGCGAGTGGCAAAAATTTATATTTTCAATTTCAGAATTATAAGAATTTTTATAAACTAATTTTGTTGATATTTCAACCCATTCCGAGATTTCTTTTTTAGAAATTTCTTCTTCAAAGCTCGATACTTTCAAGATAATATTTTCTGATTCCATGGTTGCTAAAACTGGACATAGTGGTATGCCGATAAAAAAAACAAACAAACTGATTTTGATGTATAGTCTCATATTATACAGAATAAATTAAAAATTGCTTTTTAACAAGAAAACGCCAGTTTGATAAATGGCGTTTTCTTTGTTCGTTGATTTTTTTAAATATTAAAACCCTCGAACTTGAATTCTTTTTACTTGGTTAGTTGCAGCCTTGGGAAGTTTGATAGTAAGAATTCCGTTTTTAAGCGAGGCTTCTGATTTGTCAGGAAGAACATCGACTGGTAAAACAACCGAACGAGAAAACGATCCCCAATAGCATTCTTGATAGTAGTAATTCTCTTCTTCGATATCTTCTTCGGTTTTTCTTTCTCCTTTGATGGTTACCATATCATTATTAATGGAAACTTCCAGATCTTCGGGTTTTACTCCGGCTATTGTTGATTTTATAATAATGTCATTATCAGTTTGATAAACATCGATTGTAAGTTGACCTTCTCCGTCATTGTCTCCGGTGTCATCATTACTCCATTGACGTTCCTCGTTTTGTACTCGCGCTTGATTTCGAAAAGGGTTATTGCTAGGCATTGTTATTTCTGATTCCTCGTCTTCGGAAAAAACATTCATTGCGCCCATTTCTCTTTCGTCATTTTCAATTCTTTTGGATCCAGTAAGTCTTTCCAGAAATGATTTTTTTTCTTTAGTCATATTTTTAAATTTTTCTTAATTTTTTTCTTATGCGCTTTTAGATGCATAAACCTTCGCATCTTTCCAGCATTCTTATTATAATTTGAAAGCGGTTATGATGCAAGTTTGTGTTTGGCTGTGAATAAGTTCCAGATATTGAGCAAAATAATTATGGCAAGTAGAAGAGGGATAGCTAATGGGAATGTTTTTTCTCCCAACAGGACAATTAAATTGTATAAGGAATGAATGAAGAATGTGAATAAAACGGGTTTTAGGGTGATTTTGTTTGGAATTGAATAATATGCGATTATGCCAAAAGTGGCAATATGCAGAATGGCTATTTGTATTAATATTTGAGTGGTAAAAAATTCCAAAGGAGAAAAATTGTAAATAAAAGTCAATTCAACAAAAGAAAATCCTGCTCCGGCAATAAAAGTATTCAATAGTGCCGATTTTTCTTTGGAATATAGCAGGATTTTTTTTGAAATTATGATGTATTTTGATATTTCCTCAATCAAGACAAATAGGAAAATAGAAAAGGAAAAATGAGTAAAAACAGTTGAAAAATAGGCAGGGGAGAATATTATTCCGAGAAAAGTTTGCAATAGAATTTCTGCAATTAAAGCAAAGCCAGCGGCAAAAATTCCCCAGAAAAAAGATTGAATTATTTTTTGCATTTTATTATTTCAATTTCTCAAGATATTTTTCCAGCTCGGAGATTTTTATTTGCGCTTCTTTTAATTTTTTCTGTTCTTGCGCGACAATTTGGGCGGGCGCTTTTTGAACGAAAGATTTGTTGTTTAATCTGCTTTCCATATCTGAAATATATTTTTTTAGATTTTCAATTTCTTTTTCGGCAGCGGTTTTTTCTTTTTGAATGTCGATCAATCCTTCCAGTGGAATAAAAATGTTGACTCCGGCAACAACTGTATGAGCGCAGTCGCTTGGTTTTTCTCCAGTTTCAATAATTTCAATTTTTTCAACTCCGGTGCGAAGATTTTTGATTAAATTTTCTTGAGAATTAAGCAAGTCTTTATTTTTTATCAAGCCAAATTCTACGGAATTTTTTGTGTCAAAAACAACTTTTATTTTTTTACCGGGTTCGATTTTGTTTTCACTGCGTAAGTTCCGAATGGCGATTATAATTTCTTTTATCAGATCAAATCTCATTTCGTCCGTTTGGGTTGCACTAGCAAGTTTCCAATAGCTTTCTTTTTCAGGATATTTTTCCGATATAAGCAGGGTTTCTTTCCCTAAAATACTCCAAATATTTTCCGTGACAAAAGGGGCGTAAGGGTGAATAATTTTCAAAATATCTTCCAGTAGCATGTTTAAGATGATATTTTTTTCCGTTTTATTGTTTTCAAATTTGCTTACTTCAACATACCAATCGGCGAAATCATTCCAAACAAATTCTCTTATTTTTTCTATTGCCAGGGAAAAATTATAAGTTTCTATTTCATTTATTATTTCTTCAATCAGATTCGACATTTTCTGCAATATCCAAAAGTCCGCCAAAGTCAGCTTGTTTTTGTTCAATTCCTGATTTATGATTTTCGATTCCTGATTTTTATTGATGATATATCGGCTAATGTTCCAAAGTTTATTGATGAAATTTCGGGCGCTTTCGATTTTTTCTTGGTAAAATTTACTGTCGCTTCCCGGAGAAATTCCTGAAATTAAACTAAGACGAAGTGCGTCCGTTCCATATTTTTTTGAAATATCAATCGGATCGATGTTATTTCCGGCTGATTTGGAAAATTTGTCTCCTTTTTCATTGCGAAGCATTCCGTGAATGTAGACATTTTTAAAAGGGATTTCATTCAGGCAATAGGTGCTCATTAAAATCATCCTTGCCATCCAAAAGAATAAAAGCTCCGAACCCATCTGCATCCAGCTGGTTGGGTGGAAAATTCCCCTTTCTTTTTCGGTGAGGGTGGAAAATGTCCAAAGTCCACTGGAAAACCAAGTATCAAGGGTGTCCGGATCTTGTTTTACAGTGCCTCCGCAGAGGGGACATTTCTCCATGTCGGATCCGCTTACGAAAGGTTTTTGACAATCCGGATTTTGGCAATACCAAACAGGGAGTCTATGCCCCCACCAAACTTGGCGGGAAATGCACCAATCGCGCAAATTATCAATCCAATTGAAATATATTTTCTCAAATCTGCTCGGAGTTATGGTTATTTTTTGCGTGCTTTCATTATTCAGTCCTGTTTCGACAGCTTCTTTCATCAATTCTTTAAGGGTTTTGTTTTTGCCGGGAATTTTTTTGTTGACGGCGACAAACCATTGAGTCATTGGCAGAACCTCCACGATATCCCCAAAACGGTCGGAAGTGCTGACATTTTGCGTAATTTCTTCTTCTTTTTCGAGTAGTCCTGCGCTTTTTATCCACGCAACTATTTTTTCTCTAGCTTCTTTGACAACGAAGTTTTGATATTGACCCGCTTTTTCGTTCATTTTTCCATTTTGGTCGATAACCTGAATAAGTTTAATTTCATTGCCGGCCGAAATTTGTTTTTCGCGCATTTCGAAATCAACCATTGAGTGAGCGGGTGTTACGCCAACCGCTCCGGTTCCAAAATTCATATCAACCGAATCTTCGGCAATAATTTTTATTTTCAAATCGATTCCGCTTCCGGCAAAGTCATGAACTTCAAATGTTTGCCCGATATATTTTACGTACCTTTCGTCTTTCGGATTGACTGCAACGGCGGTGTCGCCCAGTTTTGTTTCCGGACGGGTGGTGGCGATGGCAATCGGAAAGTTTTGGCAGTATTTGAAGGTATATATTTTTCCAATTCTTTCTTTGTATTCAAGTTCATCGTCCGAGCAGGTGGATTGTCCTTTGACCGACCAATTAACCACGCGATGTCCTCGGTAAATGAGTCCGTCTGTGTACATTTTTTGAAAAACTTCATTAACTATTTTGCTTCGGGTTTCGTCGAAAGTGTATGCCAGACGCGACCAATCGCAACTCGTTCCCATTTTTCGGATTTGTTGCAAAATGGTGGATTTGGAATTCTCGGCAAAAGAACGAATTTCTTCCAAAAGTTTTTCCCGACCCAATTCTTTTCGCGGGTCTTTAATTCCTCTTTCAATAAGAATTTTTTCCACTTTGGCCTGTGTGGCAACGGCCGCATGGTCAGTTCCGGGAAGAAGTAAAACCTTTTTCCCTTGCATTCTCTGGTAGCGAGCCATGATGTCCATCAGGGTATTTTCCATGGCGTGTCCCAAATGCAAAACACCGGTCACATTAGGAGGGGGCATCATGATTGAATAAGGCTCACCTTCTAGGTTGTCCGGATTGAAAAAACCGGAATCTTCCCATTTTTGGTATATCCTATCCTCGTTTTCTTGAGGATCATATTGTTTTTCCATGATATTTTCTGCGAGCTACAAATAATATTTTTTCAATATTGTTATATTATCAGTAAACAAGGGAAAATTCAAGTAATTAGCTTTGCACGAGCTTTGTTTGACAAAAACCTTGGTGGGTGTAAAATATATATTCTGATTATGAAAGTTCTTTACACGGGTTAATTTGCGATTCAGGTTGCTTTAAATATATAAACCAAAAAACGATTAGGAGGACAGAAAAGTGGACAAAATACTAGAAGAGAAGGTCGGAAACGAATGGAATCCTATTGTTTACGTCGACCGCACTGGCCGTCCTGCGTATCCGGATTTCGTAAAAGAGGTAAAACATTTGAAGCTCGAGCTTGTCGGTCCTACGGATTTCGATGTAAGAAAAATTGAGCTGTGGCTTCACTCCAAGCAGGTGAATGGTTGTGCCATAGGCACCGAGATCTACGAAGATCTTCTTACCAAGAAATTGCTTGAAGGCTGTCTCGGTTTCGCTGATCTTCAGGTTATACAGGAGAGAGGTATCGGATTTTTTAGGAAGTACTTTTTTGGTAAATCAGTGTTCGGCTGGAAGTCTGTCGTTCTGGATTGTCGTGGCAGACTCAATGTCCCATATCTCTTCGAGGGTGGCGACGAGGTGGAATTGTTATGGCGCTGGCTTGACGATGACTTCTATTCCCACAACCCTGCCTTGCGTTTTGCAAATTAGCTCTCAAGATTTTGTTTTCTAGATCTAGCTCTCTTGAAAATTAGTCCTCGTGGCGAATTTTTTGAGCCTTACATTGAATATTCCATGTAAGGCTTTTTTTATGCTAAAACAAAATAGTTATTAGTAAGACGTTTAGCTGATTACGATAAGAATTATGTAAGTTTATCCTAGTTTCAAATTCGCGTCGGCTTCCAGATTTTTCCAGTTTTGCTGGGCGTTTTCTTTTTCTTGGGCGGACATTTTTTGCCAGCGAAAAGCGGCGGCGCTAGCGATCATGGCGGCGTTGTCGCCGGTTAGTGAAATATCCGGAATTATATAGGAGGTGGCGGGTAATTTTTCTTCTATATTTTTTCCCAGTTGTTTGCGAAGCTCTTTATTGGCACTCACTCCACCGGCAAGCATTATTGTTTTGGGGTTGTACTGCTGGGCGGCTTTGATGGTTTTGTGGACAAGGACATCGATGGCGGCTTGCTGGAATTCACAAGCCATTTCTTCAATGACCAATGACCAATTATCAATTTTCGATTTATTTTCTTGAAATTTTTTCATTTGGTACAAGACCGCGGTTTTAAGTCCGGAAAAAGAAAAATTGAAATCTTTCGAGTGTAGCATCGGACGGGGCAGCTTTATTTTATGGGAAGAATTTGTTTTTGATTTTGAAATTTTGTCATTGGAAATTGTTTGGAAATTGGAAATTGGAAATTTGAAATTTGCAGCAGCAGCTGCTGCAATAGCTGGTCCTCCTGGATATCCCAAATCCAGAATTCTCGCCACTTTGTCAAAAGCTTCGCCGGCGGCATCATCCAATGTTTGTCCGACGATTTCATATTGCAGATGATCCTTCATCAAAACTAATTGCGTGTGGCCACCGGAAACGACCAAGCATAAGACAGGGAATTTTATACTGGAATTTTTAATTTTTAATTTGTAATTTTTATTGAATTTTAAATTATTTAATTTTGAACTAATATGTTTTTGTTTTGAAATTTGATTATTTGAACTTGAAAATTGTTTGGAAATTGGAAATTGAGAATTGGAAATTTCGCCAATGAAATTGGCGTATATGTGTCCTTCAATATGATGAATTCCAAGAAGCGGTTTTTTCCATTTGTATGCTAATGTCTTCGCGGTGTTGGTGCCGACAAGAAGTGCCGGAATAAGTCCCGGTCCGGCGGTAACGGCAATTAGGTCAATTTCTTTGGGAGTAATTTTAGTAGTGTCGAGAGCTTCTTTGAGGACGGGAAGAATATTTTTGAGATGTTCGCGCGCCGCCAAATTCGGCACTACGCCGCCCCATTTAGCATGAAGTTTTACTTGTGAAGAAACGATATTGGAAAGCACGTTCAAATTGTCATTATCAAAACTAATGACAGCAATCGCGGTTTCATCACAAGATGTTTCGATGGATAAAATATTCATATATCTATTCTAACATAAAACCGCCCTCAGGCGGCTCATTTTGGTAGCGCTACGGAGAATCCCAGTCCGCTGGTCACCCGTCAGGGAGAGAACTCCTCTTGATGGTAGCGCTACGGAGAATCGAACTCCGGTTACCAGGATGAAAACCTGGTGTCCTAACCACTAGACGATAGCGCCTTGCATATTATGTTTATATCATCAAAAACCTAATTTTTAATAATATTTTTCTTATTTGATAATCTCTCCTTTGAGCATCGAGGATGCCACCCTGGCGGGTGGTCACCTGTTAGGGTGAAAAACCTGGTGTCCTAACCACTAGACGATAGCGCCAAAATTGAAATTTAACTTTATCCAGCATAACACAGATAAAAAATAAATCAAGGGTTAGTGGCAGATTTTTTATTTTGGGTGTAAAATTACAATTATGGAGCAAACAGGACAACAAATTTTTCAATTTCTTTCCCAATATGGGTATTGGGTGATGTTGCCTTTGATGATTGTCGAAGGACCGATAGCGACTATTTTTGCGGCGACTTTGGCGGCACTCGGTGCTTTTAATGTTTGGATTGTGCTTATCTTTTCGATTTTGGGAGATTCGGTCGGAGATGTTTTGCTTTATGGTGCCGGATATAGGTGGGGAATGGGATTTGTGCGGAATTTTGGAAAATATATCGGCATTACGGAAAAATTGGTTCTCAAAATGGAAAAATATTTTGCCAGTCATGGAGGAAAAACTATTTTCGCGGTCAAATCGACCACCGGACTTTGCTGGGCGACTTTTACGGCGGCAGGGATCGTGAAAATGGATTTTCGAAAGTTTTTGAAATATTCTATTTTAGGCGGGGTGGTATGGAGCGGATTTTTGGTGGCGATGGGATATTTTTACGGCTATCTGTGGAGGGAAATCAGCCAATACATCGATTGGATCGGCTGGGCAATTGGAGGAGTAGCAGTAGTTTCATTTTTCGGCATAACTTTGTACAAAAAATACGAATCCAAAGAACTTTTTAAAAATAATAATGGAAATAATATATAAAAAAGTAGAAGTATAAGATCCTGCTTTTTTTCTTGTCCAAAATTGAAAAATGGCATAAGATTTGAGTATGATTGAGAATGCGAAAAAAATATTTGGTAAAGTTAAGGGCGCGGCGTTTGCCGACCCTTATGTTTTATATAAAAAAGAAAAACATCTTTTGAATCAGCCATTTTTTTTTCAAGGAAACAACGGTAAATCGATACTGTTGATTCATGGATGGACGACCACGCCGTATGAGTTGCGTCGGCTGGGAACATATTTGAATAAAAACGGATATACGGTTTATGCGCCGATGCTTTCCGGGCATGGAACAACTTCAAATGATTTGGAAGATGTGAGGTGGACGGACTGGGTTTATGATGTTGAAATAGCTTATGAAAAACTTGCCAAAGAAAATGAAAAAGTTTTTGTAGTGGGAACTTCGATTGGGGCGAGCCTGGCTTTGATTTTAGCAAAAAAACATCCGGAATTGTCTGGTATTGTTTTGATGGCGACTCCGTATAAATTGCGTTTGGAAAAAATAGTGGAATTTTTCATAACAATCGAAAGTAAATTTAGAAAATATCGAAAAAAGTTTTATCCGCCAACTTTTGGAAAAAGAGAAACGATTACGCGCTTAATTTCCTATCAAACCTATCCGATTAAAAATGTACTGGAGGCAGCGGAGGTTGTGCGGGAGGCAAGAAGAAATTTGAATTTGGTGAAGCAACCATGCTTATTGATGCAATCGACCAGTGATCATATTGTTTGCCGCAAAAGTATGGAAAAAATTTACATTCAAATCAGTTCAAAGATAAAAGATATGAAATATATCAAAAGAGCTTATCATACTTTTATTTCCGATATCAAAAATGAGTATGTTTTTGATGATATTTTGGATTTTTTAAACCGATGCACATAGCGATTTTTACCAACAATTATCTTCCCAATCCGTATGGCGTTTCGGGTTCAATTGAAAGTTTCCGCAAGGAATTTGAGAAGATGGGGCACACGGTATATATTTTTGCTCCCGCCTGGAAAGGATATGAGGATGAAAATCCGAACGTTTTTCGTTATCCTTCTTTGGATATTGCCATAAAATTTCGTTTTCCACTTCCGATTCCATATTCCCACAAGATGGACAAAATCATTGCGGAATTGGATTTGGACATTATCCACTGCCAGCATCCCAATCTTCTTGGATTGGCGGCGAGCAAATGGGCGCGTAAAAAAAATATTCCTTTGATTTTCACTTGGCATACTTTGTATGATCAATACACAAATTTCGTTCCTTTTGTGCCAAAGAAAATGGCGGCAGATTGGATAATCAAAAAAGCGGCAAAATATGCCAATCAGGCGGATGCGGTGGTTGTTCCTACTCTTTCAGTGAAAAATATTATTCAAAAATGGGGAGTGTCCAACGAAAATATCGTTGCGATTTCAACCGGGGTGGATGAAAAGGATTTTGAAGGTGCCGATGGAGAGAGTATTCGAAAAAAATACAATATTAGCGAGGATGAAATTTTACTGCTTTTGGTTTCTCGATTAACGGAAGAAAAGAATATGCAATTTTTGTTCGAAGCGATGTTTGATGTTTTGAAAAAAAAGAGTAATGCGAAGTTTTTGATTGCCGGAGGCGGGTATTTGCAAAAAGTTTTGGAAGAAAAAAGCAAAGATGAAAAATTGGACAGCAGAATATTTTTTTCCGGAGAAGTCGGTCGCGATCAAGTGAAGAATTTTTATGCCGGAGCGGATATTTTTGTCTATGCTTCTAAAAGCGAAACGCAGGGGATGATTATTTCCGAGGCGATGTATTCCGGGCTTCCGGTGGTGGCGGTAAACGCGACGGGTATTTGCGATTTGGTTATTGATGGAAAAACCGGATACTTGGTAGCTGAAAATAAAAAAGAATTCAGTGATGCGGTTTTTGATTTGGCTGGCGATGAAAATAAAAGAAAATTGTTTGGTGAAAATTCCAAAAAAGTAGCTATGGAAAATTACACTTCAAAAGTTTGCGCAAAAAAAATGATTGAGTTGTATGAAAGGATAAAGACAAAAAAATAATAAAATATTTTTTCTTTATAATCTCTCTGTCATTTCCGCGAAGGCGGGAATCTAGAAAATTTCTAATAAAAAAAAGCGCCCCGTCACTTTATTTCGATGCGCTGTCGAATAAGATCAGGGGCTAGGGGCGGGGGAGGAGTTATGTTTAATGAGTTGTTTTTTCCAAAAATTTTTTAAAAGTATTTCCAACGGTACCGTCGGAAAACTTTATTTTTACCCTTTTTTCCCCTTGGCAGTTGCCAAGGGTATCGAGTATGATAACAACCTCTCCATGAAGGTTATCATTTGGATGTTCTTCAGAAATTTCATATTTTTTCATATTTTTTTTCTCCCCATCTTTTATGGTATTTTCAAAAAACTCCCTCCGTTCCCATATGCCGATTTTTACTCAGAATTTGATTTTTGTCAAGGATTTTATTCTAAATGCACGTTTTGTTTGAATTTTTTCAGTTCTTTTTGCAGGAGTGGATGGTTTTCCAACTTGGGATCATTTTTGAGTAGATTGAGCGCTTCTTGGCGGGAAATTTCGATTAGTTTGATATTACCCAGGTTTTCCATTGTAATATCGGGCAATCCCGATTGGCGCGAGCCCAGAAATTCTCCCGGACCGCGAAGTTTCAAATCCTTTTCCGCGATATCAAATCCGCTGGAATATTTTTCCATAGTTTTCAATCTGGCATTAGATGACGCGCCGAAAAGAAAACAATATGATTGAAAATCTCCGCGTCCCACGCGTCCGCGAAATTGGTGAAGCTGAGAGAGTCCGAAGCGGTCGGCATCCTCGATAATCATAATCGTGGCATTGGGAATGTCGACTCCAACTTCGACAACGGAAGTGGAAACCAAAATATTATATTCTTTATTCTTGAAAGCTTGCATTGTTTCTTCTTTTTCTTTTGATTTCAATCTTCCGTGGAGCAGGCCCAATTTCAAATCGGGAAATATTTTTTCCGATAATCTTTGGTGTTCGCTCACGGCCGCTTTGACTTCGCTCATGGCTTTGGACTGCTCCACGAGCGGTAAAATGACAAAAACTTGTCGACCTTGTTGAATTTGATCGCGAACAAAGTCATATATCTTTTTTCTTTCAATCGGCGCGACAACTTTTGTGATGATTTCTTTTCTGTTTTTCGGCATTTCGTCCAAAAGGGAAATATCCAAGTTGCCAAAAAATGCCATCGTCAAGGTTCTGGGTATCGGAGTGGCGGTCATAGTTAACAGATGAGGTATTTTGTTCTTTACTCCATCAGATATTTCAGTTGTTTGCTGTTGGAGAAAAGCGCGCTGTCCGACACCGAACCGATGCTGTTCATCGACAATAACCAACGCCAGTTTTCCAAACCGCACATCTTTTTGAATCAAAGCGTGAGTACCTATTACTATACTCATCTTCATTTCTTTTATAAATCGAAGTAAATCATCGCGCTTTACTTTTGTAGTATTTCTGGAAAAATTTTCAATTTTCAATTTATAATTTTCAAACAATTTTAAATTTTTAATGTCTGAATTTTTATTATGCGATATTAGTTGATAAGAGTTTGTTAATAGAGAAATATTTATATTATAGTCTTTAAATATTTTGCAAAAACTTTCAAAATGTTGGAGGGCGAGAACTTCGGTGGGTGCCATAATGGCGACTTGATGACCGAAAGAAGCGACCTTGAGAGCGGCAATGGCGGCGACAATGGTTTTTCCGCTTCCCACATCTCCATTGAGCAAGCGATTCATTGGGTGGGATTTTTCCAGATCGGACAGGATTTGCTTTGTTGCTTTTTTTTGCGCGCCGGTAAGTTCAAACGGCAATCCCTTGATGAATTCATCAGTTATATTTTCTTTATCTTTGATCGCAACTGCGCTTTCATTTTCCCACTGCGAGCGGATTTGCAATGATTTCAATTGTAGGAGAAACATTTCGGAAAAGGCGAATCTTTTGCGGGCGATTTTGAAATGGTTTTCGGTTTTTGGGAAATGGGCAAAAATCAAAGATTTTTTCAAGTCGTGCAGATTGAGTTTCTCCACGATTTTTTCGGGAAGCGGATCGTCAATCTCAAAATCACTTTGAAAAATATTTCCGATTTGCCAGCGGATCCATTTGGAAGAAATGCCTTCCGTTTCCGGATAAATTGGAACCAGTCGTCCGGTATGGGTAGCATCGCGCGAAGAAAATTCCCATGCCGGATTGGATATGGACAAACCTTTTTTTCCGAGTATTATTTTTCCGCTTAGACGTAGCTCCTTGCCTTCTTTCAATGCACTCGCCAAATAGCGCTGATTGAACCATACCGCTTGAATACTTCCGCTGTCATCGGAAATGACCGTTTCAGTAAGTTGCATTTTTCTTTTGGTCCAGCTTTTTCGGGCATTGACCGAAATAATTTTTCCAATAACAGTAGCTTGTTCTCCGACAACGACTTCGGAAATTGGAATAACCTTGGAATAATCCTCATAGCGAAAAGGCAAATGAAAAATCAAATCACGCAGAGTAAAAATCCCCAGTCTGTGAAGCGCTTTGATGTGAGAAACTCGAATCCCGGATATTTCTTCAATTTTTTGTTCCAAATCAACCATAAATTCAGTATATAGCATTTGGTATTTTGGATAAAGTATTTCCTGATTATTTACTGACTATCTTTACTATTTTTTAATTTGATATTTTTAAGGATAAATAAATTTGCAAAAAATTTAACAAAATTGTCAATTAATCGCATATGCGATTAATTGACAATTTTTTGTTCAAATGAGTATATGTTTAATATTGCCAAGTATGGGTGGACGGGGTAGTATGAATGTAATTTAATTGATAACGGCAAAAAATATGATTGGAGTTTTTGATAGCGGGGTTGGGGGACTTACTGTCGTAAAGGAGATTAAAAAAGCGATGCCGGATTGCTCGATTGTTTACTTTGGAGATACGGCGCGCTATCCCTGGGGAAACAAAAATGCCGAAACGGTACAGAGATATTCCGAGGAAATTTGCATCTTTTTGATTGCGCAGGGAGTCGAGGACATTGTAATTGCTTGCAACACCGCTTCTACTTTCGCCGGAGATTATTTACGGAAAAAATTTCCCAAAATTAATTTTTTTAATGTGATTGATCCGGTGGTGGATAGGATAAAATTGGAATTAAGCGCCGAGAAGAATCAAAAGCGGAACATCAGGGCGGGGGTTATCGGAACGCGGGGAACGATTGAAAGCCGAGTGTATGAAAAAAAGATCAAAAAAAATAATCCTACAGTCGGGATTATTTCGCAAGCCTGCCCCCTGTTTGTTTCTATGGTAGAGGAGAATATGACTTCTCATCCGGCGGCAAAAATAATTGTTGATGAATATTTGAAAAAAATTAAAAAAGCGAAAGTTGATTTTCTTGTTTTGGGTTGTACGCATTATCCTTTACTTGAAAAGGTTATTCGGAAATCGATCGGAAATGTCGCAATGATAAGTTCCGCTAAGGAAGTGGCGAAAGAATTATTGCGAAGAAAAAATATTAGGGAAGATTTCAAAGAAAAAGATATTTTTTATTTTTCCGATGTTTCAAATCATTACGACAAATTGACTCGAAAAATTCTTGGAAAGAAAATAAAAATAATAAAAAAAGCCTTGTAACTTGGCGGAGAGAGGAGGATTCGAACCCCCGGACCCCGTGAAGGGTCTTCAGTTTTCAAGACTGATGCATTCGACCGCTCTGCCATCTCTCCATATCAAATTTAATTTTTTCTGTTTAAGGTATTTGTCTTCTCGAGGGGCGAGCAGATGCCCTTGGAGGAGATCAGTCTTGGATTAACAAGACTGTTGCCTTCAACTATTCAATTATATTCTTTTTCAAAATTATTATAATCCTAACAGTTGGAAAAAAATTTGTAAATAGATTATAATAACGGAAAGGAAATAAAAATAAAAAAATGGATTTATTAAAACATAAGAAAGCCGTTGAACAAAGAGAATATTACAAAGATAATTATTCGAGAAATATGCACAACGATGTGTTGATTCAATGGCAGGGTCCGGAATATGAAAATTATCCGAAAGACAAAAGATGGTATATGATTACCTCTTTTGTTTTGGTAGTAATTATTGCATATGCCTTGATAACCAATAGCCCATTGATGGCGATTACCTTTATTTTGATTGGAATTGTGGGATTTGTTTATTTGCAAAGAGATCCGCAAATATGTACATACGCGATAACGTCCAGAGGTGTGATAGTAGAAAAAGAATTATATGATTTTGAGGACATTAAATCTTTTTGGATAATGTATAAAGAACCACATCAGCGGATTCTTAGTTTACATACTGAAGGAATGCTTATCCCATATGTTCATATTCCGATGCATCAAAAAGATCCGGATCAAATTAGAGAAATATTATTGGAATTTATTCCGGAAAAAAGGCAATTTCCTAGTGCGATCGATACTTTGGAAAGATTACTGCATATTTAGTCATAAAAAATTACAAGATATTTTTTAATAAAAGCGATAGTAGTTATCTATTGCTTTTTTGTTTCAAAATGTTAGTATGTTTGAGTATAAAAGCGCTTGTAGCTCAGTGGATAGAGCGTCTGGTTGCGGTCCAGAAGGTCGCAGGTTCGATTCCTGCCAAGCGCACTAAGGTTCCCCGCCATAGGCGGACCAGCAGACTGGGATTCCTGCCAAGCGCACTAAGGTTCCCCGCCATAGGCGGACCAGCTTCCTGCCAAGCACAAAATAATATTAAATAAATTGCCAAAAAAACTAAATACTTTATAATTAAAATATACTAGTATAAAAAAATAAAATAGAGAATAAAATGACACTCGTATTATTCAATAATTTAACTGAAAAAGATAAAGCACGAGCAATTGAAAACTTGATTTGCGAAAGTACACCGCGTCAAGACTTCTTTTTATTGGTGGTTCTTTCTATTTTAATGGCAACTTTCGGTCTTCTCATTGATAGTGCGTCGGTAATCATTGGAAGTATGCTTATCGCCCCGATTCTTTATCCAATTCTTAGTCTTTCTTTGGGCGTAGTAATCGCGGATACAAAATTGATTGCACGTTCATTTTATACAATATTAAAATCATTGACATTTGGAATTGCCGCTTCGGCCATTGTAACTGTCTTTTTTGCTTCAAATTTTCAGGAAAATTCTGAGATTTTAGCGCGCACTCAACCATCATTGATTTATGCTGCAATTGCGATTATCGCTGGTTTTGCCGCTTCTTTTGCGCTTATAAAACCGCATTTGAGCGAAACATTACCCGGAATCGCAATTTCTGTCGCTTTAATGCCGCCACTTGCAGTTACCGGAATTGGAATTGCTAGATTTGATTGGTATATTATTAGTAATTCATTTTTATTGTTTTTAATTAATGCCGCCGGGATTATTTTTGCGAGTATGATTGTTTTTTCATTAATGCATTTATATATCAAACGACAGGTTGCTTCTGAAGCTATCAAGAAGGAATTGGCTGCGGTAAAAAAAGAATTAGAAAAAGCCAAAAAAGAACAAGAAAAAAATAATAAGGTTTATGAAAAATAAATCAGTTAGATAGAGCGCAAAAGTAAAATAAGAAAAAAGATAGGCAAAAAACCGCCCAAAATAATTTTGAAGGCGGTTTTTTGTCTTGGGCGGAGAGGGTGGGATTTGAACCCACGAGGGCGATTAAACCCTGCCACGTTAGCAGTGTGGTGCTTTCGACCAGCTCAGCCACCTCTCCTTTTGTAAATTTTTCAACAAAATAAGCTTAACATTGATTTATTTATATTTCAAGTGTGCGTCGTTTTTCGTTTGATGATCTGATAAAATAAAGTATGTTATAAAATTATCGACATCATACTTTTTGCCTAGCAATTACAATGCCAAAAACTTTTTTGGCGCCGGATTGTTTGAGAATTTTGGCGCATTCAAAAAGGGTGGATCCAGTAGTGGCAATATCATCAACTAAGAGTATGTTTTTATTTTTAATATTTTCTTTTTGTAAAACTGTGAAAGCATTTTGAATATTTCTTTGTCTTTCTTTATAATTTTTTATTTTCATTTGAGGTGAAGTATAATATTTTCGAATTAAATTATTTTCTAAAATCGGAATATCAAAACCGGGAGTTAAATTTTTCCCCAAATATTGTGCCAGTAATTGCGATTGATTGAATCCGCGCCAGCGCAGACGGTGCGGATGAAGAGGAATCGGAATAATGATGTCCGGTAAACGTAGATCGAAATTGCGAGAAGCTTCAAGCATTATTTTACTAAGTGGAATAGACAATCTTTTTACAAAACGGTATTTGAAATATCCAACTGCGCGGGAGATTATTTTCTCTTTGTATGAAGTGCAAACCAAGAGTCCGTCAATGGAGTTTTTTTTGTGGCAAGAAAAACATATTTCTCCTTTTGGTGTGATTATTTTTTCACAAATCGGGCAAATCTGATCTTTTTTTAATGATATTTTTTTCAAACAATGTTCGCAAATCCATTGATCAGATTGTTTTTGACATCCAAGGCAAGTAATTGGAAAAAGAGTATCTAAGATGAATTTTTCAATCTTTTGCTTATATCGCAATAATCTTTTCATTTTCGATTTTCAATTGAATTTTTTTATCTTTGATTTTTTCTTCAAGAATAGCTTTGGCGATTTCTGTTTCTATGAATTTTTGAATGTTTTTACGCACGAATCTGGCACCTTGATCAAAAGCGAGACTCTTTTTCGTAAGAAAATTCAACACTTCAGAAGAATATAAAAGAAGGATATTTTTTGTTTGCAATCTTTCTTTAAGTTTTTTCAGCTCAAGACTTGCAATTTTTTTGATTTCATTTTTCCCCAAAACATTAAAGGCGATAATATTATCCAACCGATTGAGAAGCTCCGGTTTCATTTGCCTTTTGAGTTCTTTTAGGGAATTTTCTTTTAAGCTAGCCCATTTTTGTGAGATTTCCTGTTCTTTTTGACCAAATCCCATATTTGAAATATCAGAAAATTCCGCAGTTCCCGTGTTGGAAGTAAGAATGATTATGGTATTTTTGAAATTCACACTGCGTCCTTCCGAGTCAGTGAGTATCCCATCTTCCAATATTTGTAGTAGGATATTGAAAATGTCCGGATGAGCTTTTTCTATTTCGTCAAAAAGAACTAAGCTGTGAGGCTTGCGGCGAACTTTTTCCGTGAGTTTTCCTCCTTCGCCAAACCCGACATATCCAGCTGGCGCTCCTAGAAGTTGGGATGTTTGGTGTCTTTCCATAAACTCACTCATATCTATACGAATTAGCGAATTTTCATTGCCAAATAAGTTTTTTGCCAGCTCTTTAGCTGTCAATGTTTTTCCTGATCCGGTTGGTCCTAAAAAAAGGAATGATCCAATTGGGCGATTAGGATCTCCTATTCCGCTATATGCGCGATAAACAACTTCAATTATTTTTTCAATCGCTTCCGTCTGCCCGATTATTGTGGAGCTTAATTTTTGATGTAAATTTTTTAGTTCGGGAGCGAAAGAATGTGACAATTTTTCCGAAGGAATGCCGGTTATTTGTGAAACAGTATTGGTAATATCATTACTGTCAATAAAAACCGGATTAGTTTTTTCCAATTCCTGCTGTTTCTTTTTTAGATTTTCTAATTGTATGGCAAGCAAATCTTCTTTTTTGCGAAGAGTAGCGGCTTCTTCATATTTTTCCGTATTAACAAAGTTATTTTTTTCAGTGGAAATTTCTTTCAGTTGTTTTTCTGTTTTTTTAATTTCAGGCAAAAAAGATAATCCGGTTGATTTGTTTCGCAGTCTTGAAGCTGTTTCATCTAGGATGTCGATGGCTTTGTCAGGAAAAAATCGTTCAGTTATATATCTACTGCTTAGAGCGACGATTTGATCCAGCGCTTGATTGGAAATTTCAGCGTTATGAAATTTTTCATAAGATGGTTTTATTCCTTGGAGAATTTTTCTTGTATCATGAGTATTTGGTTCGTTTACGATTACGTTTTGAAATCTTCTTTCCAGTGCGGGATCTTTTTCAATATATTTCTTATATTCATCTAATGTGGTGGCTCCGATGCATTGAATTTTTCCGCGCGCCAAGGCAGGTTTGAGAATATTGGCAGCATCCAACCCGCCACTGGCGTTTCCTGCTCCGATAAGCGAGTGAATTTCATCAATAAATAAGATTATATCTTCGTTTTCTTCCGCTTCGTAGATAATATCTTTGATACGACTTTCAAATTCTCCGCGAAAATTCGTTCCAGCAACAACCAGCGCTAAATCTAAAGACAAGATTTTTTTTCCTGCCAGCCGAGGAGAAACTTTGCCTGAATTTATTTTTTGCGCCAAGGCGGAAACTAATGCTGTTTTTCCTACACCCGGATCTCCGATAAGAAGAGGATTGCTTTTATTTTTTCTTCCGAGAATATGAATTATCCTTTCTATTTCTTTTTCTCTTCCGATTATTTTTTCTTTTTTCAAGAAAACGTCATCATTGATATTGACACAAAAAACATCTAATGTTGGAGTTTCTGATTCGGACAATTCTTGTCCGGTAAGCGATAAACCCGGAAGATCAAATAATTTAGAAAGGCTTTTTATATCCGATCCTTCAAGGAATGATTGTTGCATAGCGCCATTCCCTTGCTTTTTTGCTTTATTTTTTTTCAATAGGCGCGAGATATTTTTATTTGGCGTTTTGATAATAGAATGAATGAGGTGTTCGGTTCCGACGTATGGGTAACCCATTTTCTTAGCAACAAGATATGCGCGAGTAATTGCCAGAGAAACATCCGGCGATAATTGAGGTTTTTCTTTCGCTTGATTGACACGTGAATCGTTCGAATAGTTTTTTAAAGAAAAAATATTATCAAAGTCGGATCTTTTCACATTCATATTTTCCAAGATTCTATTACCCATACTTCCTTTTTCTAAGAAAATAGCGAAAAGTAAATGTTCTGAAAGTATATAGGGAGATTCATAAAATAAAGCGATTTTGCCAGATTCATAGAGGCTTTTTTTCGCGTGCGATGTCATTTTTTTGGATAATTTTGGTTCTAACATAATAGTTTTTGTTATTATCAAATATGTACATACTATTCTATTTTTATCTTCGTTGAATGTCAACTTTTTCCGGGATAAGTTTTTAATATGAATAATTTTGGAAAAATATGATATGCAAGTTGCTTGTGTGGAAAAAATATATTATAATATAAGAAGATAATGTTTTCTATTTATTGTAAGATAAAATAAAAATAAAAGTTAAATCAAAAAAGAATGTTTAATTTTTTTAAGAGTAAAGAAAATCGCTTTTTCGGGGTTGATTTTGGCGGGAGCGCTATCAAGGCAGTAGAACTTTCTTTAGAAAATCAAAAAGTTACTTTGATGAATTATGCATGGATTGATTTTAGCGGAGAACAAATAAAGGAAGAGCTGGATAGTCAATCTATTAATAAAATTACGGAAATTTACTTGGGTAAGCTCATAGATAAAATGGAGCCGAAAACTAAAAATGTTTGCGCTTCTATTCCGGGATTTAGCGGATTGGTTAATGTTATTGAGATTTCCAATATTAAAAAAGAGGAAGTGGGAAATGCTATCGAATACGAAGCGTATAAATATATTCCCGTTTCTTTGGATGAAGTGTATTTGTCATGGGATGTCCTTGATTTAGGAGAAGCGGATAGAAAAATCATTCAAAATGAAGAAAATGGCAAAGATTTTTCCGAAAAAAATGAGAAAGAAAAAATAAAAGTACTTCTTGTGGCTGCTCCAAAAGATGAAGTTAACAAATACGAAGAATTGATAATGAAAAATGGATTAAGAACTGCTACATTGGAATTGGACGTGTTTTCATCCGTACGTTCTCTTGTGGGAGATGATATGGGGAATTATTTATTGATTGAAATTGGAGCGCGCACGACAACTATTGCCGCAATTAAAAAAGGTAATGTGATTATAAATCGTAATTTATATATTGGCGGGAATGAATTTACAAAAAATATTTCCAGAGGAATGGATATTTCTTGGTTTAGGGCAGAAAGATATAAAAAAGAGAAGAAAGATTTAATAAATACAAATCAGGCGAGTGTAAATTTTTCCGCTTTGGATGTCATTTCCGGGGAAGCTAAGCGAATAATGCGAATGTTTCAAGAAAAAGAAGATGTGTCTCGAATGGATGGAATTATTATTTCCGGAGGAACTGCAAAAATGGTTGGAATATTGGAATATTTTGAAAGGGAGCTGGGAAAGGGTGTTATAATTGGTAATCCGTGGAAAAAAGTGAAGTATGAAGCAAATTTGGAGGCGGTAATCAAGGATATCGGACCATCTTTTTCTGTTGCGGTCGGAGCGGCATTGAAAGGCGTGGAAGATTATCAGCGAAATATTTAATTGAAAATATAAATCTTAAATTTTTTCGAATTTCTTGAATATTTTTATTCGGTTTTTCGAAAATAATATTAAAGCGATGGTTAATATAAATCTTCACAGGGAAGAAAAAAAAGAAAATAGAATCTATGAATTGAATTTTTGGCGTAGCGGAACTTTTTTTTCAATAACTTTACTGATCGTGACTTCTTTTATTTATGCTGGTCAACTTTTATATAAAAAAAAGTTGGTTTCAAATGAAAATGCTATTATAAAGGAAATATCCGAAAAGAAAAG
This sequence comes from Candidatus Moranbacteria bacterium GW2011_GWE2_35_2-, assembly GCA_000990585.1. Lineage (GTDB taxonomy): Bacteria > Patescibacteriota > Minisyncoccia > Moranbacterales > UBA9337 > UBA12151. The sequence goes on from LBQD01000002.1 coordinate 128,004, forward strand.
TTCTTTAGGAAGCGCGGCTCTTGTCAGTATTAAGGATTTCGATCAAAGGATTTCTAAGATTGATAATAATTTGGCACAGCGAGTTTATCCTAATGATGTGCTTGCTTATATAGAGGATTTTTTAGTAAAGAATGTTTATATTGATAGTTATAAATATGAAGATTCAAAGCAAGAGGTTGCGTTGAACGTAATAGCTGATAGCTATAATGCAATAGCTAGTCAAATTTTAAATTTTAAAAAATCAGATAAGTTTTCTAATGTAGATATTTCCAGTACAAACAGAACGGAGGAGGGAAAAATAACATTTACATTAACGATGATTTTATCTAATTATAATAATCCGGAAAATAATTTGTAAGAATAATTATTTTATAAAAATATGAAACTAAAATTCTTGTTTGTTCCCTTATCAATCTTAATTTCCATAGTGTTGGTTATTTGGTACATTTGGCCGACATGGTTTGGCTTGGAGGGAATCAGAGAATATCAAAAGCGCATAGATATAAAAAAATGCGAATTGGAAGAAGCGGATTTCAAAGTTCAAAACGCTGAAAGTTTGAAAAATTTTATGAGTTCTACTGATGGAAAAGTCTCAGTGGACAAGATTTATGAATATTTTCCAATTGAAGAAAAGAATGAAAACATCATTAATGATATAAATTATATCGGAAACAGTTCTTCTGTAAGCATTATTGGCATAAATGTTAAAAGTGAAGAATTGAAGGATGATGATGATAAAGTTTTAACAACAGCAAAAGGTAGTGCAAATAAAAAATTATCCAGTACGCCTATGGCTAAAGCATGTTTAGATAGGATAGCGGAAAAATACGGAGACGTATCTGATATGGACATTAGTTATTTAGATCCTTTTGCCGGTCTGAACAATAGTTCCAGTGATATTGTTGGTGAAATTGAGGGTACTAAAGAAAATTCAATAGTATCCATCAAAGCGGATGTTAAAGTTTCCGGTTCATATAAACAGTTGATTGTATTTTTGGATAATTTGTATCGAATGAGGACTATAAATAATGTGTCCTCGATAAATATTTATAAGGATAATAATAAAAGAAATGAAGAGAATGCTGTTTCGAATCTCGATTTTTTGTCGATGGATGTGAGTGCATATTTTGCTTATTTGCCAACGGATAATAATACCGCGCTAGGATTTGACGATCCAATTTTTGAAAAGAAATTATTTAATTTAACTGCCATTAATAAATTAAATAAAATTGTGGAAATTCCAGAAATAAATATTGGTGATACGGGAAAAGACAATCCTTTTATTCCCTAATATAATTTTTGTTTAAAAAGATGCTTAAGTTTAGGTTGATTATTAAAAATGAAAAATAAGCTGAAAAAATGGAGGATAAAAATAAAAAACATCAAAAAGATGAAAAAAAATCAAATTCTTCAATAGTTGACAATGGAGTGGATTCGCTAGAGGAGAGAGCAAAGGAAATGAAAATTCCTTTTTTGAAAAAAGCTCCTTCGGCAGTCAGTGATTCGATTTTGAGAATAATTCCGGAAAAAACGGCGCGCAATTTTAATATGGTTGCATTTGAAGATTCTGAAAGCAAGGGAGTAAGTGTGGCAATGGTTGATCCGCAGGATATTCAAGCACTGGACGTGCTTAGATTTATTGCAGAAAAAGAAAAAAAGGAAATAAATATTCATATAGCTTCTGCGGAAGTGGTAAGGGAAATCATTGATAAATATAATACTGCCGAAGAAGCAGTAGAGGCGGTAGTTGAATCGTTTGAATTAGAGAGATTTAAGGATCAAAGATCTTTGTTGGGAAAAAGGAATGTTGATGACCAACAAAATAATATACAAGATGCTCCGGTTTCAAAACTTGTAAGTGTGGTAATAAAACATGCTGTTGAAAAAAGAGCTAGTGATATTCATTTGGAGCCGACTGATGATGGTTATCGTATTAGGTTTCGTGTCGATGGAGTTCTTTATGCATCCTTGATTCTTCCAATGGAAGTAGGAAAGGCTTTTGTTTCGAGAATTAAAATACTTTCAAATTTGAAAATAGATGAAAAACGAAAACCGCAAGATGGTAGATTCAATGTGAGTGAAGGCGGAGAAAATATTGATTTTCGCGTTTCTACTTTTCCTGTTGTCGGAGGAGAAAAAGTAGTTATGCGTGTTCTTACTAAAGATAAGGGAATTTTTGATTTTAGCAAGCTGGGGCTTATTGGGCATAGCAAAGAGATTTTATCACGTAAAATTAATGAACCGAATGGAATTATATTAATTACTGGTCCTACCGGAAGCGGAAAATCAACAACATTGTATTCATTTCTTAATGTAATCAATCAAGATACAAGAAATATTGTAACGTTGGAAGATCCTGTTGAATATTCAATAGAAGGTGTGAATCAAAGTCAAATTAAGCCGGAAATAGGATATGATTTTGCTAACGGGCTACGTTCAATCTTGCGTCAAGACCCTAATGTTATTATGGTAGGAGAAATTCGTGATGGAGAAACAGCTGAGCTGGCAATTCATGCCGCGCTTACTGGACATTTGGTTTTTTCTACCCTGCACACTAACAGCGCTATTGGCGCAGTTCCGAGGCTTGTGGACATGGGTATTGAGCCTTTTTTACTTTCTTCCTCTCTTAAGGCTGTTGCTGCTCAGAGATTGGTGCGTAAAATTTGTACTTCTTGCAAAGAGGAATTTTCTGTATCCGATAAAGTAAAAAACAATCTCTTAGAGGAAATAAAAAATGTGCCAGAAGAAGAATTGAAGAAATATGATCTGGACATATCCAAAGGATTGAAATTTTATAAAGGACGAGGATGTGAAGAATGTGGGGGGACTGGTTTGAAGGGTCGATTAGCAATTTATGAATGTATTGAGGTTAATGAAAGTATTCAGGAGGCAATCAATGAGGGTAAGGAAATGAAAGTGGATGAATTGGCGAAAAGCCAAAAAATGATTACAATGAAGCAAGATGGAATATTGAAAGCGCTCAAAGGGATGACAGCTCTTTCAGAGGTTGAGAGAGTAACGGAAGGAAGTTTGACTATCGGAGGGGATGTGGATGATGATCGCGGATAAATATGGTAGAATGAAATTGATTTGAAAAGTATTTTAATTATAAAACAATAATTAGGTTAATTTTTCGGAAACTATGAAAAATAAAAAGCTGATTTTATTGGTGGAAGATGATATTTTCGTGAAAGATATTTATAATTACAAACTTACATCCGAAGGATATGAGGTAGCAGTGGCAGGAAACGGAGCGGAAGCACTTAAATTTATGGAAAGCAGAAAACCGGATCTTATTTTATTGGATATTGTAATGCCGTTTATGGATGGGAAAGAAACGCTTCGAAAAATAAAATCTAACGATGAATGGAAAACAATTCCAATTATTATGTTAACTAATTTGTCGGAAGCTGATGATATTGAAGAAGTAGAATCTCTAGGTATAGATAAATATCTAATAAAATCGCATTTTTCTCCATCGGAAGTTTTTGCAAAAATTCAATTGATGATTGGATAGGTAAAACTAATCATAGAATAGTATTCGCGTGCTTGAAAATCTAATGCTTTTTGTCTGAATGTATAAATTATATAGAAAACAAAAATAAAAAATAAATATTATGGAATCATTTCATGTCGAACAAAAAATAAAAAGCCTGCTACTTCTTGTTGCTCAGCAGGGCGCTTCGGATATTCATTTTGTCGTGGGACGTTATCCGACGCTTCGGATTGACGGAAAGTTGCAACCAATAGCTAAGGAAAATATTTTAACTGCGGATGATACAAAAGCTATCAGTAAGGTTTTTCTCAGTGAAGAAAAAAGCAAGGAATTGGCGGAAACCGGAGAAACGGGATTTTCTTATAATTTTGAGAATAAAGCCAGATTTCGCGTGAATGTATTTTTTCAAAAAGGATTCATTAGTATCGTTATGCGTCTGGTGCAGACAAAAATCCGAACTCTAGATGAATTAAATATGCCGTCTGCGCTCTATGATTTCACGAAACATTCGCAAGGACTTGTTTTGGTTACCGGACCGGTGGGACACGGAAAATCAACTACTATGGCGGCTTTGGTTGATTATATTAATCATAATTATGAGAAAAATATTATTACAATTGAAGATCCGATTGAATATATCTACGATCAAGATCGTTGTATTATAAACCAACGAGAAATCGGACAGGATGCGCAGAATTTTGAAAGAGCATTGCGTGCGGTTTTTCGTGAAGATGCCAACGTTTTGCTTATTGGAGAAATGAGAGATTTGGAAACTATCGCCACTACGCTCACAGCGGCGGAAACCGGACATTTGATTTTTGCAACTATTCACACGAATAACAGTGCGGAAACTATCGATCGTATTGTGGATGTTTTTCCTTCTCATCAGCAAAATCAAGTACGTTCGCAATTGGCGAATGTTCTTCTTGGCGTTATTTCTCAGCGTTTGGTACCGAAGATAGGAGGAGATAGAATTCCAGCCGTTGAAATTATGGTGAAAAACAATGCGGTTGAAAATTTGATTCGTGAAAATCGTTCATATCAAATTGACGGAGTAATTGAAACCGGAATGAGAGAAGGAATGGTTTCTTTGGATAAATCGCTTAGTGATTTGGTGAAAAAAGGATTGATTACGATTGATGATGCTTTTACGTACGCTAAAAATAAGGATTATTTTAAAATGTTAATCAAGAAATGAAATTCCAATAAGTCCGATTAGTCAAATAAGACAAATAGGACGAATAAAATATTATGAAATTTGTTTTTGAAGCCAAAGATCAAAATGGAAAAGTGAAAAAAGGAAAAGTGGAGGCCGTCAACAAAGAAACGGCGGTTGAGGTTTTACATCAAAATATGTTAGTTCCTTTTTCTATTGAGCAGGAAAAGGAAATGAACAAGTTTCTCAAAGATTTGCAAAATTCATGGGATCGAGTGAGTCAGAAAGAATTGATGATTTTTTTTCGTCAATTTTCTACCTTGATTGGAGCTAAAGTTTCAATTATTAATTCTTTGCAGGCAGTGCGCGAGCAGATGGAAAACAAGGCATTGCGCAGGGTTATTCAGGAAATTTCTAATGATATCGAAGACGGAATGACACTGGCAGAAAGTCTTGAAAAACATCCGGAAATTTTTTCAGCTCTCACAGTAAGTACGGTAAAAGCGGGAGAAGTTTCTGGAAATTTGCAAAAATCGATTTCCTATATCGCCGATAATATCGAGAAAAATTATCAACTTACCGCGAAAATAAAAGGAGCGCTTTTTTATCCGGTATTTGTTATTATTGCCGCATCAATCATCGGTTTTTTGACGATGATTTTTGTCATACCTAAACTTACTCAAGTTATTATTGATATGGGAGCGGAAATTCCTTGGTATACTCAAGTGATAATTACTACTTCTAGTTTTTTTGAAAATTATTGGTGGGCGATTTTGGTGGTTATTTTGGGGGTTGTCGGAGGGAGTATGTATTACACTAGAACGGAATCCGGAAAAAGAGATTGGGATTTTGTTGTTTTGAAAATTCCAATTATTGGAAAATTGGCGCGATATGTATATATAACCAGATTTTCTAGTAATTTTTCAATGCTTTTAGCGGGAGGAATTCCGATTGTGCAGGCGCTTGTGGTGGTAAGCGAAGTTGTCAATAATACTATTTACAAGGGAATCATTCTTCGTGGCGCGGATGAGGTCAAGGCAGGGGGAAATATTAGCAGTATTTTTTCCCGGTCGACATATATTCCCGTAATTGTCACCAGAATGATAAAAATAGGAGAAGAGACGGGAGAGATGAATGGTTCGCTTGACAGTATCGCCAGTTTTTATGAAAAAGAAACGGATAATATTGTTCGTAATTTGACATCATTGATTGAACCGGTTTTGATTGTGTTTTTGGGAATTGGTGTGGCAGTTTTGGTTTTTGCGATTTTGCTGCCAATATATAACATTACGGGAAATATTAAGTAGTTCTATGTTTTATATTGAGGGTGTGATATAATTATTGTAAGGAAATTGGGATAGGTTTAAATATAGAAAATAAAAATTAAAAAAAAGAATGGAGGTGAAAATATGAAAAATACAATGAAAAAAGGTTTTACATTGATCGAACTTTTGATTGTTATTGCAATTATCGGTATCTTGGCTTCCATCGTTTTGGTATCCTTGAACAGTGCGAGAACAAAAGCTAGGGATGCTCAGTTTAAGGCACAAGCTTCCAGTGTTCATGCGGCGGTTGTTATAGATTGTGATGATGGAACATATAATACTACCGAAGCTCTGCCTGATCCAACATCGTGGACAACTACTCCTGTTTGCGGATCTAGTGGAATTATCACATCCGGAGTTCTTGCGCCAGGCGCAACTGGAACTGCATGTACTTCGGCTACAATTTCAAATACTGGAGTTGTTTTTGCGGACTGCTAATTTTAGTCTTTTTACCTACTAACATAAAGTTGGTAGGTATATGAGGTTAAAATTGTTTTATATTTTATATAATGTTAAAAAAATATTTATTTACAGAAAGACAAGGGTTTACATTAATCGAGCTTTTGATTGTTATTGCAATTATCGGTATTTTGGCTTCCATCGTTTTGGTATCCTTGAATAGCGCGAGAATTAAGGCTAGGGATGCGTCATTCAAATCAACCGCGTCCAGTGTGAATGCGGCGGCAATGATGTGTTGTAATTCTGAAGGAATAATTCAAGAAAAAAATGCGGGTGATGGTGGCGCGGTGGCAATTTGTAATCCTGCCCAAGGAACAGTCTATCCGGATGATGCAAATTTGGAAACAGCGGTTGTGAACACCGCTTGCGCCAATGATCATTATCAAATTACTGTTACACCTGGAACAGGAAACCTTGGGACTTGTACTAGTGCGACATTTAATCAAACTGGAATTATCGGCTATGCCGGATGCTAATTTTCAAGGAATTAGGAATCGAGACATATTTATAGGGTATTTACTTTTTTGAAGATATGATTATTTTAATTTTTTTTATCGGCGGTTTAATAACAGGGAGTTTTTTAAATGTTGTTGTATATCGATTGAATTTGGCAGAGTCGATGTTCGCTGGGCGATCGATGTGTCCGCATTGCAAAGCCAAAATCCGTTGGTATGACAACATTCCGCTTCTTAGCTTTGTTCTTCTGCGGGCTGAGTGTCGCGATTGCAAGGGAAAAATTTCATGGCAATATCCATTGGTGGAATTTTTGACAGGATTGTTTTTTGCGTTAATCGGTATGTGTTTTTTTTCTCTGACAGATTATCAGTCTTGGATTGAAACCGGATTTTTATTAGTGCTTTTTTCCGCGCTAATGGTGATTTTTGCTTATGATTTGAAGTTTATGGAAATCCCGATGATTTTTTTGTGGGCGGGAATCGGCTGGACACTGGTATTTTATATATATTTTGACGCAGTTAATTTTTCTGAATTTGCTTCAATGTTTTCTTCACAAACATTTTCCGGAATAATTGGTGCGTTTGTTGCTTGGGTATTCTTTTTTTCAATGGCATTTTTTTCCAAGGAGAAATGGATGGGAATGGGTGATGCTTATTTGGCGATACTTGTCGGACTTACAGTTGGATGGCCGAAAATTTTCCTAACATTAGTACTTTCTTTTTTATCGGGAGCGATTTTTAGTATATTTTTGATTTTATCTAAGAAAAAAAGCATGAAAAGCCAAGTGCCCTTCGCGCCTTTTTTGGTAATTGGAACAATCGCAACTCTTTTCTTATATCAAGCCTTTCCTCAATATTTGAAGTACTTGTTTTGAAATATGATAAAAATAAAAAATAAATTTGTTCCAGGGTTTACTCTTCTTGAGGTTCTGGTCACAGTTGCCATTATTGGAATAATGGCAACTGTGGCACTTGTTTCAACGCAGAGAGGAAAAATCGACAAGGAAGTAAGCGTAGCGGCAGAACAGGTGGCTTCCAGTATTCGCGAGGCGCAAAATTACGCGCTGTCCGGAAAACAGCCGGATGCGACTAATACCGCTTGCGGCTTTGGTTTCAGAAGAAGTAGCGCAAATGCTTATAGTGTTTTTTATAATCATACTACGGAAGATTTAGTCACTTGTAATGCGATTATTAAATATTATAGTACCACTATTCCTAATCAGGTTTCAGCTAGTCTTAATTCTTCTGGTATTATTCTTCCAAATGGAGTTTCTTTCTATAATAATGCATCTACCGGAGCTATGAACTCTCAGATAGTTTATTTTTTGATTCCTTTTGCGATTGTATATAATTTTGATGGAGATACTCTTGGAGCAATAAAAACAATTATGGTTGGAAAAGATTCTATTTATTATGCTATTTGCGTGAGTCCCGTGGGAGCTGTTGAAGTAAAGAAGGTTGAGGGTGATGAAGCGACATTTGATTGTGATAATTAGTTTAATAGTTATGAAATCAAAAATTAAAAATAAAAAGTTTTTAATTTCAATCAAGCGAGGGTTTTCTATCGGCGAAGTACTTCTAGCAGCCTTTGTTTTGAGTGTGGCGATGCTGGCGGCGGTTAATCTTTTGATTGCCGGTTTTTCTAATTCCGCTGATAGTCGCGATCGCATTATTGCATCAATGTTAGTGCAAGAAGGAATTGAAATTGCTAGAAACGTTAGGGATAATAATTGGGCGACAGGAAAGGTTACTTTTAGTAATACTAATTTTCCGGACGTGAGTCGTGCTGCAGATAATACTCCTCTCGGATGTGCGCTTGATAAAAATTCATTGGCGATTCGTGGTACTTGCGATAGCGCAGCAGTTTCAAAGGTTTTAAAAATCAATGCTGATGGATATTATATGAAAGTAGGTGCGACTATAACAAAATTTAAAAGAAAAGTGATGATTCAATATTTTAATTCAAGCGGAGCTCCTTCAGATAGAGCCAGTGCTGCCACTGCAAAATTGACTAGTGTGGTGATTTGGGGAACTGATTGGCCAAAGATTGATCTTTCGGATTGTAGTACTGCGACTCGATGTGTTGCTGCGGTATCTATTTTGACAAAATGGGGAGAGTAAAATATTTAAAAATAACAGGTGTCATATGAAGATGTTAAAAATAAAAAATAAAAAAGGATATACTTTTTTGGAGGTAATAGTTTCAGTTTCCATCTTCGTTATTATAATAGCCGCTTCCACGGATGCTTTTTCTAATTTGTTTAATAATTATCGAAAAATTCGCGATTTTCAGGAAAGTATAGAAAATGTTCAGTTTGCAATGAGTGAGATAGCGAAAGTTCTCAGAACTAGTTCGATTGTTGATGATGGAAATTCTTTTGTCCAAGCTTTTGATTATTCGCAAGAAATTTGCGTGCGTTATGAGATAAACGGCGGTCAATTAATGCGTGCATATGATGACAGTATGGCAACGAGTATTGATCCGTTGAGTGATTGTTCTGCTAGAAATTTTGCGGCGGATGAATTTTTAAAAATGACAACTGGATCAATAAGTGGAAGTTTCAGTACAGTCTCCTCAAGTTCTGTCGTTGGATCTGAGGAAGTGGGAAAGGTCACGATTATGCTTAACATCCAAAAAGGAGATTCAGAATTGATAAAACTGCAATCCTCTGTTTCTTTGCGTGATTATGAAAAAGCAGGCATTCAGTAAATTAGTGGAAATAATCTTTTGAAAATTTATGAAAATTAAAAGAAAAAAAGGTTCAGTGTTGGTATTTACTTTAATTATTGTTCTTACGATTTTGGTTATTTCATTGGGAGCAGTAACTATTTCAACTACTGAATTGCGCTCGTCTTCTTCAACCGATAAAGCGACAATGGCTTTTCAAATTGCTGATACTGGCATGGAATCAATATTAGAGAAGATAAAAAGTTCTAATTATCTTGATGATACCATTCTGGAAGTTTTTTCGGATTGTGTAGATGGAAAAATATTAGAAATAATTGATGCAAATAAACAGTATGAAATAGAATTTTTCAAGTATGATGATTCCCCGCTTGAGTGTAATGATAGAGTCGGAGATATCGGAAAAGCAAAATCATCAGGAAGTTATCTGTCTGTTGAGCGTGCCGTAAGCTCAAGTGTTTGTGTTTCCGGTTGGGAAAAAATAGGGGCAAATGATGGTAATTGGGATGGAATTGCGACTTCAAATGATGGAAAAAAGTTGGCAGCGGTTATTCGAGGGGGACAAATTTATACGTCAATTGATGGAGGAGAAATATGGACAGATAGAGAAAGTGATCGAAATTGGGATGTGATAGCTTCTTCAGGGAACGGGAATACTCTTTTGGCTGCGGATCAAGGGGGAATGTTGTATTTATCTATTGATTCCGGAATAAATTGGGATGCTCAATCTGATTGCGGAAATCATATATGGACGTCAGTTGCTGTTTCTGATGACGGAACACATTTGGGCGCAGTTTATCGTCCTGGTAATATTTGGATTTCTAATGATTCGGGAAATAATTGGAATGAAGAAACGGTCGAAGGCGGTGTTGCTCAGGGGTGGTTGGGAATTGCTTTTTCTGCTGATGGAGAAAAAGTGGTGGCAGTCAATGATAATGTTAGCGGAGGGGAAATTTATATTTCATCGGATGGTGGAGATAGCTGGTCTCGTAAAAATTCGGGACTTGGAAGTTTACCGGCAGTAGCTGTTTCAGATGATGGAAATAAAATAGCGGTAGGTAGATATGGAGGGCAGGTATATCGTTCAATTGATGGTGGAGATAATTGGTTGGCAGTTTCTAATTCTGGTTCAGGAAATTTATCTTCTGTGGCAATGTCTTCTGATGGAACGAAAGTTGTAGTTGCCAAGGGTACTGTTCCTCCAGCAGGAGCATTAGAGGGTTATGTGTATATTTCAAATGAAGGAGGAGATATAGGTACATGGAAAATGCATGATCCTGCTGAAGATGCAAGAGATTGGTCGCATGATTCTTTGGCAATATCGGAAGATGGAAAACAAATTTTTGCCGCAACATATGATGTGACGGATGGAATTTGGAAATATCACGGGTGTAAATAAATAAAAAAGTAATTCAGTAAAACCGGTAGAACCCCGGTTTTTTGATTGTGATATAATGAATATATGGAAAAAAACGAAATAAAAAACAGAATAGAGAAGTTGCGCAAGGAAATTGACCGACATCGATATTTGTATCATGTTTTGGATAATCCTGAAATTGCCGATCAAGCTTACGACTCATTATTTGAAGAGTTGTCATTTTTGGAAAAAGAGAATCCGGAATTTTTTTCTCCGACCAGTCCAACGCAGAGAATCGGAGATAAACCTTTGGACAAATTTGAAAAAGTGCGGCATGTGGTCAAACAGTGGTCGTTTGATGATGTTTTTGATTTGGAACAGCTAAAAAAATGGGAAGAGAAGATTGGCAGAATGTTGGGGAAGTTGGGAAGTTTGGGGGAGTTGGAGTATTGTTGCGAGCTTAAAATTGACGGACTTAAGGTTATTTTGACATATGAAAAAGGAAAATTGATCAGGGCGGCGACTCGAGGAGACGGCTCAATCGGCGAAGATGTTACATTAAATATAAAAACGATTCAGAGTATTCCGCTAGAGCTTAATTATCCTATCGATTTAATCGTAGTGGGAGAAATTTGGCTGGGAAAAGATGATTTGGAAAGATTGAATATCGAAAAAAAGAAAAAAGGCGAGCTTTTGTTTGCCAATACGCGTAATGCCGCCGCCGGTTCAATTCGGCAATTAGATCCGAAAATTGCCGCTGCAAGAAGGTTGAATAGTTTTGTATATGATGTTGATTTTATTGGGGGAGTTAGGAATTTTGGGGAGATTAAAGTGCCGGAAACGCAGATTGAAGAATTGGAATTTTTGGAAAAGTTGGGGTTTAAGGTGAATAAAAATTATTGTTTATGTGAAAATGTTTTTGAAGTTGAGAAATATTATCAGAATTGGACGAAAAAGAAAAATAATGAAAATTATGAAATTGATGGAGTGGTAATAAAAATCAATTCCAAAAAAATTCAAGACGCACTGGGGTATACGGGAAAAGCTCCGCGTTGGGGAGTGGCATATAAATTTCCGGCTCAAAAAGTAACAACGATTGTGAAAGATATTCAAGTACAGGTTGGTCGTACTGGAGCGCTTACGCCGGTGGCGCATCTTCGTCCGGTGAAAGTTGCCGGTTCAATTGTTTCTCGCGCCACCCTGCATAATGAAGACGAAATCCGTCGATTGGATATTCGAATTGGAGATACGGTTGTGATTCAAAAAGCAGGAGATGTGATTCCGGAGGTGGTGGAAGTGATGAAGAATTTACGGATAGGAAATGAAAAGATTTTTCATATGCCGAAAATTTGTCCGATTTGCGGTGGAAAAGTGCAAAGAAAAGAGTTGGGGAAATCGGGAGATTTGGAAAAAATGAGCGCGGCACATTATTGTCTGAATAAAAATTGTTTTGCGATTGAAATTCAAAATATCATTCATTTTGTTGGTAAAAAAGGCTTCAATATTGAGGGAATGGGAAAAAAAATAGTAGAGCAATTAATAAATGAAGGCTTGATTTCTAATTTTGCGGATATTTTTGAGCTTAAAAAAGGAGATTTGCAATTATTGGAAAGATTCGCAGAAAAATCAGCTGATAATTTGATTCAGGCAGTCGATAGAAGTAAAAAAATAACTTTTGAAAAATTTTTGTATGCACTGGGGATTCGGCATGTCGGAGAGGAAACAGCCTTATTAATTGTTCGAAATTTGAAAAATGTTGGGGATATCGGAGGGTTTAGGGGAGTTGGGGATATTATTGAAATTTTTCCGAAAATCAAGAAAGAAGATTGGGAGGGTATTAAGGGAATTGGAGAAAAAGCGGCAGAAAGTTTAGTTTTTTGGTTTGGCAATAAGAAAAATTCAGAGTTGCTTCGAAGAATGGAGCAATTAGGAATTGAAATCGAAATGGGAAGAAAACAGAGAGAAGGGAAGAAAGGTAAATTGGAAGGATTAGTTTTTGTTTTGACCGGGGAACTGGAAAACTGGACAAGGGACGAAGCAAAGGATATTATTAGGAAAGAGGGGGGAAATATTTCTTCTTCGGTAAGTAAGAAAACAGACTTTATTTTGGCGGGAAAAAATTCGGGATCAAAATTGGAAAAAGCGAAAAAGTTTGGCGTGAAAATATTAGATGAGGATGGATTCGGGGAGATGATAAAATAGTTAAAACTTACCTATTCAAAAAATACTTGTTCGATTTTTGTTTAAGTGCGTAAAATAATAGCTAAATAGTATGCTAACCAAGCAAGAAATAAAAAATGTTGCCGCATTGGCTCGATTAGGACTTCAAGAAGAAAATATCGAAAGATATCAAAAAGATCTTTCCGGCATTTTGGATTATTTCAAACAAATGGAAGAACTGGATACGGAAAATATTCAGCCAATCGGACATATTGCCGGAACCAGTAATGTTTTTCGTGAGGATCAAAAAAAAGAACTTGATGAAAAAGAGAGAAATGCGATTTTGAAAAATGCTCCGGAGATAAAAAATGATCTGATAAAAGTAAGAAGTGTTTTGTAGGTAATTTTTATTTTTTTGCAATGATTAAGGAATTACATAATAAACTTGTCAATAAAAAAATAACCGCAGTTGAATTGGCGGAGAGTTATTTTGCGCGTATTAAAGAAAAAGATGGAGAAATTGGTGCTTATTTGACTTTGACCGAAGATTTAGCGTTGGAGCAAGCAAGGAAAGTTGATGAGAAAATATTCCGAGGAGAAAAAATTGGGATTATGGAAGGAATACCAATAGCAATTAAAGATAATCTTTGTATAATGGGAGTGCGGACAACTGCCGGATCGAAAATTTTGGATAATTATATCGCTCCCTATGACGCAACTGTAATAAAAAAACTCAAAGAAGCTGGAGCGGTGATTTTGGGTAAAACTAATATGGATGAGTTTGCGATGGGATCTTCAACGGAAACCAGTATTTATCAAAAAACCAGAAATCCGCTTGATTTGGAAAGAGTACCGGGGGGATCTTCCGGAGGATCTGCTGCTTCGATAGCAAGTGAGGAAGCTGTTTGCGCTCTGGGAACGGATACTGGAGGTTCAATTCGACAGCCGGCGTCATTTTGTGGAGTAGTTGGACTTAAACCCACTTATGGACGTGTTTCGCGTTATGGCGCGATCGCAATGGCTTCCAGTCTTGATCAAATCGGACCATTTGGAATGACCGTGGAGGACACAGCTATTGTTCTTTCAGTGATTTCCGGGCAGGATAAAATGGATGCCACTTGTGCCCAGAGTCCGACAAAAGATTATACAAATTATCTTACTGGCGATATTAAGGGAATTAAAATTGGAATTGTGAAGGAATATTTTGAAGGATTAAATGGAAATATTAAAAAAATAGTAGATGATACTATTGAAAAATACAAAAAATTAGGAGCGGAAATAAAAGAGATTTCTTTGCCACATAGTCAATATTCTCTGGCGATATATTATATGATTATGCCTTGCGAGGTTAGTTCCAATTTGGCGAGATTTGATGGAATAAAATATGGATTACGAATCAATGATAAGCAGAGTGATAGTAATGAGAGTGGTGATTTTCCACAAACTCTCCTGGAAACTTATCTAGACAGTCGAAAATACGGCTTTGGAGATGAAGTAAAAAGAAGAATAATGCTTGGAACGTACGCTCTTAGCGCCGGATATTACGATGCATATTATAAAAAAGCGCAAAAAGTGCGCGCGCTTATAAAACAAGATTTTGAAAAAGTTTTTGAGGAGATTGATTTTATATTTTCTCCGACTGCGCCGGAAATGGCATTTAAATTCGGGGAAAAAACCGATGATCCGATGAAAATGTATTTGTCGGATATATATACCATTACTGCTAATTTAGTTGGTATTCCGGCGATTTCTTTTCCAATTGGTATGATTTCTGAAAAAGGAGATTCTTCCAAAAAACTTCCGATTGGCGGACAACTTATGGGAAAATGGTTCGATGAAGAAGGCTTATTGAATGCCGCTTATACTTTTGAGATTAATAAATAATTCAAATAAATGCTTGAAATTTTTCTATCCATCATTGATTATATCTTTAAATTAGCGATTTCATTTTCGGATTCTGGTTTTTTTATGGTAGCGAAATTTATTTTAGCGATTTATATTTTGGTTTTGTTTGTGGATATTGTCTTACTTTTGTTTTTTCGCGGACTTGGCAAGGATTTGCGAAAAATGCTCAGAGGAGCCGATTTACCTCCATTGGTTAAGAGCAAATTTGAATTGCAATGGAATAAAATAAGAGACAGGCTGAAAAGTAAAAATCAATCTCAATATAAAGCGGCGGTTTTAGAAGCTGATAGTATAGCAGATGAAATGCTTAAAAAAATCGGATATTTAGGGAAGGATATGTCGGAACGATTGGAAAGCGCCAATATTGGACAGATTGAAAACTTAGAGGAGTTGAAGAAGTCTCATCAGGTGCGAAATAGGATTGTATATGAAAAAGATTTTTCATTGGATTTGGACAGTGCGAAAGAAGTAATAAAATCTTATGAAGAATTCTTGAAATTTATTGACATTTTATAAATTTTCATTATACTGGGACATAGTGTTTCGAATGCGTATTTATAGTATATAATGGGGGTGGAGTCCGCCTATGGCGGAACAGCTTGTAGTTGAATTAAGATTAAGGTAAAAGTTTTTTTAAAAAAGTATGATATAGCGGGGTGGAGCAGTCTGGCAGCTCGCGTGGCTCATAACCATGAGGTCGCAGGTTCAAATCCTGCCCCCGCAACAATAAAAAGCAATGAGAGTAGTGGTTGCAGGTTCTCACCCTCACGGGTGATCATCCGTTAGGATGAAAATCCTGCCCCCGCAACAAAAGTATAAAACCATAGAGCACATAATAATATATATAGTAGCTGGCATATAATGTATTTGAGCCTTATTTTTTATTCTATGCTATGTTGTTTTGGCAGGGTAGCTCAGCTGGTTAGAGCACAGGACTCATAAGCCTGGGGTCGTGAGTTCGAATCTCACCTCTGCTACAAAAAATATATGGGGGCGTAGCTCAGCTGGTTAGAGCGATTGCCTGTCACGCAATAGGTCGCCGGTTCGAGTCCGGTCGTCCCCGCATAAAAAAGAGATTTTTTTTAATCTCTTTTTTGTTTGAAAAACGGTATTGACCGAAAGGTGTTTTAATGCTATGATTGATTTTAGCTTGAAAATAAAGTATTTTTAGCAAGCAAAAAAGGTGTTTGTTATTTACTTTCGAGTTAAATAAAGGTCGAACATTAAAAATAGAATAATTCGCATAATTATTACGAAACATATGATGCTATTTTTTGTTGGTGTTTTGGAGATGATTATTGTCACACTGTGGACCAAATTGGTTGTAGAAACCAGAGTTGTTGCCAGCGGGGTAATAACAATGGTTAATATTCTGATTTGGTACTATGTATTGCAAGCGATTGTTGATGATATCAGCAATTGGAGACTAGTTCTTTTGTATGCTTTTGGGT
Source organism: Candidatus Moranbacteria bacterium GW2011_GWE2_35_2- (assembly GCA_000990585.1). Classification (GTDB taxonomy): domain Bacteria; phylum Patescibacteriota; class Minisyncoccia; order Moranbacterales; family UBA9337; genus UBA12151. The sequence goes on from LBQD01000002.1 coordinate 144,454, forward strand.
GTGCGGCAGGAACAGTTATAAGTACATATTATTTTCACAGAGATGAAATTTCCAAGGCGAACCTTGCTAAGCAAGAGTAATTATTAAAAATAAAAAAATGTGTGAAGATATTCCCTTAGGAATAACTAAAAAAATATAAAAACCGCTAACTTGAAAAAGATCGCGGTTTTTATATTTTTTCTTTACGATGCTTGACTTTTGTCCTTATCGATGCTACAATGGTATTAGTAAGGTTTCAAGGTAAATTCCGTCCCAAAGTTAAGTTAGCAATCGTTAGCGACCTGAGGGCAAGTGCGAGTTTCCGAGAAAGCGGTCGTCTTACGTTTGTTAATTTTTTTATTTTAAAGTTCGTAAGAACTTTGCAAGAAATAAAATGGAAAAGAAACTATATATCGGAGGTTTGCCATATTCGACAACTGACGATGAATTAAAAGAAGCCTTTTCAGCAGCTGGAAACGTTGAATCAGTAACTATCATTATTGATAAAATGTCCGGACGCTCAAGAGGATTCGGTTTTGTTGAAATGGCTACTCCTGAAGAAGCTCAAAAAGCTATCGAAATGTTCGATGGAAAAGACTTCGGAGGAAGAACCTTGACTGTCAATGAAGCTAGACCTTTGGAAGATCGTCCAAAGAAAAGCTTTGATAGAGACAGAAACAACTCTCGAAACAATTGGTAATTTTTACCAACTTTTGATAACAAAAATCCCGACATCAAGTCGGGATTTTTTGTTTGACAAAAAGGTTTTTTTACAGTAAAATGTTAGACAGTATCTTATTTATTAATTAAAAAATATCGATTTTGACCAGTAGCCAGCGGGCACACTAATGAAACTGACAATTAACAATAAGTTGTAGGTTTTATTGGCGTGTTTTCTTGGATTTTATTGGCAGATACCGATAGAATCAAATTATGGAGCAGAAAAAGTGGTCCCTCCAAATTGGAGGAAGAGAACTTGAGATTGCAACCGGTCTTTTAGCTAAACAAGCCGGTGGTTCAGTCACAGTGCGTTACGGCGACACAATGGTTCTTGCGACAGCAACAATGAGCAAGGGTCTTTCAAAGTTTGGTGGCGGGTATTTTCCATTGATGGTGGACTTTGAAGAAAGATATTATGCAGCTGGAAAAATTAAAGGTTCAAGATTTATTAAACGTGAAGGAAGACCTTCAGATGATGCGGTCTTGACCGGACGCGTGGTGGATCGAACTATACGCCCGCTTTTTAATGCTAGAATGCGTAATGAAGTTCAAGTGATTGTAACCGTTTTATCAATCGATGGTGAAAATGATCCAGATACAATTTCTGTGATTGCAGCCTCAGCTGCTTTGGCGATTTCTAATATTCCATGGAATGGACCGGTAGCAGCTGTGCGTGTCGGGCAAGCAACTAACGGTGAGTTTATCCTAAATCCAGTCAATGGTGAATTAACAGATAGTAAATTGGACTTGGTAATTTCTGGTACAAAAGACAAAATTAATATGTTGGAAGCTGGCGCTAAGGAAGTTCCTGAAGAGACTATTGTCAAGGCTTTTGCTTTCGGACAAGAAGCCATCACTAAAATTGCTAGTTTCGTGGAAGAAATTGCCAGGGAAATTGGAAAAGAAAAATCTGAGCCAATCCTTTTGCAAGGCACTCCTGAATTCGAAGCGAAAGTTAAGGAAATTTTGATTGCGGAAGGTTTAGCCGAGGCTTTGTATGACCCAAAAAAGGAAGTTATTGAGAAAAAAATCAAGGCTATTAATGAAAAAATAGAGGAATACATAGTCGCTAACTTTACAGAAGGTTTGGATAAGCTAAAAGAAATTGCTCAGCAAGTCTTTGAAGAAGTGTCAGACGAGATTGTGCATACTAATATATTGGAAAAAGAACAAAGACCAGATGGACGCAAGCTAAATCAACTTCGTCAAATTGATTGCCAAACTGGTATTTTGCCGAGAACTCATGGCACCGGACTTTTTACTCGTGGAGAAACTCAGGCTTTGACTGTAACCACATTAGGATCACCCGGGGATGAACAAATCATCGACACTATGGAAGTGGATATGAAGAAAAGATATATCCATCACTACAATTTCCCTCCATATTCAGTGGGAGAAGTTCGAATGATGCGCGGACCGGGACGAAGAGAAATCGGACACGGTGCTTTGGCGGAAAAAGCTTTGATTCCAGTTTTGCCAGCTAAAGAAATTTTTCCATATACTATTTTGTTGGTTTCTGAGGTACTTGAATCCAATGGTTCTTCTTCGATGGCTTCTACTTGCGGATCAACTTTGTCGTTGATGGACGCGGGAGTGCCAATTATCAGACCAGTTTCTGGAATTGCGATGGGGATTATTGTTGGAAAAGATGGAAAATTTAAAGTTTTAACTGATATCCAAGGAATGGAAGACCATTATGGAGATATGGACTTTAAAGCCGCTGGAACAACTGAAGGTATTACTGCTTTGCAAATGGATGTGAAGGTACAAGGTGTCACTTTGGAAATGCTTGAAGCGGTTCTTGCACAATCTAAAATAAATCGTTTAGAAATTATGGAAAAAATTGTAGATACTATTCCAGCTCCAAGAGCTGAAATGAGTCAATATGCTCCAAGAATAATCATAATGAAAATAAATCCGGATAAAATTCGTAATGTTATTGGAACCGGAGGAAAAATTATTAACGAAATTATTGATGAAACCGGAGTGGAGATTGATATTGAAGATGATGGATCAATTTTTATCACATCTCCAGATCAAGAATCTTCCAAGAAAGCGCAAGAATGGATTGAAAATCTTACTCACGAAGTGAAAATCGGAGAAATATTTAAGGGAAGAATAACCAGAATAATGAATTTCGGAGCCTTTGCCGAGGTGCTTCCCGGACAAGAGGGATTGATTCATATTTCACAACTTTCAGATAAGCGAGTGGAAAAAGTCGAAGATGTTGTGAAAATCGGAGACATTGTTTCGGTTAAAGTGAAAGAGATTGATGATAAAGGAAGAATTAATCTTTCTATGAAAGATGCCGTGAAATCGGAAAAAAATGATTGAATGATTTTGCAATAAAACTCTTTTGGTGTAAAATAAAAGCAAGTCAATCTTGCTTTTATTTTTTATTTGTAAAACAAAAATATGTTTGGATATAAAGATTCTAAAAAAAATAATCAAAAACTTACTGATCAAGAAAAAAAGACAGAAATGTTTTTTAGCGGTCAAGAAAATAATATTGATTCAGATTACAATTTTTCTGTGCATACAATGAAAGATGATCTGGTTTCTTCATTAAACGGAGGGATAACTGATGCAAAAGAGGAAGATCTTAAAAAACTAAAAATGCCGTTTCCAAATAAAGCGGATATATCCGCTCCAAAAATAAATAATGAAAAAATGACAGTCAAAGATAGTCCATTTTTGGAAAAAAACACTTCTTTTAGGATAGATTTGTCTCAAAATGCAAAAGAAAGTGATTTAAATGAGTCTTTGGTAAAAAAAGAATTTTCAGATAAAAAAAACATTGATTTTGAGAGGAAAGAAAAGGTTGAAGCTTCCGCCTTATCGGAAAGAATGGAAAATAATTTCTCGCAAAAAAGAGATTCAAAAATGAATAATAGCAAGCAATCTTTTGTTGCGGTTAATTCTTCCGATGAGTTTTCGCATCCGATCGAAAAACATTTGAATTGGAAAAAGGTTGTTGTAATTTCAGTAATCGCAGTTATTTTTTTAGCTGTATTTGGAGGAGCTTATTATTTATATATAACGAGAAAGACAGCAGAGCCTCAGTTGTCGGTTGAAAATCCGATTATTGATAATGATGTAGTCTCAGATATTCATGAATCCGATGAATTTATGTACTCTTCGGAAAATCCGAATTATCTTAATTTAGATATGGAAACGGCTAATAATGAATCAATTTCTCAATTATTGACTGATACTTTTGAGAATATTTTAGTTGAACAAGAAAATATCGCAATTGAGTTTATTCTTCGGGATATAAATAATAATCCAATTGCTTTTTCCCGTTTTGCTTATATATTTCCCCTTTCTTTGCCAGAGGCAGTATTGGGAGAAATGGATGAAAATTTTTCTTTGTTTTTAATGAAAAACGGTAATAACAGAAGGATAGGGTTGGCAGTGGATGTTAAGGATTCGAACGTTGTTCCGTTTGTGTTGAAAGAAAATGAATCAACGTTGGTTTCCGCTCTTAGATTATTATTCTTAAAGAAAGAGATTGGGGATGTATCCAATGTTGAGTTTAAGGATGGCTCGTATGGCAATATCAGAGTTCGATATGCAAATGTTAATCCTGCAGACGGAGATTCAATTGATTATGCAATATGGGCAGATAAATTTTTAATTAGCACCAATAAAGATTCTCTACGGAGTGTCATTGATAAAATTGAAGCAGAAAAAAATAGTGAACAAATAGTGGAAGTGAATGATGCTGATATTTTCGATGAGAATCAGGGGGATGTGAGTGATTTAGAGACCGGTATCGTAAAATAGCTTGAAATATAGCCTTTTTGGTTTTTTTAAGAAAGTAATTTACTTTTTCAAAAAGAAAGATTTCTGTATATTTTTTGTAAAAAGAACAAAGAATGAAAAATAGTGTATATATTACTGTTATTGCGGTATTTTTTCTCAGAGATTTTGACCGGATGCATTTTTTTTGCTATAATAACAGTGTTGGAGTTATTTATAGGAGTATTTTAACAAAATATGTGGAAACGGTGGGAGAACTTTCAATCACAACTTCCCCCTAATTGTGATTGAAACTTCTTCTACTGTTCGAGTCTCCGGTTATTATATCGGAGCTCTCCGATTTCTGACCGGAGAACTAAAACAAAAACAAAAATTACTTGGAGCCTACTCGCAGTCCTTATTTGAAAAAATTAGTTTTGCGAGTAGGTTTCCAAGATTTAAAACAAAAATAAAAAACAAAATATTAGTTCTTTTAAGTTTAAAGGCTATATGCCAGAGATCGGTAGAAGGAAGTGTTTGTTAAATAAAAAGTCAGAACAAACGCTGAAAATATGTATACAAAATACATGCAGCTCATAATATTTAATGCCAAATAAAATTCGGCTAGGATATTTCCGGCTTACATGTTGGTACATATAAAAAACACCGCGGCTCTCAGCCACATTATTTATATATTTGGGCTTCGAGAGCCCGGTTTCCATATCATATTTGAACGGATGCCGGAAGATAATTTGTTTATTGCTCGATATCTTTTCAAATGCCCCGACATTGCGTCGGGGTTTTGGTTTTTATAAACATATGTTTTGGAGAAAAAATAATGATTTAGCTTTTGGCGAGGCGGGAGAAAAAGTCGCTGCCAAATATTTGAAGAAAAAAGGATACAAGATTTTAGATTTTAATTATTGTAATTTTAAAGGCAGGCGATTAGGCGAGATTGATATTATTTCTAAGGATGGAGAATGTTTTGTTTTTGTGGAAGTTAAGACGCGAAAATTGGAGAAATTCGATGGAAGTTTGCCCGAAGAAAGTATTAACAGGCAGAAATTACACAAATTGAATAAAATTGCTCAATTTTATTTGCGTAAAAACAAGTTGTTGGATAAAAATTGGCGTTTTGATGCTGTTTCGGTTTGGCTTAGTGACGATATGAAAGAAGCTAAAGTAAAGCATCTAGAAAGCATTTTTTTATAGTTGGGATAGTTGGAAAATAGCAGGAAATATGCTAAAATAATGGCAGGAGGTTTAAATGAAATGTGTCGTAATAAAAAATAATTATAAAAAATATGTTGGAACAAGAAATTTTAGATGAACTCAATGGGGCGCTTGTTGAAGAGAAAAAAAGATTGGAAGATGATTTGGAGCGGATTGCAAATCCTACGGAGACCCCCGGTGATTATGAAACAAGGTTTGAAGATTTGGGAACTGACAGTGATGAGAATGCTACCGAGGTTGAAGATTATGCTGATAAGTTGGCAGTTGAAAATGATTTAGAAAAGCAACTTAAGGATGTTAATGATGCATTGGAAAGAATAGAGAAGGGTACTTATGGATTTTGTGAAAATTGCCAGCAAGAAATTGATATTGAAAGGCTGCGGGCATATCCGGCGGCAAGAACTTGCATTAAATGCTAATGACTGATGCGAAGATACAAATAAAAGAAAATAATCGAAGTGAAAATATAAAATTGTTTTTTCTCGGAGTCGGTTTAATTTTCGTTGATCAACTGTCAAAAAATGTTGTCCGTCTTTATGATAAAGGCGGATTTTATATTTGCAATGAAGGTATCGGATTCGGAATTAAAATTCCGGAATTAATATTTTTTTCTTTGTGGACAGTTGCGGTTATTTTTTTGGCGCATTCCGTTTTTTTGAAAAAAAAATATATTCTGCGTCTTATATCTTGCGTTTTTATCTTATCCGGAGCTGTGTCGAATATGTTCGACCGATTTGCACATGGCTGTATAATTGATTTTATCGATCTGAAGATATGGCCGGTCTTCAATTTGGCGGATATTTTTATAGTAATCGGTTTTGCGGGATTTATCTATTCTATTCAAAAAACAAAATCCTTTCAAAATTAATGGGGGGGTGTGGAGGTATAGAAAATTGTGCGAGGATTTTTTCTATATTATAAGGAAACAAATGCCCGAATATTAAAATATTTATATGCTTTTGATATAATGAGTTATTTTTTCAATAAATACTTCGTAGTCATTTAATATTATTGTATTACCGAATACACTATTTATATTGGCAGATGTTTGTATCGGAGAATCGGGTATTTGATTTAAATAGTATTGTTTATATTTAGTTTTCGTTGTTATCTTATTATGATCGCAATTAGGAAATTTTATAATGAGCAGTAGGGTTTTAACAGGTGTATGAAAAAATCTATTGGTGTTGTCTTTGGATAGTGCGATGTATTTATCAATATTGTGCGCGGTAAGTTTTTCCCATTTTATTATTATGCCTCTATTGTTGTAATAAGGCATTTCATCTGGCAATATTAAAATTTGAAAATAATCCTTGTTATTTGTTCTGATATTTGCCGTTTCGCCTAACATATTCTCAAAATAGTTATTTGAATTTTGGGAATAGTTATTCATTACAAACTTTACACCGATACCGGCTAAATCATCCTCGTCTTTTGAAATTAATATGTCAACCGTTTTTTTTCATATATCTTCCATTGAGTTTTCCCTCCTTACCCTCTCCAAGTCCAAGCGATTTGATTATATAATTTTTTTCCTTAAAAAAGAAATTAATTTTTCAAGTTGCTCTTCATTTTGTATAAATATTTCAAATCTTTCTTTCCCCAAGCTTCCTTTTGGCTTGCCGTTTTTTTCTTTTAAATATTTTTCATTAAAACGATCGTCAAAAACCAATGACGGTATATTTGTAATATCAAAGTCGGTATTAATTTGCAAAAATGCCTTCCATTTTCCACTACCGTTATTTGGTATTATAGAAAAAGATGTATTTTTAATTTTAAGTGATATATTGGTTTGATTAATTTTTAAATCTACAACTCCAAAACCATTTAAGAAATTAAAAAAATTATCGAAAAATAGTTTAGATTTTTCTTTTTTATAAAAAAACATTGTTATTTCCGATAATTCATCCTTGCCATTAATTATTTTCTTAATCTTTTTAATTTTTTCAGTATTGCGATTATCTTCATCATCAGGATCATTGTTTATATAATCAACTAAAAATAAATCATTTTCAAACCAAAAATATTTTATAAGCGTAATATTATTTCGTTTTTTTGCGTTGGTAATGTGTATTTGAGTAAATTTTTGAGCAATAAAAATAATTTCTATTTGATCTTTTGAAATTTTATTATAACCCGGCAAAATTACCCCATATTTTTGAGTTGTTTCTAGATAAATTTCAGCAAAATTATCTTCTATAAAATCTTTGTAATCACTTGCTTGTTGTGAAATATTTCTATCAAAATTCTTTTTTAATTCAAAAATAACAAATCTTTTCGTTTTTGGATTAAAAGCAAAAATATCAATCCTACCAGAAGTTCCATTGTTTCTGACATTTCCAGACAAACGAAATTCATTTTTAATAAATTCGAAATTAGGAAAAAAATATTTCCAATGATTTGTTAAAAAATTATTGAGTTCCGTTTCAGTTTTTTGAACCTGATTTAATATTTTTTTGTCGTTTATTGAAAAAAGTTTGGGCATATTTTTATTTTTTAAAATTAATTGCAAAGATATTCATAAATTCTTGACCTATTTCACGCATTTCTTCCAAATCATCAATATTCCAAATAGTTTCTTCGTCTCCATAAATTTCGCAAAAATTATCATAAAGTTTTGACATTTCCTGAAATTTTTTCCCTGATATTTTTATTGTTTCCATATTTAATAAAATAATATTATTTATTATACAAATCAATAGATCCACTTGATGCTGTAATATAATTTTTTTGCAATTGTTCTTTTCTACCGTTTAAATTCTGTATGCGAACATAAGGAGGATTTCCGATTATAAAGTCAAAATTTTTATTAAACTTATGGAAGCAAAAATCATCAGGGATTGCGTTATATTTTTTAATTTTTGTTTTTGACAATTTCTGCAAATTTTGTTTTGTTTTTTCTGTGTACTCTTTCGATATATCGGCAAAATAAATATTATCTTCAATTACTTTTTCTATTTTTTTCCCTGATAACTTTGAAAATTTTTGAGCTGCAATGGTCGTAAATACCCCTTCGCCACAACCAGCGTCTAATATTCTTTCATTTCCGCTGAATTTATGATTACTAAATACTTCTTCAATCATAAAATCAGCCACCCATTCAGGGGTAAAAACAATTCCATTTTCTTTTTTGATAGTCATATTCATATCTGCCTGTATTATAACGTATTTTGGAATAAAATAAAAACCGTCTTTTCTGCAATTACATGAGCAAAAAAACACTTTATTCCTTTCTATAATTAATGAAAAAGAAATTTTAAAATTTTTTAAAACAATTGGGCGATAGCCCAAAAAAGAAAAGGAATATTTCAGCTAACGTATCGCAATATCTGACGTTTCGTCACCACTTTTAAATTATAACATAGAGTGACGAAATGTGGCTTTAGCCCTTGCAGATATTGCGTGTTAGCTGATGTATTAAAAAATTCTTTTCGGCTTTTGCCTTTAGGCAAAAGATTTAATCGGGGCAAATTTATTTTTATTTCTTACTAAAATAATTGTATAAATATTGTTAATTGCTCTGGTACTCTGGTAATCCTGTTTTTTTCAGGCATTCATTTTGCAAATTTATACTTAATTTCGAACATTTTGACGAACATTTCACCCAGGCTTCATTATAATCATTAATCATTTTTTCAGTACGTTCAGATGGAAATGGTAGTGTTGAAAGACTCTTTTCACAATCTTCAAGACAATTAGTCGCTTCAATTGGTTCTTTATTACACTTTTCAATAGCATCGTTGTTTGCTCTTAGCAATGGTGCGTTTTGCCACCCGCGAACAGTAGCAAAAGCAAAGCTGGAAATATCAAAAATAATTATAACCGATAAAAATAATATAAAGTATTTTTTCCAATTTTTCGTATTGATATAACGCCCAATAAAAAAAGCAGGAATCAAAAATGTTATCGCCATTGCCAAGCTTACTATTAAGGTTCCAAACATGTTAAATGTGGGAAAACCAAAATAGTCAGTTGTAGCATATCCAATCGGTAAAAAACTGAAAAACTTGCCATATACCATATAAAGCAGAAAAGAAAATGGGGAGAATAAGGTATCAAATATGTAAAACGGAGAGTTCAACCAGATATCATTAGGGTTTAGTAGCCATGACTCAAAAAGTTCCTTGGTACCACTAAAAATAATCCAAATAAACAATAAAGATTGTGTTGTTGATAATTTCAGTTTTTTTTTATTCATGTTTTTAAAATAAAAATAAATTTGCCCCGATTAAATGCCCGAAGGGTCGAAAAGAATTTTTTAATATTTCAGACAACGTTTCGGCACATGCGAAGTTGCGCCGTGGATTATTGATTAACTTTTAATATTCACTTGCCTCTATTATATAACTAAACTTGCCATTTCGTCAGCGCAATTTGGGAGAGGAAATTTTGCACTCCCTGGAATATATTTACGCAAAATTTCTGAACCGCATGTGCCGTGTTGTCTGATGTATTTTTTCATCTTCTACCTTAATTGCACAAACTTTACTTTGCGCAAAGAAAATTTGATTTTTTAAATTAAAAGTTTTTGTTTTGCCTTTAGGCAAAACAGATTATTTGGGGCTATTTTTTATTTTTTACAAAAATTTGTCCTCTGCCTATCCACTCAATCAATTCATTGGCTTGAGAATCAATGTTTGAAAGAAGCTCTGGATAACAGGGTTGTAATTCAGCATTAAAAATCAGCAAATCCTTTAATCCGTGTGCGTAGTCAAATCCTATCTTTTCGCAATTCTGTAAAAATTTTCTTCTGAAAGGTATCAGTTTTTCTTTTCGTGAATCAGATACAACCGAAAAAGTTTTCATATCCGCTACAATTCTATGAAAAACTCGCAATAATTCCATTGTAACTCGACAAAGCTGGACGTCCGAGCTACCAGTAATTTCTGAAAATTTTGTAATCAGTGGCATGATGTGATCGGCTTCATAGGCCTTGTCTGAGTTGTTTACCAACATTAACAGCCTTTCTAAACCTACAACTGAAAATGACCAAAAATTTTCCCAGCGAACCAAATCAACAACTGTGTCATTCTCGTAAATAGGTCTCCATAACAAATTTTCGATTGAAGCGATATCCAACGGCTCACTCAGGTTGTCAGTTTTATACAAAATTTCATTCCTATATCCCCACGCAACTGGCGGGGTAAAGTTTAGAGCTAGTAGAGTTGTCCTCGTTTTGTCCGGTATAAATTGCTCTTCATTGATTCCAAATTCTTTTGCAATCCCAATGAATGGGTCAGCCTCGATATTTTTATCAAACTTATATTTTCCAGCGGTTATTTCTTCAGCTTTTCCGCCCGATAAATATGAAATAACGAAGCGTTTTGGCTCTAGCCCCAACTCATTTATCAAAAACTCGAAAATTTTTCTGATAGTAAAATCGGCGATGTCTTTGCGTTGCTCATCTGCAATATCTTTTCCACCAATAAAGCCCGACACATCAGCCATATCAAAAAGCAAAAGATGAGTATCATCCATGGCATCATTGAAGTCATTAACTCTTATGACTTGCTGAATTGTTGAAAAGTTGTAGGCCTCAGAATTGTCTAGATAATTACCGAATTTTTCAAGAAATGGTCCTTCGCCAAAACTTATGTTGAAATTTCCAGGAAATCCCTTGTTCACGATTAAAGAATGAGGAATTTTTTGAGTTCCCTGAAATTTAGAAAAATTTTCAATTTTATTCCTTAACTCTAAATATTTCATAAAAAAAATAAAAAATAGCCCCCAAATAATCCCGCCGTAGGCGGAAAAACTTTTAATTTAAAAAATCAAATTTTCGTCTTTATTCATTGCACAGAATCTGAAATTACCACCAAAGATGAAAAAATATTTCAGACAACGTTTCCGAATATCTGAAGTTGCGCCCATATTTGTTGGCTAAAACTTCAAACATTCACCTATTTTGATTATATCACCAAATCTTACTTTATCATAGCGCAATTTGGGTGGAGCAAAAGAAAAATATAGAATAATTCTCCTTATTATTAGTGCCCTTTTGAAATTTTTTTGGCGTGGTCTTGACAGGCTGACTATTTTCTGCTATACTATTTTGAACACTAATTTTGGTGTCAAATTGTACCTACACAATAAACAAAGGAGACTGAAATGAGTTCAGAAAACTTACTTCTAGCGATGGTTTGGGTGCTTTCTGGCTTGTTTGTTGCATTCATAATGCACAAGGCTGACGAAAGTAAGAGCGAAAATTACAAAGGAAATTATTGGCTTAAAAACAGCCGTCATCTAGAAATCATCGTTTTTAATATCGTTCTTCTCGCGCCACTCGCTCTTATTTTTGGCATAGCCGCAATGATGGACTATGTCAAAAAAGAGTAGGCTATAACAGAGCTCTGTTCGCACACAAGCCACCCCGGGACTCTTTCTCGAGGTGGTTTTTTTCTTTTCTAAAAAATTTCAAAAGGGCACAATTTAAATAAAAAATTATTCTATATTTTTCTTTTGCGTAACCAGATACACAGTGTGAGTTGATGTATTCCTTTTATTTTTTCCGAATGCTGTCGGAATTGTTTTTAAAAATTTTAAAATTTCTTTTTCCGTTTTGGATTTTGGGCAGAGGGAAATTAAAGGGGTGAATGCCCGAAGCCCAAAACTCCTATTTCTTTTTGCATGTCAAAAAATTATCTAATGCTTCAAACGAATTAAATATATTTGAAGGTGATAATTCTAAAATAATAGCAATCAGTTGCTCTGTTAATCTGATAAACATTTCCATTTCTTTATAGTCAATCTGCTCCGTCTTTTTGCCAAAATGAATTAGGCGATTTCTTGTTTTATTGATCCTCTGAATATTTTTTCTGGAAGTATCATCAATATTTTTTAAAAAATATTCGTTTAAGATAAAAGCGATTTTTTTATCGCCACTCATTTGTTCAATTGCTGTATTATCAAGCCATTTGCGATTTTTAATCGCAAAAATATGTTCCCAAATTGTCCAACAAGAAATAAATGCTGTTTCAATTATCTGTCTTTGCATAGCGGATTTGAATAAAAATAAAAAATATCCACCCTCGTATTCATTTTGCCATTTCTCACTTGAAATAAGATTGAGAACCTTGTTTATAGTATTCTCAAAACCTACATTGATTTGGTGATAATCAAAAACTGGTATGTCCTTCATTTCTATTTCAGTTTTTAATTTTCCAGTATTTATATTTTTCCACCTTGATTCGTATTGTATTGAACATCCTAGCTGACCACCATATTGATGTATTCTGTGATCGCTTATTATCGCGATATTTTCGCTATCCTCCCAGTCCTTTTTAAACACATTTCTATCGGTAAATATGGTAAGTAAAAATAAAATATCATCAAGTTGTGTTAGCTTGTCATCACCGAATGGCAATACACATTTTTTCTCATTTTCTGGTATGCCTACTTCTGCTGTTATTTGGTGTGAGCCAACTTTAATTGTTGTATTGAATTCGCTACCAAATGAATTTACCAAACACATCATGCCATCAAAAGCATCTTTATAATTTTTTATTCTTTTAAAAATATAGTCTCCTATTTTCAGTTCTTCTATGTATGGCTCAAATTCTAAATTGAAAATTTGCAGTATTTTATTTTTTTGTTCCATAATTTATTTTAAATCAGCCATTATTTTTTTTGCTAAATGGTGAGCAAAATTTACAGCAACAGCATTCCCAATCATTTTATATCCGTCAGCGATATCACGATATTTGAAAATAAAATCATCAGGGAATGTTTGAATTCTTGCACATTCACGAACAGACAAACGACGATATAAATGTTCTTTTCCGGGAACAAAAATTCTTTTGTTTTGTTCAATGAATTTCATTTTTGGGGCTTGTGGATGAAGTGGAGCATGACGACCTCCTGCTTGAATTGTGAAAGAGGGTTCATCCCATGAGCGAACGCGATTTCGCGACATATAAATTGAAGAAAAACCGCCATTCATATATTCGTGATTTGGGATTTTCAATACATCGCCATTTGTTTTATTTTTATCTAAAGCAGGTTTTGCTAAACGTAAATCATAAATAGCGTCTTTCAATACAGGTTTATATTTTTGCGGTTCTGGAAATTCAAATTTTTTCTTTAGTTTTTTATTATATCCCACAATAATGACACGTAATCTATCTTCAGGAACATCATAATCATTTGCATTCAATAATTTGCAAGAAATTTCATATCCAGCATTCTCAAATTCTTTTATTATATTTGAAAAAGCCTCTTTGTGTTTAGGATGAAGAATACCCGATACATTTTCTGCAAGAAAAAATTTTGGCTGTTTTTCTTTTAATAAACGGATATAATCATAAAATAATTTTCCTCGCTTGTCATTTATTCCACGCCCAGCTCCAGCCTCACTCCAACTTTGACAAGGTGGTCCGCCAATAATTCCGTCAACATCAGGAATTTCAGAAGCGGGAACATCAACAATACTTCTTTTATCAAGTTTTGTTTTTGGAAAATTGTGTTCAAAAGTTTCCCAAATAGTTGGGTCATATTCATTTGCCCAGATGACATGAAAACCAGCTTTTTCAAAGCCTAGATCAAGTCCTCCTGCACCTGTAAACAATGAAGCTATTTTCATAATTATTCGTGACTAATATTTAGTGTGTTTTTAAATAATTTTTTCGGTGATTTCAAAAGATTTATATCAAATTTCAAAGACGATTCAACTCTAGAACTTGCATTATGAATACGAAAAGAAAGAGTCCAATCATTATTCATGGTTACTATTGCTGTTGTTTGACTATCGGTTTTGAAACAAATATCAACAATTTCTGTTGGCAATGGAACTTTTGGTGTTTTGTATTTTGGAAGAATGTCGTCAAAAGGTAAATTTAATGTTCCATTCAAATTGTAAGCGTGTATTTCTACACTATTTTTGCCCTTAATAACTTTGTAAAAATCTTTATTTCCAACAAGGTATGCGACTAGATTAGACGCTACTTTTTTAAAATCTTTTTTGTATAGATTTTTTAGTTCTTTAATAAAGGCTTTTAAAATTGGAATATAGATTGATGAATGATAATCACCAAGCTCACTCCATTTTTTCTTTGCACCGCTTTCTTTTCTAATTTTTTCTAAATTAGAAAAAATAGGTTTTACTGTGTCAAAATATTCTTTTGATGTTTTTATTCCAAGCCACTTTTCACCAAAATCAATATTCGAAGATAGTCGGGAGTGCTTTACTGCATGATGATTGTTTTTGGCTGATACTCCAATTTCCCATTTTTGCAATAAACGAATTGCTAAAACATCTCTAACATCGCCTGATTTTCCATGTTGATCTGATAAAATTTCAAGTTGCAGAATATCGTCTTTGCCAATATCGTTTGTGAGACGTGGCTCTATATCCATTAAAAAATTAACTGCAAAACTAGCAGTGAGTAGATAATCGCTCTTTTCTGTTTCGCTCACATTCTCAAAACAGCCTTTTGCAATTTCAAAAGAAGAATTTTTGATAACTTCAAGATTTGTTTTGTCTTTCAATTTTTCTTCAAATTGAACAAGCAAAGCATACTCAAAAGATTTTCCAGTTGTCATTTGTCTTGATGCAGTAGTTGTCATATTTTTATTATTACATTTTTCCTCTTAAAAATAAATCGTTTTCGTAACGGAGTGGAGAAAACACCTTATACCCCTCTTTAATTAATGAAAAAGAAATTTGAAAATTTTTTAAAACAATTGGGCAACAGCCGTGAATCCGCTGATATGAGAAGTTCCGCGTAAATGAGTCCCCCTTCGCAAATCCGCGCACGATATGAAAAATGGAGCGAAGCGGAATTTTTTATATCTCGTTATTATGCGAAACTTTAGTTTGTTTTGCGTGTTTTTTGTTTATGTAAAAAGTATAGCATATATTCATTTTCGTGTAATCTGGCGGATATTTTCATACTTTTCGGCGTCGTGATGTTGGTTTTTGGTTTTGCGGGAAATAAAAAAGAAAAGGTGGTATAATAAGTGAAGTAAAAAGTTAAATACATGGCGCATAATAGAAATTTGATGTTTTTTGTTATGTGTTTCATGCATAATGTTTGTGCCATCTCGAGTATTTTCAGCAGCTACAATTGGACTGGATAGTGAAGTGGTCGAGGTGGAAGTCGACGTTCTTTCTGGTGGACTGCATCAATTTACGATTGTCGGATTGGCGGATACTTCTATTAAAGAATCGCGCGATCGCGTTTCCAGCGCCATCAAAAATAGCGGATTCAAGCCGCCTCATCAGTGTGGAAGAATCACAGTTAATCTTGCTCCCGCTGATCTTCCAAAAATCAGTCCGATTTATGATCTTCCTATTGCTATCGGTTTTTTGACGGCGACAAATCAGTTGGATTTTGATTTTTCCAAGAAAATATTTGCCGGAGAGTTGGCTCTTGATGGAAAAGTGCGCGCGGTGCAGGGAATTTTGCCGATCGCTCTTATGGCAAAGGAAAAAGGATTTGAGGAAATTTATATTCCTAATGAAAATGCCAGGGAGGCGAGCGTGGTAAAAGGAATAAAAATTATCCCTATCGGTAGTCTTTTTCAAATTTCCAATCATTTGATAGGAGATGAAATTGTGAGCGAATTTCCTCCGGCTGAAATTGAAGATTTGTTTTTAGATTACAAAAGTGAATATGATATGGCGGATGTCAAAGGGCAACAGCAAGCCAAACGGGCATTGGAAATTGCCGCTGCTGGAGGGCATAATATTATTCTTAATGGTCCTCCGGGATCGGGAAAAAGTATGTTGGCAAAAACTATGGTTTCAATTTTACCGCGACTCACAATGAAAGAGGCGCTTGAGGCGACAAAAATATTTTCTATTTCCGGAAAATTGAGCAAGAATAATCCGTTGGTTTTGGAGCGACCGTTTCGATCTCCCCATCACAGCGCCAGCGCCGTTTCTTTGGTGGGTGGCGGGACATATCCCAGACCCGGGGAAATCAGTCTTTCTCATCGCGGAGTTTTGTTTTTGGATGAGTTTGCCGAATTTCCGAAAAACGTTATGGAAAGTTTGCGTCAGCCGTTGGAAGATGGGGTGATTACGGTATCGCGCGCCAGAGGAACACTGCAATTTCCGGCACAGTTTATTTTAGTAGCGGCAATGAACCCGTGTCCTTGCGGAAACGCGACCGATCCGGGCAAGCTTTGTTCTTGTACGCCAGCACAGATATCGAAATATCAAAGAAAAATATCCGGTCCAATTTTGGATCGTATTGATTTGCAAATTGAAGTTCCGCGTCTTGATTTTGATAAATTGGATAGTGAAATCAAGGGAGAATCGAGCGTTTCTATCCGAAAAAAAGTTGAAAGCGCGCGAAAAATTCAAGCCGATAGATTTTCAAATCTTCCAATTATTACTAATAGTGAAATGGGAGCCAAGCAAGTCAGGAAATTTTGTGTTTTGGATGATGAGTGCAAGAGTCTTTTGCGATCGGCAGTTTCTTCGATGGGACTTTCTGCTCGGTCGTATTTTCGCTTGATTAAAATTGCGCGAACTATTGCCGATTTGGACGGTATTGATGATATAAAAAAAGGGCATATAGCTGAAGCAGTACAATATCGTTTTAAAACGGATTTGTAAAAATATGAAATCAAAAAGTAAATTTAAAATTATTATAGTAGTAGGAATGCTTCTGGGTGTGGTTTTTGGCGCTAAAGCTTTTTTTTCTGAGGGAGAACTGATACAGGGAAGCATTGAAAGTGAAAAAAAAGTCATTTGCGATGATGATGGAATGGTTTTTGAAGTGCGGACGAAAGCCAAATTTGTCAAGGATTTTTTAGATGAACAGAAAATCGAAATCGGAAAAAAAGATTATATATCAATGCCGGAAGATGCTGTTTTGTACTCCAACTCTATAATTTCCATTTTACGTTCCAAAAAAATAACTGTTTTCGATGGTGATATTAAAAAAGAATATGAAACTTTTTTTTCGGATATGCAAAATTTTTTTTGGAGTAATAACATCAAATTGGCTGAATTTGATATTGTTGATCCTGAAATTTCAACTCCGATTTACAACAAGATGGAAATTGAAATAATCAGAGTGGAAATTCGAGAAGAAGTAAAAAATGAACAGATAAAATTTAAAACAGTTAGCGAGGATGATAGCGATATGGGGTGGAGAGAAGAAAAGGTTATACAGAAGGGAGAAAATGGGACAAAAAAAATCGAATATGAAGTGGTTTATTACAATGACAAAGAAATTTCTCGTAAAATTAAAAATAGTGAAATTATTAAAGAACCGACTGAAAAAATTATTAAAAAAGGAACTTATGTGAAAATCGGGAAAGCGCACAAAGGTTTGGCGAGTTGGTATGCTCAGCCAAGTCACTTGAAATCAGCTTTCCCGTCTCTTACCGGATACTACGCAGCTAATCCTTGGCTTCCCAAAGGAAGTTATGTTAAAGTAACAAATAAAAATAGCGGAGATTCGATAATTGCTAGAATTAATGACAGAGGACCGTTTGGTCCGGGAAGAATAATTGATCTGGATAAGACGGCATTTTCCGCAATTGCTTCGCTCGGAGCCGGAGTAGTGGATGTTAAGATGGAAGAAATACTGAATTAATTTAAGACCTGTGCATTTGGATAATTTTCGTATGGTTTTCCAGAAAAATATTTTTTTCTCCGGTCCTTTCGAGGGACACGGACAGCTACGAAAAAAACATTTTTCCGGAAAACCGAAAGTTTTGTTATTCAATCAGGTGAGTCTTGTATATTAATTTAAAAATTATGCCAGTTAAGCTCGGTCAAAATTTTTTAAAGGATGAGAATGTTGTGGAAAAAATTATTAAAGCGGCAGACTTGAAAAGTGATGACGTGGTTTTGGAAGTGGGACCAGGGAAAGGAGTGTTGACTAATGAATTAGCCAAATTTTCCAATCGAGTGATTGCAGTGGAGAAGGATGAAGAATTGGTGAAAATGACAGCTGGCAATTTTCAATTTTCAATTTTTCCTCCAAAGGCGGACCAGCCCGGGGCTGGCAATTTTCAATCAATTTCCAATGATTTAAGTTTAAATTTTAAAAATAATGTTGTCATCATTTCAGGTGATATCCTGGAAATAAATCTGGATAAATTGCTAGAAGCTAATAATGTTGTAAACTACAAGGTGGTTGCCAATATTCCATATTACATCACTTCAAAAATTATCCGTTTGTTTTTGGAAAGTGAAAATCCGCCGAGTGAGATGATTTTGATGGTGCAAAAAGAAGTAGCAGAGCGGATTGTGGCAAATCCGGGACAAATGAGCATTTTGGCGGTGAGTGTGCAATATTATGCCAAAGCCGAGTATCTTTTTACGGTCGGAAGGGAGTCGTTTGATCCGGCGCCGGAAGTGGATAGCGCGGTTATAAAAATTTCAGGAATCAGGAATCAGGAAGCAGGAAGCAGGAATAATGAAGAGGTAAAAAAGTTTTTTCGGATTGTGAAAGCGGGGTTTTCCGCCAAGAGAAAAACGTTGGCCAACAATCTTTCCAATAGTTTGCATAAAGATAAAAAAGAAATCGAAAGCATACTTTCGCAATTGGGATTTCTTTCAACAGTCCGGGCGCAGGAACTTTCAGTGGAAGATTGGAAAAAGCTTTCCAATATATTTAATATTGGATAAAAATAATTTTTATCAATATTGCTCCGTAAAAAATCAAAGGAGCCATTATCCACCAGGGGAGGTTGCGGTGGGTTATTTTTTTTGTGCTATCTGGTGAAGAATAGTTCACAATCCAAAAAGAAATTCCGCCAAACAAAATTGCCCACCAAAACAAACGCGATTCATTGAGAAGGAAAACACTTGAGATATAGGAAATCAAAATTCCGCTTCCAACAACAATTTTTCCCCAATATTCTCCAAAAACAACCGGAATTGTAAAAACCCCGTCATTTCTGTCTCCCTCGATATCTTTGAAATCTTTAATTGGCAGAGAAAGCGTGAAAGAAATTAAAAGCAGCCAGATTATTTCCGATGGAAGGCGAGAAATGTTTTGTTCGGGGGCAACCAGAATAAATCCGGAAAATAAAATTATAAGCGAAGCTAGCGCGCTTACAGCGGTGGAAATGAAAGCAAAACGCTTGAGGCGCAAAGGAAAAGCGGAATACATCCATGCAATAGCTTGGTAAGCAATCAGAAGAAGGGCAATCTTAAAGTCGATAATCGCGGAAAAAAATATAGAAACAATAAAAAGAGTAATTCCAATAGATAGATATTGTTGCAAAGAAAAGATGCCTTTTGCAAGTGGACGATTTGAATTTGAGATGGTATCAATTTTTTGATCGAAAACATCATTAAAAACAACTGAAGCCGTCCATGCAAACGATATCGAAAGTAAAAGTAGAATCAGAGAAAAAATATTGAAAAAAGAAAAAAACAGAATCGGTTTTGTAAAAATAATTCCCAAACCTATTCCGAAAATAAACAATCCCGAATGGTAAAATATTTGTGGTAGGCGAACGTTATGCAAAAAAGACACAAGTTTATGTTTGTTTGTGTGAAAATAGAATATGAAAATGATGATAAACAACAGGAGTGAATATATAATACTCATTTTTATATTCAAGGCGTCGATCAGTTCGGTGTTGTTGGTCGAGAAAATATTTGCCGGAGTCAAAAACATTTGAGCAATATCGGTAGAATTTATATCGGTAAATCCTCGTATCCAGCCTCGTGTTGCGATTGTAATCCATGAAGGAAAAGTTCCGAGAATAAAAAAAGCCATATAGGAAGATAGGGTTAGCAAAAAGGATTTCAGTATTTTTTTAGTTTTAGTAAAGCTGTAAATAAAAATAAAAAATAGCGAAAGGGCCACTTCGATTCTGACTCCATAGGTAATTCCCATTTGAGGATTGTCGCCGAAAAAAGTGAAAAATCTTTGCGTCATCCCATATAGGCTGTCAAAAATATAGAAACTCCAAAAACCTTGCCCATTGGAAATTACATAATCTATTGTTGGAGGAGTTAATAGTATTAAGAATCCCCATGATAAAACATTAGCTATTTTTTTAATTTCAATTGGAATAAATATTTTTATTATCCAAATAAATATTAAAAAGGAAGTCAAAAAAAACAAAAAAGTGTGCGTGAATTCGAAAAACAAAAAATTTCCAGAAGCACTGGAGAATCCGTGTAAAAAAGCTTCCGTGAAAAGACGAAGAATAATTAAAGAGAAGAAAAAAACAGAAAAGCTTGACATGCTTATTTGCGTGTTCTCAATGCTGGTTATTATCTTTTCGACTTGTTTTAGCATATTTTTTTTAAAACTAGCATTTATTCTTGTATATGTCTAGAAATATAATTTTTTTTATGGTATAATTTTAGGTATGGAATATGCGGTTTGCGTATATTTTGAATAGTGTTAAAATAATAATAAATTGTGCGATAGTGCCATTTATAAAATAAAATAAAAATGAAATCCAGAAGTATTCTCTTGCCATTATTTGTATTTTTAGTTATTGTTTTTTCAAGTTTTTCATTTTTTGTTTTTGCGGATGATAACAAAAATGAAAAAAGCGTTCTTTTAGATTCGGATCAGGATGGTCTTAGCGATCAAGAAGAGAAATCTTATGGAACTGATCCTAATAATGCTGATACTGACGGAGATGGTTATTCTGACGGAGTGGAATTGAGAGGCGGATATGATCCGCTTAAACCCGCTCCCGGAGATAAAATCATAAATAACAGTGATAGTGTTGTTATGGCGGAAGGCGTGGGCGGAGAGCAGGATCTTTCAGAAGATGAAAATCTAACCAATGAATTGTCAAAAAATGTTGCCAATTTGATTTCTGATGCAAAGTTGAGCGGTGAAGATTTGAGCTTGGCGGATATTGATGAACTGGTTAATACTACTTTAACTTCCAAAGTATCATTTGAAGATCTTCCTAATGTGAATGAGGATGAAATTAAAATAAAAAAACAGAATTACAGCAAGCTGGATGAGGATGAGCGAAAAGAAAAAGAGAATGAGGATACGCTGGAATACTTGACAGCTGTTTCTTATTTGGCGTTGGATAGTTTTCCTTATAAAATTTCAGAAGAAAAAGATTTAGAGAAATTTTCCCTTGATTTTGTTTCTCAATTTTCTCTTTTTCTTTCCGCTTCTTCCGATAGCGAGGAATATTTTAGTGGTCTGGCGGAAAAAGGCGAAGATTTTTTGGATGCTTTGAAAGAAATAGAAGTTCCCGAAAATTTACTAGAAAATCATATTCAGGGAATGCAATTGGCAAATTATGTTATTTCTATGAAAGGAGAGATGACGATTGATCAAACTGATCCGATATCTTCACTTGTCCAGTTGTCAAAAATTCAAGGGTTGATTACTCTAACGGAAGAATATGTTCAAGAAATGCATCTTTTATTTATAACCGCGGGGATATCTGAAATTCCTATAGAATTGTAAAATAAAAATAAATGAATAAATATAGAAAAATAAAAACAACTACCTTTTTTCTTCTTATATTTTTTTTCGGTATTTTCGGAGGAAAGTCAGCCAGAGCTGCTTGGTGGGGTGAGAATTTTGCCGCTAATGGCGTGCAGATTATGATAGAGGAGTTGAAAAAACAAATCAAGGATATGGGTCTGGGAGCGGGAAAACAAGCAGCTGCTGAAATGGTTATTGATCAAGTTGATTCAATATTGTCAGGATCTTCCGGCAGTGGATCGTTGATAATTCAAGATTGGGATGAGTATCTTTTTGAAGCCTCTACGGATAATACTAATTTATATGTAAACGACCTGATTTCTGCGAGTATGGGGGGGAAAAATTCAAATCTCAATTATATTCCGGCAGGAGGAGATTTTAATTATTCCCATTATTTGGCAGAATATACTAAAAAGCAGTTGGGTGGCGGCGGATCGATAAAGAAAAATTCTTTTATTGAAGAGATTATCGGAGATCCGACTGTTCCTATGACCGGTACTGCCGGTTGGCGGCGGTTTAGCGCTCTTCAAGAGAGTAATCCTATAGGCAACACTTTGAAAATTCAGTCTGCGATGATGGAAAAGCAAAGACAAGAAGAAAAAAAAGCGGAAATAAAAGCGATTATTGGAGGAGGATATAAGGGTATTGAAAGTGGAGGGCAGACAATTACTCCCGGATCAACAGTAAAATCTCTCAAAGATCAGAGTCAGGCAATGAGTTTCAATATTATTTCTTCTGCAAACAGTATTCCTGAAGTGATTACTTCGGTTATGTCAAGGGTTGTTTTGCAGACGTTTCAAAAAGGCGTCGGTTCAGCGCGAAGTAATATAAATAAAGAAGAAAATAGCACTCCTCAAACTCCAAAACCGTGGATTAATCCAAATAGCTATTAGAAAAATTCAATTTTTTCAATATTAAAAACAAGCTTTCTAAGGTTTGTTTTTTTAAATAGATAAATATTCTAAGCTTATAAGTCTTAATTATTTTATTTTTATAATTTCCATTTCTTTTAAAGCAGATATTATATATTTTGATACGGAGAGATTTTTTTCAATATCTTTTATTTGAAATAAATTAGCACGGGTTTCCGGATGCTTAGGAATAAAACGCGTACAACAATCTTGGTGAGGAAGAATAGATGTTTCGAATGTGTCAATTTCTTGTGCTTTGGTGATAATTTCTTCTTTGTCGAATCCAATCAATGGTCGTAAAATTGTAATTTGCACTGATTCATTGGTGGCGTTGATATTTTCCAATGTTTGAGAAGCTACTTGAGCGACTGATTCTCCCGTATAGAGCGCCAAATACTTTTCTTTTTTTGCTAAAGATTCGGCTATCTGAAACATTAGGCGACGATAAAAAATTACACGCAGTTTTTCCGGAACATTCAACAAAATTTCTTTTTGTATTTCTCCGAATGGTATCATAAATATTTTTGAATTGAGTTGGAATTTTCCTATTATCTTTGCCAATTGTTTGACTTTTTCGACGGATGCCGGAGAAACAAACGGCATAGAATGAAAATGAATAAAGTCAATTTTGACTCCACGCTTAATTGCGTAGTAGGCAGCAACCGGAGAATCGATTCCTCCGGAAAGAAGCGCGAGGGCTTTACCGCTTACCCCCTGAGGCATTCCACTCGCGCCTTTGATTTTTTCAAAATATATGAATGAATATTTTTCGGTTATTTCCACGAAACAATTAAGATTTGGATTTTTCAGGCACACTTTTATTTTCGGTATTTTTTTTTCCAATTTTGAAAAAAGATAGCCGCCTATTCGTTGGTTTATTTGCTCTGATGTGAGTGGAATATTTTTATCGCTGCGGCGGGCGCTTATGCGAAAAGTTTTTATTTTTCCAGCCAATTTATTGGTTTGTATTATTTTCCAAATGTTTTTTTCAATTTCTTTCAAATCGCGGGAAAGTTTCCACGCAAAGGAAAAATTGGCAATTCCGAATACATTCATTAGGGAGTTTGTTATTTTCTTTTGTGTTGCGGCATCTATTATTTTTGAAGATGAAATCATAATTCTTCCAAAAAGTCTTTCAGTTTTGAATTCTATTTGTGGAAAGTCTCTTTGTAGAAATTTTCCAATATTTCGCGTCAAAAAATTTTCGAAAAATTTTCGATTTCCACTTTTGAGAGCGATTTCATTGTAATGGATGATAATACATTGGTTCATATTATTTCAGATTAGGTAAAAAATGATAAAATGTCAATTTTTATATCAGGATTAGAAATTTTAATGGATATGGTAAAATAATAATATTAATAAATATAAATTATATTTATGATTTGATAGTCTATCTGAGAGAAAGAAAATAATTTTAAAAAGGTAGTAAAAAGCGTAATCATTAATCATAAAAAAATGACAAACGTAAGTGAGAAAAATCAAATTTTTAGGTGCAATATTTGCGGAAATATTGTAGAAACGGTTAATGTTGGTGGAGCAGAATTGGTTTGTTGTGGGCAGCCGATGGAATTTTTAGTTGCTAAAACGGAGGATCAAGGCATGGAAAAGCATATTCCAGTTGTGGAAAAAATTGAAAATGGAATTTTGGTAAAAATTGGTGAAATGGCTCATCCGATGCAGCAACAACATTATATTCAATGGATTGAAATATTGTTGAAAAATGGAGAGTCATGTCGAAAATATCTCAATCATGGAGATGCTCCCGAGGCAATTTTTAAGATTGATGAAAGTCAGATTGAAGGAGTGAGGGAGTATTGCAATGTCCACGGATTGTGGAAAAAGTGAAAAAATTTTAGAATAAAATATTTTTTTCGATTTGGAGAATGATGTCGAGAATTTTTTTTATTTCTTGTCGGGAAAATTTTCCAAGAACGAATTCATGTGCGCCCAAGCGACATGTTTGAGAATCGGAAGTTTTTTCTCCGATTCCGACTCGTATTCTGCGGAATTCTTGTGTTCCGATTTCATCGATGATGCTTTGCACCCCGTTGTGTCCGGCAGAAGATGAATTGATGGAGATTTTTAGATTTCCCAGTGCAATGTCTAAATCATCATGAATGACAATTATTTTTTCCGGAGTCATTTTGTAAAAATCTAAAATCTTTTTTACAGATTTTCCGGACAAGTTCATAAAAGTTTGCGGTTTAGCAAAAATAATCTTTTTGTCATCTTGAAATCCTTCGGAAATTTCAGCATTAAATTTTTTTTCCAACTTGAATTGTGAAAAAAACCATTTTTTTTGCAGTTGATCTAGCAAAATAAACCCCGTATTATGACGGGTTTTTTCATATTTTTTTCCTGGATTTCCAAGGCCTATTACTAATATATTTTCTTTATTCATATTTTATTTGATTAAAATCCATTTGCTCCATATCTGTATTTTGCATATCTTCAAAGGAATCTTCTTCGAAAGAATAAAGAGGGATTAAGTCAGTTCCTAACATTAAGAGAAAATCGTAATTTTCAATTTTCTCATCTTTTATTATAGCATTTTTATTGTCAGTTATGATAGCCGGAAGTTTTCCTGCAATTTCATCAAGACTAAATGGTTTTAATCTTTCAGTATTATCAAAAATTAGAGTGGAGGAAAGTTTTTGATTTGTGGAGTTTTTGATAATGGAAATTTTATCAAAAGATAATTTGTCTTGCAATAGGCCGACTATTTTATTGGTTAACTCTGAGTCATCAGTAGTATTAATTATGGCTAGGGTCGTTTTTTCTTTTTCGATTTCTTCTTTTTTTCTCGCAATGAAATTCAAATCGAAAATATTGTGTGCCAATTCTTGTATTTCGCTATAATTTCCAACTCGCGGGACTAAGATAAATGCTCGGATATTTCCAATAAATATGTGGGAAACTTTCAATAGACTTTCTTTTTTCCATGCATCTATAACTGCAGTGGAAATATTTTGAGTATCTAATCGTCGACTAAGAGAGATAAAGCTTCTTATTTCATCTATGCGAATATCAGTTTTTATGTGTTCTCCTAATGTGTTGAGAAGATTGTTTAGTGCAATGAAATTGAAAAGTGTTTTTAGGGAAAAAACTTTATTTTTGGCGGCTTGAATAACCTGTTGTTGGCGTTTGGCGCGTCCAAAATCTCCTTCGGGATCATTGTGCCGTTGTCGGGCATATTTGAGTGCGGTAGAACCATCCATTTTATGAAGACCTTTTTTTATTTCAAATGTTTCATAGCTGTAGTTTGGACCGGGATAACGTGAATCATAAATATCTCTTTCAACATTAACATTAATTCCTCCGAGATTATCAATTATTTTTTCAAAACCTTCGAAATCAATAACCATAAAATAATGAATATCCAGTCCGGTAATATTATTAACAGCTTCTTTTATGGGAGTTATTCCTTGATTTTCGTCCAGTCCGTATTGGTAGATAGAATTTATCTTAGTATAATTTTTTGTTTCCGGAATGTTGGTATATAGATCACGCGGCAGAGAGAGCATTCCAATTTTTTTAGTAACGGTATTAATACTCATTATTATTATGGTATCAGTCAGATTTTTCCCCGGCTTGTTTTCTCCTGCAATTCCCAACATTAATATGTTTATTCTCCCATCCTTTTCTCCCCTTAGTTCTGTTTCAGTCGTGATTGAGCCGGAAAGATCTGAGGAATAATTTTCTTTATTCTTATCCGAATTTAATATTATTTTTTCTCCCACATAATTTATTTTCCATAAAAAATAAGAAAACAATGAGATGATTAAGAGGATAAGAAAGAAAGTAAAAAGTAAAAACTTTCTCCTGAAACCCGAATTTTTTTTTGTGTCAAAATCATTGTTGTAGTTATGCAATTGAATCTTCCGAGGGGAAGGAATATTAGAATAGTAAAAAACATCATCGCGTATTTTTTCAATAGCATCAATGCTTCCGGATGTTTTTTTGCGGATGTTTTTTTTTCTGATTATGTCCATAAATTGTACGTTTATCCTAATGGTAGCTCAATTATTGATTTGATGTCAAAAAATAAAATTTATTAATGGTTTTTTATTATAAATCATTAGTTGAACATTTGTATGAAAATGCAAGCCACATCATCATTATGCGTGAATTTTTTGGGATTTTTTAGAAAATATTGACTTTTGTTTAAAAAGGGTGTATAATAGTAATGTTAAGTGGTAATATTTTGAAAAATTAAGCTAATATTCCAATAATTTAATTCAATAATCAGAGGGTAAAAAAATGGAAACAAAAAATATTAAAAAATGCGTTCATTGCGAAAATAGAGCAAAAGAAGACAGCGGGCAGGAGGAAATTAATTTTGCCGTTTTATTGGCGTTGGTTCCTCTTATGACATTGACACTTTTCAGTCAACTCAATTTGCTTTAATAAAATTGAATCAGTAGAGATATTCCTTTTAAATCCGCCTTCTTTCCAGAAGGCGGATTTGATTTTTCCAAAAAAAGGAAAAAATGTGTTATTATATATAAGATAAATGCAGATTATAAAAAACAAAAAATAAATTATGAATTGGATATTTTTTTCCGTAGCGGCATATTTTCTTTTGGCTGTTTCTTTTGTTATTGATAAGGTTTTATTAAAACAAAGAATTCCCCATCCGGCGGTTTATGCATTTTATGTGGCACTTTTGAGCTTGCTGGCGTTGTTGCTGGCTCCATGGGGAATGCATTGGTTGGGGGGCGGGTTGCTCGCGATTTCTTTTTTAGGCGGAATTTTTTTTGTTTATGCATTACTCTTTTTTTACCAAGCGGTGAAGGAAAATGAAATTTCTCGAGTAGCTCCTTTGATCGGATCTATTACTCCGGTAGCAACTTTGCTGGTGGGATTATTATTTGATCAAAGATTTTCCACTTTTACTTTTACAGGAATAGGGTTGCTGGTGGCAGGAGGCTTTTTTATTTCTTTTGATTTGCCAATTAGATCGCTCAAAATTTTCCGAGGATTTTTAAGTTCAATTACTAGCGGAATTTTTTTCGCGCTCGCATATCTTGCATTTGAATATGTATATAGAATCGAAGGATTTTTGAATGGATTTATATGGACAAGGTTAGGACTTTTTGTCGGTGCGTTAAGTTTGTTATTTGTTCCTGTTTTTAGAAAAAATATCATAAATTCTTTTAAGGGAGCCAAGAAGAAAAAAAGAAAAAATATCTCAACCGTTTTTGTTTTTGTTCTTAATAAAATTTTTGGAGGAGGTTCTTCTGTTTTGATAAACTTTGCGATTTCCATTAGTAGCGCTTCAGTGGTTAATGCGCTTGGAAGTGTGCAATTTGTTTTTGTTTTAGGTTTAGCGGCTTTGGCATCTTTAAAATATAGCCATATTTTTGAAGAAAAATTGTATTTTTGGGATTGGGCGCAGAAAATTGCGGCAATCGGAATAATTGCCATAGGTATGTTTCTTGTTTCATTTTGATTTATTCAAGTTTTTTATTTAAAAAAAAGAGTTGTAATTAAGGATATTTATTGAAATATGTTTGAAAAAATGATAAAATTTTTTGCAGTTTTTGTGCTTGGTTTTCTTTGGTTGGCTGTTTTATTGTTGGCGTATTTTAATTTTCCCGTAAAAAAAACAAATAACCCGATTGAACTGGGAATTACCTTTTCTAGTCGGTATTCGCAGGATATCGGATTGAATTGGAAAGAAAATTACGTGGCATTATTGGATGATTTAAGAGTTAAAAAAATTCGCATTCCAATATATTGGGATTTGGTGGAAAAAGAAAAGGATGTGTATGATTTTTCTGATATCGATTGGCAGCTTGATGAAGCGGAAAAAAGAAATGCGGAGATAATTCTGGTTGTCGGACAAAAAGTTCCTCGTTGGCCGGAATGTTTTATTCCAAAGTGGATAGGTGTTAATAATGAAGAATTGAGAAAAAATGAGTTATTAAAGAATGAAGAAATATTGCAGTTTATAAAAGATGCGGTAGTACGGTACAAGGAGCATCCCGCGATCAAGTATTGGCAAGTGGAGAATGAACCGTTTTTAGCTTTTGGTGATTGTCCGACTCCGACAATTAACGCGAATATTCTTGATCGGGAAATTGAAATAATCAGACGTCTTGATCCTGATAAAAAAATAATCATTACTGACAGCGGTGAGTTGAGTACTTGGATGTCGGCGGCCGCGAGGGCGGATATTTTTGGGACTACAATGTATCGAAATATATATAGGCAAGGTTGGGGATATTATGTTTATCCTTTAGGACCAAGGTTTTTTCAATTTAAACGCTGGATAATTGATAGGTTTGTCGGACAAAAAAATGCAATAGTTATAGAACTTCAAGGTGAGCCGTGGGTTTCAGGATGGACGGTACACCGTAGTTTGGAGGAGCAATTTGCATCAATGAATGAAAGAAAACTGCGTCAGATCGTTGAATATGCTGGAGATGGAGGATTTTCCGAAGTATATCTTTGGGGAGCGGAGTGGTGGTATTGGCTCAAGGAAAAGCAAGATCATCCGGAAGTCTGGGAGGAAGCGCGAAGTTTGATTAATATGTAGCTAAAGTATAGAGTATTGTGTTTATGTGTTTTGCAAAATTATGCCAACAAGAAAAATCAAAAAACATCATATAAGCCTAACTATGGCACTGGTAGTTTTCTTTTTTGGAGTAGCCGGAAGTTTTTTGAGCGTGCAGGCGTATCCGGAAATTTTTACAACGACGGCTTCTTTGGAAAGATCGGGAGATTTGCGTCAAGACGAGGAAGTTATTGTTCATTTTTCCGATTCGATGATCGCCGGAAAAATGAATGAAAAAATTAGAATAATTCCTAGTGTCGAAGCAGATTTTATTTGGAGCGGTGCTGGAAAAAAACTTACTATAAAACCTCGGTCTGTTTGGGATGCCGGAAAAAACTATCAAATAACCATCAATGGCGGTGAAAATATAATGATGGTAAAAAATGATTTTAATTTTAATTTTGACGTAATTGGGTATCCGGTGTTGGAGAGTTTTTATCCGGCAGATAAGCAAAAAGAGGTTATTGTTGATATTGAGGATCCTATTCTGGCGGTTTTTGACAGAACATTAGTTGATTATCAGATTAAATTTGAAATAAATCCTCCTGAAGCGATTTCTTATGACATAGACTCTTCTGAAAAGCGAGTTAAATTAGTATTTAAGGATAATTATAAAAAAGGACAATTATACAAAGTAGATGTATATATTAAGCATAAAAATGAAACGAAATTTTCAAAAAAAATTTATGAAACATCCTTTGAGACATTGCCTCCTGTTCCAGCGCAGTGGAGTGATGATTTGTCTTTGCGCTTAATACAGGCAAAAAAATATGCAGTTGCTCAAATAAAGGAAGGAAAGCTGATTGATATAAATTTAAAAAATCAAGTGATGACTATTTTTGAAAACGGGATTTTCGTAGATGCTTTTTTGATTTCATCCGGAAAAAAAGGGATGGATACACCAGAAGGATCATATCAAATTCGCAATAAACATCCTCGTCCGTGGTCGAAAACATATGGATTATATATGCCATATTGGATGGCAATTGTTCCGAGTGGAAAATTTGGAATTCATGAGCTTCCGGAATGGCCAGGAGGATATAAAGAAGGCGCAAACCATCTTGGAATTCCTGTTTCCCATGGTTGTGTGAGATTAGGTGTTGGTTCAGCGGAAAAAGTTTATAATTGGGCGGAAATTGGTACGCCGGTTATTGTACATAAATGAGGATGTGTTAAAATTAAACTAGTTTGATAAATGAAAAAATAAAAATAGAAAGGATGGTGAAAATTAAATGAAAAATATGAAATCATTAAAAGAAACAGCTTTTTGGCTTTCTGTTGTGGCGGCTGTTTTAGGAGGAGTCGTTTCTATTTCCGGAATGGATCAAATTTTGGGACTAGCCGGAACACAATGGGCGATGGTAGCGATTTTGTTGGCTGTATATGCTGTTTATTTTGAGCATGCTTCTTGTGGAATGGATAATAATGAATAAGCTCGGCTTATTTCGTTAAAATCTGAAAAAATAAAAACCTTTGCAGTTTTTATTTGTAAAGGTTTTTGTTTTTAAAAAATATTCTGCAAATTATGATATAATAAGTTTATGGAAAAAAAGAGAATTGCAATTTTTGATATTGATGGAACGATTTTTCGAAAAAATCTTCATTTTGAATTGATAAATGAATTGGTTTGGATGAAAGTTTTTCCGCGTGAAGTTCGAGGTGATTTAACTCGTTTATATACGAGCTGGTTGGAACATAAAGGAACATATGAAGATTATCGCGTAGCGTTGGTGCGGCTTTATGAAAAACATATCGCGGGAAAGAAAAAAAAGGATGTGATTGAGGCGAGCAGAATCGTTGTTCCGTTTCATAAGAATCGAACGTATGTTTTTGTGGAAAAACTGATTGAAAAATTACGAAAAGATAATTTTTGCATAATTGCTATTTCCGGATCACCGCTTGAGATAGTGGAAGAGTTTAATTTGCAACATCTCCGATTCGAAAAAGTTTTCGGGAGCACTTACAAAATTGATAAAAAAGAAATTTATACAGGCGCGGCGGAATTTGAGCCGACGAAAGACAAAGGGCAAGTTTTGCGACAGTATGTTTTTGAAAATAATCTTACGCTGGAAGGTTCGTTTGGAGTTGGAGATACTGAATCGGATGCTGGATTTTTGGATTTGGTTGACAATCCGATTGCCTTTAATCCAAATTATAATTTGAAAAATATTGCCGAGGAAAAAGGGTGGCGAATCGTGGTAGAGAAAAAAGATGTAATTTATGAAATACGTTAATTAAACTATTTTTTAAAAAATTAGGACTTACGCTCTTGAAAAATATGCATCCGGTTTTTAGAAAAAACATTTTTTCGTAAAACCTAACGTTTTTTGTTTGAATGCGCAAGTCTTATAGATAAAAAATTATGGCAACAAATACAAATCAAATTATTGATGATTTTTTAAAAAAGACACTTTGGGTGTGGCTTCCTTTTGTTGCATTGTATCGTTTAATGAAGGAACTGGTGGAAAAAATAGGAAAATTTTTAAAATAAAAAATCCCGTCCCAATTGGGACGGGATTTTTCTATTACGTCAAAGTTTATTTTTTCAATTCAACAATGAAATTTTCAAATACTTTCGGATCTTCCATTGCCATTTGGGATAATACTTTTCTATCTAGAATATTTTTTTTGCTTACTTGAGCTTTGATTAATTCGCTGTATTTCATACCCAGTAGTCTGACGGCATTATTAAGGCGAATAATCCAAAGTCGGCGCATAGTCCTTTTCTTGGTACGCCTGTCTCGATAGGCGTATTTTCCAGCTTTCATTATAGCTTCTTTGGCGGCGCGAAAATTAGACTTTCTTCTCCAGCGAAAACCTTTTGTCATTTTTAAAACATTTTTTCTTCTTTTGGAAGCGGCTACTCCTCTTTTTACTCTAGTCATATATTAGCTTTTAGGGGGTTAGCTTTTTAGCTTTTTAGTTTGTGGGATTAAGAATATCTACAAACTGCAAGCTACAAGCTATAATCTAATTAATTGCTTTTAAAATATTTTTTTCGTCGGTTTTAAACAGTCTTTGGTCGTTTCTTTTGTGGCGACGAAATTTTCCTGTTTCTTTGCTGTTTCCGTGGTTCTGTTTAGTATGTCGTTTGATGACTTTCTTGTTTTTGGTTATGCGAACTTTTTTAATAAGTGATTTGTTGGTTTTTTGTTTGGGCATATTTTTTAATAAAACATGGAACATATAATATGGAACATTGATAAAGAATATTATCTTTTCTTTTGTTACATGTTATATGCTATGTGTTGTGTGATTTATTCTGGCGCGATTATTATATTAAACCCTCCTGGGAATCTTTTTACATCTTCTTCAATTTTGTGCGGAGTTTCGATGCTATTGGAAAAATCTTTCAAATTTCTTCTGGCTAAATCTTGATGCGCTTTTTCTCTTCCGCGAAGCCTTATTTCAATTTTTATCTTATTTCCTTTAGAGAGAAATTTTTCTGCTTGTTTTTTCTTGAATTCCAAATCGTGAGTGTCGGTTCTGATTCCAATGCGAATTCCTTTTGTTTCAGTTTTTTTCTGCGTTGATTGGGATTTGTTCTTTTTGGCTTGTGCGTATTGAAACTTTCCATAATCCATTATCTTGCATACAGGGGGTCGAGTATTAGGAGCCACTTCTACTAAATCTAATTCTCGTGAGCGAGCTAATTCTATAGCTTCAAAACTCGGCATTTCTCCAAGCTTAACTCCACTTTCATCAATAACAGAAACGCGAGGAATGCGAATGCGTTCGTTTACTCGGTAGCGCGGTTGTTGAAATTGTTGAGGTTTTCTAGGTTTAAATCTTCTTCGCATTTTTTAGCTTTTTAGAAATTAGCTTTTTAGCTTTTTAGCTTATAGATCTGAAAGCCTAAAAAGCCACAGCCTATAATCTAATTGCTAATTTACGTGGAGCTGATGGGAATTGAACCCATGTCCAAATTGAAATTAAAAAATATTCTACAAGTTTAGTTTGTTTATTTAGTACGGATTATTGACTGAAAAACAGACAAAACATCAATAATACGTTCTTGGAATATTTTATCGGAAACAATCAAGAATAATTGTGTCCGACTATCTCAATGGTTGGCACCAAGATCTGTTTATTGAGAATCAACAGCTTGATGGCTACCGGCCTGTATTAGGCAATAGCTGAAGCAAAAGCGAAGTTTCTTGCGAAAGTTGCCTTTACTTTTGATATAAAGTTTGCACTTAGATATCTTTCATAAACATTTTTTCGACTTGTATTATGAATGGTCGACTTGCGTATTTTTTAAGGTGCAATCTGTCGAAGCTAAGCAGCCCCATTTTTTTGGAATTTTTAATTTCCAATTTTTAATTTTTAAACAATTTCTAATGAATAAATTTGTTAAACATTAAAATATGATATTTGTTTTAAAACTAAAAACTAAAAACTTTTTAACGCTTTTTGCGCTCTTCTTTTTGAATCTCTTTTTTTGATGTTTTCCCGTTTATCGAACTTCTTTTTCCCACGAGCCAGAGCGAACTGGAGTTTAATCAGTCTTTTCCTAGTATAGACTTGAATTGGCACTAATGTCAAGCCTTCGGTGCGGACTTTTCCGATTAATTTTCTTATTTCTGATTTTTTGACCAGCAGTTTTCGTGCTTGGTCGGGAATGTAGTTTTTCAATTGTCCAGCAAAGGGATAGGGAGGAATGAAGGCATTAGTCAAAAAAAGCTCTTCTCCTTTAATAGTAACAAAGCTTCCTTTTAGACTAAGATGTCCGGTTTTGATGGATTTTACCTCTTGACCGCTCAAAATCAAGCCCGCTTCATATTTTTCAATAAGGGTGTAATCAAAGCCAGCTCTTTTATTGTATGCCAGTGCTTTCATAAATGCATATTGTGGAGGTTATCCACAGTTTTAATTATAGTAGATTATTGCAATATATTTTAATTATTATATAATTAAAATGTTATGTAGTCAATTCTTGCGAGTGTTAAAATAAATATAAAAATGTTTATCAAAAAAAATAAAAAAATATTATTATTCCTTGTTGTATTTTGCGCAACTTTTATGTTAGGCGCTTTTTTGAAAGCAAATGCAGCGTTGGTAACCGGTTATCTTTGGGGTGGAACTGAACAAGTCTCAGATGGAGCAATAAATGGGAATGAGACCGGAGTGGGGTGGATTGATTTGAGCGATAAAGTAGATGTTCCTTCTTCCGATGGAAACGTTTCCGGTTATGGCTGGAGTGAAAACATCGGTTGGGTGGATTTTAATCCGGCAGGACCATATCCGGAAGCTCCGAATAATAGTGTTAGACGAGTTGGAAATAATTTGGTTGGTTGGGCGAGAATTGTGAGTATTGCAACGGCGAGAGCAGCGGGAAATTCCGGGGGATGGCTTGGATGGGTAAAAATGCACAACGTGTCCATTGATAGCGCAACCGGACAGATGTCGGGATATGCATGGTCTGATGAATTAGGTTGGATTGATTTTGCAAATGCAAAAATAGAGGCAAGTAAGATTCTTAATATTATTGTTTCAGCTAGTCCGAGTGCTTGTATCTCGTGCTCTTCTTTGGATTTTGATCTTGAAGCTGTTAGGGAAGATACATCCACAACTCTTGGTAATATTATTTATGAGTTTGATTGCGATGGAGATGGAACTTATGAAGGAACATATAATACTATCAATAGTAGTCAGTCGCACGGTTGTACTGTGGTATCTTCCGTAACGGCACAAGTCAGAGTAACGCAAGATGGCATAACTCAAACCGGATCAGCGGCTATTTCCATCACTGCTCCAAGTTGCGGAGATGGGATTCTTGGTGTCGGAGAGGAATGTGATGACGGAGCGGCGAATAATGGTGTATGCCCGGCTAGTTGTAGCGCAAGTTGTACAAGTAATGTTTGTTCGGATAACTCTAACTATAACTGGATAGAAGTAGCCCCTTAAAAATAATAGGTGTAATAATTTAATTTAGAATAACCGGTGAAAAAAGAAATTTCAAAAACAAATAAAGTAGCAGTTATTGCGGTGATTACTTTTGCATTGTTAATGTTTCTGATTTTGTTTTTTTCGTTATTTATAAAAAACAGAAGTCAACAAAAAGATAATAGTATTCAGTTTCCTGTCCAAAATGAGCAAGGAGAATTGAATGAAGAAAAGAAAATTGAAGAAGCGATTAACTTTATGGAGCAATCGGAAAGAGATTTAACTGAACAAGAGAACGTGATGATAGAAGAAGCGATGGATTCTATTGAGCAATCGGATTCGAATAGAAAATTAACCGAGCAAGAGAAAGCATTATTGGAAGAAGCTATGCAAATAAATTGATTTAAAATATTTTTTAAAATAAAATGAATAAAAAAATGGAAAACACAAAAATGTCAATCAGGAGTGGAAGAAAAATAATTCAAAATATTAAATGGTTTATCTTTTCTTTGACTCTGGGTCTTTTTCTTGGAGGAGGGTTGATTGCTGTAAATGCATGGACAAATCCGACTGTTGCTCCTCCGGGAGGAAATATTGCTGCTCCGGTTAATGTGAGCGGGATAACTCAATTAAAAAGCGGAAGGTTGAATATGGATGGTTCGGTTCTTTTGAGTCCCACCACTGCTTTGCTTGTTCCTGTCGGTAATGTGGGGATCGGGGATAATTCTCCGGATGTTGGTACCGGAGGACAGTTAAGATTGGATGTTAATGGAAATATTGGCGCAACAAAATATTGCGATGCGGCAGGAAATAATTGTAAGGCGATAACGGAGATGAAAGGAGTAACTGGCGCTTATTTTAGAACCTGTAACGGAAATTGTACTGTTTCTTGTAATGCGGGAGACTTGCGTACGGGATGTACTATGCGACCGACAGGAAATGCTCATAACAATAGTCTTGATTATTCGATTCCGAGTGGAACGAATAGCTGTACATGCACCTTATATGGATCATCCGGAACTTGTTATGCCAATTGTCTTGATATATAGATAAAATACAAATTTTATTTTTTTTTAAAGCAGAGCTTTTATGGAGGTCTGCTTTATTTTTTTTTGTTTATGCGGTAGGATAAAAATATGAAGAAGGAAATAGTAAAAATTATCCATAAAACAGTAAAAGATTTGTTTGCAATAGAACAAGTCGATTTTGTTGCGGATTATCCGAAAGATGAGAAATTCGGGGATTTTTCGACGAATGTCGCAATGGTTTTGGCGCCAATATTAAAAAAGAGCCCGATGGAAATAGCGGAAAGAATCAAGAATCAAGAATCAAGAATCAAGGATATTGAGAAGGTTGAAATTATAAGTCCGGGATATATTAATTTTTATTTATCCAAAAAATATTTTCAAAATAAAGTAAAAGAAATAAATGAAAAGAAAGAAAGCTATGGAAATAGCAATGTCGGAGAAAATAAAAAATTCTTGATTGAATTCGTGAGTGCCAATCCGACCGGACCGATTCATCTGGGAAATGCCAGAGGAGGACCGTTGGGCGATGCGTTGGCGAATGTTTTGAAAAAAAGCAATCATCAAGTTGAAAAAGAATATTATGTGAATGATTTTGGCAATCAGGTTTTGATGTTGGGACATTCCATTTTGAAAGACGAGCAAGCTCAATACCGGGGGGATTATGTAGATGATTTGGCTTTGCAAAAAAACAAAGAAATGAACGATCCGATGGAAGTCGGAAATTGGGGAGCGAATGTGATTTTGGAAAAATTCATCAAACCGACTTGTGAAAGTTTGGGAGTGGATTTTGACGGTTGGTTTTCGGAAAAAAGTTTGCATACAAGCGGAAAAGTCGATGAAATTGTTCAAATGCTTCGTGAAAAAAATTTGATATATGAAAAAGACGGGGCGGTTTGGTTCAAATCGACCGAATTTGGCGATGACAAGGACAGAGTTTTGATTAAATCGAACGGTTTCAAAACTTATTCGGCAACTGATTTTGCGTACCATAAAAATAAAATCGAAAGAGGTTTTGATAAACTGATAAATATCCAAGGAGCGGACCATCACAAACAAGCGGAGGTAGTGAAATCCTTTGTGGAAAATTTTTTGCACGAAGGAAAAAAATTGGATTTGATTATGACGCAGATTGTGCGCGTAATTAAAGATGGAAAGGAAATAAAAATGTCAAAGAGAAAGGGAATATATTTTGCGCTTGATGATCTTTTGGAGGAGGTTGGAAAAGACGCGGTGAGATTTATTTTTTCTTCCTATGCTCCAACGAGCCATATTAATTTTGATTTGAATTTGGCATTGGAACGCAGTGAAAAAAATCCGGTATTTTATGTTCAATACGCGCACGCGCGAATTTGTTCCATTTTGAAGAAAGCAGAAGATGATGAAGCGGGTGAGCGTAATAAAAATAAAGAAAATGCAGAGTTGTCCTTGCTTGTACATGAAAAAGAGATGAGCTTAATGCGGGAGCTGGAGAAGTTTCCGGGATTGATTGAAGAAATATCCCGAACATACGAGGTGCATAAATTGCCGCATTATGCCGTCGGCTTGGCTGATAAATTTCACTCTTTTTATGCGGCTTGTAAGGTTAACGATTCGGAGAATCCCAAGCTTTCACTAGCTAGACAAGAGTTGGTAAAAGCTGTTAGAATAGTATTAGAAGAAACCTTAAGATTGATTGGGGTGAGTGCGCCAAATAAGATGTAAAATAAGACCTATAGGTCGCATATGACATATATGTCTGATGATTTTTATGAGAATAGGAATTGACGCCAGAACAATATTGAATCCGGAAAAGGGTGACGCTATTGGTGTCGGACACTATACTTTTCAATTGATTCGCCATCTTTTGGAAATTGATCATGAAAACGAATATGTTTTGTTTTTTGATTTTCGCGTGCGGGAAAAAGATGTGAAGAAATTCACTCGACCAAATGTGAAAATAAAATTTTATCCTTTTTCCGATTATAAAAAATATTTACCGGGCGCATATAGTGAGATTTTAGGAACTGCCACTTTGCAGCGAGAAAAATTGGATATATTGCATTCCACTTCTCCTTCTAGTCGAATTCCATTGGGGTACAAAGGAAAAACTGTTGTAACCTTCAATGATCTCGGCGCATATAAAATTCCCGGCTCTTTTTCGGCAGTTACCCGCAGTCGAAATAAGGCATTGGATCGACTAATGGAAAGTAAAGCAGACAAGATTATCGCAGTTTCAGAGTCGATGAAAAAAGATTTGCAGTCCGTATTCAAAACCAAAGAAGAAAAAATAGAAGTTATTTATAGTGGATTGGACAAGCGATTTTTTGAAATTTCCGATATGGGCGCAAAAAAGATTTTAGATCGTTATGGAATTAGAAAAAAATATATATTATTTCTGGGAACTTTGGAGCCGAGTAAAAATATTACTCGTCTCTTGCAAGCATTTGCCAAATTCAAAGAAAAGAGTTTGCTAAAAAATAAACAGACTGACGAAAAAAAATTCAAATATCAATTGGTGCTGGCAGGAAAGAGGGGTTGGCTTTCCAAGGAATATTTGCAAATCGCTAAGGATTTGGGGATTGCCAAAGATATTGTATATACGGGTTATGTTATTGGCGACGAATTGGTGCCTCTGTTTTCCGGTGCGGAATTTTTCGTTATGCCTTCACTCTATGAAGGATTCGGGATGACAGTTTTGGAAGCTTTTGCCACTAAAACTCCGGCAATTGTTTCTAATGTTTCTTCGCTTCCGGAAATTGCCGGTGATGCGGCACTTTTAGTGAATCCTTTGGATGTTAATGAAATTTCCGAGGCTATTTGGGAATTTTCACAAAATGAGCAGTTGCGGGAAAAATATCGCCAAAGAGGATTGGAACAAGCTAAGAAATTCAATTGGGAGAAATGCGCGCGCGCGACGTTGGAAGTATATAAATCATTGATGTAGATTTGTTTATGTTCAAGAAAGTTGATGTTCGAAAAAAGCTTCCTGAATTAGAAAAGGAAGTTCTTGATTTTTGGAAGAAGAATAAAATATTTGAAAAATCTTTGAAAAAAAACAAAGATAAGCCTGCATATACTTTTTATGACGGGCCGCCTTTTGCTACCGGAACTCCGCACTATGGCCATATCGTGGGAAGCGTGATGAAAGATGTGGTGCCGCGATATTGGACGATGCGCGGAAAATATGTCGAGCGAAAATGGGGCTGGGATTGCCATGGTCTTCCAATTGAAAATATCGTGGAGAAAGAACTTGGTTCAAAAAAGAAAAAAGACATCGAGGAAATGGGCGTGGAGAAATTCAACGAGCTGTGTCGAAGCAAAGTTTTGGAATATGTCGATATTTGGAAAAAAGTGATTTCCCGGCTCGGACGCTGGGCGGATATGGAAAATGCCTACAAAACGATGGATTTGCCGTATATGGAATCGGTTTGGAACGTTTTCAAACAGCTCTATGACAAGGGTTTGATTTATGAAGGCTACCGCTCAATGCATATTTGCACGCGCTGTGAAACGACTTTATCGCAACAGGAGGTTTCCGAAGGGTATAAGGATATTAAGGATTTGTCGGCGATCGCGAAATTCGAATTAGTGAAACCCTCACCCCTAACCCCTCTCCCGGAGGGAGAGGGGGATAAGGTTTTCGTTTTAGCTTGGACGACGACACCTTGGACATTGATTGGGAATGTGGCGCTGGCAGTAGGAAAGGATATTGATTATGTGGAAATTGGAATTAAGAATCAAGAATCAGGAATTAGAGAAAACTATATTTTAGCCAAAGACAGAATTGCGGATGTGGCGAGAGATAAAGAGTATGAAATTATAAAAGAATTCAAGGGTAGCGAATTAGTCGGTAAAGAATACAAACCGCTATTTGATTATTATCAAAACAAAGGTTTGCAAAACGAAGAGAATGGCTGGAAAATTTATGCCGGAGATTTTGTGACGACTGATGAGGGAACTGGCGTGGTGCATATCGCGCCGGCATTTGGAGAGGATGATTTGAAATTGGGACAAAAAGAAAAATTGCCGTTTGTGCAACACGTTGGGTTGGATGGCGTGATTAAAAAAGAAGTTGGAGATCCTGAAGCACAGCAATCTGGCTATAGGGCAAGTTTTGCGGGACTTTCAGTCAAGCCGATGACCGGGGAAAAAGACAGCCATCAAAAAACCGATATCGAAATCATCAAATATTTGGCGCACAAGGGTTTATTGTTTTTTAAGGAAAAATATGAACACAGTTATCCGCATTGCTGGAGGTGTGACACGCCGCTAATTAATTACGCGACAAGCTCTTGGTTTGTGGCGGTGGAAAAAGTGAAAGACGAAGCGTTGGAATTGGCAAAAGAAATAAATTGGTCGCCATCCCATATGAAAGAAGGACGGTTTGGAAAATGGCTGGAAGGCGCGCGCGATTGGTCGATTTCCCGGCAGAGGTTTTGGGCGAGTGTGATGCCGATTTGGGTTTGCGATCAATGCGGAGAAGTTAGGGTGTTTGGGGGCGTTGGGGAGTTGGAAGAAATTTCCGGAGAGAAAATCACTGACATCCACAAGCATATCGTGGATAAAATCATTTTCAAATGTGAAAAGTGCGCTTCGACAGGCTCAGCGCAAGTAGGGACAATGAAACGGGTGCCGGATGTTTTGGATACTTGGTTTGACAGTGGCTCGATGCCGTATGCTCAGATGCATTATCCATTTGAAAATGTGGAAAAATTCGAAAAAAGTTTTCCGGCGGATTTCATTGCCGAAGGGCAGGATCAGACCCGGGCGTGGTTTTATTATCTTCATATTCTAGGCACGGCGCTCAAAAACAAGCCGGCTTTCAAGAATGTGATTGTCAATGGAACTGTTTTAGCGGAAGATGGAAAGAAAATGTCAAAAAGGTTAAGTAATTATCCCGATCCTATGGAGATGTTTGAAAAATACGGCGCGGACGCGGTGCGATTCTATTTGATGAGCAGCCCCGTCGTGGCGGCGGAAAATTTGAATTTCAAAGAGGCGGATGTGGCGGACGTGGTTCGTGGGATGATGCGGATGCTTTGGAATTCATATTCATTTTTTGTGTTGTATGCAAACATTGACGGCTTTGCGCCGCAAGATACAAGATACAAAATACAAGATACAAGCAGTCTTTTGGATAAGTGGATTATTTCGGAATTGCATACGCTGATTCGGGAATTCAATTTGCATATGGAAAATTATGAGCTTAACCGGGCGTGCCGTTTGGTGCCTAAATTCGTGGACAATCTTTCCAATTGGTATGTGCGCCGATCAAGAAAAAGATTCTGGAAATCGGAAAATGACAATGATAA
Organism: Candidatus Moranbacteria bacterium GW2011_GWE2_35_2-; assembly: GCA_000990585.1. Classification (GTDB taxonomy): domain Bacteria; phylum Patescibacteriota; class Minisyncoccia; order Moranbacterales; family UBA9337; genus UBA12151. The sequence goes on from LBQD01000002.1 coordinate 186,193, forward strand.
AAATGAGGCATACGCGACTTTGCACTATGTTTTGGTGGAACTTTCCAAAGTAATGGCATCGTTTACACCGTTTATTTCGGAAGAGATTTATAGAAATTTGAAGAGCCCTTACCCCAACCCTCTCCCAGAGGGAGAGGGGGATTTAGTGTCGGTGCATTTGGCTGATTTTCCGATGGCGGATGAGAAGTTGATTGATGAAAAGTTGAATGAGCAAATGCAAAAAACTCGCGAAATTATTACGGAAGCGTTGCAACTTCGCGCCAAAGCGGGAATCAAGGTGAGGCAACCTTTGGGTCAATTTTCAATTTTCAATTTTCAATTTTCAAACAATGAAAAAGAATTTTTAAATATAATAAAAGAGGAAGTTAATGTGAAAAATGTTGCGATTAGCGGAGAAGAAGAAACGGAAGGGAAATGGGCGGTTGGCGATGCCGGAGGAGTCAAAGTGTCTTTGAATACGGAAATAACGGATGAGTTGAGGATGGAGGGGCAGGCGCGGGAGGTTGTTCGCTTTATTCAGGAAATGCGCAAAGAAGCGGGATATGAAGTTGACAATCGCATCCAAGTGTGCTATGATGGACAGTCGGATGTTTTTGAAAAATTCGGTTCTTTGATAACTAAAGAAGTGTTGGCAGACAAACTGTCTGCCGAAAAATTGGAAAAAACAGACCTGCAAAAAGAATTCAATCTGGATGGCGAAAAAATCCGGATTGGGATTTGCAGATAAAATATAAAAACCGTAAATACGAGAGGTGCGTTTATGGACATTGCAATCAAATTTTTTTTGGATGTATGTGAAGTTCCGCCGATTGTTCTATATGTGTTTTTTGGCGGAGGCTTTTTAATCATTTCGTTTTTCTTGCTCGCAACGGCGGGCGGGGAAAAAAATAAGGAGGGAAAGAAATGATAGTGGAATGGTTTTTTACCCTGCCCATGGATTTTAAAATCCTTGCGTGGGTAGGTTCTTTTTTGGCAACAGCTTTTTGCTGTATGTTCTGGGGAGCGTTTTTTCTCCCCCAAAAAAAATGTTTAAGATGTGATAACTTGGATGATCCTCACGAGATGTTTCGTGAAGCGGATGGGAGTCTTCTCTGCCGGAGTTGTAAGGCAGAAAAGATTGCCGCTTCGATCGTTTCAGGGTGCGAGCATTGTCATTAACTTTGACAAGTGAGCTTGCCCCGAGGCTTGACTCTACGTAATGTGGAGTTGAGCTTTTTTTATTTTCTTGGAAATTTTAATATTTTTCTAAGAACCCTCACCCCAACCCTCTCCCAGAGGGAGAGGGGGAAATAATGCTATGATAATAGAATATTGAGATGTTAGTATGTTAAAATGATTTTATGGAATACAAATATACGGGAATAATTTTGGGAAAATATGATGTCGGGGAGACCGACCGGATTTATGTTATTTACACCTTGGAGCAAGGAAAAATTCGCGCGCTTGCCAAAGGGGTGCGCAAGATGCATGCTAAACTGTCAGGATCACTGGAGAGTTTCAATTTGGTTGATATTTTGATTGCGCGCAACAGGGGGATGGGAAAGATAAAATCAGCGATTGTGGAGAGAAACTTTTCCGTTATTAAAAACAATTTTGAACTGTTGGAAAAGGTTTTTCAAGTTATTGGAATTTTCGGTCGTTTAATGGAAGATGAACAAAAAGACGAAGAAGCGTTTTTTTTGCTTGCGCAATATTTGAAAATGATGAATGAAAAAAACGGAGATGATTTTTTGCGTTTTAGGATAATAACGCAGGGATTTTTGCACCAACTTTTTTCTTTATTGGGATATCAATTAGAAATTTCCGGTTGTGCGGTTTGTCGGGAAAAAATAAAAGCCGGCGGTAATTTTTTTTCAATGAGTTGCGGCGGAGTTGTTTGCCATAAGTGTGGCAATGATGTGGTTGAGAAAATGCGCGTTACGGACAATACAATCAAGGCGATGCGTATTTTTTCTTCGAATAATTTGAAGTCCTTATTAAAGTTAAAAATAAAAAAAGAGGAAATAACAGAGTTGGAAAGAGTATCCGATTTGTTTTATCGATGGATTGTATAAGTTGTCTTGTTGGGAAGAAAAAAATTTGATAAAATAATGATACAATCTAATTGTTATATAGTTATTCGAATAAAATTTTTTATGTCTCTTGATAACTTAAACAAAAAAATAAATAATCCCAATGAGTTGATTGATAATAGTGAAATTTACGGGGAAAAAAAATTACCAGTAGAGAACAAATTTATTATTGGTGATGGAAAAAAATGGAAGCGAACTAACGGTTGGCTGGATGAAGGAACATTGAAAATTATTAAAATTGCGATGATGGTTCTTGCCGGATTTTTTGTACTGGCGGCGATCGTTTATGGTGTTTTTCGGTACAGTCAAACTTCTTTTAGCGAGGAACGAGTGCTTGTTGAAATTGAGGGACCGGCGGATATTAACAGTAGTGAAGTTGTAAAGTATAAAATAAAATATAAAAACAACAACCGAGCTGAACTTGAAAATGCGGAATTTGTGATTAGCTATCCTGAGAATTTCAATCCGGAAGGAAATTCTAATTTTCAAATTCAAGGGGAAAATAATAGTGTGGTTAAGGTGGGAAAAATAAAGTCTCGTGGTGAAGGTTACGTGGAGATTAGTGGGCGTTTTTATGCGCCGATAAATTATACATTAATAATGAAAGCTTCATTGAAATACATGCCTTCAAATTTTAGCAGTCAATTTCAATCTAGCACGCAAAAAGGTCTTAGCGTAAAAACTTCTCCGTTGGTAATTTCCATCAATGCTCCGATGGAGATTCTCAGTGAAAGTAAAATTAGTTATGTAATCGGATACCAAAACACAAGTTCTATTTCTTTTGATGATTTGAAACTTGAAGTTGATTTTCCGAAAGGGTTTGAAATTCAAAATTCGGAAGTTTCTATTTTTAAAGAAAACAGCATTTGGAATGTTGGAAGGTTGGAGGCGGGGCAAAAAGGAGAAATCAAAATCGAGGGGATTATTCAAGGCGTAAGAGGTGATGTCAAATCCATAAATGTCGCTATTGGACAGTTTAGGCAAGATAAGGAGTTGCTGGTGTTTGATAAAAGAGAAGCAATTTCTAAAATAGTGGTACTTCCTTTGTCCATTTCACAAACAATAAATGAGCAAAAATCGCTTAATATCAATTCTGGGGAGAATTTGAATTATCGTTTGCATTATCGAAATGATGGAGATGTCGGATTGCGGGATTTGATTATAACGATGAAGATAGATTCTCCGGTTTTGGATTTTTCCAAGTTGAATTTGAGTGGCGGAGGTTCGTATGATTCGGAAAAAAAAGAAATTGCATGGAAAGCTTCTGATGTTTCTCAACTTGCCAAGCTTGATCCGGGTCAAGGAGGATCAGTAAGTTTTTCCATTCCAGTAAAAGACAAGATTGAAGTGAACAGTAAGGAAGACAAAAATTTTTCAATTGAATCAATTGCTAAGATTGATAGTCCGGATGTGGCATATCCAGCGATAGGAGTAAATGAGAGTGCGAGCAGAGCGCTTGTAAAGGTCAATTCGAAAGTTATTTTAGAAACCGTCGGATATTATAAGGATGCGAATATTGCAACGTCCGGACCGATTCCTCCGGAAGTAGGCAAGGAAACGGAATATATTATTCATTGGTTAGTTACTAATATTTCCAATGATATTGATAATGTCTCGGTTTCCGCTTTTCTTCCGACGGGAGTGAAATGGAAAAACGAAATTTATTCAAAAACCGAGGATGTGAAATATAATGAAAGAACCAATGAGATTATTTGGAATCCGGGAAAAATTGAAAACGGAACCGGAATTTTGGGCAAAGTAAGAGATGTGAGTTTCAAAGTTTCGATAGTTCCACAAATAAATCAAGAAGGGAAAGCGGTTGTTCTTTTGGGAAAAACGACACTTAGGGCGAAAGACTTGTTTACTGGAAATGAAGTGTTAAAAGAAATTGCAGAAAAAAATACAGAACTTCGGGAAGATAGTAGTATTACATCTGCTGGTTATCAAGTGAAAAAAGGAGAGTAGTATCGTTTTATTTCAAAATATGGAAATTTTTTCCGAAAAAAGAGTAAGAGTGAAAAAAATAAAAACGAAAAGCGGAGAATTGCAAACTCCGTTTTTTATGCCTGACGCTACACGAGGATTTATCAAATCTATGAGCGGAAAAGATTTGAAAGATGCAGGGGTTGGTCCGATGGTAGTCAATACATATCATTTGTATTTGCAACCCGGTATGGAATTGATTAAGAAATCCGTCAGTCCTTGTCAAAATTTTGACGGACAAGGAAATATTCATAAATTTATGAATTGGGACAAGCCCTTGCTTTCCGATAGTGGAGGATATCAAGTTTTTTCTTTGATACACAAGAATCCGCAAATGGGAAAAATTACCGATGATGGCGTGGAATTTCGTTCGCCTTTGGATGGTTCAAAACACTATATTACTCCGGAAAAAGCGATTCAAATTCAGTTTGATTTGGGAGTGGATATGATGGTGTGCCTGGATGATCCGCCTCCAAACAGTCATACGAAAGAAAAAATTGAAGCGGCCGTTGATCGGACTTTGGCTTGGGCGAAAAGGTGTATGATAGAGTATAAAAAACAAATTAAAGAAAGGAAAATTGAAAAAGAAAATAAACCTTTGATTTTTTGCGTTATTCAAGGCGGTGAATATTTGGATTTGAGGAAAAAATGCGTTGAGGGATTGATTGAAATCGGGTTTTCCAAAGAAGGCGGACCGGCTATGCGATGGGATGGATATGGATTTGGTGCGCGGCATGTTGACAGCGAGGGCAATTTTTTGGAGAAAGTTTTGGAATATACTGCCAAGTTGATTCCGGAAGATTCTTTGCGTTTTGCTTTGGGAATCGGAACACCGGAGGATATTGTCCGTTCGGTGCAAATGGGATGGGATATGTTTGATTGCGTAATTCCGACGCGAGAGGCAAGACATGGAAAAATATTTTTATGGAAAGACGATAATTTGGAAGGGGAGTTTTATAAAACTGTGAATATTACTAATTCGAAATTTAAGGATGATTTTAGCGCGATAGATGAAAATTGTGATTGTGAACTTTGTCTAAATTATTCACGGGCATATTTGCATCATATTTTCAAAATGAAAGATCCTTTGGCGGCACGTATTGCTTCGATTCACAATTTGAAATTCTATACGAATTTGATGAAAAAAATCCGCGGGGAGATGTAGGCTTTTTTTGTAGAATTATTGTAGGTTTGAATTTAAAAAATCGAATGTTCTTTTTGAATAAAAAATTATCATAGAAGGTTAAAATAGGGAAAAAACTGAATTTCTCATAGCCAACCTCATGAAAAAAAGAAAAAGTTGGTAGTAGATAAAAATAACCGATTTTGTAAAAAAATCAAATTTAATGTTGAAAATGAAAGAATGTTATGACTCATATCATCAAAATTTGCGTTCGTATTTTTATTTGATCCAAAGACAAGTTCTTAGATGATTATTAAAAAAAATGTCACAGGCTGATTTTCTTATTATATTCGAGTCTTTTTTTATTTCATTTTTAAGGATATAATGAAAATATGAAAAAAATAATTCCACAAAAATTGAAAAATTATTATCATCTACTTTACGCCGTGGTGGCTAATTTTTGGTACGGATTTCCGTCAAAAAAAATAAAGGTAATTGGCGTAACGGGAACTAATGGAAAAACAACAACCGTGCAAATGATAACCAAGATTTTGGAAGAAGCTGGATTTGATGTGGCAATGGCTTCAACGATCAATTTCAAATTAAACGGTAAAGAAAAAGTTAATAAAACAAAATTCACAACCCTCTCGGCATTTGCGGTACAAAAATTTATTATGGATGCGGTTTTGGGTGAACATGATTTTGTGGTCTTGGAAACTTCATCGCATTCGCTAGATCAATACAGAGTGTGGGGAGTGGAATATGACACAGCAGTGATTACCAATGTGACGCGTGAGCATTTGGATTATCACAAGACAATGGAACAGTATCGAAAAGCCAAAAAAACATTATTTAAAAAAGCGGAAAATATTGTGGTTAATTTGGATATGGAGAAACCGGAATATTATTTGAGTGCGGATGTCGAGAAAAAATATGGATATAGTATTGAGAATCAAGAATCAAGAATCAAGAATCAGGATTTTTATAAAATGATAAAAGCAGAGAATATAAAACTAGATATCAATAAATCTGAATTCATAATTCATAATTCTCAATTCTTATTAAATTTGCCGGGTAAGTTCAATATTGAAAATGCACTGGCGGCAACTTGCGTCGGAATGATTTATGATATTAAAAATGATGTTATCGCGCGAGCTTTGGAAAAAATCAATGGAATTCCAGGAAGAATGGAAAGTGTTTCAAATGATAGAGGTTTAAATATTATAATTGACTACGCCGTGACTCCGGATTCATTGGAAAAATTGTATAGACTAATCAGAGAGTTTCGAAATACTGAAGACGGAAAAATCATTGCGGTATTTGGTTCTTGCGGAGAGCGTGATCGCGGCAAGCGTCCGATAATGGGAGAAATTGTTTCGCGTACTGCCGACTATGTCATTGTGACTAATGAAGATCCGTATGGAGAAGATCCGCAAAGAATTATTGATGAGGTGGCAAGCGGGGTGAAAAACAAAAAAGAGAATGAAAACTTTTGGAAAATAACGGATCGCCGCAGGGCAATCAAAAAAGCATTGCAAATTGCAAGGCCGGGGGATTTTGTGATTGTGACCGGCAAGGGGGCGGAAGAAACAATGGCAGTCGGCGCCACCGAAAGAATTTCTTGGAGCGATAAGAAAATTATCCGAGAAATATTGCAAGAATCAATGTAAGAACAAAACCGAAAATCGCTCCGGCGATCGCTTCTTCCGGACGATGCCCCATTCTTTCTTTGAGGCGGGTATATTCTTTTTCATCAACACCGATTTTATCAGTGAGCATATTAATATAGCGGCTGTGTTCTCCCATATAGACGCGAAGTCTTGTGGCGTCGTCAATAATCAAAATCGCCAAAACAAAAGCAATGGCGAATTCTCCTGAGTCGATTCCGGAGAAATATCCAACGGAAGTTACCAAGGAAATCATTAAAGCGCTATGCACGCTGGGCATATGTCCATATGTCATTGCGTGGTCAAGCGTATATTTGAAATTATTTCCGTGTTTGACGTAGAATATGATAAATTTCAAGATTCTAGCGAAAGCCAAAACGATCAAAGGAATGATAAACATTGCATAATTTGAAAAAATATCCATTTTATTTGAAATTAACAATTTAACATTTTAATTATAGCACAAAAAAACGGAAAAAACAGGAATATTTTATTTTTTGCCAAATAGTGTATAATTAAAGATACAGTATAATAATTAAAATAAAAGTAAAAATATGGGAATTGGATTGATTTTATTAATTGTTCTTATTATTGTGGCGGTGTGGGTTCTTGGGATTTATAACAGTTTAATCAAATTGAAAAATAGAGTGGATGAAGCATGGAGCGATATTGATGTGCAACTCAAAAGGCGTTATGATTTAATTCCGAATTTGATCAACACTGTTAAGGGTTACGCAACGCACGAGAAGGAATTGTTTGAAAAAATAACGCAGGCTCGAACGGCGGCAATGGGAGCGAAAAATCCGGCAGAAAAAGAACAAACGGAAAATATGCTTTCCGACACCTTAAAATCGCTTTTTGCGGTGGCGGAAAATTATCCGGATTTAAAAGCCAATCAAAATTTTTTGGAATTGCAACGCGAACTTTCTGATACAGAGAATAAAATTCAGGCATCCAGAAGATTTTACAATGGCAATGTTCGTGATTTCAATACTAAAATTGAGGTTTTTCCAAATAATTTGATTGTCGGAATGTTGAATTTTACCAAGCGCGAATTTTTTGAAGCTGAGGAGAGGGAGAAAGAAAATGTGAAAGTGGAATTCTAATCAAGTTTTTTATTTATAAAATATAAATAGCGTGAAATTTAGTAATAAAGAAAAAGAGGGAATAAAATCTTCTTTGGGTTGTGAAGGAAATTGTTTTTTAATTTTTACGATGACTCTCACTGTGGTTTTTTTATTAGTGGTTGCCTTTGCATTGTATGAAATTAAGGAGATGTTAGGAATTCATTTGATTGAAGATGAGAGAAAATATGAAACAGTTAGTGTTAATAATGATAACAGTGCTAATGTTAAATGGAATTTTTTTCAAGACAAAAATAAGGATTTCAAGATTTACTATCCGGCTGATTGGATTATGGAAAAAAACAGTGAAAATTCAATTGTTTTAAAGAGAATTCAAGCAGAAGAAATCGGAGATTATAAAATGGAATCAATGCTTCTGCGTCTTTCTGTTGATTATTTAAAAAAAGATGAAAATGAAAGTTTGGATGAATTTGTGGCGAAAAATAAAAAAGATGGCGATCAATACGAGGTGGTTGTTCCAGGTAAAGATGAAATAAATATAGAAGGGATGGCTATTAATAATTCCATTCCATTTGAATTGCATTGTTTTGACGGAGATAGTGCGGTTTTGTGTCTCAAAGTTGATTATTATCGAGTCGGAAACACGGAAAAATGTCGCGATACATTCAGGGAAATTGTAGCAAAAGTTGAAATAAATAAAGAAAATAAGGAGTAAAAAAATGGCAACATTGTATACGCAAGCCGATCGAAATATAAGACTTACCTGGTTGTATATAACCGGTTTTTTGATATTCGTAATTGGTGTTGGTTATGTTTTTGCCGGGGCGATGGGGAATAGTACGATTTTGTATGGTGCGGTGATTTTCTCGGTAGTGATGAGCTTCGGATCATATTGGTGGAGCGACAAAATCGTTTTGGCGATGAGCGAGGCAAAGGAATTGACCCATGACAACAATCGGGAAATATACCATCTGGTGGAAAATCTCTGCATTACCGCCGGCCTTCCTGTTCCCAAGATTTATATCATCCAAGACAGCGCGCCGAACGCTTTCGCGACCGGGCGCGATCCCAAGCACGGGGTTATTTGCCTGACGACTGGGATCGTTGAAAAATTAGAAAAGACCGAATTGGAGGGTGTAATCGCGCACGAACTTTCGCATATCGGGAACCGGGATATTCTGCTTTCCACGGTGGTCGTGATTTTGGTAGGCTTCGTTACGCTTTTGGCGGATTGGTTCCGGCACTGGGCGTTTTTCGGCAGGCGTGGAAGTGATCGCGAAGGTGGTGGGCAATTGCAGATTATCCTGATGGTTGCGGCGATTGCGCTTTCGATTTTGGCTCCGATCGCGGCGGTGTTGATGCAATTGGCGATTTCTCGAAAAAGGGAATTTTTGGCGGATGCCTCCGCAGCCATTCTGACGCGCTATCCGGACGGATTGGCACGCGCTCTGGAAAAGATTTCCGCCGATCAAGAACCGCTGGAAGCCGCTAACCGGGCTACGGCGCATCTGTATATCGCCAATCCCTTTAAAAGAAAGAAAGTTTCAAAACTGTTTATGACTCATCCGCCGATCGAAGAAAGAGTTAAGGCGTTGCGAAATATGTAAATATTATTTGCTTGCAATATAATTTATGGAAAGAGAAAAAATAATTCAACCGGAGAAGGCGGAAAACCTCTCGGATGAATTGATAAGAACCATTTTTGGAAGTACGGATAATTTCAAACAAAGAATAAAACAGGCAACAAAAGAATTGAAAGAAAACGGAACGGAGATGTCCGAGTGTGATTTTGCAAGATATGTTATTGGAAATGGAAATGCCAATGAATTATCTGAAAAAGAATTTGCAATGATAAAAAGGGAAATAAAAAAAGTGATTAAAGATGCAGACAAGGGGGATAAGATAAAAAAAATAAGCAAGGGAGGCAGAAAATTATCTTTGCATATTGGGAGAGGGGAGGAAATAGCTACGGATGAAATGGAAAAAGAAGCGAGGATAAAAGAGGAAAACGAGGAATTGACAGAAACGGGGTTTGATCCGGAAGAAATTCGAAAAGAATTAAAGTAAGATATTTTCGAAAAAAATAAAAAAACGAGTCCGATGTAGGGGCTCGTTATTTTAGTAAGAAAGATACTTTCATCTAGATTACCAATAGTCGATCATATTACTGATTTCTTTTCTTTGATTCTTGGAAAATTTTTGAAGGAAATCTTTTTTGACACGTAATGCTCTGTTTAAAGCTAGATTTCCTTTAATAACAATAAAAATCAAAACAGCAATTAACATCAAGAGATAATATTCATATCTGAATGTTAAAAAACCCTTAATTTGCAAAAACATTGCAATAAGAGTTAATAGAAGAGAAAGAATTAATGTATAAATACAAAAACGATGAAAGTTTTTTCTTGGTTGGAAATCCGAGTGGTTTTCTCGAAATTCCAAAAAATCATTGTTGAGTAGATTTTTGTGTTTCAGATATTTTAAATATCCATCTTGGATATTGCAAAAGTTTTTATCTGATTTTTCCATGAACTTTCTCCTTGTTATTATGTTAAATTACTATACGATTTGTGTTATTATTAGGGTAGTTTAATATTTGCTATTTGTAAAGGCTATGCAATTTAAGATACCTCGGGATAATGACAAATATCAGTGGACGGCGCATTCGGTGATGAAGATGCGGCAGTATGGGCTGAGCGCCCAGCGGATTTTGCGCGTGGTGCGCGCTCCGCACAGAAAGGAAGAAGGAATTGTGAAAAAAACCGTTGCCGTGATGCAACCGGTTTCATTTAAGACTGATAAGGAAGGTAAGCGTACTTGGGGAAGTGAGATTTGGGTGATGTATCAACTAAAAAGAATTAAGAATAAAGAATTAGGAATTAAGGATAATAATTCAAAGAAAAATATTCTCAATTCTCAATTCTCAATTCTCAATTCTGCGAGTCAGAAAATTCGCATAATAAGCGCTTGGAAATATCCCGGGGTAAGTCCGAAAAACAACCCTGTTCCGGAAGATATTTTGCGGGAATTGGAGGATATTGTGTAATTTTTATTGTCGTGATAAAATAAAATAAATAGATAATAGTTTATTTAATATAAGCATTAATGACAATAAAAATATGGAAGAATTAAAAAATGCCAATAATGATGAAAAGCAAACAGGAGTAGAAGATAAAAAAGAGGATTTTCAATCAAATGAAGACATTAAAAAATCTTCAAACGAGAATAAAGGAGCAGAAACGGGCAATGATTCTCAGGAAAATAAAGCGATCGCTTTATTGAGTTATATCTCAATTCTTTTTCTGATTCCTCTTTTATTAAAAAAAAGCAGTGCTTTTTGTCAATTTCATGCGAAGCAAGGTATGGTTTTGTTTATTGTTGAAGTTGTCGGATGGTTTCTAACTCCATTTTTCGGATTGGGAGTTTTGGTTAATCTTTTTGCGCTGATTCTGATGATTATGGGAATTATTAATGTGCTTAATAATGAAACAAAGAAGCTTCCTTTGATTGGCGATTTTGCGGATAAGTTTAACTTGTAGATCTGGTTATTTTTTGCAATAAATCTTTCAAAGCAGGCGGTTTTTAGAAAGTTGCCTGTTTTGATTTAGAGAGAAGTGCGATAAAATCAAAATAGAAAAAATATGCAAATTGAAGAAATATCCCGTTCATACAACAAAAAAACAAAAATAGTAGCAACAATTGGGCCAGCATCTGAGTCTGAAGAAAAATTGGAAAAAATGATAAAAGCGGGGATGAATGTCGCTCGGCTTAATTTTTCTCATGGGACGCACGAATGGCATGGAAAAATAATTAAGAGAATTAGAAAAATTTGCGCAAAACTAAATGCCAACATTGGAATTCTGGCTGATTTACAAGGTCCGCGTATTCGCGTACAAACAAATGGCGATATTGATGCAAAAAGAGGAAAAGAAATTTTAGTGAGCGATGTTCGTTATCGTAAGGTGGTTTCCGATATGTCTGCGAGCATATTTTTCTTGGATCATCCCGGAATTATCGATGGGATTAAAGAAGGGAATGAAATTTTAGTGGAAGATGGATTGATAAAAGTCAAAGTGATAAAAAAAGAGAAGAATTTTTTGCGAACAAAAGTTATTGATGGAGGAATGATCAAAAATCGTAAAGGAGTAAATATTCCGGATGCCCAATTGAATATTGGAGTAATAACTAAAAAAGATGATTTGGATTTGAAATTTTCTCTTGAAAACGGAGTGGATTTCGTTGCTCTTTCATTTGTCAGCAGCGCGAAAGATATTTTAGATTTGAGAAAAAAGATGAAACGTATTTTAGGAAAAAAAGATAGTCCTCAGATTATTGCAAAAATAGAAAGAAAAGAAGCGATTAAAAATCTGGATGAAATAATTGAACAAACCGATATAGTAATGGTAGCACGCGGAGATTTGGGGATTGAATTAGATCCGAGCAAGGTAGTGATTTGGCAGAAAGAAATAATCAAAAAGAGTCTCAAGAAAGCCAAGCCAGTAATTGTGGCAACACAAATGCTTAATAGTATGATTGAAAATCCTCGTCCAACCAGAGCGGAAGTAAGTGATGTTTCAAATGCGGTAATCGATCATACGGATGCGGTGATGCTCAGCGGTGAATCTGCCAGTGGAAAATATCCGATTGAAAGCGTGAAAATGATGACAGAAATCATTAAAAATACGGAAGAATCGCCTTTTGATGACGTATATAAATATATGGATTTGCATATTACCACTGAATATGCGACAGTGGTTCGCAGCGCCTATGAAATTGCTAAAAGTTATGATGTGAAAGCGATTGTGATGATAAGTCTTAGTGGATTTACAGCTAGGCTGGTTTCCCATTTTCGCCCTGATCAAAATATTTTGGTTGTGACGAATAATACTAAAACTTTCAATCAATTTTCTTTAGTTTGGGGGATAAGTGGTTATCTTTTTGAAGGCGATGAAAAATTGGAAACTTTAATTGATAAGATGCTTGTCAAAGCAAAAAAAGAAAAGTGCGTGAATGCCGGTGACAATGTGGTGGTAATTGTCGGTAGAGATTGTAGCGGAAATAAAATGCGTCTAGTTGGAATTCGTAGAGCTTGACTTTTGGTTATAAATAAGTATTATTAACTCTGATTAGCGAGGGTATAATTTAGTTATTGTTTTTGCGCGCATAAAAAAAGGAGAGGTGGCCGAGCGGTTTAAGGCGCACGCTTGGAAAGCGTGTTGAGGGAAACTTCACGCAGGTTCAAATCCTGTCTTCTCCGCATGAATTCCAATACTGAAGAAATTAAGGCGAGGGTAAATATTGTCGATTTTATCGGTGGATATGTTCGCTTGCAAAAAGCCGGCTCAAGTTGGAAAGCTTGTTGCCCTTTTCATAATGAAAAAACACCTTCGTTTGTCGTTAATGAGGAAAAACAATTTTGGCATTGTTTCGGTTGTGGAAAAAGCGGAGACATCTTCACTTTTTTGATGGAAATGGAAGGAATCGATTTTCGTGAAGCACTTAAGGTTTTGGCCGATAGGGCGGGAGTGGAGCTTCCGGAATATAATCCGCAAAAAGAAAAAGAAAAAAATCGAGGTGCGGATATTTTGGAACTTTCCGCAAAATTTTATGAAAAACAACTTTGGGAAGGAATGGGAAAAGTAAAAACATTTGAATATTTGAGGCAAAGAGGATTGAAAGATGAAATAATTAAAGAATTTCGTTTGGGATATGCTCCTGACGGATGGCGGAATTTGCTGGATTTTTTGCTTAGTCGGGGCTATAGAATGGAAGAAATTTCCAAAACCGGAGTAGTAGTTATTAAACAAGATAATTCGCAGCGTTTTTATGACCGCTTTAGAAACAGGATTATTTTTCCCATTGCCGACGCAATGGGAAAAATTGTTGGTTTTACGGCGAGAGTGGCTCCAGGAGACGATGAATCGCAGGCAAAATATGTAAATACTCCAGAATCGGAGTTTTATCACAAAAGTCGGATTTTATATGGAATTGATAAAGCTAAGGGAGAAATAAAAAGCAAAGATCGAGCGATTTTAGTAGAGGGGAATATGGATGTTATTGCTTCGTATCAAGCCGGAATAAAAAATACGATTGCAGTTTCCGGTACGGCGCTCACGCAGCAACAAATAGATATCATTAAGCGTTACACGAAAAACTTATACTTGTTTTTTGATGCTGATACGGCTGGTCGGCAGGCGGCGGTGCGAAGTTGTGAGATGGCTTTTGCAAATGATTTGAATGTTTTTATTATCGAACCTTCCGAAGGAAAGGACGCAGCTGACATTGCGCAGAAAAACCCCGCTGATTTGTTGAAATTGACAGAAGAAGCTGTTGAGGCGATGGAATATTTTTTGCAAAAATTTTTCAAAAAATATAATCCGGAAAACATTATTGAAAAGAAGAAAATTGTTCAGGATTTTGTTGCGCTGATAATTAATTTTCCCAAAGAAATCGATCGTCAACATTGGGGAAAAAAATTGGCCGAGCGGCTGGGTATTAATGAAAAAGTTATTTATGAAGAAATATCTTTAGCGAGTAACAGAGCGAATGTATATCCAAAAACAAAATTACGACAAGAAGCGGGTGTTTTTTCCAAAACAGAAAAAAGAAGTACTGTTATCGGAGAAAAAATATTTTCCTTATTTTTTGGAAATGAGGATGTTTGGAGAATGGCGGAAGAGAAACGTGGAAAGGAAATAGCGGAATATTTTGCGGATAATGTTTTTTTTGCAAATATTTTATCGCTGGGCAGAGAAAATGATTTTAAATTTGATAAATTTGAATTATTGATTGATGATGAAAAAGAGCGGAAATTTTTAAGGAAAATGAAATTTTCAAGCGCTGAAGAGAATATTAATAAAGGCAATGACGTGCTATTTGACGAGGAATGGAAATATTTCGAACAATTGATGGAGGAATTGAAAAAAGAAAAAAAGAAGGAATATGTCGATTTTTTGGTCAAAGAGATTGCGTTGGCTGAAAAAGATGGGGATAAAGAGAGAGTAAAAAAAATAGCGCAGAAATTGTCAGAGTTGTCTCGGGAAGATAAATAAAATATTGTTTTTGAAGTAAAAGTAGTATAAAATTAGTAGCAGAAAAACCTTTCAGTTCTTAATGTAAAAATATATAAGTTATGAGCAAGACAACTAAGAAAAAAAGTAAAATAAAGAAGACTAAAAAAACAATGCCTAAAAAGTTGACAAGCAAAGTTGCAAAGAAGCAAAAGGCAAGGGTTGGGCAAAAAAAGCGCAATGTTAAGAAAATAAAGAAAATTGCAAATAAAAAGAAGTCTACTGCAAAAAAGATGGTAAGGAAAACCGGCGGTTTGTTGCGTGCGAAAAAAACAACCGGTAAATCGGCAAAATTAAAACAGTCGCAATCAAAAAAAGAAAATTTATTGGAAGAACTTGTATCTCGAGGGAAAATTAGAGGGTTTATAACCGAGGATGAAATTATTCATATAATTCCGGAAATAGAAAAAGATTTGGATGATCTGGAGAATTTATACGAAAAATTGGAAACCAACGGAATTAGAGTGGTGGGATCGGGCGAAATGATAAAGATGGAAGTGGACGCGACAGCAGAAAACTTCGAGAAAGAAAAAAATAGAAAAGAAAAAGAAAGACAGACGATAATTAACGAGGGAGAAGCTAATTCTTCCGATTCAGTACAAATGTATTTGAAAGAAATTGGAAGAGTTCCATTGCTTAAGACTGAGGATGAAATTCGTTTGGCGAAATTGAACGAAAAAGGTGATTTGGCCGCTAAAAAACAGCTTACAGAAGCTAATTTGCGGTTGGTGGTAAGTATTGCTAAAAAATATGTAGGGCGTTCGCATAATTTGGGCCTCTTGGATTTGATTCAGGAAGGAAATATTGGATTGTTTCGGGCGGTCGAAAAATTCGATTATCGTAAGGGGTATAAATTTTCCACTTATGCGACTTGGTGGATTCGTCAGGCGATTACGCGTGCGCTGGCCGATCAATCCAGAACAATTCGTATTCCGGTGCATATGGTGGAGACTATCAATAAATATATTCAAATAACGCGCCGCCTTGTTCAGGAATTGGGACGCGAACCTTTGGCGGAAGAAATTGCAGCAGAAATGGATATGGAAGTGGATAAAATCAGGCATATACAAAAAATTTCGCAAGAAACCGTTTCCTTGGAAACCTCAGTTGGAGATAGTGATGATGAAAGTGTATTAGGTGATTTTATCGAGGATACAGAAACAATTATGCCTAATCAGGCGGCTTCAAGAAAATTACTTACCGGTCATGTTGTTGAAGTTCTTAGTGAGCTTACTCCGCGTGAGCAAAAAATTCTCAAAATTCGTTTTGGATTGGAAGATGGAGTGACTCATACATTGGAAGAAGTCGGGCAGGAATTCGGAGTAACGCGAGAACGTATTCGTCAAATCGAAGCCAAGGCTTTGGAGAAAATTCGTGATCATTCCGGAGTAGGTAAGTTGAGAGATTATTAGAATTTTTTTAAAATAGATAAATACAAAAAAGACACAATGTGTCTTTTTTGTATTTATCTATTTTAGTAGTGAGTTGTATTTTTCTTTTATTTTTTCAAATTCTGGCATTTTGTCCGCGTTGAGTATGTTTCCTTTGGGAAGATTTAGCGCCATCGGATTGATCGGATTTCCATTAAGACGCATTCCATAGTCAAGATGCGGTCCGGTCGACCAGCCAGTGGAACCGACATAGCCGATTATTTGACCTTGAGAAACTTGCGCGCCGGATTTTATTCCTTTACCGAAGGCGCTGAGATGTCCGTAATGGGTAGTATATCCATTGGCGTGACGGAGTCGGACTATATTTCCCCAGCCACTTTCCCAACCGGCACTGACAACATCTCCACGAGCAGTGGCGACAACCGGAGTTCCGGTAGGGGCGGCGTAGTCAATTTGATAGTGAGCGCTCACGGTTTTGGTGATAGGATGAACCCTGGCTCCGGTGTAGCCGGAGGTTATTTGGCGATAACTGAGCGGAGCGCGCAGAAATTGGCGAACTAGAAAATGTCCTTCGCTATCATAATGTCCATCATCTTCGCCGCCGTTAAAATAATATCCATAGTAATCATTTCCGGCGTTTGTGAATTTTGCCGCCAAAACTTTTCCGTCCGAAGCTTCTCTTCCATCTCGGATTCTTTTTTCATAAACAATGATAAAACTGTCTCCTTGGCGAATTTCTGTGGTAAAATCTATGTCAAAAGAAAAGATATCGGCAATTTCCAAAATGGTGGATTCGCTTATTCCGGCATTGAGCGCATCAATGTATAAAAAATTATCAATATTTACTCGGGAGGTTTTTTGAGAGATTTCATATTTGATTTCTTCTTCGTGAACTTCAAAAGAATCTCCATTTTTTTGGGCGACAATCATTGTCTCCGTGTTGCGGTCATATTCAATACGGGTAGCACAATTATTCTTATTGTCAAAATAAAAACGAATATTCTTTCCGATTTTGATGTTTGTGAAATCGTAAGTATCTTTCGAAGCTGTCAAAAGGGCAATGATATCATTGGCATCCAACTTTCCGTGTTCGCTAAAAACTTCCGCTGGAATATCTCCCTCGGAAATAGTGTGGATTATTGGAGCTTTTTCTTGTTTCTCCGCGGGCGAAGCATTTTCTATAACCGCATCGTTCGGAGAAATGGAGGATTCCAGGGTGATTTCTTTTGAACTGGAAAATTTGTCAAACAAGAGATAGATGGCACAAATAAAAAAAATACCAAGCAATAGTTTGAATTTGTGTTTGTTTTTTGCAGGTTTTTCCGATTGCAAAAATACTTTTTTGTTGTTATATATTTTCATTGCTATAAAATACTACGTCTCAATTTCATTCATTATTCATACTGGCATTTTTTTTGGAAATTGACAACCAAAAATATCCAATCGTGCGGAAAATAAGGTTGCATCTGACATGAAAGAGAACGCGGGGTTGACAAAGTAAACAGGGAGTGATATACTTGACTTTTATGTGAATACTTCTTGCGGTATATCAACATAAAACGATTTAATTTTTTATGTTGAAATATCATGTACAACAGAACAAACACACGACAGCCGCGTGCTAATAACGGCTGGAAAAAAAGACCGTTTCGAAATAATTCTCAATCGAGAAGCAGAAGATTTACGGGAAACACAATAGATATCAGACGCTTTGTTAATAAGGCGGAAAAAGTGAAAACAGAAGAAATTTTCAAACCAAGGTATTCCTTTGCAGAATTGGAGATTTCCGATGTATTGAAGCGATCCATTATTGGTCGCGGATATAAAACTCCTACTCCTATTCAAGATAAAGCGATCCCGGTTGTCTTGTCTGGACGAGATGTTATTGGTTTGGCCAATACGGGAACCGGAAAAACAGCAGCTTTTTTGATTCCGATAATTAACAAAATATTGAATAATCCAGAAGAAAAGGTTCTTATTGTTGTTCCAACAAGAGAATTGGCGATTCAAATAAAGGAAGAATTTTCTTTATTCACAAGAGGAATGGGTATTTATTCTGTCGTTGTTGTTGGGGGTGCCAGTATTCAAAGACAGATTATGGAACTGCGATCGCGGCATAACGTGGTAATTGGAACGCCAGGAAGATTGAAGGATTTGATTGACCGAAAGGTGCTTAATTTATCTCGAGTCGGGAATGTAGTTCTTGATGAGGCCGACAGAATGTTGGATATGGGATTTATTAATGATGTTAAATTACTTTTATCGCTTGTGGCGAAAGAAAGACAAATAATGCTTTTCTCCGCAACATTTTCAGCGGAAATCGAAAAATTAGTAAGACAGTTTTTGGTTAACCCAGAACGAATCTCTATTGTAACCAGAGAAACCTCCAAACAAATCGATCAGGATATTGTTCGTGTGGCGGGAGGCGAAGATAAAATTGAAGTTTTATGCGGAATGCTTGTTCAAACTCATTTTGAAAAGGTGCTGGTATTTACTCGCACAAAGCATGGAGCGGATAAACTTTGCAAAAGACTGTATGAAAAAGGATTGAAATCGGAAGCTATTCATGGTAATAAACCACAAAATAGACGTCAGCGAGCACTTAAAATGTTTAAAGATAGCATGATCAATATTCTCGTAGCGACTGATGTTGCAGCTAGGGGATTGGATATTCCCAACGTGAGTCACGTCATTAATTTTGATGTTCCGGCTACGTATGAAGATTATGTGCATCGAATTGGACGTACCGGTCGGGCGGATCAAAAAGGAATAGCATTGACTTTTGTTGATTAGAGTAAGAAATAAAAAAGCATATCTTTCGGGATATGTCTTTTTTATTTATGCTTTTAAAAATATTCGCCCAGTTATTTTTCTAAGTTCAATATTTCATCAATGCGGATTTGCTGGACGAATTCATTGACATGGCTCACTAGAATCATCGCGCCCTTGTAATCATTCAGGGCTTTGGCGATGATTGGCAGATGGCGGAAGTTTATGTGATTGGTCGGTTCATCCAAAATGAGCAGTCCCGGTTGTTGGAGTGTTAGGCGGGCAAAAGCCACTAACCCTTTTTGTCCTTCGGAAAGTGATCCGATTTTGGTGCCGATAATTTTTTTATCAATAAGAAATCCGGAGGCGACAGAGCGCATCACTTCTTCGTCTTTTTTCTCCATTACTTCCAAAAGCGAGTCGCGAACCGTATCTTCAAAATTGAGCGTTGAAAAATCTTGGCGATAATATCCAACCTTGATTCCTTTGGATATTTTGGCATTTTCGGATCTTCCTGATGCCAGTGATTCAAGTAGGGTGCTTTTTCCGATTCCATTGGGTCCGGCAAGTAGTAAGTGAGTATTTTTTTTGAGCGAAATTTCTACTTTCTTTTCTTCAATTTGGTGATTTTTAACGATTGTGAGTGAATCAATACTCAATATTTCTCCTATCAGTTCTTCTTGGGAGGGGATGGTGAAATTTCTAATCGCTTTATCTTCTCGGCGGATATCAACTTTGGCTTCTTCCATCTCTTGCGCTTTTGTACGCATTTTTCGTGCGACCAAACGCATTTTTCCTCCCTTGTTGGCAAAGAAGTTCGCCTTTTCTTTGTTGGCGATAATTTCTTTTTCGTATTGAGCGTTTTTCATTTTTTCTTTTTCAATTCGATCTGCGATTTCCGCTACCACAACATAATAATCTCCGAGATATTGTTCGATTTTGTGCGTAAAAATATCCAAATAAAGCACTCCATCTGTGAAAGAATTCAAAAAGTCCGCGTCATGGGAAATTACGATGCAAGTTTTGTCATAGTTTATTAAAAATTGGGTGAGGTGGGCGATTCCTGCTTTGTCCAAGTTGTTTGTCGGTTCGTCCAGGATGAGCAGATCGGGATTTTGAATTAATGCGGAAGCCAAAAGAAGTCTAGCTTGCTGTCCGCCGGAAAAACTCTTGATTATTTTTTCGTGCGGCGCTTTCAAATTTACCAAATCAAGTACTTTGTCGATTTTTGGAGCAATGCTGTATATTTTTTCATCGAAACATTTTTCGAAAAATTCTTTGACAGTTATCTCCATCTGCTCGCGCGGAATGACTTGTTTGGCGTAGGCGATTTTGAGGTCTGGATCGACATAAATTGATCCGTCATCCGCTTTGAGCGAGCCGGTGATTAAATTGAGGATGGTGCTTTTTCCGGCGCCGTTTTGTCCCATGATTGTCATTTTTGTTCCGGCGCGAAGCGCAAAAGAAGCCTCATCGAGGATTGGTTTGTCGTGCCCGTATTCAAATGAAACCTTGTTAAAACGTATCGCTACATTATCTTTCGCCATATTTTTTGATTTATACGCTGAGTTTCAATAATAGCGTGTTTTTTAAATTTTGTAAATATAAAAACTTACGCACCGGAAATTTAGTGCTTATTAATATGCGGTATAAATTTTATAAGCACATAAAAATCAATCAATAACGATCATAACTTTTTTACCTGTATCAACATCGCCATTATTCCAATCATGGATGGCATTCATAATAATATCTTGTTTGTAAATATAATCAGCACCTTTTTTGGTTCCTGGATCGTTAGTTATGAAGTCTCCATTTTTTGTGTATCCTTTGATCACTAGCATATGATATAGCGGTCCTGGTTGGCGAAAATTAGGATTTCCAAGTTGTTGTCCGGCAAAAGGAAGAATAATAGCTTTGTTTTTTGTCAAGGCGCTTTTGATATCCATGGCAGATGGATTATAGACAACAGTCGTATTTCTTAAGTTAAAGTATTCCCGGAGAATTATAGCTGTTTCTTCGGCAGTGGTATCTTGATAAAATCCAAATCTGTCCATTTCGAATTTTTGCAGCGCTTTTAATTTTTTGTCGGCGTCTTCCGGACTGGAAATCTTTTGACCTTTGGCATAGCTGGCCGCCATCAGCATCGATGCTTCCTCACAAAATTCTTGGTAGGGCATATCCCAATTTTGGTGTGGCGCCTGGGAAGTGAAAGGGATTTTCAAATTTATTTCTTGCGGCAATTCGGCGGGATTTTTTTCTGTTGGTTGCGCCTTGGGAACTTTTGTCGGTTCATTTGTTTGGGGGTTTTCTTTTTCCGCGCTCGTGGTTGTGTCTGAAATCGGGGTATGTATGATTTCAGGAGGGAGAGGCGGATTGTTTTTTGCTGCAAACAGAAAAACCGTTCCTGTAATGAAAAACGCCGCAAGAAGTATGACAATGTATTTTTTAAAATGGGACATATTTTCAATTATATACTACTTTTCATTTTTCGACATACTTCTATTGAAAATTTTTTGCGACAAAGCGAAAAAATGTGCTATACTAAAAATATAGAAACGGTGATTTTTCGTTTGTTTTTCCTTCGGCAAGAAAAAGAAATTTCAACAAAAAGAAAGAGAAGAAATAAGGTAATAATTTTTTTAAAATAAAAAACAATGCAAAAGAAAAAAAACAATTCAAAAGTAGTAGGGTTGGCAGTAATTGGCGCAAGTTTGGCTGCTATTGCGGCGACAGCTTATTTCCTTTTTGGACCGAAAGGAAAAAAGCACAGACAGCAAGCGAAAGCATGGGTTATCAAAATGAAAGGGGAGGTTATCGAGAAGTTTGAAAAGGCGCGGGAGATTACCGAGCCGGTTTATCAGGAGATTATCGATACCGTGGCAAGTGAATACAAAAAAGGAAAAAAAGCGAGCCAGCCGGAAATTGATGCGCTGGCAGTTGATCTCAAAAAACATTGGAAATCAATGAGCAAATTGGCATCTTCCGCCAAGCAGAAAATATCCAAAGATGCTTCGCGAGTAGCCAAGACAATCAAGAAAGCAGGCAAAGAAAAATAATTTCAAAGATATCCAGATAAAAAACTATGTATAATTTTAATCCGTTTATTCATTTGTTTGCTCCGGTTTTTCCGTTATTTTTGTTGTGGAGTATTTTCTGGAAAGGTCTGGCGCTTTGGCATTCAGGAAGAAGAGGGCAGGAATGGTGGTTTTTAATCCTTTTGTTGATAAATACTCTTGGAATTTTGGAAATCATCTATCTTTTTGCCATCATCAAATTGAAACCGGCGGAACTTTTCAGTAGGAAAATGTAAGAAATGATTGTGCGGGAAAAAAATAAAAAAATACGCAAAATTTGCGTATTTTTTGTTGCTTTGAAGTCTGAAAAAATAGAAAACCCACCACCGAAGTAGTAGGTTTCTACCTTAATTCGATAGCGGGTTATTTCAGTGCCGCTTAGATACGGCGCTGATTTCATCCCAACAAATCTGAGTCATTTTTTCAAAATCAATCGGGATGTTGACAGCAGCACGCTTCATCATGTGCAAAAGGGCGATAAGTGTCTTGTGCCATTTAATCACAGCATTCATCAGTGGCCACCTTTCTTTTGTCAGAAACTTTCCATATTTTAGGTACAGTTCACTGCCCTTAATAGTCAGCCCTGAATCTTGGCTAATTCCATTCACAACAGCACCGATTGAAAGCCTATCCATCATGTGGGAAGTACCACTTACAGATATGGAGTCATCCCAAAAGAAATGAGGATAATTTTCGGGGTCGAGTATTCTCTCTTTGTCATCCTCTTTGATTGTTATAGTAATGGAAAGCCGATCAAGAAATTCGTGTAATAGATTTCTGTTGAAATTTTTTTCACGCTCTCTGATTACGTCAATTTTCTTTCCAACATCCTTCTCTTGGATAATGAAGGGTTGGTTTCCTCTACACCACTTTTCCCACTCTTGTGAATGAAGACTTAGTTGTATTGGATAACCATCAACGAAGTTTTTCTCTCCATTTGTTATTTTCAATTCTACTGATCCCCATGGCAATTCACTTATTTTCCCAGTAATTACTTGAGGAATTTCTTTGGGTCTCAAGTAAAACCCAGTGATTCCATTATCAATAGAATCAAGAAGTATTCTGCCTGGATGTGGAAGAGATTTCAGTAATTTTGCAATTTTAACTTGGCCATTCTCAAATTCTTGTTTCATGGTACACGCTCCTTCGAAGAAGAGAACCTGTTCTTCTTCATTTGATTTTTGTGAAAAGAACTAGTTTTCCACATTAGCCACAATAGCTACTGCTATTAATATAAAAAATCTAGCACGAAAATGATTTTTGTCAAAATAGTTAGTAGAGCCGTGGGTGGTTCACCGCACGGTTCTATCAGTGTCTTACAGGTACTCATCTTTATAGGCGAGTCAGGGCGTCCTTTACCCTTGCCTGTCCATCAGACGAGACCATTCCTGGATACCATCGTTTGAAACGCTCCAGTAGCTGGTCTTCTTCTTCAGTTCTTCCATTCTTCTTTCCCCCAAGTGCGGGATTGGTCAAAGGAAGGCTCCATTTCTTTGTGAGTCTCGACAGAAAGTCGTCTTTCATGACGAGATAGTTGCAGCCATTATGATGCGTACAATATACTTCGAATTGCTTTGGCTGTTCCGCTTCCTTGGCAGTCATTATACCGGTGTGAATAAGAGCATTTAAAATACTAAACTCTCCGCCATTATGACTTTTCCACTGGAAATAACCGCTCAATCCATTGACCAATAACTCAAAGGCTAAGCACTGCATCATATTCCCAGAGACAGACTCGGGAATGAATGCAGCTATAGCAAATCCTGTGTTAGAGTAGGATGGATGTGGCCTAGACTGTAAATCCGTAAAGAGAGCCTTTGCAGCGATTATGGTAAGATGATCATTTTCTTTGATTGGACCATTGCCAATTGCTTCAGTGATTATTTGTTGTGCAGTTTTTTGCCAGGATGTATACATAGCTAGCTCCTTCGTTCACTTGATTGGTCACATGATTGTTAGTATTTTTTGAAAAAGATGACAATAAATCTGAAAGGTCCACTATTTACTTATTTCAGAGTAAGCGTTTTTTATATACACTCGGTTTCTTGAGTCTACGTAGCTCAAGTTCTGTGCATTTTTCTAGGTTTATTTTCATGCCATTTCCTCCTGAGTGGTGGTTGTGGGGGTTTTTGCTTAATTTTTTGAAATTTATTTGTTAAAAAACTGATTAGGTAGTATATGAAATTCCCAGGCTCGTGTCAATTTTTTCTAGTCTCGATTTTTCTAAATCACTAATA
This sequence comes from Candidatus Moranbacteria bacterium GW2011_GWE2_35_2-, assembly GCA_000990585.1. GTDB lineage: Bacteria > Patescibacteriota > Minisyncoccia > Moranbacterales > UBA9337 > UBA12151. The sequence continues at coordinate 210,667 of LBQD01000002.1, forward strand.
TCGGAATTTAAGAGAATCTTTTGCTTTTTGGAATAAATTCAAATTTTGTGTTTTTTTAATTCCATATCAAAATAAATTCGCATCCTTCGGAACCTGCCTTGAGAAAATGCTTGGAACCTTTTTCATTTATAAGCAGATCTCCTTTTTGATACGTTTGATTTTCATCAGACATACTTCCTTTTAAAATATAGTTATATCTTGTATCTGTGTGATTATGCAATGGAATTTTCTTGTTCGGCTTAATTTTTAAAATGGAAAAATTCAATCCATTTTTATTCGTAACGCATTGTTTTTCAAAAACATCTTTCTGTATTTCTTCCCATTTAATGGTTGTTGTTTTTACATATTTGTCACTCATTTTTTTGTAAATTTATTTTATTACTCGCTTACCATACTACGATTTAACTATAAAAACAAGACTAGAAATAAAAGGGGTAAGGCACCTTTTTTGTTAAATAGATCGCAAGTTAAAATATAAATGGAATCAGCGTCTTAACCTTATTTTTATATTCAAGATAGTCTGGAAAGTAGTTTATCAATATCCTTTCTTCTTTCTGAGCTTTATAATAAGCACCAAAGAAAAATATTACAAAAAATATTAGCCAGCCCAATGTATCAACATACAAAACAATTCCCAAGACCATTAAAATCTCATTTTTTCTGCGTAATTTACAAAAGCCGCCCTCATTAATGAGGCGGCTTTGTTATTTTAAGTCAGTCCTATCCTTCTACTTCAACTTGAAAACCGCCGTAAGCCATTCGTTTCATGTCAAAAGGCGCGGACATATCTTTGTTTTCTTCCATCTTCTTGTTCATTTCTTCCATCACTTTAGCATTGACCTCATTTCGATGTTCTTTGGATTTAAAGACTATGAAAGAAAACCAAATCGTATCCTCACTCGTTGCCTCAGTCATTTCAGGAAATGCACGTGCTTTTTCACCACCCATTTCTTGTGCAGCAAGGTCATCACCTTTGCATTCATAGTATTCAAGCGCGCCATACTTTATCCACATATCGCGACCGTCTTGGGCCATTTTCTTGTATTCCTCAACTTTGTCTTTTGGAACTACAAGCACGAATCCGTCTACATATTTTTCCATAATTTATTCACCACCTTTCTAGTATCTATTTTCGCTATTATTATACTATTTACCAAAATCAATCGCAATGCATATTTATTTGAAATAGTAGTGAAAAAATTAGACCTAGTCGAAGATAGATATTGATTTTTATTATGATAAGTTTTATTTAGATCAAGCAAGATAATTAAAATTATACTCAATTGCTTTTATCATTTGTTGGATAATTTATCAATATTGCAATAATTGTCAAACGAGAATAGTATTTATATAAATATTAAATATAAAAATCTAATACTTATGGGCAAGAATAATACTGCTAAAAAACGTATTGCCGTGATTTTTGGCGGACGATCGGGTGAACACGAGGTGTCTTTGAAATCAGCCTACCAGGTAATAAGTGCTCTTGATAAGAATAAATACGAAATTATTCCGGTGGCGATAACCAAAGTCGGTTATTGGCTGGTCGGGGAAAAGGGACGGAAATATTTGGAGGATAATTTGGGGCAGACGGGGAAGCAAGGTGGTGTGAAAAGTGAAAATAATTTTGAAGATAGAAATAAATTTCCGGAAAAATTCCCATCGGTTGATTTAGTATTGCCAATTATGCATGGCACATTCGGAGAAGATGGAAAATTACAAGGAATGCTTGAAATGTTGGGACTGCCATATGTTTTTTCCGGAGTTTTGGCGAGCTCCCTGGCGATGAATAAAAGGAAAACTAAAATTATTGCAAAAGCTTCTGGTCTTAAAATCGCGAAAGACGTCATAGTTATTAGGGGTAAAAAATTTAATACGGAGAAAATTATTGCCAAATTAAATTTTCCAATTGTCATTAAGCCGAGTGAGTTAGGTTCATCGGTCGGAACTAGTTTGGCTAACGCCAAAGAAGAATTAGAAAATGGAATTAAAGAAGCTTTTAAATATGGTGAAGAAGTTTTACTTGAGCAATTTGTGAAGGGACGCGAACTGACAGTGACGGTGATGGGAGATAAATCTCCAAAAGCTCTGCCGGTCATTGAAATTATTCCGAAAATTTCCGGCTGGTTTGATTATCGGGCCAAATATGAAACCGGCGGATCGGAGGAAGTTTGCCCGGCTGAAATTTCAGAAGAAATTCTAAAAAAAATTCAGCGCTATGCGGTCAAAGTTTTCAAAGCGGTGGGATGCCTTGATCTTGCTCGGGCAGATTTTATTTGGAGCGCCGAAGATGGCAAATTATATTTTCTCGAAATCAATACTATCCCCGGCATGACCGCCACAAGCCTCGCCCCGCAAGCGGCCGCCGCCGCCGGAATGGAATTTTCGGTTTTTTTGGACAAATTAATTGAGGGAGCAATAAGAAGAAATGAAAAAGAACAGAGTTAACCCTGTATTTTTTAAAATGCTCCCCCTGCAGGGTATGTTCCGCCACCTCAATATCGCTCAAATGGAGATGGAATTAAGCCTGTTTGCTTTTCAAGCCGTTTAATACTTAATAGAATTGTATAAAAATCAAAAGAGACTAAAAAATTTAGTCTTTCTGATTGTATGGGTACTTATTTTATCCAGTCCCAATACTCTTTGTTAAGCCATCCATCCTTGTTTGTCGTAACCTGAATAACCAATAGGCTATCATTTTGGTCGATTTCGCTCCTTAATATAGCGGATATTTCAGACGTAGACTTAGTTGTTTTAAACAACCAAACAGATTCGAGTGGTTTGATATAATCTGTAGAAATTCGGTTTTTCAAAGATTCATACAACTTTGCATAATTTTTTCCGGGTGCCTTGAGATCATAACTTACTAGTACAATCATAATACTTACTATTAAATTGTCTTTTTGTGTTTCTTTTGCTAAAATGAATTAAGGAAAACATTTGTGAGATGTAAAATAAAATACGAGTCGACCAATCTTTTACTTCAAAATATCCTCACAATATTTCAAAGTAAAAGCACTCTTATGTTTTACTAGCATTTGGAAACACGAAAAAGCTACCTCAAAGTAGCTTTTTTCTATTTCCAATAAAACCTAGATCTTCCAATCTAATTTGAAAAGCTTTTTTTGAGATACCGAATCGTTCTTTTATTTTCGGATACACAAAATCAAGGTTTAATACTGATTTCAATCCTCCATTTTCAACCAATCCAAGTTGGGAAAAATAATTTACTAAATCAAATTTAGGTACAAGCAAAGTGGAAGCGTATTTGTTTGCTTGCCATTCAAGTCTTTTTTCTCGTCCATCGGAAACAACTTTATTACTTTGAGATGGCAAAGGTTTTCCCTGCCAACCAACAACTTCACCATTTTCAAGACGCATCATTGAAAGGTGCAAAGAGAGGTGCCCCGCTTCGTGTGCCACGGTAAAATTTATTCTTTCAGGCGAACAATTTGGATTAACATATATGATTTTGTTTTCAGGATCCAGATATCCCCAAATTTCATCATCTGATGTATCGGGCACAATTTCGTGAAAGACAATTTGAAAGCCCCACATTATTTCAATATAATTATCAATATCAAGTTTTTCAGAAGGAGCTTTATTAAATTTTTTTTGATAAATTTCTTTATATTTCCTAATATCCTGCATAACCTGAAATTCAATCTCATCTTTCGTGAGTCGATATGTATCCACAAAGGGTATCCAATTTTTATGCAGTTTAATCTTCATTTCCGCTAATTTTATTATTTTTTATTTTTCGAAAAAGCTCCCCCATCATTTTTTCTTTATCTTTCATTTCTGGCCATTCTTTTTTTATTTCGACCGCAAGATAGCTAGTTATCAAGTCTTCAAACTCTTCTTCAGTTAAACCATACTTGGCTTTTATCTCATAAAGAAATTTTTTTGAAGGCGTTGCGAGTCCTGCTTCTATCTTACTTAAATAAGTAAAAAAATTACTATTTGGTTTGATTTTATCGCCTACAGTTCGCAAGCTTTCGCCAGGGAAGTACTTTTCCCTCAGACTCTTTAATTTGTCGCTAAAATTTACCTCCATAGAGATTAGATTAAAAATTGTTATCCCTGTTGAATATAATATCAACAGTTGAAAAATTTGTCAACACTCTTGTTCTTTATAATAAAAATGGCTTTAGTTAGCCATTTTTCATTGAGTCAGTTATTTTTTTGAGCCCTATGGCTTTATTTTTCTTTATTCCGTGTTCCCAAATTCTGATTACTTTCCAGCCATTTCTCCTTAAGTATGCCGTTGTTTTACGGTCTCTTGTTCGATTATTATTTATTTTATCCCGCCAAAAATCATTTTTCAAAGTATTTTTCCACCTTGGAAATTGCCAACCGTGCCAGAAATCACTATCAATAAACACGCAAATTTTTTTAGATTTAAAAACGATGTCAGGATTACCCTTGATGCTTCTTTGATGCGTCAAGAATCGGTATTTTGTTTCTTTTTTTAATAATTTTATAAACTCAATTTCAAGCTTAGTTTCTTTGGAGCGTATTTTCGACATTAACGCCGATCGCTTCTCTTCAGAAAGTTTATCCTTCAAATTTTTTCGCTGGAAATTTCTTCCAAGATAATTTCTTATTTTACGCTTTTTTACCATATTTTAAGCCTGCTTCAAATATTTCAACCGCATCTTTTCCAGCTGTTTTTCGTAACATACCTTTCCAATGAGCTAGCTTATCGCTTGGAATTTTGGATATTCTCCAATAGTAAGAAATCCTTTCTTCATCTATTTCGTTTATGACGGATGCGATATTCGATGCGTTTGAATAAAGGTTAAAATAAATTTTAGGAACCAGTTTTTCTTTTCCTTTCAATTGAATATTTTGTTGTCCTCCAGCCGTGAATTTATCTCGTAAGCTAGATGAAACAGTGTTATAAGCGGTTATCAAGTACGCAGCCACTCGCTCGAATTTTGTTTGAGTTCGTCCAAAAATTTCGGGAAATAATATCATTGATTCGATAAAAAATTTCTCTCGCTCCTTTCTTTCTAAAGTATCGTAGGACTTAATGATAGGTGCGACGGTTCCTTCCTCGGACATTTGGTCAATCCACCATAATTCTTCACCGTCTTTCAATTGACTCCTGTAGTAATCCTTAACTTTAGCTATTAGGTTCGATTGTGAGCGAAACAACTCATAATCAATTTTCATTTTATCGAAAATAGATTTACCAATCTCTAACTCCATATTTATTTTGTACCTAGGCGAATGAGTCACGCCAATATCGTAAAGGCACTCTTCATAAAGGCGAAACCTTATGTCCGTATCGCCGCCGAGCTTTCCAAAGAAAAGAAAGATTCTTTTTACGTCATCTATTCTTGTTGTTTCAAGGACGCTATTTCCAGTCGAAACCCATTTATTTCCAGTTGTGACTTTGACTTCCACTCCAAAATATTTTTTTGCGATAATATCGGGAAAAGCGTGCGCGCCCGTTTGTTTTACTGTATTTTCAAATTCAGTCCCAACTGACGATTCTTTCATTTTTTCAAAAACAAAAGTTTCAAACTCATCACCGCTCATACCGCTATTTCTGCCTGAAAGAATATTTAATGAGTTTTCTCTTGTTTTTTCCAAAAGGGCAACAAAGTTTTCCTCCTGTATCCCGTTTTTATTGATATAAATCATTGCTTTATTACTTTAAATTTTTATCAAGAAATTTTTGAATCGCAGTCGCTATATGCCAAGCCATAACTGGGGGAACCGCATTGCCGACTTGCTTATATGCGGAAGATGTTGAAGGGAAGAAAATGAAGTCGTCCGGAAATGATTGGATTCTGGCTGCTTCTCTAGCCGACAACCTTCTTTTCCCATTGTAATGATATTCAATATTTCCGTGATGCTCAGTCCGCATTGTTGGTCCTGGTTTCAATGCGGATACAATATTGTTACCTTGCCCATTATTTTTTTTCGCCTTTGACCAAAAGTGGTTATCAAATCCCCCTTCTTCTAATTTCTCTAAATCACCAATAGCTTTTTTCAAAGGAATCCAATTTTCTTTACTAAATAATTCTTTCGGATAGTCTTCATTTTCAAATTTAGGAAGTTTTCCTTTTATTGTTCCAACAATTATGACACGCTCCCTAGTTTGCGGAACACCATAATTTGCAGCGTGCAATAATTTGAAGTTAACGTTATATCCCAATGTCGCAAAGTCTTTTACGATTGTATCAATAGCTTCTCCCTTGTTCATTGTGAGAAGTCCTTTGACGTTTTCAGCGACAAATAAAACAGGCTTTGTGCGCTTGATTACTTCCATCATACTTTGATAAAGAATACCTCTTTTGCTTTCAAAGCCCTTTCTTTTTCCAGCGTGACTGAAATCCTGACAAGGAAATCCTCCTAAAACTATATCTACCTTTTGCGGCAGTTGTTTATCAAAAAGTTTTTTTGTTCCCTTTTCACTAAGAATATCTCGAATGTCACCACAAACAATATCGTGTCCAAAATATTTTCTGTAAGTTTCACAGCTAGGAGAATCTATATCATTCGACCATTCCATTTCAAAATTCCTTTTTGCGTACTTCTTTCCTAAATAATCAAATCCGCCTCTAAAACCAAGATCGAGCCCTCCACACCCCGCAAACAATGAAGCTATTTTATATTTCTTCTTTTGTTCCTTTTTTGTATTCACAGTTTTGCTTATCGCCATATTATTGATTATTTTCATTATGTTTTAAGAATTTTGCTATTTCTTTTTTGGAATACCTCATTAATTTTTTCTCCCCAATTCTTATAGCAACCAATATTCCTTTTGTGTCCCATTGTCTCAAGGTGTTTGGATGACATTTTAATAAACCGCAAGCCTCCTTTAGTGTGAGCAACTCCGGGATGTCTTTATCGTTTTTTTGATCTTTGGTCATTGATTTTTTCATAACATTTGATAACATTATAATACATAAATGACCTTGGCTGCAAATGAGCGTTTTAAGGCAATTGGGGTCAGGTACCTTTTTTGTTTTAGTGCACAGCAAGGACGAGCCTAGACTAATCTTACAAACGAACTCCGCAAATCATTTGCTGCTAAAATTTGTCAGAATAACGACTTCTTTCTCATGGATATGTCCATCTTTACTGTGTCTTTTGATAAAAAACTTCCTAGCACTTTCTTTGATTTCAGCCGACATATCATGCAGATGCCGCATGCCTATCCACTCCAAGACCATATTGCCGTTTTTATTAAGGATATTGCCTTTTGTCAAAACACCGGAAAATATCGTATCAAATTTTTTGACTTTGATCCTATGCGCGCTAAGCCCGTTCAGTAACGAATCAACTTCATTCCTTGACGACGCATATTGATCGTCGGTTATTTTTTTAAGCCCGCCCAAAAAAGAATTTGCGTCATTCACCACGAAAACTGCGACTCCATCTTTTTTAAGCATTTTTCTTATTTTATCCAGATATGAGTTATTTCTAAAGGTATAGATACTATGGATAAGAAAAATGATATCGTATTTGCTCTGGGTGGAAAATTTTTCGAAAGTACTCTTTTTTGTGGCAATGGGATACTTTTTCTTGGCCGATTCCCTAATGCAGTTTTTTATAAATTCTTCTGAAGGCTCCACCAGATCAGCTTCGGCAATTATTTCTTTTTGTTTAAATAAATCAAGAAAATGCCTAAGTCGTTTGCCATCACCGCCACCGACATCCAATATCTTTAGTTCTTTTTTATTTCTAATTTTAGGATAGACAATATCAAAAACACTAAGAATCAATGAATCTTTTTTGCCATAAAGTATGTTTTTGAATTCGTTGTATTTACGGGCTCCTTCCGAGGAATTCAAATAATCCAAGTACTGTTTCTTTACATCTTTCATAAACAAAGTCTAATACTTTATTGTGCCCTTGTCTAATGTTGGAGCCTGTTTTATAGCAAAAAAGAGCCTTCATTTGAATAAAAGGGGTCAGATATATTTTTTGTTAAATAAATCATCTTCCGATTAGAATAAGGGAACTGCTTAAAAATTGCACTGTTGCTTTTTTTTATTTCATGCCTTCTGGAAATCCGGCTTAAGGTAATCGATAACAGTCCTTAATTAGGCTAAACAAAAAAAGCCATTTGCTGGCTCTTTTGAGATTTGCTCCCGTTAGTTGATGTGTTCAGAAGACTTGAATTAAGGAAAATGGAGGAATCTTTGGAGATATTAAAAATAAGCGTGCCACAATTTTCTATGTAGAGCAGGCTCTATGATTTTTTTTATTAAAATATTTTTAATAAAAAAGACGGTTATTGACTTGTTAGTCTCACCGTCTTTCAATTTCTTAAATCAGGAAGCTTGGACTACCTGAAAAACTCAATTCGCACCATAAGCCCAATAATGGCACTTACCAGAATTACAGCCCTTGAGGCGTAAAGCAGTGCGAACCAGTCTTTCTCTTTAATTGGATTATAGAGGGCAGTCAGGTTGGAAATCAAAACGATTACCCATACCGAGAAAGACTCGGTATTTTCGGTTGCCTTCCACAACCAAACTATAGTAGGAAGATAACCAATAACCAGAATAAAGTTTATTGCGATATTCGCCGCATTCGCTCTCTTGCTGATTCTCCAATAAATTAAAACTGCGACAACCGACGCAATGCACAGGATTTCAAAAGGGCTGAAAGCATAGCGAGTGTCTTTTCCGAAAAACAAAAGGAATAGCAGTATTGACCACGTCGCAAACACATCTGTTGTGTTTGCAATATTGGTAATGACATCCTTTTTGGAATCAGCACGCATATACGTCCATATTCCTACGCCTGTAGCCAGTGAAAACAAAAGCCAGGTAGCAAGAACAGGATGGATTTCTCCCAATTTTATTAAATAGCAATATCTGATAGCGACCACCGCCATCAGAAATGAGACAACGACAGCCGTTATTCTTTTCATTTTATCCCTCCTATAGGTAGAAATTTTTCTTATAATCCAAAGGATTTTGTTGAAAAAAGAACTGACGCATAAGTTTATAACAAAATAAGGCAAAAGTCAAGCATAAGTTCTAATCCTGCCCGAGGTATAAAAAATAACCCTTTAGATAAGGGTTATTTTAGGTGCTCCCGTTAGTTGATGTATTCAGAATGCTTAACTTAAGGAAAATGGAAGAATCTTTGGAAACACTTAAATAAGTTTATCTCAATATACAATGTAGTGCCTGCTCTATATTGCTGGATAAATCAAATCACTTGTCTCAAAACTCTCATCCAGTTGTCATAGAATATCTTCTTTACAACTTTTTTATCTAATTTTTGAAGTAGAAAATCTTCTATTCCATTAAGAATCAATACGTCCTTATGTCCCTCCAAGAAAGGATACTTTTCTAAGGGATAAATATCTGAACTGATTGCCACATAATCATCACCCCATTTATTTATAATATATTCTATGTGTTTATAAAACTCATCAAAAGTTCCATTTTGCCCAGTCTCTGCAGAAAATGGAAATAATGAAATTACACCTCTCCTGTCAACTACCAATTGAATCTCTTCATCAGTTAAATTATGTATCGTATTGCAAACTGAACGAACATTACTGTGCGTTGAAACGATCATACCTTTAAATATGTCGCTTACATCTTTCACGGACTTTTCACTTAAATGAGCAATATCTACAATTAAGGGCTTGCTATTCATTTTTTCCAAAACATCAATACCTTTTTGACTAACACCTGTATCATTTTTTGAATTTCTTCCGCTGGCATAGTCATTGCTTTCTTCCCAGGTTAATCCAAAAATTCTTACGCCCAAATCATAAAAATGGTCAAAGTCTTCTGGGTTGCGAAAACACTGAATACCCTCAATAGTATAAATGCAAACTATATCATTTGATTTTTCATTTATCTCTCTAAAACTAGTGCTTGTTTTAATTTCCGAACTGATAGAGAAGAGCTCTTCATACCATTGGTGAAAATTATTAACTCCATCATAAAAACTAGTCTTGAGAAAACTTTCATCAAAATACAGCGAAACTCCTAAAACTTTAATCCCGGCTTTTTGAAGTTTACTCAGAGTTACTGGTAAATCTTTCTGGGAATAAAAATCACTCTGTCTATATTTAAACAGCCGATACATATCAGCTATATCTATATGAGAATCAATTTTATGTATTCTTTTATTACCCATATAAGTAATTATGCTTGAATCAATGTTGTTTGCAATTTTATAAATAAAATAATCAGTGGTCCAGAAGTCCAATCTAAATAAAAGAATAAAAGGGGTCAGGTACCTTTTCCTATTTCTTCCAATCCTTGATTAAAATCCCGCCCCGGACTTTTTTTACTACGACTTTTTGTTTTTCTTTCCATCCCAAATCCCGAATCATTTCAATAGGGAGGGTGACAGCAAGACTTGTTTTTCCTACGCGCGTAATTTTTCTGGTGTTTTTGTCTTTGAGTTTCATCCTTCTTTTTATTTTAAGAATTAATTTTAATACTTACCAAAGTAAGTATTAAAATTATACATCCCTAAAACAGGAAAAGCAAAAAAATAAGCACTCTTTTAATTCAAAGAATTTCTGATCATTTGCTTCAAGCTGCTTTTTCCCTTGGTGGTTTTGAAGTATTTTCTTTAAAATAATGTCGCAGTTGTTTTTTGAGATATGTTCGACCGGAACCACTCTTGAGAAATTTTTCTCGTCCGACCGCATCAGCTTTATTGAGATATGCTTCGTAATAAATTAATTTCCAATTTTTCTTCAAAGAAGTTGTTCTGCATCCATATCCTCTTTGATGATCATTAACTCTGGTTTTCAAATCATTAGTATATCCAATATACCAAGAATTATCATTTTGACACTCTAATAAATAGGCGTAATACATGATTTTAAATTAGTGAATTATGTTTTAATTATACAGTAAAAAAAGACCTGTCGCGCCACGAAAAATGGCTTCGCCATCTCGTGGCCACGAAAAACTTACAAAAAAGGTGGAGTTATATAGTTTTGTAAAATATGGCGGCGCCACGAGATGAAAAACTTGTCACGCAAAATTCGCTTCGCTCATCGCGTGACTGCGGAAAACTTGCAAAAAAGGTTATTATATAGGCGATATTCCATATGGCGTGCTGCGAGACGAAAAAAAGACTATCCCGTCAGGGTAGTCTTTTTTGAGTTTTTCGCAGCTCCGACGGTAGGATTCGAACCTACGACCAAGTGATTAACAGTCACCTGCGCTACCACTGCGCCACGTCGGAATATATTCTATTTTTAAACGACACAATCCCATTATATAGAAAAAGAAAAATAAATCAAGAGCGAGAGGGGTGGTGGAATATTATTATTGGAATTATCAAAATTATTCCAATGATAAACGCGATAATTTGGTAATAAACCGGAATGGATCCGATATAGGTCAATGTGACAGTGGTGGGGATAACTCCAATAAGAGTGGTAAAAAAATATATTTTCCAGCTGATATCCGTGAAAAGTCCCAAGGCGTAGCTGAGAATGTCAACCGGAGTTATGATGCGTAAAAAAATCAAATACCAAAAAAGATTTTTTTCCGGAATATATTTGTAGTGCTCTTTGATTTTCTCCAGGGAAATAAATTTTTTCACAATCCCGCTTCCATATTTTCTAGCAATCCAAAATGCCATCATTGATCCGAGCGTCCATCCGAAAGTGCTAATAATAATAGTCCAAAATATTCCCCATAAACTCACGGATAAAGGTATGAGCGGAATACTGGTAAACGGAGCGACAACGATTGCCAAGACGATGGCAAAAATGTAAAAAATGATTCCTAATAAGTCATATCCCATAATCAATTCACGGATAGCCTCGGTATATTGTTGAGTCAAAAAAACGGACAGCACAAAAATTCCACCAATAATGATAATTGGAAAAAGATCTTTGAGTGGATTTTTTTCAGGCGTGTTTTTCATAATTCTAGCATAGCATCGTTGGCGATTTGAGGAAAGCCGCTTTAAAGAAATATTTGTCACAATTATTCGTATTACAAAATAACAAGGACGCAGTTGTCTGATTATTTAATTTGTTTAAAGCGCATGTGGAGCTAATAGTTTTTTTGAAAAAGTTTTCGCTTGTGTTAAACTGTTTATACAATCAATTTTTTTAGATAAAGTTTGCAATAAAAATTAAGCTAAAAAATATGTCAAAAACACAAGAAAATTTGAAAGCGGCTTTTGCCGGAGAGTCTCAGGCGAATCGAAGATATTTGGCTTTTGCCAAGGTGGCGGAAAAAGAAGGAAAGATGAATTTGGCAAAATTGTTTCGAGCGGTGGCGGAAGGGGAAACAGTTCACGCTCTCAAGCATTTTGATGTCTTGGGCGAAATTGGAGATAGTGCGGAAAATCTGAAGGCGGCGATAGAAGGGGAGACGTATGAAATTGAAAAGATGTACCCAACGTTTATTTCTGAAGCCGTGGAAGAAGAAAACGCTTTGGCGGAAATGAGTTTTGATAAAGCGAATGAAGTAGAAAAAAGACATCAAGAAATATATTCACAGGCTTTGGAAAAAATTGAAGCGGGTGAGGATATCGACGAGAAGAAATATTTTGTTTGCGGAGTTTGCGGATATTTGTCAGAAAACGAAGCGCCCGACAATTGCCCGGTTTGCAACGCGCCCAAAGAGAAATTCTCCGAGGTTATATAAGATGAAATAAAAGCAGTGCTTATTAAGAGCGCTGTTTTTTATTTTTCCGCTAGCGTGGTATACTGGGAGTATAAAAAGAAAAATTTAAAATAAAAATGGAAACAAAAAAAGGATTGGTTTTTTTTATGGAGGATGATGGGGAGATTAGAAAAAAGTATTCGGAATTTTTAGAAAAGAACGGATTTGTCGTTCGGGAATCGTGCAATGGAAAAGAGGGATGTTGTTGTTTGAAAGCGGCGCAAAAATCCACTGTTTTTCCGGAAGTTATCATAATGGATTTAATAATGCCGAAAATGGATGCTATTGATGTTTTAAAAAGAATAAAAAAACACGAAGGATGTAACACGATTCCAGTTATTGTTTTGAGCGAATCTGAAAGCAAGGAAGACAAAGAATATGTGCTTAGTATGGGAGCGGATGAATTTTTGCTAAAATCGGAACTCACGCCGGAAATATTAATGGACGCGATAAAGAAAGCCACTACCTCTGTTGTATAATAAAGCAGGCGAATAATATGAAAAAAATATTGGCAATAATTATTTTTGTTATTTTTTTAGTTGGATTGAATTCTTGGGTTTGGTCGAATTTGAAAAAAAATGAAATCAAATCCGCAAATAGTAACATTGTTTCTATTTCAGATATTCAATCAAATGCAAGCAATGGTAATAATAATGTTGATGGTGCTACTGATACGCCACAGGAAGACGATCCGCTTGTTGATTGGGCGCCTGCCGATAGTCAGAATTCGGATTATAATCCGCCTCTTTTGCATATCGATATTTCCAAAAAACCTTTCGGAATTTTGGTAAGCTCGGAAAATTCTCCGGTTTCTCCTGAAAAATTTTCCGGGTATCACACCGGGACTGATTTTGAAATCGCTATGGAAGATTCTGATAAGGACGTTTCAGTTTTTGCGGTTTGTTCCGGGGATGTGGAAAGCGTGAAAATAATCAGCGGATACGGCGGGGTGATGGTGCAAAAATGCACATTGAATGATGAGGATATCAGAGTGCTTTACGGGCATATTAATATTGATAAGATTTTCATCAAGGAAGGCGAATATTTGCCAAGCGGCAAAGAATTTGCTATTCTGGCAGACAATGCGAGCGAGCTTTCCGGAGGAGAAAGAAAGCATTTGCATTTGGGAATTTGGAAGGGAACAAAGATTGATGTGCAGGGATATGTGCAAAATGAAAGCGAACTTTCAAAGTGGATTGATTTTGAAACTGTTATAGATTTGTCTAATACGTAGGACGATTATTTTTTAATATCAAAGTTTGTTTTTAATTTGTAGGTTTTATATTTTATGTTGATTGATGATGTGATAATTGAAACGGAGGCGGGAAACGGAGGTGATGGAATTGTTGCTTTTAACAAAAATATGCTTAGTCTTGGTCCGACCGGAGGAGATGGCGGAAAAGGAGGAGATGTTTTTTTGGAGGGCGTGGCGAATATCGGAGCGTTGAAAGTTTATCGAAATCAAAAGGTATTTCATGCCGAGGACGGGAAAAGAGGAGGGCAGCAGAGAAAAATTGGAAGAAACGGAGAGAATTTGTATTTGAAAGTTCCGGTAGGCACAGTGATTCATTTTGCCAATGGAACAACCCGGGATGTTTTTTATGTCGGAGAAAAAGTTTTAGTGGCAAAAGGAGGAGAAGGCGGAAGGGGAAATTTTTCTTTTCGTTCATCAAGAAACACCAGCCCAAAAGAATCGACTCCGGGAACGGAAGGTAAAAAAAATAAATTGCGTTTGGAACTTAAATTGATCGCTGATGTGGGATTTGTGGGACTTCCGAATGCTGGAAAATCCAGCTTGCTTAACGAACTTACCAATGCCGGAAGCCGGGTTGGGAATTATAATTTCACAACTTTGGAGCCGAATTTGGGGGCGTATTATGATTTGATTTTGGCGGATATTCCAGGGCTTATTGAGGGGGCATCAGAAGGAAAAGGTTTGGGACACAAATTCCTCCGCCATATTGAACGCACAAGAATTATTTTTCATTTTGTTTCCTGCGAGTCTGATGATGTGGCAAGGGATTATGAAACAATCAGAAAAGAATTGGAAGCGCACAATCCGGAACTTTCTCAAAAAGAAGAGCATGTTTTTTTGAGTAAAAGTGATTTGCTTTCGGAAAAAGAATTGGCAAAAAAAATAAAAGCTTTGCAAAAAGCCGGTCCGAAGCCAGTCGCTATTTCCATTATTGATGAAAACAGTCTTGAAAAAGTCAAAAAAATCCTTTCGCAAGTGGCAAAAGACAAAAAAATAAAAGAATAAAAAATGTACAATTAATTGTACATTTTTTGTATAAGTAGCGGGGTGTTGCGGGAAAAATAAATAGTGATATAATTAAGATATAATATCACCAAAATAAATAAAATGAAAAACAAAATTTTTGAAGAAATTAAAAAGGTTAATGAGAACGGAATTGAATATTGGTCATCGCGCGATTTGGCGAAGGTTTTAGGATATTCAAATTATAGTAAGTTTTTAAATGTAATTACCAGGGCCAAAGAGGCTTGTAAGAATAGCGGACAAGTTATTCACAACCATTTTTCCCATATGGACGAAATGGTCAAAATAGGGTCTGGAGCCGAAAGATCAGTTGATACCATACATCTTTCACGCTATGCCTGCTATCTGATTGTTCAGAATTCTGATCCATCCAAAGAAATTGTCGCTCTGGGGCAAACTTATTTTGCCGTGCAAACTCGAAGACAAGAAGAATGTGATCAATTGATTGAAGACGAAAAAAGATTGTATTTGCGCGGTGAAGTTAAGAAACATAACACATCTTTAGCTGAAGCGGCTGGAAACGCGGGGGTGAAAAATTACGGGAAATTTCAAAATTTTGGGCATAAAGATTTGTATGGCGGATTGGATGCAAGCGATATTCATAAAAAGAAAAAGTTGAAAAAATCTCAAAAAATTCTTGATTACATGGGAAGCGAAGAGTTGGCGGCGAATTTGTTTCGTGCCACTCAAGCGGATGCGAAACTTCGAAGAGAAAATATTCAAGGTGAAGAAAATGCAAATTTAACGCATTATTCCGTGGGAAAAAAAGTCCGCAAAGCAATCAAAGAATTAGGAGGAACAATGCCCGAAGAGCTTCCAAAAGCAGATGGAATTAGCAAAGCCAACAAAAGGATCGAAAAAAGTGAAAAGAAGATGATAAATTAATATACTAATTTAATTGATAAAAGAAGATGGAGAGCGAACATATTTGTATGTGGTGTGGAAAAAATACTTTTGATAATAAGTCTAAAGAGCATATTTTTCCTGAGTGTATTGGCGGTAATATAAAATTAATTAAGGAATGCGTGTGTGATGAATGTAATAATAAATTTAGTCGGGATGTTGATGAAGCGTTAAAAAAAGAGCATCCTATTATGATGGATGCATATCAAGATAGCTGTTTTATAGAAAATAAAATAATTGGCAAAAAGGGAAATAAAGAAAGAAAAGAAAGGAAGAAAAAAGAAAGATATGATATCAAGGGAATTGGTGAAGCAGAAAATGTGAGAGTGTATAGAGATGATAAAGGGAAAGACATTAATTTTTGTGGCGCATCTTTTGTGGTTAATTCTCCGAAATTTGTCAGATCATTACATAAATGTGCGGCGAATGTGTTGTGTTCTGTATATGGACCATCTTATATGAGAAATAATTATAAAGAGTTGCTAGATTTTGTTAAAAATGGAAAAAATATAGAGAGCTGGAGTTATGCTGTCAGTTATAGGAATTATAATGATAGATTTTCAATGGAGCCAAGAGTGATGTTTTCCAATAAAAAAAATAAAATTGTTGTTGACATTGAATATGGTCAATATGAAATTGTTTGTTTTATCCACACATCCGGAATTTGGATTATAGGTTCATATCCGTATTTAATTAATAAAGAAATTATTGAATATGTTGATCGCGAGATTTTTGAGGAATTAAATAAAAGGAATGAATTTAAGGGGCATAATATAAAGGAATTATTCGGCGGATTTGGTTTTATGATTGATAACAGAGAATTTATTGGAAAGTTGAGATTTTTGTGGTGTAAAAAAGAGTTGGAAGGGAAATCAAATAATGATTTTTTTTATTTATTAACAAGATGTAAGATTTGCGGACAAAAGACTCCTACCGGTATTACAATTTCTAAAGATGTGCTTCGCAATTATAAAGGTGGGTGTTTTGATATGAATATGAATAGCTGGAATTATACAATACGGGGAATTCCCCTTGGGTTAAATCAATATGTAAGAAATTTGAAGATTAATAATTGTATATGTAAATGTATTGGTTGTGGTAATTTAATAAAATATAATGCAAGCAATTGTTTTATTTAGATGATTTTGAGTCTGATTATTTCGTAGCTGTTAGAAAACGATTAGGTTGAAATAAGAAATTATTTTATCTTTTTGAAAACTACTTTGTAGACTGGTTCGTATTCGTTTTGGTATTCGTCGGTGATGGAGATCGGTTTTCCTTCGGCGACGCTGGAGATGGCAATATCGCTAATCATTTCATTGAGCTTTTCGATTTCAAGTTTGAGGTCTTCCATTCTTTGCCAGCGAAGACCCATTTTGGTTTGTACGATAGCCTCGATTTGTTTTTTCTTTTCACGAAGCTCAGTGGCTTTGTCGATA
Organism: Candidatus Moranbacteria bacterium GW2011_GWE2_35_2-; assembly: GCA_000990585.1. Classification (GTDB taxonomy): domain Bacteria; phylum Patescibacteriota; class Minisyncoccia; order Moranbacterales; family UBA9337; genus UBA12151. The sequence continues at coordinate 227,922 of LBQD01000002.1, forward strand.
ATCACTTCATAATCATCAGCTTGAGCGAGCATATCTTTGTATTCTCCGCGAATGTCTTTTTGCTCCTTTTTTATTTCCCTGATCTGATCAAAAATTTGTTGTATGTTCTGCATATTTTTTTTTATTGAAAATTAAATTGTTATTTTTTTAACACGACAAAATTTATTGTAGCACAGGAATTAAAAAACAAAAAATTTTCGTTATTTTCTTTCAGTTGTGGTATAATTTAATTAAGGGAAAGAGTTTTATCGGAATAAAGGCTTGTTAGAAGGATATAAAAGAGTTTAATTTAAATCAGTTAAGGTTGAATTCATTTAATTTAAATCAATCATTTAAGCAATAATTTTTTAATCAATTAAAATTCTGGATTCCCGCTTCTCCTCCAAAGGCGGACAGGCGCGGGAATGACACAAACAAAAAGCTATGAAAAAACATCTTATCCATTGGGCGGTTTCTATTTTGGCAATAATATTCGTCGCATATTTGATTCCTGGCGTGTATGTGAGTGGAATTTTCACAGCTTTGGTGGTGGCGGTGGTGCTGGGACTTTTGAATATTTTTATTCGTCCAATTTTTTTGATTTTCACTTTACCGATTAATATTCTAACACTGGGACTTTTTACTTTGGTTATCAATGCGGCTATGGTCATGCTTACAAGTCGCATTGTGGAAGGATTTTCCGTTTCCGGATTCTGGGCAGCTCTTATTTTCGGATTGATTTTATCCTTAGTGAATCATATTTTACATCTCGGGGGTAAATAATAGTTGATGTAAATTTTTATTTTATTTTTTTCATTCGTAGATTTGTTTTAATTTGTTGATTTGAATTGAGTTAAAAATTATGAAAAATTATCTTTTAATTTGGAAAAAAACAGAATCAAAAAAAACAAAGGCGAACAAATTTTTTAAAAAATTTCAAAAATTTGATCAGGAAAAACTCAGATTTTTTTTGGTTTTACTGGTTGTTGTCCTTTTGGATGTTATGGTGATTTTTGTATATTTTTTCAAGACTGAAACTGACCGAGAAATTGTTGTTAAAACGTTTAATTTTCCTAATAATTCAAAATTAAGAGGCGAGTTGGTGGAAATGACGAAAGGTTATCCGATTGAAAAAATGATTCCGTTGATTTCGCGTCAAGATGAAGAAATTGCCGCTTTTTTGATTAGTATTGCCAAAAAAGAAAGTAACTGGGGAAAGAGAGTTCCAAGATTGAATGGAGAAGATTGCTATAATTATTGGGGCTATAGAGGAATTCGAGAAAAAATGGGAACAGGCGGACATACTTGTTTTGACAGTCCGCAAGATGCAGTGCGGACTGTTTCGGCAAGAATCAAAAAACTTATTGAGCAGGATGTCAATACTCCTTCCAAGATGGTTGTTTGGAAGTGCGGATATTCTTGCAATGGACATAGTGATTATAGTGTGAAAAAGTGGATCAACGATGTGGATTATTATTTTGGGAAAATTAACGGTTCCTAACTAATTTATTTGATGAAAAAAAATATTTTATATCATTCGATTTCAGCAAGCGAGACATTGAAAGAGATGAATTCTGAAAAGAGTGGTCTTTCGGTTGCAGAGGCGGAAAAAAGATTAAAGCTTTGGGGGAGAAACGAACTTCCTTCCGGAAAGAAGCTTTCACATTTTCATCTTTTTATCCGACAATTCAATAGCCCTTTGATTTATCTTATTTTAGTGGCAACTTTTCTTTCTTTTTTGATCGGACATATATTGGATGCCATTTTTATTATTGTTGTTATTTTTGTAAATACGATTGTTGGTTTTTTACAGGAAATGAAAGCTGAAAAAGCTTTGGAGAAATTAAGTAAATCGGTAAAATTTTTTTGTCGTGTTATTCGTGGTGGAAAGATGCGTCAAATTTCTAGCGAAGATATTGTTGCGGGTGATATTATTGAATTGAGAGAGGGGGATAAGGTTCCGGCTGACGGGAGATTGTTGGAGTGTCGCGGATTGAAAGTAAACGAAGCGACGCTCACTGGAGAATGGGCGGCTGTTGCCAAAAACGATGAAATTTTAGCGGAGGACAGCGGAATTTCTGATCAGAGAAATATGGTTTTTATGGGAACAATTGTTGAAGAAGGCAAGGGTGTTTTTTTAGTGACCGCAATCTCTGGTGATACACAGATTGGAAAAATAGCCAGACTTGTAAATCAAGCTCATGAAACACAAACGCCTATTCAGAAAAAATTTAAGCAACTTTCCAGAATTTTGGGCGGAGGAATTTTAGTAATAATTACTATTTTTTCTTTAATAAATATTTTTAGAGGTGAAGATTGGTACGTTGTTTTTACTACGGCAATTGCTTTGGTTGTGAGTGCGGTTCCCGAGGGATTGCTTCCGGCGATTACCGTAATTCTTGTTTTAGGAATGCGCCGATTGGCGCGGCACAAAGCCTTGGTGCGTAAATTGAATGCGACGGAAGGAATGGGGGCAGTTTCTGTTATTTGTATGGATAAAACCGGGACACTCACGAAAGGGGAAATGCAAGTGAGTCATATTTTATCCGGAACTAGAGAGCTTTTATACAAGAAAAAGGCATTTGAAAATGAAAATAATATTCAGGCACATATAAAAACTCTAGAAACAGCTCTTTTAATTCAAGACGCATATGCGGAAAATCCTGATGATGATTTTTCTGATTTGGTAGTTCGCGGTAATTTGACTGCACGGGCAATTTTTTTGGCGGGAATAAGTGCGGGAATAACGAAAGAATCTTTGCAAGAAAAAATGAAGTTGCGTTTTTTAGAAAGTATTGATTTTAGTTCAGAAAAAAAATATTCAGCTAATGTATATGAAAAGGAAGATGGTAGAATTTTATTTTGCGTTATGGGGGCTCCGGAAAAGATAATTGATTTTTCTTCAGAAGTTGATGTTGATGGGAAAAGCTTTCATATATCATCGGATGATTCAAAAAAACTTTTTCTCAGAGTGGATAATTTAGCCTCTAAGGGATTGCGAATTTTGGCGTGCGCTTTTGGGGATTTTTCACGCGAAGAATATGAAAATCGCAAAGGTAATTTAGAGAAATTGAAATTGGTAGGATTTTTGGCATTTAAAGATCCTTTGCGAAAAGAAGTGGCGGTTTCAATAGCGGATGCTAAAAGAGCCGGAATACGCCCGATAATAATTACCGGAGATCATAAAAATACGGCAAAGGCGATTGTAAGTGAATTGGGAATGGAAATAGGTGATGATGAAATTATGGAAGGGAAAGATTTGGATAATTTCAGTGATTGGGAATTGGAAAAGATTGTGGAAAAAGTTTCGATTTTCGCGCGTGTAATTCCTGAGCATAAAATTCGTATTGTAAAGGCACTTCAAAGAAAAGGAGAAGTTGTGGCGATGGTGGGGGATGGAGTGAATGATGCTCCGGCGCTCAAGGCGGCAGATATTGGAATTTCAGTCGGAAGCGGGACGGATATTGCTAAGGAAGTTTCAGATATTGTACTGACGGATAGCAGTTTTTCTGTGATTATCAAGGCGATTGAACAAGGAAGACTGATAAAGGAAAATATTCGTAGAATTGTGGTATATCTTTTGGCGGATGATTTTTCAGAATTGTTTTTGTTTTTTGGAGCAGTCGCGTTGGGGATGCCGTTTCCTCTTTATCCGGTACAAATTCTTTGGATAAATTTGGTTGAGGACAGTTTCCCTGATATTGCGCTTACTACGGAAAAAGATACTGCCGGGTTGATGAATCAAAAACCGGCAGCGGCTGGTGATCCGCTACTGAACAATAAATATAAAAAATTTATGTTAGCGGTTTTCCTTATTTCCGGAATAGCCGCCTTCTCTGTTTTTTATTTCTCTTGGAAAATATCGGGAGATTTGGATCGAGCGCGAACAATCACTTTTGCTTTGGTTGCTTTTGATTCTTTAGTATTTGCTTTTATTGTACGATCATTTAGGCAGAGTTTTTTTTCTCGCCATATTTTTTCCAATAAAATATTAAATGGTGCGATTTTTATTTCTTTAGTTTTATTATTGATTGGGTTGTATTTTCCTCCGATGCAAAAAATACTTAACGTTGTACCTTTAAGTATTTTCGGATGGGTGATTATTTTAGGAGTGAGTTTTGCAGAGTTGGTTATTTTGGAATTTTTTAAAAAGAAATTATTACGAGATAATGCTTGAAATAAAAGATATTTTACAGTATACTTAGAATGCTTAAAAAATAAATATTTTTTTATGATGCAATTATTTGAAATAAACGGAGGAAAAAAGCTTTCCGGGGAAATTGAAGTGCGGGGCAGTAAAAACGCGGCCGCACCTATTATTGCGGCAGCTTTGCTTACCAAAGAGCCTTGCGTTATTTCCAATATTCCTTTGATTGAAGATATATTCAAGCTTTTGAAAATAATTGAAAGTATGGGCGCCAAAGTTGAATGGATAGGAGAAAGGGAAATAAAAATCACCGCGCGGGACTTGGATGCGGAAAAAATGGATTATGATCTTGTGAAAGAAATCAGAATGTCCATCCTTCTTTTGGGATCGTTGAGCGCCAGATTTGAGAAATTCAAACTTGCAAATCCAGGAGGATGCAAGATTGGAAAAAGACCGCTAGGAACTCATTTTAATGCTTTGGAGAAAATGGGTATCAAAATTGAACAAGATGAAAAAAATTATTCGGTAGATGCTATCGATAGAAAAGCCGCAAAAATTATTTTGCGGGAATTTTCCGTAACGGCTACTGAAATTGCCATGATGTTGGCAGCGGGAATTCCCGGAAAAACTATTATCAAAATTGCCGCCGCTGAACCGCATGTTGAAGATTTGGGGAGGTTTTTGAAAAAGATGGGTGCCAAGATCGGAGGTTTAGGTACGCATACGATTGAAATTGAAGGAGTGGAAAAATTATCAGGAGTGCAACATGAAATTATTTCGGATGCCAATGAGGCGGCAACATTTTTGATTATGGGCGTGGCACTGTCCAGTCCGATTAAAATTAAAAATGCCAGGGAAGAAAATCTTGATTTGGTTTTGGAAAAACTTAGAGAAATGGGAGCGGATTTTGTTGTAAGCGAGAATATGATTGAAGTTGTGCCCACAAAAAAAATAAAGGCGCTGGAAAAAATAGAATCCAGAATTTATCCCGGAATTCCGACAGATAACCAAGCACTTTTTGGAGTCTTGGCGACGCAAGCGGAAGGTGAAACTTTGATTTTCGATACTCTTTTTGAGGGAAGATTTAGCTATGTGGCGGAAATTGAGAAAATGGGAGCTAAGGCGAAAGTTCTTAATCCCCATCAAGTGATAATTTCCGGTCCAACCCATCTTTATGGTGATACTATTAAAAGTTATGATCTTCGAGCCGGAGCTTCGTTGATTTTGGCAGCTCTTTTAGCAAAGGGAAAAACAATAATTGAAGATATTTATCAGGTAGATAGGGGTTATGAAAAGATAGAAGAAAGACTTCAAAAAATTGGTGCGGATATAAAAAGGATAACCAAATAATTTGTGTAAGTATAATTATGAGGATATGAAAAAAATAAAACCAGGATATGATTATATTGGAGTAGGCGGGGGAGTTTTTATTTTTAATAAAAAGAAAGAGGTCCTTTTGATGAAAAGAGCAGGGAAGGTGAGAAATGAATCTGGCTGGTGGTCAAAACCGGGAGGAAAGGTGAGTTATGGCGAGAAGACTATGAATGCTATGAAAAGAGAGATCAAAGAAGAGCTCGGAGTAGAAATTGATATCTGGGGTCTTCTTCCGCACACGGATCATATTATCAAAAAAGAAAATCAGCATTGGGTGGCTATAAATTATTTGGCTGACATTAAATCAGGAGAGCCAAGAATAATGGAACCGCATAAATGTGAGGAAATTGGCTGGTTTAAAATAAACAAGATTCCGTCAAAGACAACTCAAACAACCAAAGAACCGGCAAAGTATTTTTTGGAGAAAAAATTTATTAAATTAAAGTAGTATGGAAAAATATTACGAAGCAATAAAAAAGTTTCATGAAAAATTTGAGATGAAAGGAACGAACAATGAGGATATGAATTTTCGGCTTAATCTTTTAATTGAAGAGTTGGGGGAGTTGGCGCAAGCGGTTACCAAAGGGAAATCGCGGGAGGAAATTATGGAGGAGAATATTGACTTGCTCAATTTGATTATCGGAAATTTTGTGAGTATAGGAGCTTCTTTGGATGAGATAGATTCGGCATTTTGGAAAAAGCATGATAAGATAATGAACCGGAAGAAAAAGAGAATAGAGGGAGGGAATTATCGAGTAAGTGAATTTAAGTAGAAGTTTAATTATCAAAATTATTAATGATCAATTATTAATTAATGTTCAATGAAATAATTTTCAAAAATATTAAAAAATTGAAAATTATAAATTGATTGTAAATTGAAAATTGTGAATTGAAATTTTTTTCAGATATGTTTTTACGAAAAATTGGAATTGATTTAGGAACAGCGAATATTTTGATTTTTATTCCTGGTAAGGGGGTGGTAATCAATGAACCGTCGGTAGTGGCGGTTTCTTTGGCTGAGAACAGGGTTTTGGCGGTGGGTAATGAAGCTAAAGAAATGCTCGGACGTACTCCGGATACGATTATTGCCAGTCGTCCACTCAAAGATGGGGCGATCGCGGATTATCGTATTACTGAAGCTATGCTTAAATATTTTATCAATAAAGTAAGTGGAAAATTTCGCTTGTTTCGTCCGGAGGTGATGATTTCTGTTCCGGCAGGGATTACTTCAACGGAAAAAAGAGCGGTGATTGATGCGGCGGTTAAAGCGGGTGCCAAGGCGGCCTATGTTCTCAAAGAGCCGATTTTGGCGGCAATTGGGGCGGGAATTCCAATCAATAACGCACAAGGGAATATGATAATCGATATTGGTGGCGGAACATCAGAAGTGGCGGTAATTTCTTTGGGTGGAGTGGTGGCGGCTCATAGCGCGCGTGTTGGAGGAAATAGATTTGATCAAGCGATTGCTGACTATATCAAACGCAAGCACGGATTGGCAATCGGAGACCGCACGGCGGAGGATATTAAAATTCAAATTGGCAGTGCTATTGCGCAAGTTAAGGAAGAATATGCAGAAGTAAAAGGGAGGGATTTGACTGGTGGACTCCCCAAGATAATTAAAGTTTCTTCCAATGAAATTACCGAAGCATTGCAAGATGAACTTCGCGAGGTGATTAATGCGATTAAAAAAGTCCTGCAAGAAACTCCCCCGGAATTGGCGGCGGATATTATGGATAAAGGGATGGTTCTTTCAGGAGGAGGAGCGCTATTGCGCAATCTTGATCAACTTATTACGAAAACTATTAACGTTCCTTGTTATGTAGCGGATGATGCGCTCCTTTGTGTGGTAAAAGGAACCGGAAAAGCCTTGGAAAATTTAGATTTGTATAAAAAGACCTTATTGATGAGCAAATGAAAATAGGTATTGATGGTTCGCGGGCGTTTTTGAAAAATCGCACGGGAATCGAAGAATATTCTTATCAAGTTATCAAACACCTGAGGGACAAATTAGAAAGTCATCAGGTGATTTTGTATTTGAGGAAGAATCAAGAATTGAGAATCAAGAATCAGGGCTTTGAATTGCCGGAAAATTGGAAAGTGAAAGTGATAAGTTTTCCAAGGTTTTGGACTCAGATCGGATTGTCCTTGGAAATGCTTTTGCGTCCGATAGATGTGCTTTTTGTGCCGGCGCACACAGTGCCGATCATTCATCCCAGAAAAACAATCGTGACAATTCATGGATTGGAATACGAATTTTGTCCCAAAGCTTATTCATTTTGGGAAAAAATTTATATGCGCTGTTCGATAAAATTTTCTTGCAAGTGGGCGAGTAGGATTATTTCTGTTTCGGAAAATACCAGGAAAGATTTGATGAGATTGTATAATGCGCCGGAAAATAAGATTGAAGTTATTTATGAGGGATACAATTTTAATTTCCAATTTCCAATTTCCAATTTTCAATCAATTTCCAATGATAAAATTTTAAATTCAAAAAATAAGTATCTACTGTTTATTGGCAGGCTGGAAAAACGGAAGAATACTCTGGGAATCATTAAGGCATTTGAAATTTTAAAAGAAAAATATCAAATTCCGCACAAACTGATTTTGGCGGGAAAAGGCGGGTATGGAGAAGAGGAAATTAAAGATAAAATTGAAAAATCAAAATATAAAGAGGATATTATTTTACCGGGTTTTATTGCCGAAGAAGAAAAATGGGAATTATTGAAAAATGCAGATGTTTTTTTGTTTCCGACTTTTTATGAGGGTTTTGGAATTCCGATTTTAGAAGCGCAAAGCGTCGGCACTCCTGTGGTGGCTGGAAACAATTCCTCAATTCCGGAAGTGGTGTCAGTAAAACAGGGAAGTATTGAATTGTCAGATCAAAAGTCAGCTTTGCTTGTGGATGTTAATAGCGCGGAAGAAATCGCCGAAGCAACTTATGAGCTTATTAACGATAATGATTTGAGAGAAAAAATAATTAAAATGGGATTGGAAAACGTCAAAAGATTTTCTTGGGAAAAATGCGCATCTTCTATTACTAAATTATTGAATAAATAGATTGTTTGAAAGCTTTTTTTAGTGTTTTGGCGTAAGCAATAAATAAAAGATTTAATCGGGGCAAATTTTATTTTTATTTTACATTAATATATTTGCAAGAAAAATCCTTATCTCCTCCGGTAAGTCCAGCGGTAATGTGTCCTGGCGTAAAATTTCTTCCCTTGGAAGAGTGATATAAATAATATTTTTCTAATTGCTGTGCTGTTAGGTTTTTTTGTTTCAATATTTGAATAGCTTTTAATTCACCCGTTGCTCCTGGACCAAATTTTTCATCCAAACAATTATAAATAGCAACCAGTTGATTTTCAAAATTTTCATTGGCTGGCGAGGGGCTAGCTATAATTTTATCTACGATACCTGAATAAACTTTCAAAACATCTTGGGTGTCACTTTCGGTTTTTATATCTTTCTTGACTTTTGTTTGGCATAAACTCATATCCTTATCATTGCAAATAGAGCCTCCGGTCACAAATCCCGCACCATGAAAATTAGAACAATTAAAACCACATTCATCTTCTTTACAACTCGGCTCTGCTCTTAATTCGAGGCAAAGTTTTTGATTTTCCTCTTTAATTTGTTTGGAATCTATAGAATTTGCCCAACCAAAAATTATCCACCCCACTAAACATCCAAGCAAAAATATATTTTTTTTGAAAGCAAGTAACCCAAAAACTATAGCTAACAAATAGCCGAAAATAGCGAATTGAAAATAATGATTATAAAACAGTGCTGGAATGGTAGAGGCTGCACCAAGTAAAAAAATAAAACCAAGCAATGCGACTGCTACTAAGTTTATAATTTTTAAAAATCCGATGATTTTGTCTTTATTCATGTATTTAAAATAAAAAAATAAAATTTGCCTCGATTAAATGCCCGATAGGGTCGAAAAGAATTTTTTAATATTTCGCCTAACGTATCGGAGTATGCGAAGTTCGCTTTTTGGGTTTATTGATTATTATTTGAATTATCTGGTTACTATTTTAGATGATTTTTGCTTAAATTACCACCAAACAGAGAAAAGCGAATTTGGGAAAAATTCGAGCCGAGCCTTTTTCCGCATACTCGGTGTTAGGCGAGGGTGAGCGGAACGGAGTGGAGCGAAAGCGCAGCGTCCCAGTAGCGTTTTCTTTTAAATTATTTTTTGCGGTCGCGGGCTTGACAGATTATTCCTTATCTGCTATACTAAACGGTCAATAGTTGAGAAATCGTTTTTTAACTCAAAAGAGTGGTTTCTTGCTATTGCGAGGACTTACTCTATTTGGAGGAGGGAGGAGAAAAAATGAAGAAAACAATAAAGATTTTGGCCGCAATAAATGCTGTATTAACTGTAGTAAATGCCGCAGTTAATATAAAGCCACTTACTGTGGCAGCTGCGGTGTTTTTCATTTTAATCACAATCATCATTTTTTCGATACCATCGAAGAAGTGATGATCCACAGTTCCAATTCAAGGCGTTAGCTGTACAGCTAACGCCTTTTTTTCATGAGCAAAAAATAATTTGAAAGAAAATGTCGCCTAACGTTTACGCATCATCTGAAGTGCGAAGCATTTGAGTGAAGCGTAGCGAAACCGGATATGGGCTGTTGGGCGATGTAAGGTTTGGCAATTTATTTTTGTTTATTAAAATTTTTAACTGGAAAAAATAGTATCAAGCAGAAAGCTACCAAGCTATCAATATACGGAATTAACGGACAAATATTTTTTGAATAATAAATTTTTTTTTCACAATCTAAATCGCCGACTACACATGCGAGTTTCAATGTGCAATTACTTCCATATAAAAATTTATCGAAAATAACAAAAACCAGGACGGCGATAATTAAAGCGATGATAAATTTAATTTTAGTTGGTTTAAAAATTTTAATAAACATATTTTTTTTTACTTATTAAAAATAAATTGCCAGACCTTATTTCGCCTAACGTTTAAGAATATCTGAAGTCCTGCACTTTGGTTTTTATACACAAAACCTTGATATTCCTACTTTATTTGTTAATCTCATTATACTCTAATTTACAGCAAAACGGAAAAGTGCAGGATTTGGGAGAGAAAAATTTGCCCTCCTTTTAGTTTTAACTGTGGCAAATTTTTTGAACCAGATATTCTTTGTTATCGGATGTAGCAAAAAACAAACATTCCTTATTGTATTTATTTTTTTTCAAGCCCTTTTAAAATTTTTTGTGGTCTTGACAGGCTGGCTTTTTTCTGCTATACTAACTTGATACTAATTTTGGTGTCTGTACATTACAAAACTCGAGAAAAAGGAGGTTTACAATGGAACTCAAGAGTATATTGTCGGTAATTTCTGGCGTGTTGTTCGTTGCGGGATTCGTTCCCTACATTATCGCAATACTGCGTGGTGAAACGAAGCCTGCAAAGGCCTCGTGGATAATCTGGGCAAGCCTTGACTATATTGTCTTGGCTGGCATGATTGCTGAAAAAACAGTCAACGGACAAATCCTTGGGGCTGTAATCGGAGCAACAATCGTCATCGGTCTGGCCATGAAATACGGAGCTTCGGGTTGGACAAGAACGGATAAATTTTGTCTCATCGGTGCAATGCTTGGCATTTCATTATGGATGATTTTTAAAAATCCAACCTTCGGCATCATGACAAGCTGCATTGTCGCATTTATCGGTTCTTTTCCCACGTTTATATCTGCGTGGAAAGACCCCAGTAAAGAAAACAGGCTTGCGTGGACTATTTTCTGGATTTCCTGCGTTTGCGCAATGATAGCCATTCCGCGCATGACCTTTGCTGATGCAGCACAGCCCACAACCTTTTTTCTAATTGAAAGCGTCATGATGTATATTTTGTACTTTCGCGCTCGCTAAACTCGCAAGCGACATTATTGTAAGGTCATCAGTTGGATACTGGTGGCCTTTTTCTTTTTCTAAAATTTTAAAAGGGCTTGAAAAAAAATATTAATAAAAGGTTTGTTTTTTGCTATTTCCGATAACGTAAGTGATATCTGAAGTTTTTATTTTCTTTCCTTATTATTTTTAAAAAAGGGAAAATAAAAATTTGGGTGGAGTGAAAGAAAAATATTATTTAATATCGATTAGAACAGCATCAACTTCTTCATCAGAAACAAACGCTCTGGTAACTTGCTCACATTGAATTTCATCAAAAATTTTCACCACCACATATGTTCCAATGGTTTTTCCTTCGCCTAAAGTATATTTGGTTATGACACATCTGCCATAAGCATTCCAGTTTTCATCTCGCAGATCCATTGGAACTTTGATTTGATAAAGCCTGTGCCCGTTTTTACTAAAATTATACTTTTTGCCAATCTCGAGCGGATTAGGAATATCCTTTTTGTCCATTCTGAGACAGGCTTGCAATTCAAATGGGTTGCCCATAAATTTTTTGATATTAACGGAGATATTAAATAATATTTTTCTTTCACGTAACCAGATATTACTTGTTATCGGATGTGGCGAATACTTGGAGCTATTTCCGATAACGTTTCAGTATATCTGATGTTTGCCAAAATTCCTTTAAAAATCAATAAGTTTTTGGCAAATATGGGTCGAGCGAGGGCACGAGCGAGCCAGATATACTGTGTTGTGCGAGGGTTATTTTCTGGAGTGATAACGGAAGAAAATCAAGTGCAACGACCCCGAAGCGTATTTTTCAATATTTTTTCATTCCTTATTATTTTGTTGAAGAATTTTATCATTATTTGGAATTTTTATTTTTTCGTTTTTCTTTTTCCAAGAGGGGTTAGGGGTGAATTGGAAAAAGAAAAACACCTTATTTTAAATATTTCTTTAACTCATCAAAACCATAACTATTTTCTACAATATTTTTTATATACTCCAAATCTAACTCCTTGTCGTTTTTAAAAGGCATTGGAATATTCATTTTTTTAAGTTTTGTTAAATTTAATTTTCTGTAATAATTATATCTCCATTGATGATTTTTTATCATTACTGAAATATAAAATAATAAATATGGATTATATTCATTTTTTAATGTTAGAACTGCATTATCTCCGCTAGTTATAAAATCATCAAATTGAAAAAATGTTTCTCCAACACTTCCGTTTAATGCCACAGTTAGACATTTGCCTTTAAAATTTGGATCTTCATCGTAATAACCGGATACTCCATTATTTAGCGATGAAGTAGTAACATATGGAATATTACCTATTTCTAAAGAATTTTGAGGCAAGGCTGTTTTTTTGTTTATAATACATAAACCATTTTCTTGCTCTTCTTTTATATAAATTACTGGTATAAATTTTATTTTAGGCTGTTTCCCTATATGTTTACTTCTCCATTTTTTAGTTTTTATTAAATATGTTAATGATTCTTTTATAGCATTGTCTAATTGTTCTTCGACTTCTTTAATATCAGGTATTTTATTATCTATATAAACCTCGGGGGTAAGTTCTATGTTTACATCATTATTATCAAGCTTACAAATTTTCTTAAATTCTGGAGCGTCTTCAAATTTTAGATTTTGATTAACTAAAAATGCTTTCAATTCTTCTTTTATTTCTTTTATTTGATTTCTTTCTCTTTCTTCATCAAAAATTCTTTTTCCTTTCTTTTTTCTATATCCGTCCGTAACACCTCTTGCAAAATATACATTTTGACTATTAAAATTATGAGGAACACCCTTTTTTATAAATACTCCTATTGTTCCAACACTAACAGGATAAAATAGATCTTCTGGCAAAGTAACAACCGATAATAAAGTATTATTTTCTAGTAAATCTTTTCTCCAAGATTTTCCACCTCCACCTTCAACCATTACAGAGATTGGAACAATGGCAAAAAGAATACCACCGTCTTGCATTTGAGATAATGCATGATCTATAAAATGTCTTTCTTTTTCATCTCCTTTTTTAAGAGCAAAAGGAGGGTTCATTAATACTTTAGTGATAACTGGATTTTTAGTTAATTCATTACCTATTCTTTTTACAAATTCACCTGTTTGATTTCCTTTTTTATTAGTTAATTCTATATTTTTTTGAAAACAATTTCCCTCACTCATATTATTTCTTCCATCTCCCCTAAAAATCATATTTACAAGTGCAAGTGCTACGACTTCATCGTCCTGTTCAATTCCAAAAAGATTATAATTTTTAAATTTTTCTATTTGTTTATCGCTTGAATTTTTTTTGATATGATCAAAAGAAGAAACTAAAAAACCACCTGTACCACAAGTCGGATCAAGAACATAATCATTGTGATTTACATCTAAAACTTCAACTGCAAATTCTGTTATATGTCTAGGAGTTAAAACGATACCTATCTCTTTTGCACCATTTCCATATTTCAAAAATTTTTCATAAAATTCTCCTAAAATATCTTTACCAGAAGCCATTGCATTCTTAATATCTAAAGCCTCTAATTCTTTAATTGTTTCCTTGATTGCGTCCCTATATTTTATGTGATTCTCTCTGCTTGGTGGTAATTCTAATTTTAGAAAATTAAAAAAACTTTCTTTTTCTACTTCTCTTAGTTTTTTATTGATTAATGAATTAACACTTTCAACTAATGTTGTTGTATCATTTTCTTTTAGATTGATAAAAGAATTATCTGCCAAAGAAAGTACAAGTCCTGCAATGAATCTAGCTCTTTTATTTTTATTTATCCCTGCATTATGTAAAATTTCATTTATTTCTAATGCTGAATCTATATATTTTTCTTCTGGCAAATCTGGAAACTCCGACCATTCTGGCTTATCGTGTTCTAAAATATATTGAGCTTGTTTTTTTGAAAGTAAGATATTTTTTATCTTTCCTTTTTCCAAAAGCACATTTTCCCATTTCCCATTTTTTAAATATTGATTTTTGACTATATAACCATCTGTATCATTTCCAGCTACTCCAGAAATTAAAACACATTTAATTTTTTTACTTTTGTTAATCTTTTTCGCATATTGATTTTTTGCCTCATCAAGAGCTTGTTCTATCATATCTCTATCTCTCTTGCTTTCAATTGCCCAAAATTCTTCACTATTAAGTTTTACCACAGCTTCTGGCATATCTCTATCCAGAAGATTTTTTAGTTCTTTATGGTACAAAACTTCATTTTGCTTATAAACTTCACCATCAGAAACCCTAGCAGGATTTTTTACAATCCAACCTAATTTATCAAGCTCTTCCTTGATATAAGTATAAGCATCAACCTCACTATTTTTTGGTTTAGATGAATGAGTCATAAGTTTAGATTATTATAAATATAAATTTATTATAGCATGTAGCAACATATTAATAAAAAAAATTAAATTTTCAATTATGGTTTTATTAAATAATCATTTTTTGCGGAGGAACGGAGCAAAAAATATCCGCTTATCCCCCTCATAAAAATAAAAAAATAAAAATTCCATTCCTTTTTAAATTCTTCAACAAAATTTTCATTTGAGAAAAAATATTGAAAAATATGTCGCACAACGTATCGGCATCATCTGAAGTTGCGCCCATATTTATTGGCTAAAACTTCAACTTTCTATCTACTTTAATTATATCACTAAATTTTGTCCTATCACAGCGCAATTTGGGAGAGAAAATTTTTCAAACCTTGGCGTTAAAAGATATAAAGGTGAAAAATTTCCGAACCAGATATGCCGTGTTAGCTGATGTATTTTTTTTGTCTTCTATTTTATTGGTACAAATTTTGTTTATTCTAAAAGAAAATTTGATTTTTGTTTTGGATTTTGGGCAGAGGGGTCAGGGGTGAATGCCCAAAATCCAAAACTCCTTTTTATTTTTCCTCTAGATCTTTACCAGATATCCATGCTTCATACAATATTTCATCACGAGTTTTATAATGGCTTTCTTCAATTTTAACATCTTCCATTCTTTTCATATAAGCTGCGTACAAAGGAGACTCTTTTTTCATATATTCAATGTATGCATCATCAATTCCGTTGTAAGTTGGGTCTGCCATCATTTTTTGTACACGATATTCATCCTTTCCCTTTTCTAGCTTTTTCCACTCTTGGGCTAATTCTTCATCACTACGATTATCACCAGCCAACCTTGCTCTGTTGATGTAAATATCCGTTCTTTCTTTCTCTAACTTCTCCATCTCTACAATATCCTGCTCCTCAGTTTGCTCATAATCTCTTGTGCCTGGATTAAAATCTCTTTCCATAGCTTCTAACCCTTCTATGTGGGCAGTTTCAGCATCTTTACTGCCTGGCTCTGGAGTAAAACTCCCAAAATTTTCTTTGTTTCCCATATTTTTTTACTTAAATTAATTAATATTTATTACTTTTATTATTTCATCAAAACTAGAAACTATTTTGAACGGTTTTCCTTTTTCGAGTCTGTCTTTTTTGTGAAAGCCAAAATCGACTGCAATTGTTTTGACTCCGACTTTATTCCCTTCTATAATATCTCCCAGAGTATCAGTCACAAAAACACAATCTTCAGCTTTGAATTTGTATTTTTCAAATAAGTATTTGAATTTTTCAACTTTAGATTGATGTGTTTCAGCTCCCAATATTTCCTTAAAAATGTGAACGAATTTATTGTTTTGAAAATAAATATTCAACGCCTCCTCTTGATTGGATGAAATAATAAACAAAAGATATCTCAGTGATAGTTTTTCTAAATTACTTTTAACACTCGCGTCTATTTTAAGATGCTCGAACGCTTTATTTTGCAACTTATAAAATTGCTCGCTATCCGCCTTTTCCTTTTCCTCATCAACCACTACTTTTTCAAAGATATTTCCATTGAAAAAATCCCTATGTTGTTCTCGAGTTAGATTCCCGCCAGAAATCTTAAGGTTTATTTGATAGGCCATTTCATATGTATCATGAATTACACCATCAAAATCAAAAATAATTGCTTTCATAGGTTATTTGCTATAAATAGTTTTTTTATGCCTCTTTGTAGGCAGAAAAAACACCTTTTACCCCTCTATAAATAAATTAAAAATCAAATTTTCTTCGTGGTTCAACGCACAAATCTCAAAATTATCACCAAAGACAAAAAAATATTTCAGCTAACGTTTGCGTGTATCTGAAGTTGCGCCCGTTATTTTTTTGGCTAAACTTCAATATTCACTTGTCTGAATTATATCACCGAACCCCAATTATTAGAAGGCGCAATTTGGGCGAAGCCAGAGAATGAATTTATAATTTTTTTCCTTATAAAAAAGGCTCTTTTTGATTTTTTCGTTGACAGAACGGTTTTTTTCGTTTAAGGTAACCTCAGTACAAAATCCATAAACCCAGAAAAGGAGGAAATAAAATGAAGCTCTTTAATATCTTCAAGAAAAAAATCGTGGCTGGTTGCGGACACGAAACGCTGAAAAAGGACAAGGTGACGGCTTTCGGTGCAAGTTGCGAAACCAAAATCCCGATCGCTGACGGCAAAACCGACTATTGTCATCGTTGTCTCGAGAAAATGGCAATTAGGTGCGCCTGGTGCGGTGAAGTCATTTTCATCGGCGACCCGATTACTCTCTATTCTCCGAAAGACAAAGACCGTAAGATGCCTGATTATGCTGTACCTCACAACAAAGAACACAATTCCTACGTGGGATGCTTCCGTTGGAACTGTGCCGAGACAGGCGCGGATAGAGCTGGATTTTGGTATCCGCCAGGCAAGGTTTACCGTGTTCCGACGCCGATTGAGATGTGCATGAAGAACATGCAAAACGGCGGTGATGGCGTAATTTGTGTCGGCGATCTCAGTGATCGCAAGGAGGCAGTGAGAGGCTTGTAAAAAATCAAAAAGAGCCTTTCAAAAATAAGAAAAAATTATAAATTCATTCTCTGGCGTAGCCAGATACACGCTGTTAGGCGATGTAAATTTTAGCTAAACGCTATATTACATCGCCTTTTTTATTGGTAGATGTAAAAGTAAAAACAATAAATATTTTTATTAAGCTAAAATTTATTTCGCCTAACGTATCGGCATCATCTGAAGTTGCGCCCGTAGTTATTAGCTAAAACTTCAAATATCTACCTGTTTTTGATTATATCACTAAATTCTAACAAACGTCAGCGCAATTTGGGAGAGAAAAATTTGCCCTCCTTTTAGTTTTAACTGAGGCAAATTTTTTGAACCAGATATGCCGTGTTGTGCGATGTAAAATTTTTTATCGTTTGCTATGGGTTAACTTTAATATTAACAAAGACAGTGTGAGAGACGCTTCAATTGTAGTAAAAATCATTATGGGACGACTATGCAATCCAATGCCATATATTATAAATAGAATCAGCCCGATTAAAAGCAAGGAATTCCACAACAAAGAAATATCTTCTGTTGATTTAGTTGTCCATGATTTAATCACCTGAGGCACAAGGGCTGATGCGATGATTGCCGAACCAGCAAAACCTACGATTTCAATATCCATAATGATTTTTACGTTAGTTAATAAAAAATTTTATTTCGCACAACTGGTTTTATCCGTACCTGCCAATAATTTGGCTTGGATTAAGGTTTGTGGTATGATTTTGATGTAATCATACTGTCTTATGAATGAATATTATCATAAAAGAAAAAATGCGACAATGACAGAAATGGACTCATTAAACAGATTGGAACGAGAATTGAAAATTCGTGGATTTAGTTTAAAAACCGTCAAGTCTTATTTGATGTATAATAGGCTATTTTTGGAATTTATAAAGAAAAGTCCTAAAGCGATTACAAATGATGACATTCGTCAATATTTATTATCTCTGAAAAATAAAAATTGCGCTAATTCCACTTTAAACGTGGCGCTTAATGCTTTGAAGTTTTATTATCGAGGAATACTTAAAAGAAAATTCTTTTTTGATATAAAAAGCGCTAAAAAAACTAACTATTTGCCGACGGTTCTTAGTAAGGAAGAAGTTAAGAGAATGTTAGAGATGACCACAAATCCAAAACATAATTTTTTCATAGCCTTGATGTATTCGTCCGGTTTGCGTGTTAGCGAGGCAGTCAAAATAAGGATGTGTGATTTTGATTTAGATAGAAAAATAATCACAGTGCGGCAAGGAAAGGGTGCAAAAGATCGCTGCACGCTTCTGTCGGAAAAACTTATACCGACATTAAAAAAGCAACTAACACTTAAAAAATCAAATGATTATTTATTTACTGGGGCAGGTGGAAACGGACATCTAACTGTTGAAAGTGCCGAAAAAATAATTAGAAAGGCAGTTGAGTCAGCCAATATCGTTAAAAAAGTTTCTTGTCACAGTTTGCGACATTCTTTTGCCACTCATCTTCTGGAATCTGGTACGAGTATTCGGTATATTCAAGAACTTTTAGGGCATGCTAGACTGGAAACAACACAAATTTACACTAAAGTTGCCAATAATAATTTACAAAATATCCAAAGTCCGTTATGAAAAGAGATATAAAAGTAGCGTTGGTGCATGATTTTTTGGTTGATTTCGGGGGAGCGGAAAGGGTTTTTGAGGTTTTGTGTGAAATGTTTCCTGAGGCTCCGATTTACACCTTGCTATATGACAAAGATAAAATGTCCGCCAAGAGTGAACCAGCCTTTGACTGGAATAAGCGGGAAATTCATACTTCATTTCTTCAAAAATTTCCTCGTTTTTTGCGTAATCATAAAAAATGGTTATTGCCGTTTCTTCCGGTAGCGCCGGAAACTTTTGACTTGCGTGATTTTGATTTGGTGATTTCATCTTCCGGAGCTTGGAGTAAAGGAATTATTACGCGACTCAATACAATTCATGTTGCCTATATCCACAGTCCGATGAGGTTCGTGTGGGATTATAACAGCGCCAAATATCTCAAGGAAAACAAGAAGAGTAAGTTCGGTTTTTGCGTGCAGCCATTTTTGAATTATCTCCGGATTTGGGACAAGCAGGCGGCAGATCGTCCGGATTATATCATCGCTAATTCACAATACACACAAAAAAGAATTGCGAAATATTATCGGAAGGACAGCGAGGTGGTTTATCCGCCAACTCAAAATTTTCAATTTTCAAATGTTAAAATAAATTATGATTCGGGAAATTCAAAATTTTTTTTGATTGTTTCCCGGCTTTCGCCGTATAAACGAGTGGATTTGGCGGTAAGGGTTTTCAATAAATTAAATCTGCCTTTGGTGGTAATTGGCGATGGAGAGCAAAAAAAATATTTGCAAAAAATCGCCAAAGAGAATGTAAAAATTTTGGGATGGAAAGATGATGCGGATGTTGCAAAATATTATCAAAATGCGCGTGCTTTTATTTTTCCGGCAGTGGATGATTTTGGAATGACAATGGTTGAAGCAAACAGCTTTGGTGTTCCGGTTATTGCATATCGAAAAGGCGGAGCTTTGGATATTGTCAGAGAAGGAGAAAATGGAGAATTTTTTGATATACAAAGTGCGGAGAGCTTGATTTCTTGTGTGAAAAAATTTATTGAAAAAGAAGATGAATATAATAAAGAAGTGATTGTAAAATCGGCAGAAAGGTTTTCCAAAGAAATGTTTAAAAAAGAATTTAATAGATATTTGAATAAAATTTATGTTTATCGGAAATAAAAAAATAGTTGATTATTTGAATAAAATATCCGAGAGTGGAAAAATTTCTCAAGCATATATTTTTTCCGGTCCAGAAGGGGTGGGAAAGTTTTCTGTTGCGAAAAATTTTGCCGAAAGAATAATAAAAAGTGAAAACGGAGAGAAAAAAAATCAGGATTTGATTATCGTCAGACCAGTTATTGAAGAAAAAAAAGGTGTTTTGAGGGAGAAAGTAATTTGTATTGATCAAATCAAGCAAGCACAGGAAAAGTTGGCGCTTTTTCCTTCTGGTGGAAAATATCGCGTATTGATTATTGATAATGCGCATCGGCTCAATATAGTGGCGCAAAATGCATTACTTAAAAATATTGAAGAACCGAATGGAACATCGGTGATAATCTTGATTACTCATCAAGAGGGAAAAATATTAAAAACAATCGGTTCACGTTGCCAGAAAATCAAATTTAATTCTGTTTCATTGGATGAGATAAAAAAATGGGCGCAAAATTTTGAAATATCAAACGCGCAAGAGATTTCATTTTTTTCAATGGGACGACCGGCAATCGCAAAAAGACTGATTGAGGATAAAAAATTTTTTAATGACAGTCGGGAAACATTTTCGGAATTAAAAATGATCTTATCCGGAAATGAAAATGTTAAATTTGATTTGGCGGAAAGATATTCAAAAGATTTAATGACAGCTTCGGAAAAATTGAGATTGTGGATCTGGATTCTTCGCTTTGAGGCATATCGAAATATCCGCGATAAGAAAAAAACAAAAGCATTTTACGGTTTGGTGGAGAAAATAGAAAATAATTTGAATATTTTGGAATTTTCAAATGCGAATAGTCGTTTGATTTTGGAAAATTTAATGATGGATCTATAGATGAGACAAAAGCAACAGTGGGTAAATAAAAAAAAGGATAAAAAAATTCGACATAAACGCTCGGTTTTTTTGCGCTCTCTTTTTTATTTTTTACTAATATCTTTCGTGATTATTTCTTTATACACACTGTTTTTTTCCGGTTTTTTGAAAATAACCGATATTTCTTTGAGGGGCATGAAAGATTTGAAGCAAGAGGATGTTATTTTCGTTGCGAATGATTATTTAGCCGGAAATTACATAGGAATTGTTCCCAAAAATAATTTTATTCTTGTTTTTAGTGGAGTGTTGGAAAAAAAAATACTCGAACAATTCAAGAAAATAAGGGGTGTTAAAATAGAAAAAGAATTTCCTAATCGCCTAAATATTATCGTTGATGAAAGAGATTCTTTGCTTGTTTGGATTTCCGGTAATGATAAATTTATTATTGATGAGAACGGAAAAGCATATGAAAAAGCGGATTTTAGTTCTAAACTGATTTTGGAAAATAATTTAGTGAGCATTCAAGATCAAAGCAATCGCCCAGTTTCTATCGGAGATGAAATTTTAAACAGTGAATATATAAATTTTTCTTTAAATATTAAGAATAGGATTGAAAAAGAAACTGATCTAAAAATAGAGGATCAATATCGGACAAGTTCAAGAATTGCTGAAGAAGTTATTATAAGAACTCAAGAAGGATGGAGTATTTATTTTAACAGTAAACTGGGATTGAATTATTCAATTCGAATTTTAAAAACATTTTTAGAGAAACAGATAAACCGAGAACAAAGGATAGACTTGGAGTATGTTGATTTGCGAATTGAAAAAAAGATTTATTATAAAATGAAAAAGAAAGAAAGTGAAAATGATACTAGTGAAGAAGATGGTAATGAAAATGACGATATGGATAAATACAAAAATTAAAATAAAAAAAATCCGCCTAAGTAAAAAGGCGGATTTTTTGTAGTATATTATTTTTCCGGAACGTAATAAATCAAGATTGATGTTCCGACTTGGGCAACTGGTTCGTAATCTAGGAGCCAGCGATAGGAATCGTCTTCGGTTTTTTCTTTACTATAAATGCTTCCTTGGCGGAAATTGACTGAAATTGCATACCATCCCGGTTCAATTGGGCGCTTTGAGTCCCACCAAAGTATCGCGCGATCTTTTCCGATGTAGCGGAAGATGTCACTTCCTCCGAAATAGTCAACGCGGATTTTGTTTATGCGAGGGTTGTTAGTCGTGTTTATAGTATTTCTGAATTGTGAACAGTTATTGTGATTAAAGAGTGATGCAGACTTGGTGCAATCGCTATTTTTTGTACATTCTTTGTCGCTTATATCACTAAAACATTTATTATAGTTATTTATCCATGTTCGTAATCTTTTCATATCTTGTCCCCAATCGGCATTAGAATCAGTGACGTAGTTGTATCCGTTTTTCGAACCGCCGACGGATTGATTAAAGTAGGACATATAGTATGGGTAGTTAATCAATGATTCGGCAACAATCCAGAGTGTGACAATCAGGAAAATAATCTTGAAAGTTGCGGCGGATTTTGAACTTCTTGATTTTATAAAGTCAGAAAGTTTTTTGGCTATCAAGATAAACATAAAAGGAAATATCGGAAATAAATGGCGTAATCCGATATTGAGGTTTCCGGTTATGCTCAAATATGAATATAAAATGATGAATCCGAAGATGGAATATTGAAAAAGAGAGGTTCGCATGAAATGTGATATTCTGTTCCAGCTAATTTTCCAAAAATTTTTATTCCAAGGAATGCGCTCCATGACTTGATATAGAGTGAAAAATAAAGTGAATAAGATAAGAAACAAGAAAGGAATTGTTTCTTTGATGAGAAATACTGTCGGAAAATAAGCGCCGAAAGCAGTAGAAGAAACTTCCCCTAGGAAATAAGCTCCATTTCCACCAGCGACTCTTTTAAAAACCATAGAAACTCCCAATCCATACATACTGAGCGGGCGAGTGATAGTATTTTCATTTAGCCACATTAGTGTTTGGTTAGTAAGAACGCTCTTCGTGTTGGAATCTTGCGTGCTAAAATAATAATTTATTGATCGGGAAATTTCTTCTTGCGGCATTTTGTACATATTAAAAGCATAAACAACCCAGATTATAATGATTGAAATGGAAAAAGCAACTAATCCTTTTCCTAAATATCGGAAGAAAATTTCAAAGCGTGAATTTCGGTTTTCGATTTTGCAAAAAAGCGGATATGTCAAAAGAATTAATCCGTAAATCGGAAGCGCTATTATGGATGAAAATTTTGCTAAATGAAAAAGTCCCAGAAATATTCCTCCGACGAATACGTTCTTCCAAGACGGTTTACGGATGAATTTGAGAAAATAATAAAAAGAAAAAGTTAAAAAAGCGGCAATGCCAATGTCGGTCGTTACATAGTGATTGTGTCCGAGAATATTCGGGTTAAAGCAGTAGAAAGTGAGGGCGGCAAGTCCGGTGATAATTCCAGCAGTTCTTTTTGTCCAGCGAAAAATAAAGAGTCCCAGTAAAACGGAAATAATGACAATCGGAACTCGCGACCAAAAAATTATTTTATCCGGGTCGTTTCCGGATTGATAGAGAAGCGAGCGTCCAGCATCCCATTGACCATTGATATCCTCGGTCCAAAATTTTTGCACGGTATCAAAATTCAAGTTTAGGAAAAGTAATGGAAAGGCTGAAATATCTTTGATGAGAGGTGGATGTTCCGGATTGAGACGCATATCGTTTTGAGTGAGATAGGAATATCCTGCCGGTATGTGAGCGACTTCATCGAAGGTAGCGCTGTCATTATTGGCATTAAGTAAAGAAATTGAAATGAATATTGCCATAATGAGGGCGATAATCCATCGATATTTTTTCTTGAGAAATGATTCAGTTTTTGTGATTGTTTTGCTTTCCATTTTGGTTAATATTATGGTGTATTTTTTGAAATAAATATGAATATATAATTTTTACCTGAAAACGCAGAATTTGGTATCAAATTTAATAGCTTTGTCAGTGCTAATTCCTTTTAGTTGGGAAAGTGGATAATATTTTTTTAGAATTTCAATCATTGAGTCGTTTTTGTTTGTTAGGATGAAAACCGGATTAGTTAATTTTCTTTCATCAAGAAATGATTTAATTTCTTGGGGATGAACATAGTGGATATTTTGCGCTTGATAGTTAAAAAGTTTTATGGGAATTCTTTGCATATTTTCCGCAACAACCACTTTTTCCCTCTCGGCGGGAAGTTCTTGAATGAATTTTGCCATCAATAGCAGGCTTGATTCAAATGATTGATGTTGGGATGGATTGTTTGTCCAAAAGTAATGATATTTGACTACATCGAAAATTCCCACAAAAACCAGTAAGGCGATAATAAAAGAAAAGAAAAATGTTTTAGTTGAAGGATTGAAATCGTCCGCTTTTCCTAAAATCCAAAGAATGGGAACAGTAGCAATAATGAAAACAACAGGAAGTGTTCCGATGGCGCGCAGGGCGTGAGGCAGACCTTCGGCGGTGAGAAATTCCGGGGCTAGCATTGAAAAAAACCAAACCAGTAAAAACGCATACATAAAAAGTTTTTGGTCGCGGATGTCGTGGCGAATGCGAAGCCAAAAAAGATGGAAAAATTTTACAATTAAATAGATAAGTCCGATGAGAAATGAGATTCCTACTAATGGATTGAGAATCGGATAGGGAGGATAGTTGTGGCGCCAATTTTGATCGCCCCAAAAATTGTATTTTGCCAAGCTTAATCCGAAACTTCTTCCGATTGTTGAAAGGAGGTTTCCTTTGTTAACTTCGGGAGAAAAAACCGAAATTGAAGCCGAGCGCGACTCGAGAAATTCCGGATGGGTATAAAATGTCCAAAGTATTGGTCCGGAGGAGATTAACATAAAAATAATAAAGACTATTGCTTGCTTCCAGTAGCTGTGAAAAAGATGTTTTTTTACTAAAAGAAGTCCTAGGAATAGAACGATAAGAATTACCGGAGCGATGCGAAAAGCGATGTAGGTGTGCAAGCCTATTCCGAAAATAAAACCGGAAACGGCGAATTGCCAGAAACTTTTCGTGCGGATGGCGCGCAAAAGAAAATAAAAAGAAAACGTTAAAACAAAAGGAAGTATTATGGCGCGAAAAGAGATGCGGGAAAAATTGATTGACCAAAAAGAAAAGGCGGTTAGGTATGCAGCGAAAAGTCCGGCGCGCGGAGTGCGGAAAACTTCCTTGGCAAGAAGGAAAACTCCTAAAACTGTGAGAGTTCCGAAGATAATAGAGGGCAGCTTGAGTCCCAAAACGCTCACACCAAGTATTTGGAATGAAAGCGCGATAAGGTTCATAAACAATCCCTCGCGTCCGTTATTGTCCTGGTAAAACCATTGAAATGGTTGTTCGCCAAGATTGACTTTAATGGCATCGATTCCGTTGACGGCCTCATCGGGATATATTCCGGCGGGAGCGCCTTCAATATTCCAGAAACGAACGAAGAATGCGGCGGCAAGTATTGTCAGTAGTATTAGCCAGTGAAACCAATTTGTTTTCTGATGCATATTCATTTTTTTGTTTTTATTTTTAAAAAATCATAACTATGAATATTATAGCACAAATTTTGTTGGAAACGTAATGTTGTGGTATAATTTTTTATATGAGTGATAAAAAAACTTTTAAACTTGGAAGCGGGGATGCCGATAGAAATTTAGAAGAATTAAAAAAAATCCTTCCGGCAGAAAAAAATGGTTCGGAGATTTTGGAAATGGAAGAAAAAAAAATCGAGCGGATGTATGATGAAATTTCCGAAATTATTGGAAATACTTTTGAAGGTGAATTCAGAGAAAAAACAAAAAATATTTTCAGAAAAGATGCGGAGAATAAAGTAAAAGAAATAATAGATAATACGGAAAAGTTTGTATGCACAAAGGCGAAATCGGAAAAATGGTATGAAACGGATTTGTCAGAGGAAGATATGAAAAATAAAGTTAAGGAATGTATAAGAACAAATCTCAACAGTATTTCAGGAATAAAGAAATCAAAACTTTTTAAGGCTGCTGTTTTGGAGGCTGTTAAGGGACAAAAAAACGAAAAAGAAACGGAAAAAGGGATTAAAGAGGTGGCTGAAAAGGGAATAAAAAATGAGGATGTGAAAAATGAAGCTAAGGAAAAAGAATGGACAAAAAAAGACAAAGAACGTGAGGCGTTTTTCAAACTGGAAGGTGAATTCGGGAAAATAGGGACGGGATATGTGTATCAGCCGGAAGCCGGAGAAAAACAAAAAATTAAGATTAAATCTTATAAAATTATTTTTAATAAGAAAGGTGGAATTGATTGGAATAATACGGAAGTGTTGTTTTTGCGCAATGGAAAACCAGACAGAAAAACCGTTGAAACTTTTCGCAATATTGTAGGCAAATCGAAAAAAATCGAAAAAAATCGAAAAGAAATTCCGCAAGAAATTGAAAATGAATTTCATTTATACGAAAAGTGGATTCCTGTCGATCGAAGTAAAGCAGGTTTTCGAATTGCTGATTATAATAATGGTGATTTTACTCTGGTATTTGATGTAAATAGAAAAAAACAAGACGAAAGAATAAAAAAAGTAAACATTAAAGAATTACGTCAAAGAATTAAAGATGGAAAATATCAAATTGAAAGCTTGGTGGCAAGTGATGCAAATCTGAAGGTAAATCCTGGTAAAAAAAATAAGGATATGGATGCGGTTGGCGATAGTGAAAATGTTGAAAAAAAGGAATATGACGCGGCGGAGTATTTGCATTTGACGGAAAAAACTTTTGGCGAGGATGGAAAGCAGATGACAAATTTGGATTTTGCCAAAGCGGTTTTGTATTCTCAAGTTGGAAATTGGAAAGAATTGGATGCCGGTACTCCCCAAGAACGGGAGATAATCATCAATGACAAAATCCGGAAATTTTTTGTTGAAATGGGAGTTGCGGTGCATGGGTTAATTAAAAATGTTAAAGATAATGAAGGGCAAAAAGAACTTCAATTAAACGAAAAACCTGATTTGGACGGAAAAGCAACTCTTTTTCTTTTGAAAAAAGCGGGAATTGAAGTTAAATCTGATTCAAAAAAAGGAAATATTAAATATGTCATCCCTGGAACTCATGCAATCGGTAAAATAACATTTGACAGTGGAATGGTGGATGGAGTGGAAATTCGTAAGGAACAAAATGAAAAAGGCGAATGGGTAATTTCCGTTATCGCGGATCATCATGGCGATACATCGCCGCGGGACACGTCCGCTGCGGATGTTGCGTATCAAACTTTTTCTAAACTGGGGCTTTTTGAGGAATATTTCCAGAAAGACGAAAAAAACAAAGAAAACTTGGAAAAATTGGTGCAGTTTATCAACCGAATCGACAATTTTGATTATCCGAACGGAAAAGAATATTTCGAAAATTATTTTCAGAATTCTTGGGATACGATTATGGGAGTTTCAAGAATGCTCGGACCGCAAAATTTTTTGGATTTTTTTGCCGATGGGCGCAGCATTGACGATGTTTCTAGAAGTATTTCTGAAATGCGTTTGTTGAAAAAGGATATGAGGCGGTATGGAATTTTGCAATTAAGGGATGTAAAGGACGCAGAAAAAGTAGATGAAATATTGAAAAATCAACAAATTGATCCGGAAAAAATCAAAAAAGGTGAGGAACTAACGAAAGAGCAAATGGCTGGTCTTGGCAAGGCGGGATTTCACTATGATAAAACCAGAAAAGTGATTAGGGAATATGTAGATGTCAGACAAATGCAAGAAGAAAGAGTCAAGGAATCCCAGGCGGTTTTGATGGAAATGGAAAAAGACGGGCTTATTATTGAATCGGATCGTTTCGGGAAAATTGCGGTGGATATTGACGGTCGAGTCGAAACCGGTTCGGAGGCGGCGAGGGCTTTTGGGTGCGAAGCTTTTGTCCTTTGGAATCCGGAATATAATCGTTTTAGTGTCAATACTCTCGGCGGGAAAGAATTGATTGATCTTGTTGGGAATCTTTTGGCAAATAAATATAATCAAGGGGTGGAAGTGCGAAAAACAATGTGGATAAAATCTCTTGCGGAAAAGGATGAGCCTTTGAATATAAAACTAGAAGATATTTTGGGTGAACTTACGGACGGGAAATTTGCGCCGACAGGGAAATTGAAAGAGTATATTGAAAACGGGGAAAAATGGGGTGAAGAAGTGGAAAAAGGAGATGGAAGGGATGAAGAAAAAAAGGTGGCGAAGGAGAGCGAGAAAGACAAGGCTGAAGTTGTTTTTGATGAGAAAGGGGAATTGGAATTGGCAGATGGGATTGAAAGGGAGAACGCGAAAGAGAATATGAATATGGAAACAAGCGCAGAAACGGCAGTGGAAAGACCGGCTTTTGAAGCGGGAAATATGCCTTTGGCGGATTTTGAAAGGATGCAAAGAGAATTGGATGCCAGTCGGGAATTTTATGTGAAGTATAATCATGAATTCGAAAAGAAAAGGAATAATTTGGAAAAATATTTTGGAAAAATTGAAAATCCAAATTTTTTCGGACAGGCGCAAGAAGAGGTGAAGAATTTGAAAGATTTGTATGATAAAAAATCAAAAGAATATGTAAAAGAATATTTGGCGACTATGCGAAAATTTTATGAAGAAAATGATAAATTAAAGGGTAGAGTACTCGAGGAAGCTATGATGGAAGAGGCGAGATATTTGGGGCTTAGGGATGCAATAAAAAGCGAGAAATTAAAAGATCAAGCAGAGTTGGAAATTGAAAGTGGAAGTAGTGGAAAAATAATTGAAAGTTTTAGAAACACATTCAAAAGCAGATTGAAATCCGCTTGGGAGGGATTTTGGGGCGGTGCGAAAAGAAGCGCCAGGGTAGCGGAATATGTTGTCAAATCAGAAGCGGATGATATTAAACAAAATATAGGAGCGATAAATATAGGAGCGGAAATGGCAGTGGATGCAATTGAAACGGCAGCATCTTCGACAAAAAGAAATATTCGCAAGGAAATATTGAACAGACGGCAAATTGGAAGAAAAAGAAATGAAGAAACAAAGAAGGATGAGTCGATAGTAGATGTTGAAATTCCAAGAGAAGAAAGCGGCGCTGATAATTTCGCGGATGTTGAAATAGAGAAAGAAAGCGAGCCAATAGCGGAAGAAAGCAAGAAAACGGAAATAAAGAAAGAAGATTTGACAGAGAAAATTTTTATTCAAAGGATTATGAATAATGATCGTTCTGTTTGGAATGAATATAAAGGTAAAAATATAAAAAGTATTATCAAGGGAAGCGATCCAAGAAGGGAAGATAAAAAGAAATTTTTCAGCAATTTGGGGAAAATTATAGATTTTTCCAGAGAAGATTTAGGCGGGGATTTTATGAATAATGAAATAAAAGTTGGAAATTGGCTTTTGCGAATATTCGGAGAGGCGGAAAGGAGGAAAAAAGTAAAAGATATATTTGAGATTATTGAAGGTGAATAATGTTTAAGGAGATTTGCGTTTCTGATTATAAAGATTGAGCATTTTAAAAAATGTATCCAAAAAATATGAAGTCGTTATCCGAAAGAAAAGAAGAATTGCAAAATGAGTTTGAAACAATCGTTGTTGGACGGTTTTTGAATTTACTCAAAAAAAAGATGGAATTTGAATCATGGAAAATACTTCAGCAGATGGTTGAAAATGGAGAGAAACCGGAAATAATAAAAAATTTCTTGCAATCAAAAGTTGATAATTATCAAGATTTGTTGCAAAATATAGTCAGTGAGATGGAGAGTGATATGAAAAACAATAATTTTTAATTGATATAAGATTATGTCGGAAGAAACAAAGAAAAATTTGGAACCGATCGAAGATGGAGATTTGAATTTGGAAAAGAAGTTTGGTGTGGCTGGATCAGAATTGGAAGAATCCAAAGAAAGAATAAACCTTGAAAATTCTGTCGTCAAAGAAGTTTCCAGCGCGGAAAAAGACAATACTTATTTACAGATGCTTTCTAAAATCAAAACACAAAGCAATGATAATAAAAACGAAGAGGAAATAAGATCCGATGCGGAGAAGGTTTATGATGCTCAGTCGGATGCTGAAAGTCATGTGAAAAAAATGGTGGATTTGGCAATGAATAAGGGAGTAGTTCATGCGGTTAAAGTTGCTCGCCATCTAGAGGATAACTATGTGTTGGATATGTTTCATGATCAACTTTTGACCGATGAATTGCATAGCGCACTGACAGAAAAGGGTTTGATAAAATAATAAAATGTAAAAAATCAAATCTCAAAATAACAATCAAAAATAAAAAATAAATGAAAGCGGAAAATGTACAAAATGATTTCGTATTTATGCTGTAATTTTTCATTTTGAACTTATTTAAAATAAAACAAAAAACAAATGAATAGTTTTGATTTGAATTTAATTTTTTATCCACTACTTGCCGCCTTGTCTTTGATGACTTTTGTAACGGGTGTGTTTTTGGTTGTGCGCAGTTTTATTTCTTTTCGCGTTCAAATAAACTATTCTATGAATATGGATTTGGAGGTTATTCGAGTGACGAAAAAAAATTATGCCAAAGGAGAATCCATGGATAATGGAGAAAGATGGAAAGAAGAAATCGGAGCAATGGAGCAATTACTTTCAACTCTGGCGAATATTAATAGAAATAAATCATTTTTTTCCGGAATTTTTTATGATGCTCCTTATATTTCTTTTGAAATTGCCAATCCTTCCGATAGTGAAGAGATATTTTTCTATTTGGCAGTTCCTAAAAAATTCAAAGAACGCGTAGAAAAGCAGATTCATAGTTTTTTTCCGGATGCGTCTATAGAAAAGAATCCGGACTATACCATATTTTCTCCCGGAAGTTTTACTTCAGCGGCAACTTTAGTATTGAAAAATAAGCATGAACTTCCCATTAAAACTTATGAAAATATGGAAACCGATCCGCTTAATGAAATTTCCAATGCGCTTAGCAAATTAAATACCAAGGAAGAAGGGGCGGCACTTCAAATAGTGCTCAGTCCTGCCGGGTCAGCATGGAGAGAATCCGGTAAAGATATTGCGCATAAGATGCAACAAGGACAGCGACTCAAAGATGTCGGTTCAAATTCTTTTTTGAAAGATGTGAGCAGGGGGGTGGGAAAAGAAATGCAAAATATTGTTATGAAGCCAACGGGAGTGGTAGCGGATTCGAAAAATATTTTGGATAATGAAAAAGCTTTTCAACTTACTCCCGAGGAGCAAGAATTGGTGAAATCTATTGAAAGAAAATCCAACAAGACCGGATTTTTGGTTAATATTCGATTGCTTGCTAGTGCTCGAACGCAGGAAAGAGCGGACGAAATTTTGGCGCATTTGGAAAATGCTTTTTCTCAATTTGAAAATCCGGAAGTGAATAATTTTAAGATTAAAAAAAGAACCAAGAAAAAGGATATTGCCTATCATTATATTTTTCGAAATTTTAATGAGGAAAATTCTTTGATTTTGAATGTGGAAGAAGTGGCAAGTATTTTCCATTTTCCAATTTCCACGACTGAAACGCCTAAAATAAAATGGCTCAAGTCCGGAGCAGCGGCTCCACCGGTAAATATTCCGCAAGAAGGTGTTCTGCTTGGATATAATGATTATCGCGGGCAGAAAACCGATATTTATTTGGGAGACGGAGATAGAAGAAGGCATCTTTATACAATTGGACAAACCGGTGTCGGAAAATCAAATTTTCTGCAAGAAATGGTCAAACAGGATATTAAAAATGGAAAAGGAGTTTGTTATATTGATCCTCACGGTGATGCAGTTGAAGACATACTTTCCTGTATTCCCAAAGAGCGCGCTGAAGATGTGATTATTTTTAATCCGGCTGACACAGAGCGTCCTTTCGGTCTTAATATGCTTGAGTATTCTCGACCGGAAGAGAAGACTTTTGTGATCAATGAGATGATTGGAATTTTTGATAAACTTTATGATTTGAAAGCGACCGGAGGTCCGATGTTTGAACAATATGCCCGTAATGCAATGATGCTTATTATGGAGCATCCGGAGTCAGGATCCACATTATTGGAAATTTCCAAGGTTTTGGCAGATGAAGATTTTCGAAAAATGAAATTGGAACACTGTGTTAATCCGGTTGTGCGGGATTTCTGGATCAAGGAAGCGGAAAAAGCCGGAGGAGAAGCGGCACTGGCGAATATGGTTCCGTATATTACTTCTAAGCTCACTACTTTTGTTGCTAATGATATGATGCGCCCGATAATTTCTCAGCAGAAAAGTACTTTGAATTTTCGACAAATTATGGATGACAAAAAAATATTGCTTGTTAATCTTTCTAAAGGAAAATTGGGTGAAATAAACAGCCACTTACTTGGAATGGTGATCGTGGGAAAAATTTTAATGGCAGCTCTTTCTCGCGTGGATATGCCGGAAGTTGAAAGAAAAGATTTTTATTTATACATTGATGAGTTTCAAAATGTTACCACTGACTCTATCTCTCAAATTTTATCCGAAGCGCGAAAATATAAACTCAATCTTATTATAGCTCATCAATTTATCGGACAGCTTAGTGAAGAAATTTCCAAAGCAGTTTTTGGAAATGTCGGATCAATATGTGCTTTTCGAGTAGGACCGGAGGATGCGGAATTTTTGGAAAAACAATTTGCTCCGGTTTTTTCTTCAAACGATTTGGTAAATGTGGATAATTATAATGCTTTTGCTAAAATTTTGGTCAATAATGAGTCAACTAAGCCGTTCAATATTAAAACTTATCCTCCAACTTCCGGTGATCAAGAATTGGCAAACAATTTCAAAGAATTGTCGCGCTTGAAATATGGAAGAGATATTTCTATCATTAATAAAGAAATTATAGAAAGAGGAAAAGCAAGATAAATTTTTTAATTAACCTAAATTTCAATTACTAATTTTTAAAATATGAAAAAAAATATTTTTAACAGGAAAAGTAATGTTTATATGATTATTATTTTTTCTTTTGTAATCGCATTTGGTTTTTTCCAGTCTGTTTTGGCGCAAAGTTATGTACCGATGGAAAAATTACCCGGTTCTCCAGGAGCGGCAAATCTCAAGGATTATGTGTTGGCGATTTATAATTTTGCTATTTGGACAGTTGGAATCGCGGCATTTTTTATGATTTCAATTGGTGGTTTTTGGTATTTTACGGCAGCAGGAAATACGTCCAAGACTGCTAAGGCAAAAGAAATAATCGGTGATGCGCTTTTGGGGGTAATAGTTTCTATGATAGCATGGTTGATTTTATATGTGATCAATCCTGATTTGGTGAACGTTAATTTAAGTAGTCTTGGAGAAGGATTGAGGATTAGTCAATAAATATTTTTAATAATGAATAAAAAAAATCAGATAATTTGCGTCGGTTCTTCTTGTAAAGACACTTTTTTTCCTACAGGTGATGGTGTTGTTGTTGATACCCCGAGCGATTTGTTGGCGCAAAAAAAAATTTATTTTGAATTGGGGGCTAAATATAAAGTCGATCAAATATGTGAAGCGCCGGGAGGTTGCGCAGCTAATGTGGCTCAGGGATTGGCACGGTTGGAAATTGACGCAGGAGCGCTAACTAAAATTGGCGGAGATTTAGTCGGAAAATGGATAGTGGATGAATTAAAAAAGGAAAACGTGGATGTTGAATTTGTGCAAATTGACAAAAAATGCCGAACTGACTTGTCATCAATTATTGTTGATACAAAAACCAAAGATCATATTATTTTTTGGAATCGTGATTCAAATGAAAAGCTGGAAATTTCTTCGGAAAAAATTCCTTCAGCGGAATGGATTTTTGTAAGTGCACTTAATGGAAATTGGCGAGTTCATTTGGATATAATAATTGAAATGGCGAAGAAAAAAGATATGAAAATAGCTTTGAATCCCGGACAAAAAAATATTCATGATGACGCGAAAAAAGTTTTAGAAGCAATAAAAAATTCTCAAATTTTGATTTTGAATAAAGACGAAGCAATTGAAATAATTTCCGAGTCCGGACATTGGAAAGGAGGTAATATTAATTTAAACAATGAGAAATTTTTATTGAAAGAATTTTTAAATTTGGGGTGTAGTGCCGTTGTTATCACGGACGGAAATCGCGGAGCGTGGGGATCTGATGGTAAGAGTAATTATTTTTGTCCGGGAATTAAGGTGGATACCGTGGATACTCTTGGAGCGGGAGATGCATTTACAAGTGGATTTTTGGCGGCGTATTTGAAAGAAAAGGATATTCAAGAGTGTCTTCGTTGGGGGGCGGCAAATGGAAGTAATGTTGCGAAATTTTAT
This sequence comes from Candidatus Moranbacteria bacterium GW2011_GWE2_35_2-, assembly GCA_000990585.1. Lineage (GTDB taxonomy): Bacteria > Patescibacteriota > Minisyncoccia > Moranbacterales > UBA9337 > UBA12151. Next base: position 262,051 of record LBQD01000002.1, read on the forward strand.
GGAGCGAAAAATGGACTTTTGAGAATAAATGAGATTGAAGCGAGAATTGAGAATATAGAAATTAAAATTTTTTAAAAGAGATATGGGAATTTTTTCAAAAATATTTAGTGGAGGAAAGAAACTAGATTATGTTCTAGCTTTGGATATTGGAACAGAAGTGGTTAAAGCGCTTGTTTTTAGAATTGATAAAGATGGTAAAAAAGGTGTTGTGATTGGCGTAGGCAGAGCGCGTCAGAAAATGGGAAATATGCAAAGCGGAGCAATTTCTGATATCTCGGGTGTTATTGTTTCTGCTCGTGAAGCGATTGAAATTGCCAAAGAAAAATCCGGAGTAAAGAAAATCAAGAACGCGGTGGTGGGTATCGCCGGAGAATTAGTGAAAGGAATAACAACAACTGTTCATTATGAAAGAGTACGACCGGAAGTAAAAATAGATTTGCCGGAATTGAAAAATATTATTGAAAAAGTTCAGCAAAAAGCTTATGAGAGGATTCGAAAACAATTAGCATGGGAAACTAATCAAGAGGGAATTGATGTGAAGTTAATTAATGCAGCGATTTCCAATGTAAGTATTGATGGTTATCAAATAACTAATCCGCTTGGATTTCAAGGTCGGGATGTTTCCATTAGCGTGTTTAATGCTTATGCTCCGATGATTCATTTGGGTGCAGTGGAAACTATTGCTGATGAGTTGGGTATTGCCTTGATTAGTATTGTTGCTGAGCCGTATGCTGTGGCGCGCAGTGTTGGTTATGAAGGAGAATTTGATTTTGGGGCAATCTTTATTGATATTGGAGGTGGAACGACAGATATTGCTGTGGTGCGCAATGGAGGATTGGAAGGAACAAAGATGTTTGCCTTGGGAGGGCGTTCTTTCACTAAACGATTAGCAAGGGAGGCGGGTATTAGTTTTGAGGAAGCCGAGGATTTGAAAATAAAATATTCCGAAAGAAAATTAGACAAAGGTACGACTGCAAAAATTGAGGAAATATTGCAGAATGATTGCGACGTTTGGCTTAGTGGAGTAGAGCTTTCATTAGAAGAATTTGCTGAGACAGATCTTTTGCCGTCGAGAATCCTTCTTTGCGGTGGAGGCAGCGCACTTCCCGGAATTAAGAAGGCCTTAGCATCATCAGGATGGACAAAAAAATTATCTTTCAGTAAAACTCCGGAAATAAATTTCTTGCAACCAAGAGATGTGGTAGATATAATAGACAGTACGCAAGAACTTTTTAGTCCGCAGGATGTTACTCCAATGGGATTGGCGACTCTAGTTTTGGATTTTGTGAACGAAGAGAGGGTGATGGCAGGAATTCTCAAAAGAGCAATGAATAATATTGATAAATAATTTTTATAAATTAAAATAGTATATGCATAAAACATTTTATATTGATATTGATGAAGAAGTGACATCTATCATTGATCGTTTGAGAAAATCTTCCGTTAAGGAAAATATTTTGGTTATTCCACAACGCTCCTTGATTTTACAAAGCATAGTTAATTTGAAATTGCTTGAAAAAGAGGCAACAAAGAATAAAAAACAGATAATGATTATAACACAAGATTCTCACGGACAAGCTTTGGTTGAAAAAGCGGGAATTTTAGTGCAATCGTCGATGGAGGGTATTGAAGAAGACAATGTTGTTAGAGAAGATTTTGAGCCGAAAATAAACGATGCGAACATTAAAGATAGGCTATTAGAAAATATGGAAAAGAAGGAAAAATTAAAAAGACTGGGGAGCGGTGAATTTTTTGACATATCTTCAAAGAAAAAAACAAACAATCTAAGAGCAGAAGTAACCGAACAGGTAGATATAAAAAAAACTGATATTTTTCCAGAGATGGCAGAATATAATCTTGCTACCGAATTTAAGGCTAAAAAAGATAATTCAACGAGAGATAATATTGAAAAGTTGGATTTAAAAAGAGAAAGGGAATTGGAAAAGTTATTTGGAAAATCCAGTATAAAAAAGAAGGAAGAAATTTCGGAAAATGTGTCAAAGATAAATAATTTTGATTATGGTAATCAAAATTCGGATAATTATAGTAAAAAAGTTTCCGGAAGGGTAAAGAAAATTTTTTCTTTATTGGGAATTGTTTGTTTTTTTTCCATTTTGGCGGTTGCCGCTTATCTATTTTTGCCGAAGGTTGATATTGAAGTTTATCCTCAAACAAATATCAAGGAGGATGATCTTGAAATAGTAGGAGTTTCTAACGGTAATTTTGGTTTGGACGGAAAAAAATTAATTGTTTCTAGTCGGGTTGTAGAGGCGGATTCTTCTGTTGTTTTTTCTTTTGACGCAACCGGACAGAAAGATGTTTCAGATCAAAAAGCGCATGGAACGGTTGTTGTGTATAATGAATATAGTGCTGCTTCCCAACAATTAGTGGCGACAACAAGATTGCTTACGGAAGATGGAAAACTTTTTCGCTTAGTTGCGGGTGTTGTTGTTCCGGGAATTTCTGAAATTGAAGGAAAGATTGAACCCGGGAAAATAGAAGTAGAAGTGGTAGCTGATCAATCGGGCGAAGAATATAATATAGAAGAAAGTAAATTTTCTATCATCGGATTTAAGGGCGGGCCAAAATACGAAAAGATACATGCTCGTTCAATAGCTAAAATGATTGGCGGAGGTGGTAATGGAGAAAAGTTAAGTTCGATTTCCGAAGAAGATGTTAAATTAGCAAAACAAAAAACAGAGGAAAGTGCCCGTGGTCAATTGATGGAAAAAATAAAAGGAAAATTGGGCGAAGGAGAAATTATATTGGATGCTTCAATAAAGGAAGATATTGTCAGCTCTGCGGCTTCGCCGGGAGAAGGGATGGTGGCAGATAGCTTTAATTATCAAATTGATTTAAAAGCTAAAGCAGTTGTAGTTTCGCAGAAAAAAATCGATGAATTGGTTGCGGAATATTTTTCAAATAAAATTGATTCAGAAATGATTATTGCCCAAAATAAAATTGAATACGGAAATATTGATGTGGATTTTGAAAAAGACAGTCTTATTGCTCGTGTTCATGCCGAATCGCTTTTTCAGGCAAAAATAGATGAAGAAAAATTAAAAGTGGAAATTTTAGGAAAAAGTACCAATCATTTGAAAGAAATTATTGATGAAGATACTAAGATAAAAAAGATAGAGATGATTTTTTATCCGGATTTTTTACGAGGAAGAATTCCTTCGCAAGGTAAATGGGTGAATCTGGAGATAATCAAGCCGACTTTCGAATAAATTTTATTTGCGGACTTGACAAAAAAAATGAGCGTGGTAGACTGCTAATTACTTGAAAAAAAGTGGCGGATTATTATAATTTGCCAGAAAAGAAAATACGTTGCCAATCTTTGAAGCTAAATGTTGCGCATCAATCAAATATAATTAAATACAACCTTAATAGATCTCATTAACTAACCCTTGTCTCTAAGAAAAATCCGCGAAGCAAGGGGTATTGTGAGAGTTGTTTTTATGCTTAAAAGTGAAAAAACCCTGAGAGTTAAAGGGGAGTTTAGCAGTGCGTCTTCTCTTTCAAAGAGAAAATCTCCCAAGAAAGTCCCAATGGTTTCGTTGCCTAATTTGATTGAAGCGCAAACCGATTCTTATCGGTGGTTTTTGGAAAAAGGATTTCAGGAATTGTTGGATGAAATAAATCCGATTACTGATTTTGCAGGAAAGGATTTGGAAATATCTATTTCTGATTATTATCTTGATGAGCCGAAGTATGATGAAATTACGGCAAAAAACAAAAATATTTCTTTCGAAGCGCCGCTTCGAGCCAAGGCATCTTTGTTAATCAAAAGAACCGGGGAAATCAGAGAACAAGAAATATATCTTGGAGATTTTCCGATAATGACAGATCGTGGAACATTCGTGGTAAATGGAGTAGAAAGAGTAGTTGTAAGTCAGCTTATTCGCAGTCCGGGAGTTTTTTTCACGATGAATTATCAAAAAGGAAAAAAACTTTTCGGAGCTAAAATTATTCCTAATCGCGGAGCATGGCTTGAGATTGATACGGATTTTGACGGAGTTATTTCGGTTAAAATAGACCGAAAAAGGAAAGTTCCAATAACGGCGTTGCTTCGGGCTTTTGGGTATGGAAGCGATGAAAAATTGCGCAAGATTTTTACTGATACCGATAACGGAGATACGAAGTATATTGAAGAAACTATTAGTAAAGATATTTCAAAAAATCAAGGAGAAGGTTATAAGGAAGTATATAAAAGAATTCGTCCGGGTGATTTTGCTACCGAAGAAAATGCCAAACAGATGATTGATTCGATGTTTTTTAATTTTGAAAGATATGATTTTGGGAGTGTCGGACGTTATCGCTTGAATCAACGTTTGCGTGTGGATAGAAAAAATAATGAAGAAAGTCGCGTGCTTAATGTTGAGGATTTGATTTTGATCATTAAAGAAGTTATAAAGCTCAATAACGATCCTTTGGCACAAGCTGATGATATCGACCATTTGGGAAATCGTAGAGTGCGTGGTGTTGGAGAGTTGGTACAAAACAAGCTTCGCGTAGGAATGGCAAGAATGATTCGAAATATCAAAGACCGAATGAGTACTTGTGATGTTATTACGGTTGTTCCCGGACAATTAGTAAATTCCAGACCGATTGCTGCCGCAATTAAAGAGTTTTTTTCTAGTTCCCAGTTGTCGCAGTTTATGGATCAAGTGAATCCTTTGGCTGAGTTGGAGCACAAAAGAAGACTTAGTGCGATGGGTCCCGGAGGACTTACTCGTGAAAGAGCTGGATTTGAGGTGCGTGATGTGCATCATTCTCATTATGGAAGAATTTGTCCAGTACAAACTCCTGAAGGTCCGAATATTGGCTTAGTTGGACATATGGCGACTTATGCTCGAATAAATAAATTCGGATTTTTGGAAACTCCTTATCGAAAAATAGAACAGGAAGTAGAAAATAAAGTTAAGATGCTGATAAATAAAATTTTGGGAGAAAATATTTCCGGTGTTGCCAAAAAAGGAGAGAAAATTGATAATGTATTGGCCGAAAAAATCGTTAAATCAAAAAAAGACAAAGTTAAAGTATTTCCTTTTATTACTGAGACAATAGAATATATAGATGCAACTGTTGAAGATCGTAAAATTATTGCGCATGCCGGGATTGAGATAGATAAAGACGGAAATATTATGGAAAGTATGGTGGAAGCCAGAGTGAAAGGGCATCCGGAAATGATTGAAGTGGATAAATTGGATTATATTGATGTTTCTGCCAAGCAATGTATTTCTGTGGCAACTTCAATGATTCCGTTTTTGGAACACGATGATGCTAACCGCGCTCTTATGGGATCGAATATGCAACGTCAAGCTGTTTCTTGTGTTGTTCCGGAGGCACCGGTTGTGGGAACGGGCATTGAAGATAAAGCGGCGGCTGATTCCGGACAGGTAGTTATTTCCTACGGGGATGGGACGGTTATTGAGGTTGATGCGCGCCACATTATTGTGAAGGAAAAAACGCCAGTTGGATCAAAAAAATCAAGTTTTAATCGAGAATATATTTTGCAAAGTTTCATTAAATCCAATGCGTTTACGAGTATGAATCAAATTCCGCGCGTAAAAAAAGGAGATGATGTTCATAAAGGACAACTTTTGGCGGATGGAGCTTCTACTGATCATGGGGAATTGGCTTTGGGACAAAATGTAATGGTGGCGTTTATTCCTTGGGAAGGTTATAACTTTGAAGACGCGATTATTGTTTCCGAAAGAGTGCTTCAGGCTGACAGATATAGCTCAATCCATATTGAGGATTTTTCTGTTGAAGTTCGCGACACAAAGCTTGGACCGGAAGTAGTGACTCGCGATATTCCGAACATTGGAGAGGAACGTCTGAAAAATTTGGATGAAACAGGAATAATTCGTATTGGAGCGGAAGTTTCTTCCGGAGATATTATGGTTGGAAAAATTACCCCGAAAGGTGAAGGAGATCTTACTGCTGAAGAAAGATTACTCAGAGCGATTTTCGGAGAAAAATCCAGAGATGTTAAAGATTCTTCACTTTATCTTCCTCATGGTGAGCATGGTAAGGTTGTGGATATTAAAATATTTTCTCGTGAGCAAGGAGATAAGCTTTCAACCGGAGTAATTCAAAAAATACAGGTTTCCGTGGCACAACTTCGAAAAATTTCCGTTGGAGATAAATTGGCCGGACGACATGGAAATAAGGGTGTTATTTCCCGTATTGCTCCTGTGGAAGATATGCCGTATCTTCCGGATGGAAATCCTGTGGATATTATTTTGAATCCGTTAGGAGTGGCCAGTCGTATGAATATCGGTCAGATTTTGGAAACTCACCTTGGGTGGGCGGCAAAGCAACTTGGATATAATATCGCAACGCCGGCTTTGGACGGAGTAAGTGAAGATTATATTAAAGAAGAATTGAAGAAAGCTGGATTGCCCGAGGATGGAAAAGTGCGCTTGGTAAATGGAAAAACAGGAGAATATTATGATAACCCGTCAACTGTGGGGATTATGTATATTATGAAATTGAACCATTTGGTTGATGATAAATTGCATATGCGTTCAATCGGACCGTACTCGTTAATCACTCAGCAACCATTAGGAGGAAAAGCTCAATTCGGAGGACAGAGATTCGGAGAAATGGAAGTGTGGGCATTGGAAGGTTATGGCGCGGCACATACTTTACAGGAGATGCTTACAATCAAGTCCGATGATGTGATGGGAAGATCTAAAGCGTACGAATCTATTATTAAGGGTGAACCGATTACTAGTCCTAATATCCCGGCTTCTTTCCACGTTTTGGTAAATGAACTTAAAGGACTTTGCTTGAATGTTCAGCTTTTAGGAGGTCACAGAGAAAGTGGAGAAAAAGAAGATGAATAAATTTTCAAAATAACTTTTTAAGTACTTAAATTTTTTCAAGGGATAAATTTTATGGAAAAAAATACTAAAGTAAGTGATTTCAATAGTGTGCGCCTAAAATTGGCTAGTCCGGAGGATATTTTGGATTGGTCGCACGGAGAAGTTACTAAGCCGGAAACCATCAATTATCGCACTCAACGTTATGAAAAAGATGGGCTTTTCTGTGAGAAAATTTTTGGTCCGCATAAGGACTGGGAATGTTATTGTGGAAAGTATAAAAGAATTCGTTATAAAGGAATAGTTTGCGACAAATGCGGTGTGGAGGTGACACGTTCAGTTGTGCGTCGAGAAAGAATGGGACATATCAAATTGGCAGTTCCTGTTTCGCATATTTGGTTTTTGCGCGGAGTTCCGTCAAAAATCGGATTAGCTTTAGGGATGTCCTATCAAGAGTTGGAAAAAGTTGTATATTTTTCCGCTTATTTGGTGACGGATGTAAACGAACAAGCAAAAAATTCTGCTTTGGATCAATTGGAGATTGAGAATAAGAAAAAACAGAAAGAGATTAAAAAATCCAACCAAAATGACGAAACTAAAGAAGAAATGTTGGAGGAACTGCACAGTTTATATCGATCAACAAAGGAAGATTTGAAAAATTTGCATTATCTCCAGATTCTTTCCGAAATGGAATATTTCAATCTATCTTCTAGTTTCGCTCAAGTTTTTAGCGCCGGAATCGGAGCCGAAGCAGTCCGTAGTGCTTTGGAAAATATGAATATTCCTAAGACTGTTGAAGAGTTGAAAAAAGAAATTGATTCTGAAAAAACAGTTGATAAGAAAAAAATTCTCAAAAGACTCAAGCTTTTGCAGGGATTTGAAAAGGCAGAATTGAAATTAGAATGGATGTTTCCGACAATTATTCCAGTTATTCCGCCAGATCTACGTCCGATGGTGGCTCTTGACGGAGGAAGATTTGCAACATCCGACCTTAATGATTTGTATCGTCGAATTATCAATAGAAATAATCGTTTGAAAAAATTGATTACTCTTGGTGCTCCGGAAGTTATTACCAGAAATGAAAAAAGAATGTTACAAGAAGCAGTAGATTCTCTTTTTGACAATAGTATTAGAAGAGGACAGGCTTCCGTTGCCGCTTCTACCGGACAACGCAGACCGTTGCGTTCTTTGGCGGATTCTCTAAAAGGAAAACAAGGAAGATTTCGTCAAAATCTTTTGGGAAAACGTGTGGATTACTCCGGACGAAGTGTTATTGTTGTTGGTCCTCAACTAAAATTGCATCAGGTTGGTTTGCCGAAAAAAATGGCATTGGAACTTTTTAAACCGTTTATTATTAATAAACTTATTGAAAAGGAATATGCTTTTAATATTCGTACTGCCGGTAGAATGGTAGAAGCGGAAACTGAGGAGGCGTATGAAATTTTGGATGAGATTATTGAACATCACTATGTCTTGCTAAATCGCGCGCCGACACTTCATCGTTTGTCAATCCAGGCTTTTCAACCGGTTTTAATTGAAGGAAAAGCAATTCGAGTTCATCCGATGGTTTGTGCAGCTTTTAATGCGGATTTCGACGGCGACCAGATGGCGGTTCATGTTCCACTTACGCGAAAAGCTCGCGAGGAAAGTGCCAATATGATGCTTTCTTCAAAGAATTTGCTCAAGCCTGCTAGTGGAGATCCAATTGCTACTCCGTCGCTAGATATTGTTTTGGGAATATATTACCTTACACATATTCGATCAGATGCCAAAAAAGCTGTTAAGATTTTTTCTTCTATTGAAGAAGCGATTTTAGCATATGAAAATGCGGCGGTAAAAATAAACGAACCAGTTAAATTGTTGTTCGAAGGAGAAATAATTGAAACTTCTGTCGGAAGAATATTGCTTAATGATACTCTTCCTGAACAATTGCGATTTGTTAATCGTGAGTTGACCAAAAAAGAAATCAAAGAATTGGTTTCTCAAATGTTGGAAACTATCGGTCAAGATGAAACCGCTCGTTATATTGATCTTATTAAAAATTTGGGATTTAAAGCTGCTTCCAAATCGGGAATCAGCTGGGGAATGGATGATTTGAAAATTCCACCGGAAAAAGCGGCAATTATAAAAGAACACGAAAATAAAGTATCTGTGGTAAAAAACCAGTTTAATATGGGGCTTTTAACCAATGAAGAGAGAAGAAATAAGACGATTGAAATTTGGAATGAAGCTAAAAACAGAATTACTGATGTGGTGCGAGGTTCATTGGATAAAGAGGGTCCGGTTTATGCTATGGTTTATTCAAAGGCACGTGGAAGCGAGTCGGTTGTCGTTCAGATGACCGGTATGAAAGGTTTGATGGCAGGAGCAACCGGAGAAACTATTGAGTTGCCGGTTAAGAGTTCATTCAAAGAAGGTTTCAATGTTTTGGAATATTTTATGTCCACCCATGGAGCTAGAAAAGGTATGGCAGATACCGCTCTTCGAACCGCGACAGCCGGATATCTGACCAGAAGACTGGTAGATGTTTCTCAAGATGTTATTATTCAAGAAGAAGATTGTAAAGATAAAGAAGGGATTTATTTATATCGAGAAGATTCGGATAAAATCGGACAAAGCTTTGCCAGTCGAGTGGGCGGAAGAGTGGTTTTGGATGCAGTGGTTGATCCGAATACGGGTGGAACTATCGTTGCCAAAGGAGAATTGGTGAGTAAAATGCAGGCATTAGAGATTGAGAAACTTAAAATAGAGAAGGTAAAAATCCGAAGTGTGGTTTCTTGTAAATCAAAAAAAGGAATCTGTCGAAAGTGTTATGGAGTGGATTTGGGAAGAGGCAAATTGGTAGAAATCGGAGAAGCAGTAGGAGTAGTGGCAGCACAGGCAATTGGAGAACCGGGAACTCAGCTTACTATGCGTACCTTTCATATTGGAGGTGTTGCGGGATCAGATATTACTCAAGGTCTTCCTCGCGTAGAAGAAATTTTCGAAGCGCGTCCTCCAAAAGGAGAAGCTTTGATTTCTGAAGTTGATGGAAGGGTAAAGGATATTATCAATGACGGAGGAAAATCAGTGATTATTCAGATCGAATCTTCCAATAAGAAGATGAAAGAATATCAAGTCCCGGTAAGTCTTACATTAAAAGTTGAAAAAGGAGAGATGGTTGGAAAGGGCACTCAATTAGTAGAAGGAAATGTCGACCTTAAAAAGCTGTACAAAATTCTTGGACAAGAAGAGATGCATCGTTATATTATTCGAGAAATTCAAGAAATTTATGCTGCTCAAGGAGAAGGAATCAATGACAAGCATATTGAAGTTATTGTTCGTCAAATGATCAGCAGAATTAAGGTTGAAGATTCGGGAGATACTGCAATATTGGCGGGAGATATTATTGACAAAACATCTTTTAATATTGCTAATGAAGAGGCTAGGGCTGCGGGAAAGAAAATAGCCAAAGGAGAGACCGAAGTTTTGGGAATTACTCGCGTAGCTCTTTCAACTGAATCATTTCTTAGTGCCGCTTCTTTCATTGAAACCGCACGTGTTTTGATTGGAGCGTCGGTTGAAGGAAAAGAAGACAAACTTCGAGGGCTCAAAGAAAATGTTATTATCGGAAGATTGATTCCTGCTGGAACAGGATTTCGAAAGACCGAATAGTTAAGAAGATACTTTTAGATAAAAAACACTTCGACTAAAAATCGAGGTGTTTTTTGAGTTATCCACAGAGAAGATGGTTGCAGTGATTATTATGCACTGTTATAATATCAGTGTAATAATCATTAAAATAAAAAATATGAAACTAACGGGAAAACAGCAATCAATCTTGGAATCTGTTCGCGAGTATGTTGAACAGCGAAGAGAAAATCCAACTAGTTATCGATTACAAAAATATTTGTCAGATATGGGGGTGGGCGATAGCCTTAAATCGGTGATGCAAGTAATTGAGGCATTGGAAAAGAAGGGATTGGTAAAAAGAGATGAAAAGAGAAAATTATATATAGTGGAAAATAAAAGATATGCCAATTGGAAAAATATTTTTTCCATTCCGATATATGGTTTGGCATCTTGCGGAGAAGCATTAGCTTATGCGGAAGATAATGTTGACGGATATTTGCAAATTTCCAAAAGTCTTTTTCGCAAAACTGAGCCGGCAAAACTTTTTGCCGTCAAAGCATTGGGAGATTCGATGGATAAAGAGAAAATCAATGATGGGGATTATGTGGTTTTTGAAAAATATGAAAATCAGGGAGATTTGGAAGGGAAAATCGTGGTGGCAGTTATCAACGGAATGGCAACAATTAAGAGGTTTAAGAAGGTTGGTGGCGGAATAATCGGACTTTTTCCGAATTCCGCCAATAAAAGCCATCAGCCTATTTTTATTCATCAAAGCGATTCAGTTATGATTGCCGGAGTTTTTAAAAGAGTATTGCCGGTAAAATATGTAAGTTTGTAAAAATATGAAAAAAATATATAAACAAAGTACCGATAGTTGGTATTTGGAAAGAATTGTTTTTTTGGTGTCGGGAGTTTTTATTGTTATTTCATCAGTTTTAACGCTAGTAGGTTTTTCCGGATGGGTGTATTTTACTTTTTTGATTGGGATAATGTTGATAAATTTCGCTTTTTTTGGATATTGCCCGATGGCAATTTTACTATCAAAAAACGGAGTTAAAGAGAAGTAAAAATTATAAAAAAATCCCTTATTTAAGCCAAAAGTCGACACTTGCTGTTGACTTTTTTGCTTAGATGTGCTAGTATAGACAGTTGAATATAGATAGTAATATCTTTATCCAACCCAGTATTTAGACGAGTTCTTAGACAAACTGGACAGTCTCAGACCAAAGGTTTTTCCAAGTAGTTTGAGCCATTCGGGATGCGTTCTCGAATGATAACTATTAAAGCATTTTTTGATGCGTATAATTAGTATTTTCCTGAGCGTGCCTGTGCTTTGGATGATGATTTTTCCTCAAACAGCCTTGGCTGCGCCAGAAGATAATACTAATACAAAAACAGAAAATAAAAATATTTCAGAAGAAGTAAAAATTCCCTACAATTATTTTGGTTACCAACCGGTAAAAGTGAAAACCCGGGAAGAAATCAAGAATGATTTGGCATTAGCCAGATGGAGAAGAAAACAGTCTCATTTGTGGTTAAATTTGCCGAAAGGGGAATTTACAATTAACGCTTCCGCATATACGGCAGCCGCTGATGAATGTGGTAAGTCTGATGGAATTACTGCTAGTGGACTCAAGGTTTCCGAAAAAAGAACTTTGGCTTGTCCGCCTAATTTCCCTTTTGGGGCTAAAATTCAGATTGATGGAATGGGTGTATATAGTTGCGAGGACCGCGGAGGAGCGATTAAGGGTAACCATATAGATATTTATATGGAGACCAAAACCGAGGCGTTTGCTTTCGGAAGAAGAAATTTGATTGCTCAGGTCGTGCAATAAAAATAAATAAAGGATGGTTTAAATAGAAAACCCCGACGTAACGTCGGGGTTTTTCGTTGACTGCGTGGTAATTTTTTGGTAGGATACTTTACAGATGGTCCGATGGCGGAGTGGTTACGCAACGGTCTGCAAAACCGTGTACGCCGGTTCAATTCCGGCTCGGACCTCGTTTTAAAATATGCCGCGGTGATGAAATTGGTATACATAGGAGACTTAAAATCTCCCGGTAGTGATACCGTGTGGGTTCGAGTCCCGCCCGCGGCACATATTGCAATTATTTTTCTTTCTTTATTTTCTCCAAAACTTCGGGGATTTTTTTGAAGTCTTGGATGAGAGTTTGGCGTATGTTTCCGTTATACAGGGCGGCGGCAGGGTGGTAAAGGGTGAAAAAATTTCTTTCTCCCAGTCCTTTGATTTTTCGAACAAATAATTTTCCGTGCGCCTCGGATATTTTTTCTTCGGAAATGAAGCGTTCCATTGAATGGCGCCCAAGTGTGATGATTATTTTCGGATTAATTATTTTTACTTGTTGTTCTAGCCACGGCCAGCAAAGTTTGATTTCTTCTGGAAGAGGATCACGATTTTTTGGCGGTCGACACTTGCAAACATTGGCAATGTAAACGTCTTCACGCTTAAGTTTGATGACTGCAAGCATTTCATTTAAAAATTTTCCGGCGGCGCCGACAAACGGGCGCCCAGTTTCATCTTCTTTTTTTCCGGGAGCTTCTCCGACAAACATAATTTTCGCGTTAGGGTTGCCTTCACCAAAAACCACACGCGAGCAGTTTTTTCGCAAAGAGCATTTTGAACATTTCGACATTTTTTCATTCAGTTTGCCTAATTGTTCTTGTTTGGATGGCATATTATTTTCATTTCAAATCATGAACGCGAATCAAATCAAATTTGTTATTTTCTATATTCCAAATGGCAAAAGTTGGCGGGAAAATTTCTCCGGCGACGTTGCCGGGATTGAGCATTGTGCAATTGCCCACTTTCTCTGTCCAGGGTTTGTGCGTATGTCCGTAAAAAACGAAATCATATTTTCCGCTCTCGCAAAGCTTTTTGGCAATGTCCGGGAAATGAACAAAGGCTGTTTTCTTCCTATCAATGGAGGTTTCTCCATGATTTTTGAATAATTTGGCGTTTTTGTATTTTGGAATAAACTCAAAATTTTCAAGCTGTCCGTCGTCCATATTTCCGAAAGTAAAAAAAATCTCGCCGGAAAAATTGTCGCACAAAAAATCCAAAGTTTCCTCGGAAGCCAAATCCCCGCAACAGATTATTTTTTTAATTGAATTTCGAGCGCAATAATCCAAAACCTTTTTTAAATTGGTTTCATTGTTATGGATGTCGGAAATGATAGCGATTTTTGTGCTCGAAGTAAATATATTTTTTTTCATATGTTTAAATTTTAGCAAGAATTTTTTTGTTTTTCCAGTATTTTTACATATTTCTTAACTTTATCCACAGCATTTTAATTTGTCAGAAAGCTTTTTTTGGGGTATTATTAGTGGAAATATTGGCGCAACAAAATATTGCGATGCGGCAGGAAATAATTGCAAGGCGATAACGGAGATGAGTAATGGAACTGTTAGTGTAGTAAATGAAGGGAGAATACCTGCTAATGGTAGTTTTGGTTCATCTGGTCCGAAAAATTTAGGAGTTCATGATTTTTGTTTTTTTACTGATTTAACTTATAGTAGTGATGCTGGTCAATGTCGACTTTATAAAAGTGGATCGAATTGGTACATTCAGAGTTATTTAGGTGCTAGGTGTGGTGCTTATTGTGCTGATATCTAATATTTTACCTGGAATAATTGTAATAGTAATAGTTTAGTCTTGTTTTGTTTTTTAATCAAGATATGGCAATTGCAATATCTTGATTAGATAGATTGTGGGGAAAATTATTATTTTTTGGATTTTTTATTCAGGTTAAATGATAACATTTTAATCACAAATTGAAAAATTCTTCAATTTTTTCTTGGTGTAAAAGTTTTTCCGCGGTTATAATCTCGATGTTTTTTTGGACATTGAAAAGTTCGGAAATAAATAGGATTTCATCTTCGCATTCATAAGGATAAACCCATACGCTTTTTTGTATTTGGTAGAATCCCAATTCTTTGATTTTTCTTCTCAATGCTTCGCGCGCTTGGTGGTATCTTTTCGGTTTGGCTGGAATATCAAAAATCAAGATTCGCCATTTTTTGTCCCATTTTTTCGGTTTTGCGATATCTAAAAGATCAAAGGAAAATTCTTTGATTCTTTTTTGTCCCTTATTGGTTAAGCGTACTTCGTATTTTTCTTTTCCTATTTTAATAATCTCAATTAATTTTCTTTGTTTCAAGTTATTGAAAGCGGTTTGTATTTGTTTCTTGGAATATTTCTTGTGTTTTTTGAATTTTCCCATTCCGGAAAGTATATTCGGAGCGGCTGCCGCGACAACGAAAAGGGGAGCGGCGAGAACGGCAGCCAGTAAAAATTTTCCGGCAGTGGCAGTAATGCCGTCATTATACAAAAATTTATCTTCAATTGTCTTTTTGATGTTAATTACTTCTTTTCTCTTTTTTGTTTGTTTTTTTTGCATGATTATATTTTTTGGTTTCCGATAATGCAAATAATTGTTTAATCAATCTATGGCAATTGCGAATAATTGATTAACTCTTCCATGGTTGATTTTTTTAAAAATAGTTCTGAGAAAATATATTAAACTTAATGCAATTATACATTCTTAATCAAAATATTGCAATTGCCACAGATTGATTATTAAAGGTGATTTATGGAAAGTATTTTTTTTATTTCATTTTTGATTGATATTATTGCGCAATGATTTTAAGAGTTGGATGTCTTCTTTGACTTTTTCGTGTTCGGTTTCGAGGATTAGGTTGATGTTATTTTCTTCGGCGAATTTTATTATTTTTTCAAAAGCTTTCATTCCGATTTCTCCTTTTCCGATGTGTTCATGGCGGTCGATGTGAGAGGCGCAATCAGATTTGCTGTCATTGGCATGGATCAGTTTAACTTTTTCCAAGCCAATTTCTTGGTCGATTTTTTTGAGGGTATTCTCAAAATCCCGCCAGTCGTATCCGCTGGCGAAACTGTGCTGGGTGTCCAGGCAAATTCCGTTGAGTTTCGGGTGGTTTACGTTTTTGATTATTTCGGATATTTGCGAAAAAGTCGCACCAATAATTTTTCCTGCTCCCGCGCTATTTTCAATAAGAAGTTCGGCGGATCCGTCATAATTGTTTAATGTTTTGGTCAACATTTCGGAAACTTTTTTTGTGGCTTCTTGTTCGGAAAGTTCGCCGGCACTGCCAAGATGAGTCATTACATATTTTGCTCCCAGAAGACTGGCACGTTCCAGTTCATCGCGTACAACGCTTGCGCTGCCATAGCGGATACGATTATTGGTGGAAGTGAAATTGATGTAGTAGGGAGTATGGATATATATTGTGGAAATTTTAAATTTTAAATTTTCAGTTTTAAATGACAGGATGATATTTTTTGTAAGTTCAAGGGCTTTGCCGCCTTGCGGTGAGCGAGTAAAAATTTGCATTATTTCACACTTCAAATCCGCTGCTCTTTGGGGAGCTTTATTAATTCCTCCGGCAATAGAAATATGGCAACCTATTTTCATAGTAGAAAGATTAATATTTATAAATATATCTTAGCATAAAATAATAAAAAATCTTTTTATAAAGCTGCTCTAATTTCTAATTTATAATTTCTAATTTCTAAACAAGTTCTAATTTAGTAATGAATTAATTTTTAAATTTAATTATTGAAAATTGCTTGAAAATTGAAAATTGTGAATTGAAAATTTTTAGATTATTTTCCATCCGCTTGCATCTTCTACTATTTTTCCTTTTATTTCAAATCCGCTGGCGAGCTTGTGTCCGCCACCACCAAAAAGATGGGCGATTTCAGAAACGTCAATGCCCTTATATTGTTCACTGCGAAGACTTCCTTTAATGGTTTTATTATCTCGCTGAGACAGGACAAGTGAAAAGCTGGTGCCTGGAACGGCATTAAGAATTGAAGCGATTTGCGCAATATCATCAGTTGAAGCTTCACATTGTTTTATATCTTCTTGTGTGAGGACGGTGACAATCATTTTGTTTTTCGGATTGATGCGAGCTTTTTCAAAAGCTCTTCCCCAAAGCTTAAGAGTGGTTATTTTTTTGTTGGAGAATACTGAGCCGACTATTTTGGAAACGGAGGCTCCTTTTTTAATAAGTTTGGAGGCGATTTCCATTACGTCAGCGGTAGTATTGGAGTGCTGAAGATTTCCTGTATCGCTGATTATGCCTAATAGTAAACAATTGGCAATTTTTAAATTTGTTTCGGCATTTATTGAAACTAAAAATTTATAAATAATTTCGCAAACAGAAGAATATTGCGAATCAACAATCCGCAAGTCGGCTGTCAGTGTGATATCCGGATGATGGTCGATAATAATGGAAACTTGTTTAGGATTAAGTAGCGGATATATTTTTTCAAATCCGCGTTCAACGCTATCACAGGCGATTATGGAATCGTATGAATTTATATTCAGATTATCCGGATAATTGAATTTTCCCGGAACTATTTCTGCTAGATATTCTGGAAACGGGTCAAAGCAGGCGATATCGATATGCTTTCCCAGTTTTTTCAGATATTCTTGTAATGCCAAAACAGATCCAACGGTATCTCCGTCCGGACGACTATGAGCAAAAAGAAGTATTCGTGAAGAATTCTCGATTATATATTGAAGAGTTTTAAATTCAGTGCTGAATTCATTTTTCATCGGTTGCTATGTAAGAGACTTTTCGGACAACTCACAATTCAAGTGGCTGTTAAATTTTCTTTAATATTTTTTCAATTGCATCAGCTTCCGCTTTGGTGGCGTCCGGTTTGAATCTTATTTTAGGGATAATTCTTGTCGGCATTTTTCGGTTTAATGAGCCTTGTATGGCATATATCTCCTTTTTGAGAGTATTTATGACATAGGCAGTTTCTTTTTCCGGAAAGATGCTGACAGACACTTGAGAGTAGCGCAAATCACTGCTCGTGTCAACTTTGGAGACAGTCACTAAAACTCCTGGCTTAAGGCTAAGTTGGCGGGAAATAATTTCAGAAATATGTTTACTTATCAGGCTATTGATTTTTTCAACGCGCAAAGACATAATTTTTTATATTTTTCTTTTAACATCTTCTTCTTTGAAGAATTTAAGAATATCACCTTCTTTGATTTTAATATTTCCGTCAAAGGTTATTCCGCATTCATTTCCTTGTTTAACTTCATCAGTATCTTTCATATTTTGTTGAAGATTCGTGAGTTTTCCTGTTCCGATAATTTCTCCGTCTCGCTGCACCTCAATGTTCACTGATTTTATCGCCTTTCCTTCGATAATTCTTCCACCGATAATCATGTCGTGTTTTCCTGTTTTGAATATTGCTAAAACTTTCAATTTTCCAAAATCAGTCCGGATAATTTCCGGTGGAAGTAAGTCGGAAAGTTTTGATCGTACATCTTCCACGAGCTCATAAATTATTCCGAATGTTTTTACTTCTACCCCGGAATTTTCCGCCATTCTTTTGGCGACAGAGGTAGCATTAACATTGAATCCCATAATTATTGCATTGCTGCTGCCAGCGACTTTTACGTCCGATTCGGTTATATTTCCAACCCCCATAGCCACATATTCAATCGCGACCTCGTCCGATTTGAGTGTGGATAATATTTGTTCGATAGCCTCTAATGAACCCTGAACATCAGATTTGATTATAATATTAAGTTTTTTTATTTTCTCATTGTCAATACTTTTAAAAAGATTTTGTTTACTAGCATCTTTTTTTGTTCCGGATATTTTTTCCGCAGTCTTCTCTGATTTTATTTTAGATATTGATTTTTTGCTGGCTACTTGCACGATATCATTTACATTAGGAGTGGTATTTAGTCCTATAATGATTGCGGGTGTTGATGGTGAAGCGCTCTCGATGCTTTTCCCGGAGAAATCTTCAATTCTTTTTATTCTTCCATAAGTGTGTCCGGCAGTAATATCTTGCCCGACTTTTAGAGTTCCGGTTTTAACCAGAACAGTGGAAACCGGACCTTTTTTAGGATCAAGGTTGGATTCCAAAACAACTGCCAAACCGTCTCTTTTGGCATCAGCTTTCAAATCTTCCACTTCAGCCAAAAGTAAAACTCTTTCTAATAAATCATCAATTCCGATATTATTTTTCGCACTGATTTCAACTGACATATATTTTCCTCCCCAGTCTTCCACCATTATTTCATTTTCCGCCAGTTCTTGTTTTACTCTTTGTGCATTAGCTTCCGGTTTGTCGATTTTGTTGATGGCGATTAATGTGGGTATTTTCCTTTCTTTTAAATATTTAATTACTTCTTTGGTTTGAGGGCGAACGCCGTCATCAGCTGCCACAACAAGAATAGCAATATCTGCAATACTAACACCACGTTCGCGCATAGCGGAAAAGGCTTCGTGTCCGGGAGTGTCAACGAATGTGATTATTTTTCCTCGTTTTCGCGCTTGATAGGCGCTGATATGTTGAGTGATTCCTCCAAGTTCTTTGGCAGCTACACTTGTTTTGCGGATAGTATCCAAAAGGGTGGTTTTTCCATGATCAACATGCCCTAATATTGTTACTATCGGGGCTCGTTCTTGAAGGTTTTTTCCTGCTTCTTTTTCCTTCTTACAAATATCGATTAATTTCTCTAGAGTGATAATTTCTCCATCGGAAATATCCAAATCTTGTTCGGTCGTAAATCCCAAATCTTGCGCAATAATACTAGCCGTTTCAAAATCAATTTCTTCATTAATTGTTGCCATAATTCCGTTTTCCATCAATTCTTTGATTACTTCTGAAACAGGCATTTTTAAAATATCGGCGAATTTTTTTACACTCACGATTGGAGGTATGCTGGCTATTTTTTGAGGTTGTTGTTGACTGTTAATTTGGGTCATTATTATGAAATTATTATAATATTTAAAATGTAATTTTCTTAACTTTTCTTTTTTGAAGCGCTGGCAATATTGATAGCATTTTTTTCTTCTTCGGTGAGGGCGTATTTTTCTGATTTTCCTTCTAGGATTGGCTTGCTATATACTCTTGTTCCTTCTCGCGTATGCAGAGAAGATATAACAATTCCGGATTTGTTTCCGTCCAGTAGTGCTATGGCAAAACTTTGATTTCCTCCTAATTCTTTGAATGGATTGAAGCGTACGACTGCAACTTTATGCAATCCGTGATGGGCGAGAGTATATATTTTGTTCGAGGCTTCGAAGAGTTCTTGTATATCCTTATCCAGACTCTTGATTTCTTTTTGTTGAGAGAGAATTATCTGTTCGAGATCGTTTCCATTTTTGCCGGAAAAGAAAGACCGACTAGTATGATTTATTTTTTTTATCTTAAAAAACAGTATAAAAATTAATATTAAGGATAATAAAATAAAAAAAGTTATTAAAATAACCAGTGCAGTTAAATTGGAAGCGACAAAATTTTCCAAAAATGTCATATTTTTTTTATTTATTCCTATAACACTTTACAAGCGTAGCACTTATTTTTGGCAGTGTAAAGCGAATTATTGCTCAAGTAGGTTTATATGAGAAAGTTGAATAATATCGCCTGATTCTTCATAATTGTTAAAATAAAGAAAATTTTGAAAAAAGTCATAGACAATCTTTGGATTGTCATATTGAAGCAATAGAATATCTTCCATATTCAAGCGATCGCGCAGGTCTGTTTCAACTATTTTTATCGCTTTTCCGACAGAAAAAATGACGTGTTCATAATCAGAAAACCAATGAACATTGCTTATTTTTTGTGAGAAACGTGTAATACTTTTTGTTTCATTTTCTAATCTTATTGGCTGAGTATCCCAATCGCGCGTGTAATAAGTGAATATCTCGTAGTCATCCCAAAATAAAAGTTTTTTTCCGTCATTGGAAAATTGAACGCTGTTAATATTTTCCGCCAGTTGGTAAAAATAATTTCTGTATTGTCCGTTGTTATGAATATACAGTTTTCCATCAGCAAGAATAATCATTCGATCTTTGTCATATACGATTATGCGAAAGTCATTACTTTCGGCAATATTTTCAATCGGTTGCGTGGTTATTTGCTCGGAAGATTCTCCGTTTTGAAGTTTGGCGCGATATATGATTCCGTTGTCTTTTTTGAAATAGTAGACATAAGAGCTGGAAAGATCGTAGCCGGAAATATTTTCGGCAATTATTTTATTATCATTTGGATCAGAAAGATTTATTCGATATAGATTGTTTCGAGAAAGATAAAATACAAAATTTCTACTATTAGGATCCCAGCGCACTTTCTGCAAATCATCTTTTTGGGATAAATTATTGATATTAATGCTTTCCTTGGATTTAATATCGACTATGAAATAATCGGCTTGATTGATTTGGTGAGATGTTTCAAATTCGTCCGTGGATATATTTTTTGAAGGCGTATTTATTTTTTTTGTTGGAATAATTATCTTATCTCCTTGTGGTGACCATTCAATATTCTCCCTTTCATTTTTTGAAAATGAATATTCCGAAGATGAGAAAACAGATTGGGAAATATTTTTATCAATGTTTAATATTCTTACGATAAAATCGTTATTTTCTTTTTTATCTTGAACCAATGCAATATTCTTGTTTTTTGGAGAAATAAAAAAATTATCCACGTATGGAGTTGAAAAAGTTTGTTTGGTATATTCTTCTTTGACAAGAAAAACATTCCAAAATTCTACCGAAAGTCCGCTATGGACGGATGTTTTTTTCTTCCACGGGTGATATCCAGCAAGAGAGATTTCCACGGAATGTTGTCCCGGACGAATTCCGTCAATATGATAAGAATAATTTAGGAAGTTGAATTTTCTTTCAGATGACTCATCTGAGTCGATTTTAATATTGACTCTTTGCGGGATTGCCTTTGCTGTGATTGATCCAGAATAAATGAAAATTCCCCGTGCGGTATTATAACGATAGCCAATGGTATAAAGAATCACCAAAGGAGCGGTTATTAAAAAGAAAACCACTAAAATCCAAAAAAATATTCGCCTTTTTGTGATACTTGTCATAGTATTGTTTAATTCTTCAAATAATACGTCAAAAATCTTTTTTTGTCCACAGTTATTATAGCATGATTTTTATGGTATAATTTGTTTGTTGTATTTTGAATAATTGGATGATTTATGAAATGATGAAAAATAAACTAAGAGAAATCGGTTTGGCGCTTGTGATTATTGCATTGTCTGGCGGGGCATGGTTTTTACTGCATCAGTCCGTAATAAATTCTAGTATCAATGACTGGATTGTTCCGGGGATATTTTTTTCTGCTGTTTTTGTTTTTTGGATAGTGGCGGTAATTTTGATTAAAAAAACTTCACATATTGCGACAGTATTTTTTCTTTCTTTGATTCCAAGCTTATTTTTTGTATTTGATATCGGGCACTTTTTGGTATTATCCATAGCTTTTTTGTTTTTATTGATGGCAGCTACAAGAATTGAAAGAGAATTGACAACCTCTGTAAAAATAAATCTATGGAGGACAGTTCGCCTTGGAAGAATAATGATGGTTTTCGCGCTGTCTTTGGCTATCAGTAGTCATTATTATTTTGAAATAAAAAATAATAATGCGCATCACAATATTCCTGATTTTAATCTGGGAAATGCTAATGAGAAAATTATTACAAAAGTCGTTTCATTTATTTATCCGGAAATTGATTTTTCAGAGGAAAATAAACTTACAGTAGATGAATTTATTTTGCAAGCGCAACAAAAAAAAATGAATACAGATTCAGATGATAAAAAAGAAATTGAAGGAATTATAGCTGAGCAATTTGGAGAAAACATAACCGAACAGCAGAAAAAAGAAATCATTGAAAATTATCAAAATCAAAGTGAGGAGTTTGCTGAGAAGAATAATGAATTGATTTTACGCAAGGGTCGAAAGCAAATCTCTGATTTAATTAAACGTCCGGTGCGAGGGGATGAAGAAGTTGCTAGTGTTTTTTCACAAATGATTAGCACGAAGATTGAAGATTTTATTAATTTTGATGCCGGAAAAAGTAGTTATGGCAGCGCTTCATATTTGCCGGTTATTTTGACATTCCTTCTTTTTCTTTCTATTTTATCTTTCGGATCTTTTTTTGGACCGTTATGGGTAATGTTGGCGCAAGTTATTTTTTGGCTGATGGTAAAATTGAGATGGGTTAAAATAAATAAAATAATGGTTGAGCAGGAAGTGATTGAATGACATATTTTTCAAAAAATTGATAAAGAAAAAAAGAAAATGGACAGATTATAGATATGAAAACGTGATTACTTATTAGCACTCTGCGCTGGGGATTGCTAATTTTTGTTTTTAGGTATACAATAAATTGTGAATTATATTTTTTTTATATGTATATGACAAACGATTATTACAAAGTATTAGGTGTAGATAAAGGTGCTTCTGATGATGAAATAAAGAAAGCTTATCGTAAGTTGGCGCACAAATATCATCCGGACAAATCAGGGGGGGATGAAGCGAAATTTAAGGAGATAAACGAAGCTTATCAAGTGCTTTCTGATAAAGCCAAGCGTGCGCAATACGATCAATTCGGATCAAACTTCAATCAGGCTGGAGGTGGCGGACAAGGTTTTTCCGGTTTCGATTTTTCCGGTTTTCAAGGCTTTAGCGGACAACAAAGCGGTTTTGAGTTTGGCGGCGGAGATTTTTCTGATATTTTTTCTGATATTTTTGGCGGCGGAAGGGGAAGTTCGCATCAAAAAGCAGGACAAGATATTCAAGTGGATGCGGAAATTTCTTTCGAAGAAATGATAAAAGGGGTAAAAAAAGAATTCAAGCTGTACAAAAGAGTGGTTTGTGATAGGTGTCATGGAACGGGCGGGGAACTGGGAGAGAAGGAGGAATCTTGCCCGACATGCAAAGGAAGAGGGAAAGTTCAAAGAACGGTGCGCAGTATTTTAGGAACTTTTTCTCAGACATCAACTTGCCCGACTTGCCATGGAAAAGGAAAAATATATTCTAAAAAATGCAGCAAATGCGGAGGGGATGGACGAGTACGACAAGAAGAAATTATACAAGTGGAAATTCCGGCAGGAATATTTTCTGGTCAAACTATTTCGGTGCGTGGAAAGGGCGAGGCAGGAGAGCAAGGGGCTCCGGCAGGAGATTTATACGTGAACGTGCATGTGCATCCCCATGAGAAATTTAAAAGAGAAGAATTTGATATTTTATCAACGGAAAAGATTAGTTTTTCACAAGCCGCATTGGGAGACAAAATCGAAGTAGAAACTGTTAATGGAAGGGTGAAAATGAAAATTCCCGATGGAACTCAATCGGGCGAGCTTTTCCGAATTCGAGATAAAGGGGTGCCGAAGTTGAATGGCAGAGGGCGAGGCGATCATTTAGTGAAGATAGTTGTTGAAATTCCGAAAAAACTTTCGCGCGAGCAGAAAAAATTGATTGAGCAATTGAAAAATACGAAGTAGGGATTCTTATAATTTTTTTAATTAGTTATTATTGTTGTCAATTATCTCTTCTGTAATTCTGTTCTGACACATTTTGGAGATATTAAAATCTTCGATTTTTTCACAAATGGCATAATTTTTTTTTGAAATCGCCAGATCGCAGAGACAATAATCTTCTTCTAATCCTTCCTTATCTTCGCATTCTTCTTCGGAGTTGATATTGGTAAACTCTCCTATTCCGCAAACTTTTTGGCAATAAATTAAATCTTCCTTGTTGCTGGAAAAATTTTTACAGTTATTTTCACAATCATCTTTTATTATTTTCAAAAAAGATTCTTTTGGTTTTTGATTTTCTTCGCTTAAATCTTCTTGCATATCCTTTTCCTCAAATAGATCTTCCTTTTTATCATCTTCATTTAAGAATTCACCGGGAGTGTCTTTTTCTGTGGATATAACATTTTCATTATTAAGAGTCGGTTGATTTTCAAATTGATTTATTGTTTGATTTTCTTGGAATTTTTTTTCGGATGAAAAATATCTGTCTTTTATAGATTTTCCCAATAAAATAAAGACAATGGAAATTACAATTATAAATAAAAGCCAAAATATTTTTTCATATTTTTTCATATTTTCTTAATAAACTTTTTGAAATCTTACTTTATAAAAATAATAACGCAGGATGTCTAATTCATTGTAATCATAATCACTGGCAAGACGAAGCGCTCCATTGGCGGATAATCCAACCATATGATTTCCGGCAGCTTCCAGCTCATTAGTGCTCAAACTCGGATGTTTCCCATATGGATCGCGCACTGATTGACACCATGGATAAAGAGTAGAACCCCAGCGTTCTTGAAAGCTTTTGGTTTTTCCGTTTGTCCAAGAAGAATAGGGAGAAAGAGCTATTTCGTCTCCATACATCATTATTTTTCCGGAAGTATTTTGGGTAGCTTTTTTGATTTGCAAGTGATTATCTATTTCTTTTTCCGGAATGCCAACTTCCCAATCGTATCCATGATAAATTTGATTGGAAGAAGTATTTATAACAATAAACCCTTGAGAGGCATATTGAGTGCTCCATCTAATTTTCCAATAACCGTAAGTTCTAAACATAATTGTCATAGCTTCATTATAATTTGCATCGCCTGTGCCTGTGATTTCACCGATTCCCCAAATATAATGTTCTAAGGGAAGCGTGTTGATTATCCATATCCTGTCCCCGTCGGCTACGGGTGAATCGTAAAAATGTGCTTTGATTTTTCCTCGATAGCGGTCAAAGTTTGAATTTGGTCGATTTAAATCGAAAATAATAGAAGAATTATTTCCATCAGCTGCTTCAAAATATATATTCGATCCGGCATTGGTTTCCGCTATTGAATCATATACTTTTAGATTGCCATTGGAAAGGTATTGAATTTTAGTATGGGTATTTGCCTTTATTATTCCCAATGATTTTCCTGATTCATCTTTTATTCTATAATTTTTATTAGCGGTTATGCGAATATAGGTTTCATCCCTCAAATCCGATTTGGTATAGCTGTAAAGGCCAATGGAAATATTCGGTCCAAGCGGACCGCTTTTTAGCGTTGCTTCACCAAGACCTCCGTTTTTTTGACTTCTTAAATAGCGACTATGACCATCTTTCCATTTGTTTTTTCCATATTTCTTCCCTTTTTCATACTTTTTTTTGTTGTATTTTTCGTATTTGGAATAACGGCTGTATTTTTTATATGGAATGACATATTTTTTATATTTTGAATATTTTTTATAGTCATCATAAAAGGTTGCATAGCTTGGATAAGATTGCGGATTTTTTTTATAAAGTTTGTATTTTTTGTAATTTTCTTTTGCTGCGGTTTTTTTTGCTGAATTTTCAAATCCGTATTTTTCCTTATATTTTTTATATTTTTTATATTTTGAATATTTATCTTTTTTTTGATATTTGAGGTAAAGTTCGTATTTTTGGTAGGCGTCATAATCCGGATCCGTTACTGCTGTCGCTGTTGGAATTTGGGGAAACAAAAAAACCGCAAATAAGATAATTTTGATTATGGTCTTGAAAGGCATTTGTTTTTGTTGATTATTTTTGATTGAAAATAGATTTTCTTTATTATAGCATATTTTTCAGTATTGTTGATTGGATTTTGCTATGATTTAGGGTTTGAGATATAATATTACATAGTATGGAGTATAAAATATAAAACACATAAAAAATGTTTGGAATATTTGGAAATAAAAATAAAAAAGAAAAAAAGTTGGAGAAATTTTTTAATCCTTCTTCGGTGGCGGTTGTCGGAGCGACACCCAAATCGGGCAAAGTGGGAAATGTGATTGCCAAGAATCTTTTAGAGTTGGGATATTCTGGCAAGGTTTTTTTGGTAAATCCAAGACATGATGAATTGTTTGGTCGCAAGTGTTATAAAAGCCTGGAGGAAATAGAAGATGTGGTTGATTTGGCGATTGTGGCGATTCCGGCTGATTTTGTTGTTGATACGGTTGCGAATTCTTCCGGTAAAATTAAGAATTTTGCGATAGTTTCCGCCGGATTTTCCGAAATAGGACAGGTGGGAAAAGAACGTGAGGAAAGATTGAAAATAATCGCCAAGGAGAATGGTTTGAATATTCTGGGACCCAATTGTCTTGGGTTTATTAATCCAGAAATAAAACTTAATGCGTCGTTTGCCGGCGGGATGCCCCAGGCGGGAAATGTGGCGTTTATTTCTCAATCAGGAGCTTTGGCAGTGGCGCTTATGGACATCGCGGAAAAAGAAAATATCAAGTTTTCAAATTTGGTTTCTGTTGGAAATAAAATGCAAATGAGTGAGGCGGAGTTGATTGAATACTTCGGAGAAGATAAGAATGTCGATGTGATTGGATTATATTTGGAGGGGATTAATGATGGAGAAAAATTTGTGGAAGTTGCGCGCAGGGTTTCGGCAAAAAAACCAATCATTATTCTTAAAGCCGGAAAAACAGATAGGGCGCAAAAAGCAATTTCGTCGCATACCGGAGCTTTAGCGGGGAGCGACGCTATAATAAACGAAGCTTTTGTCAAGGCTGGAGTTATTCGCGCCGAAAATTTGGAAAACTTTTTTGATTTAATAGAAGTAATATCCAAATCATCGGCAGTGAAAAATGAAAATGTGATTGTAGTGACGAATGCCGGCGGACCGGGAGTTTTGACGACCGATGCTTTTGAAAATAAAAAAATAAAATTGGCTGAGATTGAGAATAAGACGAAAGAGAAACTTATGGAATTTTTGCCAAGCGAATCTTCGGTAGAAAATCCGATTGATCTTTTGGGCGATGCGGATGAAATTCGTTATTCCAAAACTTTGGAAGCTTGCAATGATGCGAAGGCAGGTTCAATACTTTGTCTTCTTACTCCGCAAGATCAAACTCCGGTTGAAAAAATTGCGGAAAAAATTATTGATTTTAAAAAACAAACTGATAAAAATGTACTGGTAGCTTTTATCGGAGGAGAAAAAATCGAACAGGCTTTGAAGATTTTGCAAGAAAATGAGATTCCTAATGTTCCGTTTCCTGATCGGGCGGTTGCGGCTTTGGATAAATATTACAAATGGGGAAAAAACAAAAAATCCCCGGATAATATTATTGGGATGAAAAAGAAAGAATCGCGCGCTAAAAAAGTCAAAGAAATTATTTTAAAAGCGAAAAATAGCGGACGTACGGCGTTGTTGTTTTCGGAGACTGTGGAAATTATGAAATTATACGGGATTAATATGGTTGATTTTGCAAATGCGAAAGACGGAATACTTGGCGGTTTAAATTTTGGATTTCCGATGGTTGCTAAAGTAGACAGTGATAAGACTTTACATAAGACCGACAAAGAAGGGTTGATTCTGGGAATTAATAATCAGGAGGAATTAGAAAAAGGGATTGAGAAGTTGCGTGTCAATTTTCCTGGAGAAAATTTAATTATTCAACCGATGCAAAATATCAAGATGGAGCTGATTGTCGGAATTAAACGCGATGAAACTTTTGGACCGGTAGTGGTTTATGGGTTGGGCGGGATTTATACGGAAATTTTCAAACAGGTGAATTTTTTGATTGTTCCTATGAATAAAGAAGAAATTCGCCGGCATTTGCTTGCAAGTAATATTGGATTTCTATTCCGCTCGACTCGCGGGCAAAAACCTTTTGATGCCGGTGAGATGGTAGATATTTTGCATTCGGTTATGGAACTGGCGCAAGAATCTGAATCAATTTTGGAATTTGATATTAATCCACTGCTTGTCTATAATGACAAAAAATCAGTGGCAGTAGACGTGAAAATTATAATATAGAAAATTTTTAATTTGCCTGAAAAATGAATTGGAAAGTTTTTCCGAAAATCGAAATAGAAAAAAAAGAATTATACAATCTCCATCCGGTCGCGCTGGAGATTCTTTTTCGTCGCGGAATTAAGACACAAAAAGAAATTGAAAGTTTTTTGCATCCGGATTATGAGAATGATTTGAGCGATCCATTGGAGTTTTTCGGAATGAAAAAGGTCGTGGAGAGAATTGGTCAGGCGCGTGAAAAAAAGGAGAAAGTTTTGATTTTTGGAGATTATGACGCGGATGGTATTACGGCTTCTCTTGTTTTGACGCAGGTGTTGAGTTGGCTGGGAGTCGAGGCGCAGTCATATATTCCCAATAAAGAGCTGGAAGGATATGGAATGAATATGGCGGCGGTGGAGAAATTTTCCGAGGAAGGAATCAATTTGATTATTACGGTTGATTGCGGAATAACAAGTATCGCCGAAGTGGCGCGTGCCAAGGAGTTGGGAATGGATGTGATTATCACCGATCATCATCACGTTCCGGAGAATATTCCTTTGGCGTATGCAGTGATAAATCCGAAGTTGAAGGATAATGCCTGTGATTGCGGAGATTTGGCGGGAGTCGGGGTAGCTTTCAAATTGGCGCAAGCGCTTTGCGGGAAATTTTTACCGGAAAAAGAGGATCAACTTAAATGGCTTTTGGATTTGGTGGCGATCGGAACAGTGGCGGATTGCGTTTCTTTGGTAGGAGAAAACCGAACATTGGTAAAATATGGACTGGTGGTTCTTTCTAAAACTAGAAGAGTGGGAATTTTGGAACTTTTCAAAGTTGGAAGAATCCAAATTGATGAAGATAATTTTCCGGATACGCAAAAAATTTCTTTTCAAATTGCTCCGCGAATTAATGCGGCTGGGAGGATGGATCATGCTAAGATTGCTTTTGATCTTCTTTTGGAAAATGATCCGGTACGCGCGCGTGAGATGGCATTGGAAGTGGAAGCGCACAATCAAAATCGGCAGAAAATAACCAAACAGGTGGTAGATGAAGCAATGGCGGAAGCGGAAGAAAAATTTAAAAATAAAAAAATTATTTTTTCCAGAAGTGAGCATTTTCCAGTGGGAATCGTGGGACTGGCGGCAGGTAGAGTGGCGAACAAATACAACCGTCCGATGGGGATTTTTAGGAAAGAAAAGGATGTTAGTATTGGATCTTTTCGGAGTATTCCCTTGGTTGATATTATTGAAGTTATCGGAGAATGCGGTGAATTTTTGGAAAAATTCGGCGGACATAGCCAGGCGGCGGGAGTAACGGTGAAAAATGAAAATTTCGATAAATTTTGCGCTAAGATGGACAGGGTGATCGAAAAAAAATTGGAAGGTGTGGATATTTCTCTGGAGATAAAAATTGATGCCGAGCTTTCCGCTGAGGATATTGGATTTAAATTGTCTGATGAAATCAGAAGGATGGAACCTTTTGGGCAAGGAAATTCTGAGCCGGTTTTTGCGATTCGAAATATGATTGTGCAGGATTTGAAATGGGTAGGCAACGGAGAAAAACATTTGAAGCTATTCCTTCGTCCCGATGACGACTCGCCAAGAATTTTTGAAGCAATCGGCTTTGGTATGCCGGACGAATTCCGCACTGTCAAACAAGGAGACAAAGCGGATGTCGCGTTCAATCTCCAACAAGACCAATGGAACGGAAGCAAAAAACTCCAATTGAGAATCATTGATTTGAAAGTTCTGTAATTTTTGGAATTTTTTTACAAACTGATTGTTGGGTAGATAGAGAAAATCAGATTAGTTTTATATTTTGGTATTTTTCAAATATTACCATATTACGAAATATGGTAATATTTTTTTATTCTTGTTTTTTCATCTCTTTTTGTACATCTTCTTTACTTTTGGACGGTTTTTGTTTAGTATGTTTCAAAAGAGGAGATTGTTCGTTTACAGATGAATATGTGAATTTTAGGATGTTCTATGAAGTTTTCAACTAACTCAAGAATGAGGAGGGTAAGATGATAAAAGTGAGGGGTATTGAATTGGGTAATGTTTTCACGGCTTCTGGAGCAAGAGGGTTTTTCGGCGAAGGTTATTGGCATCATCACATTTTTCAGTGGCTACTTCCCGGCTTCGATTTTTACGGTTCCACTTTTATTGCAAAGACGGTCACAATGCATGAGCGGATGCCGAATATGGATGAAAGGGGTGGAAATATGGGGAATCTGCCTCTTAATCATAAGACGCTAAAGCCCATAGAATGGATTCCTGATTGTATTCACGTGTCATTGCTTGAAGGAGAAGTTCTTAATGCTGTCGGGTTGACGGGACTTAAGGCGGAGGATATGTTTCGTCTTGGTCAGTGGCAACATATAGGAAAAACTTTCGGAATTTCCTTTATGGCGCTGGGAATAACGCGAGAAGATCGCCTCGAAGAAACGTTGGATTTTTACAGAATTTTCAAGGAATATCTCCCTGGATTTTCTGCACCTGTTTTTTTGCAGATTAACAAATCTTGCCCGAATACTAGTCATAATCCTGCGAAACTCACTGAAGATATTGTAGGGGAGTTGGAGGTCATAAACGGACTGGATATTCCGATTGGAATTAAAATAAACGTCTTGACTCCAATCAAGTCAATAAAGGAAGTAGCTGATTCGGGGCTTTGCGATTTTATCGAAATTCCCAATACTCTCCCATACGGAAAATCTTCTAGTATTTGTTGGATGAAGAAATATGGGGCAAAATCTCCATTAAGAAAATATGGAGGAGGTGGGTATTCCGGACCGGAAAATTTTCGATTGGCCATCGAATGGATCTGGGAGTTGAGGCAAAGAGGAATAAAGATTCCTATCATTTGCGGAGGAGTGTCGTGCAAGGATGATGTTGAATTGGCAAATATAGCCGGAGCAAATGCTGTGGCGTTTGCTCGCATAACGATGTCGCCGTTCCATGCATGGAAAATAAAAGGCATAATTAAATATGCCAATGAAATTTTCGGAGGTTAATAATGAATACTTTTACGATTAGAAAGCCGGATAACCCGCACGGACATCTGCGGTTGGGGTTTATGATGCAAAGGGTGTTGCCTTTTGCGGATCGAATTTTCAGTCGGTATGTGGTGATGGGAAATACTTTTCCCAGGCTGATTGAAACCGGCGAAGACGTGGATGTGTATAGGAGGAATATTATGGCATGCGCTATGCCGGGATTTTGTCCGGTTATGTCGATCATGCTCACAGAGAGGACGACTTCGGAAATTTTACGCGAAGCGTATGATGCCGGAGCGCGGTATGTGAAGTTTATCGGAAAGGGGGTTTCAACCAATTCCGATGAGGGGATATCTTTCTTTGGCCTGAAGAAGAAATATCCCGTTCTCCGGGAGGTGGAAAAAATTTGTCTCGACACTAAAAAGGAAGATATGATTTTTTCAGTTCACCCCGAGCTTAATGAAAATAGCAAGGGGGAAAGAATCCCATATATCTATCGGGAGGAGGCATCTTTGCCTTTTTGCAGACAACTGGTGGAAGATTTTCCTGGGCTTAAAATTATCTTTGAACATCTTTCGACCAGAGAGATGATTGAATTTGTCAAAAGTACCCCGCCGAATGTAGCAGGTACTTTGACACCGATGAGCGCTATTGTCGCTTATGAAGAAGTTTGCAATGAGGCGGGAGAAGTTATTAATCCTTTGAAATTCTTTAAGCCTGTTGCTAAAAGAATTGACGATATGATTGCTGTGCGCGAAACAATGGTGAGCGGGAATCCGAAATTTTTCGTGATACCGGATTCAGCACCTCATGAAATGCACAAAAAGCAGTTGCATCTTCTTAAAGGCAAGAAGCCTGCTGCAGGAGTTTTTTCAGATCCGGTTTTTATGCCGTTGGTTACGGATATTTTCTTTTCGGAAATTTCTGACTCGGAACTTGCCAGACAGCGACTGGAAGATGCTACGTCGCGTTTTTGGGCGGAATTTATGAGATTACCTCTTAATATTGAAACCATCACCCTGAAACGTGAGGAATGGACAGTTCCATTTGAATATGGAGGAATTCCAATTTTTATGGGAGGACAAACTTTAAACTGGCAAGTGGTTTGAAAATTCCGCGTGCGTTTTTTTTGAAAGATTGTGTAGCATTGCTTACACAATCTTTTTTAATTTTATTTGCCCGTAAATCGTTTGGATGGTAAAATTATTACATATGGAAAAAATTGTGATGTTTACTGATGGCGGGTCGCGGGGGAATCCCGGACCGGCGGCAGTCGGAGTTTGGATTGAAACTCTTGGGAAAAAATTTGGAGAATGTATCGGAAAAAAAACCAACAACGAAGCGGAATACGAGGCGCTTATTTTGGGTTTGCAAAAAACAAAAGTACTGTTGGGAAAAACCAAAGCCAAGCAATCGGAAATTGAATGTTTTTTGGATAGCGAATTAGTAGTTAAACAGCTCACGCACAAGTACAAATTAAAAGAAGAGCGGATTCAGAAATATTTTATTGAGATTTGGAATTTGATGCTGGATTTTGGAAAAGTTTCATTTTTTCACGTGCCGAGAGAAAAAAATAAAATTGCCGATGAAATGGTTAATTTGGCACTGGATGAAAAAGAGAAACAAGTTTCTTTAAATTTCTAAAATTATTTTAGGACTTATACGTTCAAGAAATATTCGTCCGGTTTTCCGAAAAAATATCTTTTTCTCCGACCCTTTCGAGGGACACGGGCAGCTACGAAAAAAACATTTTTTCGGAAAACCTAATGCTTTTTGTCGAAGCGCGTAAGCCGTATATTTAATATCAATGAGTAAAACAAAAAAAAGAATTATTTGGATTGTTGTTATTGCGATTATTGTCGGTGGATTTTGGTATTTTAAATCGAAGGGACCGGCAGTTGAATATATAACCGAAGAAGTGAAAAAAGGAAACATCGAAAGAACGGTTTCAGTTACTGGCGTGATGGTTTCGGAAAATCAAGTCGATTTGGCTTTTGAGCTTTCCGGACGCGTCGAAGCGGTGGATGTTTCCGTAGGAGATATTATTTCACAAGGACAGTTTATTGCCGGGTTGGATGATGGTATTTTAAATTCTCAACTGCAAGAAGTTCAACTGGCTTTGAATATTCAGATTGAAGCGGAAAAATTAGCCAGAAGAAATTGGAATTCTCTTAAGCCCGAAGAAAGACAGACGCAAAAAGATACCTCAGAAAAATCGCGCGCGGCGGTACGAACCGCAACAAATCAATTGGCGCGAGCTAAGCTTTATTCTCCAGTTGATGGAATTGTAACAGCGGTAAATATTAAAGAGGGAGAGGTGGCGACTGTCGGTGTGGCAGTTATTTCTGTGGCAAGTGAGGGTAATTTGGAAATTGAATCTAATATTCCTGAATCGGATATTGCTGAAGTGAAGCTGGGGCAAAAAGCCGAAGTAGTTTTTGATGCGCTTTCCAATGAGGATGTCTTTGAAGCTGAGGTGGTGGAAATTGATCCTGCTTCGACTGTTATCCAAGGAGTGGTATATTATCGGACAAAAATGAAATTAATTAGAGGTGATGAGAGAATAAAAATCGGAATGAGTCTGGATGCGGATATTTTGACGGCAAAAAAGGAAAATGTTTTGATGATTCCCGAGCGAGCGATCAAGACTGAAAACGGAGTTAAGACTGTGGAAATTTTGTTAGCTGAAAAAAATGAGACGGAAAAAGTTGAAATAGAAGTTGGTCTCAGTGGGGATGGAGGAATGATCGAAGTTTTTTCTGGATTGAAAGAGAAGGATAGAGTAGTGACGTTTGTGAAATAATTTTCAAAATATGTCGCTTATTCAAGTTGAAAATCTTTGCAAAATATATGATAACGAAGGTGTAAAAACTCAGGCGGTTTGCGGAGTTAATTTTGTTGTGGAAGAGGGTGATTTTGTGGCGATAATGGGACCGTCCGGAAGCGGAAAATCGACTCTGATGCAAATTTTGGGATTTCTTGATAGACCGACTAGTGGAAAATATTTTTTTGATGGAAAAAATACTAATGAATTTTCCGATGATTATTTGGCGGATTTGCGAAATAGAAAAATCGGATTTATTTTTCAAACTTTTAATTTGTTGCCGCGAACAACTGTCTTTGAAAATGTAGAATTACCGTTGCTTTACGACCGAAAAATAATCGGGCGCGATCGGAGTAATGAGGAGAAAATTAAAGAAGCCTTGAATTCGGTTATGATGGAGCATCGGATGAATTATTTTTCCAATCAGCTTTCAGGAGGGGAAAAACAAAGAGTGGCGATTGCCAGGGCGTTGGTGAATAATCCAAGTTTAATTTTTGCTGACGAGCCGACTGGAAATTTGGATTCTAAATCGGGAACACAAATAATGAAAATCTTGCAAAAATTAAATGATGAGGGAAAGACAATTATTTTGGTAACTCACGAAACTTTCACTGCTCGGCACGCCAAAAGAATTTTGTATGTAAAAGATGGAAATATTATTTCCGATGAAATTGTTAGAGAGCGAAGAATTGCCAAAGATGGAGAGATGCTTAAATAAATTTATAGTTTGAAATTTTTAATTTTGTAATTATTTAATTTTAAATTCAATTTAAATTTCGAATTAAAAATTATAAATTAATCTGTTATGCAGATTTTGAATCCCATTAAAATTTCATATAAGAATTTGGTGGCGGCGAAATTCCGCTCCTTTTTGACTATCTTGGGAATAATTATCGGAGTAGCTTCAGTAATTGTGATTATGGCGGTCGGGCTTTCAGCGCAGGAACTGATTTTGGATCAGATTCGCGGTATTGGATCGAATTTAATCGGGGTGCTTCCGGGTGCTTCGGAAGAAAACGGACCCCCTACAACAGCTTTGGGGATTTCCATAACGACGCTTACCTACGATGATTTGCAGGCAATGAAGGATCAAAGAAATATTCCTGAAGTCGAAGATGCTGCCGGATATGTTATGGGCACGAGTAAAATAAAATACGAGGAAGCGGATTTTACTTTTTCTTTTACTGGTACGACAGCGAGCTATGTTAATGTTGAGAACGCGGAAATGGAGGTGGGAAGATTTTTGAATGAAGAGGAGGAGATAAATCTTTCTCGTGTGGCGGTATTGGGAAGCGAGGTAGCGAAAGAAATATTTGGAACAGAAAATCCCTTGAATAAGAAAATAAAAATAGACGATAATAATTTTGCGGTTATTGGGGTTTTGAAAAGTCGGAGTAGTGCTGCTTTTGGAACATCCAGCCAGAATGATACAGTATATATCCCTCTGCGCACTGCGCAGAACTTGCTTTTGGGAATTAACCATCTTGGTTTTGCGAGATTAAAGGTAAGAGATAGTGATTTAATTCCGATTGCTATTGAGAATACAAAAATAACCTTGCGTGATCAGCATGATATTGATGATCCGGCTGACGATGATTTTTCGGTGCGTGATCAAGCGGCGGCGGTTGAAACGATTTCTAATATAACGGACGCTCTGAGATATTTTCTTTTAGCCATCGGAACTATTTCGCTAGTTGTCGGAGGAGTGGGGATTATGAATGTGATGCTTATTGCGGTAAATCAAAGGATTCGCGAGGTGGGACTTCGTAAGGCGATTGGCGCTAGGAATATCGATATTGCTTTGCAATTTCTGGTAGAGTCGGCGACCATATCTTTTTTGGGCGGAGCGATTGGAATTATCATTGGGATTTTACTTTCTTTTGTAATTTCAATTGTCATTCAGGTATTGGGGTATACTTGGCCGTTTTTGATTTCCTTTTGGTCGGTAATTGTGGCGGCATTGGTTTCAATAGTAATCGGAATTATTTTCGGAATGTATCCTGCCCGTAAAGCTTCGCAAGTTTCTCCAATGGAGGCGCTCCGATATGAATAGAATTTCACAGTTTAATTTTTCGTTCACAAAAATCCTTGCAGGCAGAATTTGTCGGGGATTTTTTTATTTTGAATTTTATTGAAATAAAGTGTAAAATGAAAGAAAGAGTAAAATGCAAAGATAATTTCTTTGTGATTAGTATGATATTAGCAAGTTTCACTAGGAAAAAATGGATTTCTTGAAGAAGATTCTCGATCGTAATCGCCGGAGGAAAGTGGGGAGTGACTGCAAAATGCAGGATGACCGGGAAGATCTAAAGATCCTCGGTTTTTTAACTGGCAAAATTGCGCTGTTGACAAGCTGTTAGTTTTGATGTATACTTGGATCTCGTAAATGGGTCATTGTTTTTCATATTAAAATTCCCAACTATAAGGAGCTATATGGGAGCGATCAGGGGCAGAGGGAGAAAAAGACGGAGACGAAAAAATTTTTGGAGCCTGCTTGAACGGGCAATGTCATTTTTCTTTATATCAAGAAAAAGGACGTAATCCGTTTCTTTCTCCCATTTATCGAAATCCTCCAGGGCACTGCCACGGAGGATTTTATTTTTTTCAAAAAAGCAGAACAGACTGAGGAGAAATTGCTCCTGGCCTGTTTTTTTATGCAAGATGTGTTAAGATGTTAAATAAACGGGGGTTATTTTTGTGATTTTTGAAATTTAGGTATGAAAACTTTTGGGATAATTTTGTTTATTATTTTCTTGCTTTTGGGTGGGACTTGGATTGTGCTTTCTGGGATGCATAAGGATGAGAAGGTTTTTGAGATTGTGAAAGACGAAAGTGGTTCCTGGAGTATTAAATTTGGCAAGACAGAGGGTGAATTTTTGAAGAATATGGCGAAAAAAGTTGAAAATTTGATTTATCGCGAAGCAACTAAACACAATCCGGAAGGAGATTTTCTTCCGGATCAAATTGATGATAGGATAAAAGAAGAGGTGAAAAATAGAATTGCAGAGTAATTTTTTTTGGTAATTTCAAAATATAGGATCTGCGCGATCATAAGATGCTTGACCGGTTTTCCGAAAAATATCTTTTTCTCCGGTTCTTTCGAGGGACACGGACAGCTGCGAAAAAAACATTTTTCGGAAAACCTGACACTTTTTATTTAATTGCGTAAGTTATAAAATATTATGTTAAACAAAATTGCAAAACATACAAATAAAATTTTGGTTTTTGTTATTAATATTCTCTTGGTAATTGTCGGATCTTTTATTATTAAAAACAGGGACAAGCATATTTCTATTGAGGTGGATACGGAAAAGGATTTATCTCCGGTAAGTTCGGATATTTTGGCAGATCAAGAGAAAATTTCGGTGGACAGGGAAAATAAGCTTCGCGATCTCAACTCTACTCCGAAAGAAATTCAACAAAAAGAAGTCACTACAACTACTACGACTACAACCACTGTGCCAAAGCCAAGCAAATCTTCCAGTGATAAAACAACTAAAAGTTCATAATATAGTACTAACTATATGAAAAATATGAAAAAAAGAATACTTTATTTATTTTTAATAATAATATTAATTGTCGGTTTTTCTTTGTGGTCGGGTAGACATCACGGATTATTAAGTATTAATGGATTTGTAATGACGGCTTGGGCGGATGATGATGAAGATGATGATGAAAAAGATGATGATGAAGATGATGAAGATGATGAAGATGATGAATATCGCTCAACTTCAACTTCATCCAGTAGTAGTTCTGGAAATACATCCGTAAAAACAAATGTGGATACACAAATAACTGTCTTTAAGGATAGTGACGGCGATGGATTGTTGAATAAAGATGATCCGCATCCGGATATGGCGGAAATATATATTGTCAAAGATGACAATCGAAATGGGATTGTGGATTCTTTTGAGTAGTTTTTAATTTTCGGACAATCGCACTAAAATATTTTTGTTGTGTGGTTGTCCCTCGCGGTGATTTTATGGGAGAAAAAGATATTTTGAAAAAAAAATTTGGGGTGCTGGGGACTGAGATTGAGATTCAAGTTGTTATTGATGAAAATGAAAGGGGCGGGGCGTGGAATAATCTGTTGGAAGCAAAAGATATTTATCAAAGTAAAGAAAAAGTACTGAGTAGATTTGATAGTAAAAGCGAACTCTCAAAATTAAATGCAAATTTGGGGAAATTTTTTAAGGTCTCGGATGATATTTTGTATTTGTCAAAAAAAGCATTGGAGTATTATAATATCAGCGATGGAATATTTGATCCGAGAATTTTGGATGCTTTGGAAAAAATCGGATATGATCGGGATTTTAAAAACATACAATCCGGAGGGAGCGACGGAAATATTTCCGATTTGAATGGAGACTTGGCTGATGATTTGATTGTTGATGGCCGCAATATTAAATTTGAAAAAAAGATGGATTTTGCCGGAATTGCCAAGGGATATATTACGGATGAAGTGGCGAAATTTTTAAAAGAGAAAGGTTGGAAAAATTTTTTAGTTGATTCGGGCGGGGATATGTATGCGAGTGGAACTAATATTAATGGAAGGAAATGGGCATTGAATGTCGAGGGAATCGATGAGAATAATTTGTTGATTCGAATTTCCGATCAGGGAATTGCTACTTCGGGAATAACGCGGCGCAAATGGAAAACAGGAGAAAAAAGAGTTCATCATTTGATCAATCCAAAGAAACCGAATGATTTTTATTTTGATTTAAAAACGGTCACGGCAATTTGCGAGAACGCGGAAATGGCGGATTTTTGGGCGAAAGTTTTATTTTTGGGCGGCATTAAAAAGGGTTTGCTTTTGGCGGAGGAAAAGGGAATCGAGGCGATTTTTTTGGATTATAATGGAAATTTTCACATAACTAGCGGTGCGAGAAAATTTTATTCCGGAAAGAAAAAATAGGGATCAGTTTGGATAAAAATAATTATTATATTTTTGTCCTTGTATATTTTGTGATTTTAAAGAAAACAAATAACATGAAAATGAATATTAAAAACAGGAAGGCGGTCTTAATTTTTAGTGCGTTGCTGATATTGATATTCAGTGCTTTTTCCTATGCGCAAGAGAATGATAAAAATGAGAATGAAAAAACGAAAGAGCTTGATTATGGAAATAATTTGATAATCGACAGTGATTTGGACGGACTTACGGATTTGGGAGAAGAGCAGATTTTCGGAACGGATAAGCTGAATCCGGATACTGACGGAGATGGAATTTTTGACGGAGTGGAGGTTGTTAATCATAGCGACCCACTTGATGCAATTTCTCCAATGGCAACGGAAATTATTACCAATAACGCCAAGGTGGTTGATCGGGAAGTTCCTTGGGCTTGGTATGTGGTGCGCGCCAGCGGATTTGTGTCTTTTATTCTTCTTTGGTGGGTGATGTTTACGGGATTGGCGATTCGCATTCCGATTTTGAAAAAAATAATCGAGCCGGAATATTCAATGAGTATGCATCGTTGGATTTCGATGCAGGCGATTCTTTTTACGTTGATTCATGGAACGGGACTTTTGTTTGATAAGTTTATGAATTTTTCTATTGCTGCAGTTTTTATTCCTTTTGTTTCCGATTTCAAACCAGAGTTGGTGACGTTGGGAATTTTCGGATTTTATTTGATGATAATTTTAACGCTCACTTCATATTTTCGAAGGTATATTTCTTTCGGGGTTTGGAGGTTTGTTCATTATTTTAATATTATTTTGTATGCGATCGTGGTGGCGCATGCACTTTTTCTTGGGACGGATATGCAAAATGAAATTGTGAGAAATATTTTCTTAGCAGTGAACGGTGTTTTGGCGGTTTTAATTGTGATAAATATTATTGTGAAAATTAAAAATGCGCATTTACATAAAAGTCATTCCGAGGTCGTCGATGAATAAGGTTGAAAAGATTTCCGAAGGGGAGTACAAAGTGAAACTTACCGCTCCGCCGGTTGACGGCAAGGCTAATGATATGTTAATAAAGATATTAGCGGAATATTTTGATGTTCCCAAAAGTTCTTTGAATATCGTCGGAGGCAAATCCGCCAGGACGAAAATGGTGGATATTGGGTGATTCCTTACTCTTTACAAGAATAGTGTCGGTGCTATAATTTAAATATGAAAAACAGTTTTCCATTAAACAACAATCAACAGCAAAATAACTGGCCTTTCCGGCAGCTTGTTTTCTGATTATTTTTTCAAAGAAATAAAATGGAAAACCGGCTGCAGGGTCGGTTTTTTTGTTGTTAAACCAAAGAATGACGGAGGTGGGGTATGTGCGAGATGCCGAATGGAAGAAATCTTATTATAGTAGATGGAGAGATTTGTGCAGTTAATCCGGGACCAAATTTGGTTCCGGCGACTGCCGAGGAGATCAGGGAGTTTGATCAAAGGAGGGGATTTATCCCTCCCAAAGAATTAGTGGATAACGAGATTCCGGTGTGAAAATTCACAGCAGGTTTCTCGAAAGCCGATTCGGGGCAAATGCTTCAGTCGGTTTTTTTATTTTTTTTAAAACTTGTCAAATGGTCGCATATGCGATTGGTTGACAAGTTATTGATTATTGTGGATTTTTTAAAGACAAAAGTTATAATTAATGTATATGGATTAAGTCTCTAATAATCTAAGAGTCTGGTTAGGGATGGTTAATATGTAATTTATAATTAATTAGAGCCTTGGTTGTTGATGTATAATTTATGACTAAATCGAAAATATTTTTGATTTTATTTTTGAGTTTTTTGATAGGGATTTTTTCGGCTTCTTTTTGGGATGTCGGATTTTTGAATTATTTTCTTGCTTTGGCAGCGGTGATGGTTTTTGTTTTGGGATATCGGAATAGAATCGGGGTGGTGATTTTTTTTGCGATCCTGTTTTTTTCTTTCGGAATTTGGAAAGTGCAAAGCGCGCTGGAAAATGTGGCGCGTTTTCAATCGCAAGATGGAATAGAATTTTCCGGAATAGCGACGGTAGTTCGTGAGCCGGAAGAGAAAGAATTTTATCAGGAAATCATTGTCAGACCGGAAGACGGAAAATATAAAATTTTGGTGCAAGGGGAAAAATATGCGAGTTGGGAATATGGCGAAGAGATGAATCTGAAATGCATCTTGAAAAAACCGGAAAATTTTTCTCCGGATTTTGATTATCGGATGTATCTTGCCAAAGATAAAATATTTTATATTTGCAAAAAACCTCAAGTGATGAAAAGTATGGAAGAAAATTCCGGTAATATTATTTTTGTCGGAATATTGAAGCTTAAGAATTTGATGGAGAAAAATGTAAATCGGGTTATTCCTGCTCCAGAGGCGGCTTTGGCAGATGGACTTTTATTTGGGGGGAATAATCGTCTGTCGAAAGAGTGGCAGGAAAAATTTTCCCGTACCGGCACTAGTCATATTGTGGCAGTGTCGGGATACAATGTGACGATTATTGCGGAATATTTGATTTGGCT
Source organism: Candidatus Moranbacteria bacterium GW2011_GWE2_35_2- (assembly GCA_000990585.1). Taxonomy (GTDB): domain Bacteria; phylum Patescibacteriota; class Minisyncoccia; order Moranbacterales; family UBA9337; genus UBA12151. The sequence goes on from LBQD01000002.1 coordinate 303,357, forward strand.
TGGAATACTGCTTGGATTATGGCGACCAAGAGCTTTTTGGTTTGCCTTGGTCGGAATATTTTTATTTGTGGCAATGATTGGCTTTCCGTCTTCGGCGGTGCGTGCCGGAGTGATGGGTTCACTACTTCTTTGGGCGGTTAAAAATGGAAGGTTGGCGAATTCGTATAATGCGATTATTTTTTCTGCAGTGGTTATGCTTTTTCTCAATCCGTTTTTGCTTCGTTATGATATTGGATTCCAGCTTTCTTTTTTGGCGGCGTTGGGAATTATTGCGGCGGCTCCTTTTTGGGAAAAATATTTTGACAAAAAATTTGATGCGCTGGGAATTTTAGAAACGATATTGCTCACGCTGAGCGCGCAAATTTTTGTTTTGCCGATAATATTGTATAATTTTCATATGATGTCGTGGCTTTCCGTGGTTGTCAATGCTTTGATTCTTCCGATTGTGCCACTCACAATGCTTTTGGTTTTTCTGTCTTCTGTTTTGGGTTTCGTGTTCTTTCCGCTTTCAGTGGCGTTGGGTTGGGCGGGATATGTTTTGCTTAGGTATGAAACCGAGGTGATTGATTTTTTCTCTAAAATAAATCAAGCAAGTTGGCAGACGGAAAAGTTCGGATGGAAGATGGTCGCGGGGTACTATTTTTTTCTGGGCGGGATTTTTTGGATTTGGAAAAGATATAAAAATAAATCGGGGAAATTATATGAAAAATAAAAAAGTTATATATTTTTTTGTCGGATTGGGACTGACTTTATCCTTGCTTCTGGCGTCGATAATATTTTATTTGCAAAAATCAAATGAATTAAAAGTGGTTTTCCTCAATGTCGGTCAAGGGGATGCGATTTTGATTTCTCAGGGAAGTAGCCAAGTTTTGGTTGATAGCGGAAAAAGCGGAAAAATTGTTTTGGAAAAGCTGGGAAAATATATTCCTTTTTGGGATCGGCAAATTGAAGGGATTGTGATTACGCATCCGGATTATGATCATATCGCCGGCTTTGTGGATGTTTTGAAAAATTATGAAGTAAAAACGATCGTCAGAACGGGAGCAAAAAGTAATTCAAAGACTTTTGAGGCGCTCTCTGAAAAAATTTCCAAGGAAAATGCTCAAAACGTGGAAGCGCGAAGTGGAGTGAAAATGAAATTTTCTCGCGGAGCGCAGTTGGAGGTAAAATACCCAATTTTTTCCAAGGATATTTTTTCCAAAAATACCAATGATGAAAGTGTCGTGGTTGGGGTTGATTTTGGAGAGAGTAGTTTTCTTTTGACGGGGGATCTTCCGATGGAAAAAGAGAGCGAGTTGATTTCCGCCACCAAAAATATTAGCGCGAAAGTTTTGAAGGTGGCGCATCATGGATCTAAATATTCAACTGGCGATGAATTTCTGAAAATGGTCAATCCGTCGGAAGCGATTATTTCGGTGGGAAAAAACAACTATGGACATCCGACGCCCGAGGTGGTAGAAAGAATGGAGAGGCATGGAATAAAAATAATGCGAACGGATCAAGTAGGGGATATCGCGTATCGATGCAATGAGAAAAGTTGTGTTTTTAGTTCAGAGAGGTAATTTTTTTATGAAAATATTTCAAAAATTGAAAATAAAATGGGATCGAAAATTGTTGCGCTATTTTTTTGTGTTGGCGGCGGTTTTTGGTTTTTCAATTTGGCAGGGGTATTATTCCGCCAAGCAAAATACGGAAGAAGCGAATTTGATTGGCAAAGAACTTTCTTCCCAATTGGAATTTTTGAAAAACACAAATTCATTCGCGCTTTTTCTGATTATTTTTTTGAATAATTATGTGAAATCTTTGGCTGTCCTTTTGATGGGATCTTTTTTCGGGGTCGTTCCTTTTTTGATGATTTGGTTTAATGGATCGATTTTGGGAATATTGGTTTTTGTTTCAATGGCGGGGTTGGGCGGAGTTGCCAGTCTGAGCGGAGCGGAAATTTTTTGGTCGCTTTTTCCGCATGGAGTTTTCGAGGTTCCAGCGTTTTTGCTTGCTGGAGCGTGCGGAGTTTGGCTTGGGGAAAAGTTTTGGCGCAAGATTAGGCACAAAGAAGTATTTAAACCGAAGTTGAATTATTGTTTGGATATTTTTATAAAAATAGTGACCCCACTACTTTTCTTGGCGGCACTTATTGAGGTTTTTGCGACGCCGGTAATTGCATTTTTGCTTGGGTAGTTGATTTTATTTCCTTAGTTTGATATGGTGATTATATTAAAAAATTTAAAAAATATTAAAAACATATGGAAAAACATCCAAAAAATGAGAGAACATTGGTTATTATCAAGCCGGACGGAATTCAAAGAAGCTTGGTGGGGGAAATAATCAAGCGTTATGAGAGAGTTGGTTTGAAATTGGTTGCAATGAAAATGATGATTCCGACCGAGGATATGGCAGTGAAGCATTATTATGACGTGGGCGGAGATGCGTGGCTTGAGGAAGTTGGGAGAAAGGCGAGAGCGGCGTATGAGAAAAAAGGAATGACTAGTCCATATGCCACTAATATGGAAAATGGAAAAGCGGTAATGATGAGCAATGCCAAATATTTGAGTGCGGGTCCGGTGGTGGCGATGATTTGGCAGGGAAATCAAGCTTGCGCATTGGTGCGTAAAATTACCGGCGGAACGGAACCATTGACGGCGGATTTGGGATCGATTCGTAGTGATTTTACTTTGGACACATTTGCTTTGGCGGATACAGATCAAAGAAGCGTACGCAATCTTTTGCATGCATCCGGAAATCCTGAGGAGGCGGAAAAAGAAATTCCGATTTGGTTTGCGGAAAATGAAATTCTCAAATATAAGCACATCCAAGAAGCGATTTTGTATGATGTGAATCTGGACGGAATACTTGAGTAGGAATTAGGAGTCGGATTATTTTTTTGGGAATGTGAGAACCGGCTGGAATATGCCGGTTTTTTTGTATAAGGTATTTACTTTTAAAAAAATAAAATTTACCATTTAGAAACGGTCGTTTCTAAATGGTAAATTGATGGATAGGGAAGGAGGGAATTGGAACAAAGATTTGATTGTGGATAAGTTGGTTTGACAATATTTTTTTGTTTTACTAGAATATGAGTATGAATAATTTATCAGCTAAAATGTTGCTAGCCTATTTGCTAGTCCTCATTCTTGAGGGACATTTTTTGCCGGTTAAATTGAATTCATAATTTTAAGAGTAGTAGCATAGAAAAGAAATTCAACCCGGCAAAAAAGCCGGATTTTTTGTTGAATTTAAATGTAGCTCTTTAACAATCTGTATACTACAAAATCTTGCGATCGTGAGTGTTTTGTAGTAAATGGGTTTGGCGAAAAAAATAAAAAAGAGAAGGAGGAAAGTATGGGACCCGTTTGTTCTAATGGAATAGTTGAGAGTAATCAAAAGATTGTTGCGGCTGGTAATGAATTAGATTCGATACAGCGCCAGATTGACGCAGCTAAGAGGGCTGACGATACTGCTCGGGTTGCTGAATTAAGTCGCCAGCTCGAGGGGAAAAAGAATGTTGTTAGAGGCGATAGGCCATATTTTTAATGAGGAGGAATTTTTATGACAGATAGCAAATGTTTGTATGAAAACGGTTGTCAGAGCTGTATTGCTATGTGCGCTGTTGGAAAATGTCCGCGAATGCAGGGAGTGGATGTTTTTTCTGCCTTTGGCAAGAAAAAGGCGTGTATTAAGCTTGCTGGAAAATAATATTTTTTTCCATATTATATAAAGGGTTCGGTCGAAAATTTGACCGTTCCCTTTTCTTTTTTTGTGAATCTTTCTATTTTACAATATGCATTTCCATTGTGTCTGCGTTGAGAATGACTGCCATAGAGTGCATTTTTCCGACCATATCTGGCAAATTTTTCTTGATAATGTCTTGCGTGAGGCGGTTGAGATAGAGCGTGCGTTCTTTGGCGCGCGAAATTTCTGCGGCGTCCGAGTATACCGCGGATGACAAAAGCACGAATTCTTTTTGTCCGCTTTTCGCGTTCATATTCGATTTGATGATATTGGCGGCGGTTTGAATCGGTTCGCCGATATTCGGGTCATATGGACCGACAATCATTGCAATATTCGGCGTGTGCAGCCAATCAAATCCTTTTCCTACTGCCAAAATCCATTCGCCGTGAACCATTTGTTTGAGAGGCTTGCCAGTGTTTGTTGTTTGTTTGATGCAACGCATATTTCCTTGTACCAGTGGAATTAAATCAGAAAGAATTCGTTCCGGCATTGATGGATATAATTTTCCAAAAAGTGTTTTCAAATTTTTTTCATCACTATCTTTGATTGTCGCTACATCCATAATTTGTCCATTTTCTCCATGGAAAATCAAAGCGTCTTTGTCCGTTTCCAGTCCGACCAGAATTGGAAAAACTACCCCGTTGTTTTCTCCATATGTGCGCAGAATTTGTTTGCGGAATTCTTCTGTGAATCTTTTCGATTCTTCACAGTCATAATGAAATCCGGCACATCCGCGATGCTGGTCTCCTTCAGAATAATGATATGTCACCAGGACGAGCGTGCGGTTTCCTTTGGCTACGGCTTTTTTCACATAGCGGTCGAAAGATTCGTTCAGGAGCGGCCAACCGAGATCGAATTTTCCTCCGATGTTGCGGAAGGGGTGCATAATTCCTAGCGGAGTTTGGGTGACAGTCGGCATATGAATGCGCCCGTCCATACATTTGAAAACAATCACATTGGTCGGATGTTTTGCCAAATATAGTTCTCTTTCGAGTCGTTGGCTTTGAAACATTTCCGAATGTTTTTTGTTCAACTCAGTAATGAGTTTGATTTTATTTTCCATAATTTTTTACGTTTTTAATTAGTTTGGACTTTGGATTAGTATGATACATTGTAAGTGTATAATAAAGGGTGAAAAAATCAATAATTTTGGGATATTGAAAAAAATAAAAGGGCGTGGTATATTGCGGAGGAAAACAATAGGGCGGGCGGAAAAAATTTTCCGCTCAAAAAAATTTTTCAAGGAGGGAATAAATTATGCCTGACATGGGAAAGAAGTGGTTAGCGTTGAGCGAGAAGAGTTCAGCAGGGAAATTGCGGATTCCTGCTGCCGGATTGAATGATGGCGTAAGCAGTTTGTATCGCGGGACCGTCTATCATCCCGAGAGCGGAGAGTTGTTGATTCGGGAAGATACTTCGGGTTGTAGCGGTGAGTTTCCTTCTGCGGGTGGCATTTGCCCGTGCAGCCGGACATACAGCGGGTAATTTTCTTTGGTTCTTTTTTTTGGAGCTTTCGATCAGTGTTTGCGTGAATCTGCGCAATTAGGTCGATTGCTCCCTTTCTTTTTTTGAAAAATTATATTATGCTGGAAAAGAAATGAAGTAGAGTAGAATAAGACAAATAGGACGCATAAGACATATAAGACTTATATAATTTTATGGATAATTTACCAAATCATATTGTAATAATCCCTGATGGAAATCGCCGATGGGCAAGAGAAAGAAATCTTAAGCCATGGGAGGGGCACGAGGAAGGAGCGAAAAATATCGAGGCGCTGGTGCGCAAGGCGTTGGATTTGAAAATAAAAAATATTTCTTTTTGGGGATCGTCTTTGGGAAATCTGGAAAAGCGTCCGCTTTTGGAAAAGAAAGCGCTTTTGGATATTTATGACCGGTATTTTGCAAAGTTGATCAATAGTGAGGAGGTGCGAGAAAATGAGGCGCGAATCAATATTATTGGCAGATGGAGGCAGTATTTCCCTGCTTCATTAATCAAGACACTGGAAGGCGGAATCGAGAAAACCAAAAATTACAAAAATTACAATCTGAATTTTTTTCTGGCTTATGACGGAGATGACGATATGCTTGAGGCGGTAAAGAATATCGCAAAAAAAGAATATCGGGCGGGGGATATAAATGGAGAGATTATTAAGGAAAATTTAATGACGAAGGATTTGCCGGCAGTGGATTATATGATTCGCACGGGAGGCGAGCCTCATTTGTCGGCGGGATTTTTGATGTGGGATACAGCGGATGCGCAGTTATATTTTTCCGAGAAATATTTTCCTGATTTCGGAGTAAAAGAATTTGAGGAGGCGATCGCGGAATATCAAAGGAGAGAGAGGAGAAGGGGGGAATAATTTCTAATTTACCTAATTTCTAATTTCTAATAAATTTACAATCAATTTTTAAAATTGGTTATTGATCATTGATAATTATGAAGATTTTTAAGTTAGTTTTTATTCTGCTGATGATGTTTGTTTTTGCATTTCCGGTTTTTGCGCAAGATTCCAAGAAACAGGCAGTGTATTTTTATGCATCTTGGTGCGCTCACTGCCAGAATGTGGAGGCTTATTTTGAGAAAGAGGGATTTTATGATAAATATGACATTGTGAAGCTTGATTATGATAAAGAAGAGAATAAAATTCTTTTGGCAAAAATATTTTCTGCAAAAGGATATAAAAATCTGGGAATTCCCGCGATTATTATTGATAATCAGTTGATCTCCGGCGATGAGCCGATAATTAAAAATTTTGTCAAAAGAATAGAGTCTTCTAATGGAACCGCGGTTGATTTTGTGAATGGTTTTGCCGAAGAAGAAAGCAAAGTAAGTAGTGATGGTTTGTCGTTTCCGGTCTTGATTGGAGCGGCATTGGTGGATGCAATCAATCCTTGTGCGTTTGCCGTGTTGATTATTTTAGTGGCGACAGTAGTTGGAGCGCAAGGAAGAAAAAAAGCGCTTTGGTCCGGATTGCTTTTTTCACTGGCAGTTTTCATTTCATATTTTTTGATGGGGCTGGGGTTGTATAAAGTGATTACAATTTTTAATCTTCCAAAGATAATCTCAATTATTGTTGGGGTTTTGGCGATTGTGATTGGACTAGCGAATCTTAAGGATGCTTTTTGGCACGGAAAAGTTTTTTTGATGGAGGTACCGATGAGTTGGCGACCAAAAATGAAATCAATATTAAAAAATGTTACTAGTCCATTGGGAGCGCTTGGAGCCGGATTTTTAGTGAGTCTTTTTTTACTTCCTTGTACGAGCGGTCCGTATATTGTCGTACTTGGTCTTTTGGCGGAAAAAGTTCAAATTTCTCGGACACTTTTATTGCTTACTGTATATAATTTAATTTTTGTTCTTCCGATGGTGATGATTACCTTGGCGATGTATTTCGGACTTCGCGGAGGAAAAATGGAGCAGTGGCGAACAAAAAACATACACTTGCTTCATGGCGCCGCCGGAGTTATAATGACAGGGATAGGAGTCTATCTTATAGTCAGTTGGCTATAATAATTTTTAATTTAAAATTTTTAATTTTTAATGATTTAATTTTGGAAATTCCTAATTAAGTTAAAATTTAGAAATTAGAAATTACGAAGTTATATGGAAGTAACTTTTACAGATGCAAATTTTGATCAAGAAGTTATCAAAAGCGAAAAGATTACTTTGGTGGATTTTTGGGCGCCATGGTGCGGACCGTGCCAGATGATGGGACCGATTATTGAGGAATTGGCGAAAGAAGTCGGCGATAAGTTCAAGGTCGGAAAATTGAATGTGGATGAAAATCCTGAAACATCCCAAAAATACGGGATAATGTCCATTCCGGCCATCAAGATTTTCAAAGGTGGCGAAGTGGTAAAAGAATTTGTCGGAGTGCAAGATAAGGACAGCTTGAAAAATGAACTCGAATCTTTGTAGAAAACAAATGTTTTATGAATATATATTCCAACCAACTCCGACTCAATGTCGGAGTTGGTTTTTTTATTGACATAACGATGTTTTTTTGCGATAATTTTTTGAAGAGATGAATTTAAAAAAGTACTTTTATAAAAACCATTCTCCAATAAAAGGAGGTGAAGAGGATGAGTCAAATGGAGAGAAAAATGCTAGAAGATTTCTTGAAAAAATCTGGGTTTGATAATGCAGATGGTGCGATGGAGGCGCTTGAATTGTATTATCAGATTATGATGAGGGGGAGATTCAAGTTGGCCCCAAAGGAAAGGATCGACGAGGAGCTTCTCAGGAAGGCTATCCAAGTTGTTACTAAGGATAGGGTGGAAGGAATTCTTCTTATTCCTATGAATAAATTTTTTATTATCAGAGGAGGGGTAGTGTCTTTTGATGCCTATCTGAAGGGAAATTTCTCTTATATATGGAAAGAGGAATCCAAGAATGATGGAACTCTGACGCTTTTGAGTGAGCGGTTTTGGGATGGTATTGGACGTGATATTGCTAAAGTTTTTTTTGACAATATCGATGACACTTTTAGTTATAAATACGGTGTCAGTGTCCGAAATGCTCTGAATAAAAATTTTTTTTATTTCTTGTGGTTTTTTTTGAAAAAGGATGTTGAGCAGACCAAGCGCCTTGAGGCCACGCTTAAGTTCTGGGGAAAGTGCTTTATCGTAGGAAAGAAAAAAGGTTCGGGAGTTTGGCTGGTTGCGACGAAAAGTATCAAGGAGGATGTTTTGGCTAAATGAGGGATCAGCGAGAAATCGCCATCCCTCTTTTTTATTTGAAATTTTGTCTTGCGAATGGTAGTATTATGAATAAGTGTGAGATATTTGGTATAATGTATTAAGTATAAAAAATTAACAAAAAACAGAATTATGGAGAATGAAAAGAAGATGTATGATTTGATTATTATCGGGGCGGGACCGGCCGGGTTGGGAGCCTCGATTTATGCTTCAAGGTATAAGCTGGATCATATTGTGATTGGAAATGAAATCGGCGGGCAGGTAGTGGAAGCCTCTGAAATAGAAAATTGGGCGGGAGAAGTTTCTATTCCGGGAAAAACTTTGATGGAAAAATTCGAGCACCACGCGCGTCATTTCGGAGTAAAAATTATCCAATCGGATGTATCTTCGGTGGCAAAAGCAGAAGAAGGATTTGAGATTATGGCGGGTGGAGAAAAATATTTGGCAAAAAGTTTGATTTTGGCGCTGGGAATGAAACCGAGAAAAATGAATGTTCAAGGAGAAGACAAATTTGTCGGCAAGGGTGTGTCATATTGCGCGACTTGCGACGCGATGTTTTTTCGAGAAAAAGATGTGGTGGTGATCGGAGGAGGGGATGCGGCGGCAACCGCGGCGATTCATTTGACTGAATTTGCCAAAAGCGTAAAGCTTGTTTATCGCGATGCGTATAACTGGGAGCCATCTTGGGATGAACAGATTGAAAAAAGCGGAAAAATCGAGAAAATAAAAATGAATAGCGTGAAAGAAATTTCCGGCGATGCAAAAGTTTCCGGAATTGTTTTGGACGTTGATGGTCAGGAGAAAAAAATAGACGTACAAGGAGTTTTTATTGAAGTGGGAACTACTCCCGGAGTGGCGATTGCGCAAGGACTTGGCGTGGCATTGGATGAGCAAAGTTATATCGTTGTCGACCAAACGCAAGCGACTAATGTGGAAAATGTCTACGCCGCCGGAGACGTAACAACCGGATCAAACAAATTCCGCCAAATAATCACCGCAGTCGCCGAGGGGGCTGTAGCGGCGGGATCGATTTATAAAAAGCTAAAGATTAATAAAAAATAAAACGTAGTTTTGTTCCGATGCTTGTAAAAATTATTATTAAGTGATAATATATCATTGTAAATAATGATTTTAAACAAAATGAAAAAGAAAAATACGGAAAAAAACTTGCCAAACAAAGGTGAAGTTATCATCTATAAAACTTCAAAAAATGAAGTCGCTTTGGATGTGCGGTTGGAAAATGAAACGGTGTGGTTGACGCAAAAGCAAATTGCCATACTTTTTAACACCGAAAGAAGCGTTATTACGAAGCATTTGAGGAATATTTTTGTATCAGGTGAATTAAAAGAAAAAAGCAATGTGCAAAAAATGCACATTGCAAATTCTGATAAGCCGGTAAATTTTTATGGCTTGAATGCTATTATTTCAGTTGGCTATCGTGTTAATTCTAAGCGTGCTACTGAATTCAGAATTTGGGCTACTGAAATTTTGAGGGATTATTTAATTAGAGGCTATGTGCTGAACGATAAAAAACTTCTCGATGCAAAAGAAAAATTATTAGAATTAAAAAACACAATTAATTTTTTGCAAGAAAAATCCAAAAGCAATTCATTGGCTGGACAAGAAAGTGAGATTTTGGATTTGCTTTCGAATTACGCCAAAACTTTATCTATTCTTGAAAAATATGACAAAGAGAAATTGGAAGCGCCAAAAGGCAGTAAGAGTAAATTTGTTTTGAAATATGATAATTGTCTGAAAATAATTTCTGAATTGAAAGAGAACTTGATCACCAAGAAAGAAGCTAGTAGTCTTTTCGGCAGTGAACGTGGCGGAAGTTTTGAAGGAATAATAAAAGGATTATATCAGACTTTTGGCGGCAAAGAATTGTATGCAAGCTTTGAAAGCAAGGCTGCGCATTTGTTGTATTTGATAATTAAAGATCATCCTTTTTCCGATGGTAACAAAAGAACCGGCGCTTTTTTGTTTGTGTATTTTTTGGACAAAACTAATTATTTGTATCGAAAATCAGGCGAAAAGAAAATCAATGATAATGCCTTGGCGGCATTGGCGCTTTTGGTTGCGGAAAGTAATCCAAAAGAAAAAGAGGTGATGGTGAAAATAATAATGAATTTAATAACAGAATAAAACTTATGCATAAATCAATTGAGTTATCAAAAAAGTTGGGCGGGAAGATCGAGGTTTGTTCCAAGCAGAAATTGACCAAGGATAATTTGGCGGTTTTGTATACGCCCGGAGTGGCGGAGGTTTCCAAGGCGGTGGCAAAAAACAAAAAATTGTCTTTTGAATATACGATTCGCAAAAATACCGTGGCGGTGGTTTCAGATGGTAGTGCGGTCTTGGGGTTGGGAAATTTGGGGGCGATCGGTGCACTTCCTGTAATGGAAGGCAAAGCGTTACTTTTTAAAGAATTAGGAGGAGTGGATGCGTTTCCGATTGTTCTTGATACGCAAGATACAGAAGAAATCATCAAAATCGTCAAGGCGATCGCACCGACTTTTGGAGGAATAAACTTGGAAGATATTTCAGCTCCGCGATGTTTTGAAATCGAAGAAAGACTCAAAAAAGAATTAGATATTCCGGTTTTTCATGATGACCAGCACGGGACGGCTATTGTGGTTTTGGCAGGGCTCATCAACGCGCTTAAAGTTGTTGGAAAAAATATCAAAAAAGTGAGAATTGTAATTTCCGGAGCGGGAGCGGCAGGAACGGCAATAATGAAATTGTTGATAAAATATGGCGCTAAAAATATTTTGATGGTCGACAGTCAGGGAATAATTTTCAAAGAGAGAGCAGGAGGATTGAATGACGCTAAAATGGAAATTGCGCATCTTACTAATTCAGAGAATATCCAAGGGACAGTTCAGGATGCGCTAGTTGGTGCAGATGTTTTTATCGGCGTGAGCGCGCCGAATATTTTGAAACATACGGATATTTCCAAAATGAATGAAAAATCTATCGTTTTCGCGATGAGCAATCCAACTCCGGAGATTATGCCGGAAGAAGCAAAAAAAGGAGGCGCGTATATCGTGGCAACCGGGCGCAGCGATTATCCAAACCAAATCAATAACGTCTTGGCTTTTCCGGGAATTTTTCGAGGCGCACTGGATGCAAGGGTAAAAAATATTTTAGATATGCACAAAATCAAAGCTGCCAAGGCATTGGCTAATTTGGTAAAGAAGCCAAATCGTGGTAAAATAATGCTATCAGCATTAGACAAAAAAGCAGTTAAGGCAGTAGCGGGAGTATTTAAATAAATTCTTTGCTAAAAGTAAATTGGAGTTAATGCGGGATAGATAATATATAAAATGTTTCTAATTTAAAATAATTGAGTTTCAGTTCGTATATTTTTTGTACGAATTTGTAATTCATATAGAGAGACTATGAAAATACAAAAACAAAAAATAAATTTGGAAAGTACGCATCAGATTGAGTTTATGGATATTACTGATCAGGTTCAGGAGGTGATTGATCATAGTGGAATTCGTGAGGGACAAGTTTTGATTTATTCTCCGCACACGACAATGGGAGTGGTAATTAATCATAATGAGCCGATGTTGGTGCAGGATTTTATGCGAATTTTATATAAACTGGTTCCGGTAGATGATCAGTATTCGCATGATCTTTTTGAGCTTCGAAAAAATGTGAAAGCGGACGGTAGAAGTAATGGACATTCTCATTGCAAATCAATGTTGCTTGGTGTGAGCGAAACTCTTCCTGTAGAAAAAGGGAAAATGATACTTAATGAGAGGCAGAGTGTTTTTGCGGTAGAATTGGATGGGGCTAGAAAAAGAGATGTAGTGATTCAAATAATAGGAATATAAATACATCTTTGGATAAAGGTTAAAATATTTGACGGAGGCGTTTTTTGTTTGTATTTTTTGTAAAATTATATTTTATGAACAGATTGGCGAATAATTTGATTCAAAAAGGAGTTTTAAAGTCGGATAATATTATCAGGGCATTTTCTGAGGTTAACAGAGCGGAGTTTGTTCCTTCAGATATGGTGAGTGAGGCGGAGGCGGATATACCACTTCCAATCGGATACGGACAAACAATTTCTCAGCCGACAACTGTGGCGATTATGTTAGAACTTTTAAACCCGGAAGAAGGTCAAAATATTCTAGATGTGGGTAGTGGGAGTGGATGGACAACGGCAATTTTGGCTTGTATTTCCGGAGAAAGAGGAAAAGTTACAGCATTAGAAAGAATTTTGGAATTGTGTGAAATTGGAAAGGATAATATTGATAAATTTGATTTTTTAAATAAATATCAAATAGAGTTTCAGTGTATTGATGCGACCGAAGGTTTCGAAAAAAATGCTCCGTATGATCGAATTTTGGTTTCCGCTGAAGTTGAAGAAATCCCCGAGTCATTTAAGAGGCAATTGAAAATTGGAGGAAAAATGGTTATTCCTATTCATAATAGTATTTGTTATGTGGAAAAAAAATCGGAAGATGATTTTTATGTGGAAGAATTTCCCGGTTTTGTTTTTGTTCCTTTTATTGTTAAATCGCAATAATTTATGGTAATGATCAAGAATATTTTTGCTGTTTTTATTTTCATTTTTATTTTAATAGTGGGAGGATTTTTTTATTTGCAAAATCAGATGAATTTTTCTCATGGAGATTTTTCCGGAGAAAAAGATTTCACGATAGAAAAAGGAGCGGATGCTATGGAGATAGGAGAAAATTTAGAAAGCGAAGGGTTAATATCTAACAGCAAGCTGTTTGTTTTTTATCTTTGGAAACATAACTTGCGCGGGAAAATAATTGCTGGTGATTATGTGATTTCTTCCAATCTTACAATTGCGGATATTGCAGTTTTAATAACTACCAAAAAAGAAGATAATCAAATAAAAATAACAATTCCTGAAGGTTGGAGAAACTTGAAAATAGCTGAGAGATTGAAAAGTAATAAATTGCCAGTAGATGAATTCGAAACGCTTTCTAAGGATCCTAAGTATTTTCAGGGAAAATACGGATATGATTTTTTGAACGATATTCCAAACGGCTATGACCTCGAAGGATATCTTTTTCCGGATACTTATTTTTTTACCAAGGATGCAAGCGCTGAGATGATTATTAAGAAAATGCTGGACAATTTTGAGCGTAAAGTTTTGGCGGATATGATTTTGGAAATAAAAAGTCAAGGGAAAAGTTTGTATGAAATTATTTCAATGGCGAGTGTTATTGAAGGTGAGGTGCGTTCGCAAGATGATCGTAAGCTGGTGAGTGGAATTTTTTGGAACCGCATTAAATCGGGACAGCCTTTGCAAAGTTGCGCTACTCTTGCTTATGTTTTAGGGGAAAACAAGAAACAATATTCATACGCAGACACGCAAGTGGATTCTCCATTTAATACGTATCAAAACCCGGGACTTCCGCCCGGACCGATTTCCAATCCGGGAATTTCTGCTATCGAAGCGGCGATTTATCCGGTTGAAACAACTTATAATTATTTTCTTTCCAATCCCCAGACCGGAGAAACCGTTTTTTCTCGCACGCTTGATGAACATAATACAAACAAGGTGAAAAATGGGTTATGAAAAAATATTGGATGGTATTTCGCTTGAGTTGGGCGAGGCAGTTTGAATATCGGTTTAATTTTTTTTTCGGGAGAATGCGCAATATCATTGTACTCCTTTTGCTTTTTTATGTTTGGAAAAGTTTGACTCTGCGAAATGGAAGCTTTGCTGGATATTCGGAAATAGAAATTATTACTTATGTGTTTATGGTTAATATTCTTCGCGCAGTTATTTTTGGAAACCAAGGAATAACGGAAATTACCAGAGAAATAAATCAAGGGATTTTTTCAAAGTACTTGGCAATGCCGGTAAATTATTTTTGGTATAATTTTTTTCGGCAATTGGCGCAAAGATTGATTAGTTTGATTTCGGCGATTATTGAAGTTGTTATTTTCGCAATTATTTTGAAAGTAGACATATTTGCGCAAACAAATTGGGTGATTTTGCTGTGGTTTGGAGTTTCGGTATTTTTAGCGATTTGCTTGTATTTTGTTTTGAGCTACCTGACAAATCTTTTGGCATTTTTTTCGCGTGAAGCGATTGGTCCAAAGTTTCTTTTTGATTGGATTTTGGAATTTGGAAGCGGAGCCTATTTTCCTTTGAGTATTTTGTCGAGAATATTTTTTATCCCATTAATGTTTTTGCCGTTTGCGTATTTGGTTTATTTTCCGGTAGAAATTTATCTCGGACGCGTGAGTTTTTGGCAGGCAAATATTGGAATTTGTTTTCAGATTTTTTGGATTTTGGTTGCAGGATTGATTACCAGAATAGTTTGGAAAAAAGGATTAAGGAGATATTCAGGGGAAGGAATATAAGGAATATAGCAAAAATTTCTAATCTCTAATCCACCTAATTTCTAATTATGAATATTGAGAAATATTTCAAAATTTGGAAGCAATTGGTTTCTTGTGCGGCAGGAAGTTATCTTTCCAATCGCCTTGAAAGCGGAGGGTATTTTTTGGGCAAGCTGGTGCGATTTGGATTTTTCTTGTTGCTGATTGTTTCGATTTTCAATTATACAAACACAATGGCGGGATATTCGAAATATGAGGTGATTTTGTTTTTTCTTACTTTCAATCTTTTGGATGTTTTGGCGCAAGCATTTTTTCGGGGGATTTATATGTTTCAAAATGATGTGAAACAGGGAAATTTTGATTATGTTTTATCGAAGCCGGTAAATCCCCTTTTTTATTCAATGAGTCGGATTACGGATATCATGGATATGATTTTTCTATTTCCGATAAGCGGACTGATAATTTTTACGGTTTATAAATTACCAATTGATGTTGGCTGGGAAAATATTTTGGGATATGCGGTGTTTATTGGAATTGGAATGGTTATCGTAATCGCAATCCATATTTTGGCTGCTTGTGTGACAATTTGGAGTGTGGAAAATGAAAATACGATTTGGGTCTATCGTGATGCAATGACAGTTGGGCGCTTTCCGCCGGAGATTTTTTCTGTGACTGTGCAGGCCGTTTTCACTTTCGTGATTCCGATAATTGTGATTGTGGCATTTCCAACTAAGACATTACTTGGTCTTTTGAGTTGGCAGTGGATGGTCTTTGGGGCAGTGTATGCCATTTTGTTTTTTGCGGTAAGTCTGATAATCTGGAAAATAAGCCTAAAAAAATATTCCAGCGCAAGCAGTTAAAATATGAAAAAATATTTAGCCATTGTAAAAAATAAGTTGCAGGAAATGTTTGCTTATCGATATGATATTGCCATGTATACTCCCGGCAATTTTTTGGAGCTGTTTTTTTCTTATCTTCTTTGGACAGTAATTTTTCAAACCGCTGATGTTGTACGCGGATACAACTACAATGAAATGGTAACATATATTATTGTTGGTTGGATTTTTATGTTTATTACGGCCAACTACGATTTCGAAGAAACTGTTTCCAAGGATATTAGACTGGGCAGGTTGACAAATTATCTGGTAAAGCCAATGAGCTATTTGAAATATGTGACGATGGTTGCAATCGGAAGAGTGATAATCGCTTTCGGATTTGTTATTTTGCAGTCAGCTTTATATGTGGCTTTGTTTGGAAAAAATATGATTGTTGATTTGGATGCGCCAAAAATTTTGATTTTGCTGGCGATGGTATTTCTGGCTTTTTTTATCAAACTGTTTTTTGCGATTATAATTGGGATGATTTCTTTCTGGACAATGGAGGTTGTTGGACTGAAAGATTTTTTGAATACTTTGGCGAGATTTTTTTCAGGAGCTTATTTTCCTTTAGTGATGTTACCAGCAGTTTTTGTAAAAACTAGTATTGCTTTGCCTTTTGCATATACTTTCTTTGTCCCAGTTCAGTTTTATTTGAATAAAATTAGCTATGCAGAAGCAGTCAGAGGTGTTGGGATACAGATAATTTGGATAATATTATTATATTTTGTTGCAAAGATAATTTACGGATTTGGATTAAAAAAATATGAAGGTTTTGGAGCTTAATACTTTCAGTAAAATAAAATCGATTATAAAAATTGAAATCCAAAGACAATTGTCTTTTCGGGTTGATATTTTATTTTATCGTTTTTCTAATATCATAGACATCGGTGTACAGATTATAATTTGGACAATTATTTTTCAGACTAATGAAGTTGTTTCCGGCTACACATATAGTGAGATGATGACATATATTATTATTGGATGGATGATGATTTATCTTACAGCTAATTATGGCTTGGAATATAATATTTCAAGAGATATACAGGAAGGTAGACTGTCTAATTTTCTAATTAAGCCAATTGATTATATAAAATATATTATTATTTATACTTTTGGCAGAAACATAATTGCTCTTGGTTCCGGAATATTTTTTGCAACTATTTTGATATATATAATGTTTGACAAAATCATTATCACAGCTGATCCTGTCAAATTGATTGTGATTTTCATTATGCTGCTTGGTGGATTTTTTATTAATCTTTTTATTACAATTCTGATCGGGATGATCGCTTTTTGGACGACAGCGGTGAGTGGAAGCAGGTATTCAATTAGGGTTCTTGTCGGTTTTTTATCCGGTAGAGTTTTTCCACTTAATATGCTTCCAATCTTTTATTTTAAAATATTTTTATTTTTTCCGCTTGCGTATATTTATTTTATCCCACTTCAGCTTTATCTTGGAAAAATTTCCCTTTCGCAAAGCTGGTTTTATTTGGGAGTTGAAATTTTTTGGCTGATTTTACTTTATGGAATTATCAGGCTATTATATAAAAAAGGATTGAGGAAATTTGAAGGGATTGGAATTTAAAAAGTTTATTGACTGGATTTTCGCTTTTGCGGGAATGACAGTGGGAAAATTATGGCGATTATTGAAGTTAAAGATTTAAGCAAGAAATACGAATATTACAAAAAACAGCCGGGGCTTTGGGCTTCGGTTAAGAGTCTTTTTTCGCGCGAAAAACTTTTTAAGGACGCGGTGAGGGATATAAGTTTCAAGATAGAAGAAGGTGAATTAGTCGGATTTTTAGGACCTAATGGCGCCGGTAAAACCACGACACTCAAAATGCTTTCGGGAATTTTGCATCCGGATGGAGGGCAGGCGCGTGTGTTGGGATTTGATCCATATGAGCGTCAGGCGGAATATCAAAAACAATTTGCTTTGGTGATGGGAAATAAAAACCAGCTTTGGTGGGATCTTCCTGCGATGGAAAGTTTTGTGCTTAACAAAGAAATATATGAAGTTTCCGATGAAGATTTCAAAAAGAATCTGGATGAGTTAGTTGAACTTTTGGATTTGAAAGATGTTTTGGATGTTCAGGTGCGCAAGCTTTCGCTTGGACAGAGAATGAAATGCGAATTGGTAGCGGCGCTCCTTCATAAGCCGAAAGTTTTGTTTTTGGATGAGCCGACTTTAGGATTGGACGTTGTGGCGCAAAAAAATGTGCGGGATTTTGTAAGGAAATATAATAAGTTAAATAAGACTACAATCATCCTGACTTCGCATTATATGGAAGACATCAAAGAACTTTGCGAACGGGTGATTATTATCGATAAGGGAAAAATAATCTATGACGGAAAATTAGACGAACTTATTAAAAAATATGCGCCATACAAAAAAATAAAAATAATTTTTGATGGTGAGAAAATTTCCCGTGACCAATTGAGTGAATTTGGGGAAGTGGATGAAATTAATTCCCACTTCGCCTCACTGAAAGTTCCGCGTGAAAAAACCAAAGAAATTGCTTCAAGAATTCTCATTTCCAGCTTGCCCGTGGATGATATTTTGATTGATGAAATGCAGGCGGATGAGGTTATCCGGGGGATATTTTCCAAAGAAGGGGCGGAGGTTTGATCATATGTTAACCTTTTCTCACACCTTTTTGTAAGTCGGATTATTACTTGCTATAATGCTAAATTGTAGCTTGTGGAAAAGTTTTTTTAGGATGTTTTTTGTTGCAAAATTTGTAGAGGCTTGACAGGATTTTATTGTTTGCTATTATGTTATGGCGGTTTGGAAATATAACTTTATCAAAATAAAAATCTGATTAAGAAATTAATCGCAAAAGTTAATAAAAGAGGCGGGTGAAATATTTAACAGAGTTTTGTTAAATATATTTCTCGCGATGGGCGAGTTTTTTGTTTGTCATTTGAGAGTTGGGTGAAAAAAATTATGCCGAAATATTCTATATTATTATATGTAAAAAATACATATATAGTATGAAAAATTTTCCGCATAAGTTTGAAACTTGAAAACAGAATATCAACGAGCATCTATGTTTTTTTATTGTCTTTGTTAAAGTGAGCGGGAAAACGAGGCGATGGAAAAAATAGATAAAATGTAGGTAAAATAAATGCAATTTAACTAAGACAGTTAATTTTTTCCGAAAGGTGATTATTAACTGTTAACTTAAATAAAAAGTAAAATAAGAAAGGTTACTTAAAGCGTATGGAGGATGCCTAGACTGAAGTAAGCGATGAAGGACGTAGCAGGTTGCGATAAGCCTCGGGGAGCTGCCAAGCAAGCTTTGATCCGAGGATTTCCGAATGAGACAACTCTTCGCCGATGAGGCGAAATCATTAACTGAATTCATAGGTTAATGAAGCACACCCTGGGAACTGAAACATCTTAGTACCAGGAGGAAAAGAAAACAATAGTGATTCCGCAAGTAGTGGCGAGCGAAAGCGGAACAGCCGACACTCTTTAGCATTGATCCAATAGAATGTCTCTGGAAAGAGCGACCATAGAGGGTAATAGTCCCGTATATGAACGATTGATGTGGAAATAGGTGTGTCAAAAAGTAGGGCGGGACCGGAGAAATCCCGTTTGAAGATGGGAGCACTAACTTCCAAGGCTAAATATTACTTCAGATCGATAGTGAACTAGTACCGTGAGGGAAAGGTGAAAAGCATCCCGATAAGGGAGATGAAATAGTATCTGAAACCATACGCTAACAAAGAATCAGAGCCCCGGCGCTTGCGTCGAGGTGATGGTGTGCTTTTTGCAGAACGAGCCAACGAGTTAGTTTTATATGGCAGCGTAAGCCACTTTGTGGCGGACGCATAGTGAAAGCGAGGCTTAACCGCCGCATATTGTCGTATGGACTAGACCCGAAGCCAGGCGAGCTACATATGAGCAGGGTGAACTCCGAGTAACATCGGGGGGAGGCCCGAACCCACTAGTCGTTCGACTCTAGGGGATGACTTGTGTGTAGAGGAGAAATTCCAATCGAGCTTGGCAATAGCTGGTTCTCTCCGAAATAGCTTGAGGGCTAGCGTTCGGTAAATGAGCATGGGAGGTAGAGCTACTGAATGAGGCCGCGCGGCTTGCCGTAGCGATCTCAACCAAACTCCGAATTCCCATGTTTCTTATCCGAGCAGTCAGAAATCCGGCTCTAAGGTCGGATCTCAAAAGGGAAAAAGCCCAGATCATAATCTAAGGTCCCCAAATTCATGTTAAGTGGAAAAGGAAGTAAAGTTTCTCAAACACCTAGGAGGTTGGCTTAGAAGCAGCCATCCTTTAAAGAGTGCGTAATAGCTCACTAGTTTAGAGATTTTGCGCCGAAAATGTAACGGGGCTAAACATGATACCGAAGATATGGACTCCAGTGCATGACACTGGAATTTTCAATTTTCAATTTTCAATTTTCAATCAATGATTTAATGACTTAATTTTTAAATTTAATAAATTAAGAAATTAGAAATTGTTTAGAAATTAGAGCCTAAGGCGTGAGCCGTGGTGGAGCGCAGGGAAGTGAGAATGTTGGCATAAGTAACCGCAATGCACGTGAGAGCCGTGCACCCCGAAAGTCCAAGGTTTCCTGGGCAATGGTGATCATCCCAGGGTTAGTCGGTCCTAAGGCGAGGCTGAAAAGCGTAGTCGATGGACAACAGGTTAATATTCCTGTACTGAAATAATATTCGATGGAGGGACGCATTTTAGTATATTCTGCGCCTTAATGGATTGGCGTAGGGTTTTTAAGGAAGCTTTCTAGGAAAATCCGGAAAGCAATATTCCAAGAATTCTCTGGAACCCCGACCTCGTGTCGGGGGAACAGAATAAAGCAAAGTGCCAGGAAAAACTTCTAAGATTAGTATTATTTCATCCGTACCGCAAACCGACACAGGTGGACAGGGCGAGTAGCCCAAGGGGAACGGGAGAACCTTCGTTAAGGAACTCGGCAAAACAGCTAGACGTAAGTTCGCAAGATGTCTCGCCTATATCGCAAGGTATAGGCCGCAGCTAAAGATCCCAAGCGACTGTTTATCAAAAACACAGGTCTCTGCAAACCCGCAAGGGGAAGTATAGGGGCTGACGCCTGACCAGTGCTGGAACGTTAACGGGAGCGGTGCAAGCCAATCCCCGAAGCGCCAGTGAACGTC
>LBQD01000003.1:0-148055 GCA_000990585.1 Candidatus Moranbacteria bacterium GW2011_GWE2_35_2-
TCACCAACCCGACTGCTGACAATACTATTACTTTTCAAGACGGAAGCGGAACAGTAGCTTTCACGAGTGATGTGCATAGTGAAGTTACGCTGGCAGGAGAAAGTTATCTTTCTATTAACGGATTCCAGCAAATTACCGCCGCCGATATTAACTTGACTTCTAATGTTACAGGAATTCTTCCGGTTGCAAACGGAGGTACGGGAATTACAACTGCGGCATTAACTGGCGCGCCATATATTACTGCCGGAGTTTGGTCGGTGGATAGCAATTATTTGGCGGTGGCGCATGGCGGAACGGGAGTGGGAAGCGAGGCTGATTTGGAAGATAAAATGGAAGCTTATATTTTCGACGCGGACACGCAGACAATATCAGGTGTTTGGACATTGGCAGATAATACCAATTTCCGTTTCGGAACGGACGGCGATATTATTTTTGCCTACGACGAAACGACCGATGACCGGTTGGAATTTTCTGACGCCTCGGCGAATTTGCTCGGCGCGCTTTCCGATGCGGGAACGGTGGGAAATCTTTTCATAACAGGAGGAATTTCTACATACAACAATACAGTGACGGACGGATACGGAGAGTTTTCCGGATTATGTTTAGGTGACGGAACAAATTGTATTACCAATTGGGGTAGTGCAGGAGCAATTGGTGGAGGGGGATCGGCAGGATATGCGACATATTGGGTGGATGCCAATACTCTTGGAAGCGAACCGCAACTGGCGACCAGCCGCGGAGGAACGGGAATCGATACGGCGGCGGAAACCGGTATTCCGACAATTTCATCGGGAGTTTGGGATGTGTTGGCGCTAGGAGGAGAAGGTGAAGCCCTTATCATCACCGGAGGGGTGCCGAGTTGGGGAACGGTTTCATCTCACGACGAAATAACGATTGCCGCCGGTTTGGACTATATTTCTCTAACTGGACAAGAACTGACTTTGGGACAAATCGATTTAACGACCGATGTTTCCGGATTATTGCCGCATGAAAATGGAGGATTGGAAGCGGATATGAGTGCTTATGACGGATTGGTTAAAATTTCCGGTGGAGTGACTTCGCAAATTACCGACAATTCCGCCAACTGGGACACGGCTTTTGGCTGGGGGGATCACAGCGCGCAAAATTATTTCGATCTTGATATAGACACGCTTGGAGTTGCTAACGGTGGAACGGGAACTTCCACGGCGTTTACCGAAGGTTCGATTGTATTTACCGGAGGAAGCGGAATTTATTCACAAAATAATACTGATTTTTTCTGGGATGATAATAATAGCAGATTGGGAATTGGAACCAATGCTCCATCGGATTCGTTGGATATTTTTGGTACGTCGAATACTTTGCGTCTTTCCTATGACGCGACGACTTTCGCGACCC
The DNA here is from genome assembly GCA_000990585.1 of Candidatus Moranbacteria bacterium GW2011_GWE2_35_2-. GTDB lineage: Bacteria > Patescibacteriota > Minisyncoccia > Moranbacterales > UBA9337 > UBA12151. Next base: position 1,378 of record LBQD01000003.1, read on the forward strand.
TTTCGACTGATGCTAGTGGGAATTTGGTGATTAGTGATTCATCGAGCGGAGAATCGGGAATTACTTTGGGAAGCGGAATTGCGGAAGACACTTCGGTAATCTTTGACGGAGAAAATGTTGCGGGACAAGATTATTACATCGGTCTGGATGATACCGATGACGCGTTCAAAATCGGACTGGGATCCGCTGTCGGCACTACTCCATATTTGACGATTTTATCTGGCGGAAATGTGGGCATCGGCGACACGACTCCGGCTTCACTTTTCACTGTCGGCGACGGGGATGATTTTCAAATTGACGCTACCGGAAATGTTTCCACGACGGGAACATTAGCAGGAATAACATTGGATACGGGACAAGGCGCGAATGAACTTTATGATATGGATCAAAACGTTCTTACGACATCTGCCGTAACTTTTTCCACGGTCAATACCGGACAGGGAGATTATGAATTGTATGCGATGGATCAAAACGTTTTGACTACTTCTTCGCCGACATTTGTCGGGATTACTTTGAGCGGACTTACCCAAGGCTCGATTGCTTTTGCCGGAGCTGGCGGAGTTATCAGCCAGGACAATCCCAATTTTTTCTGGGATGACGCGAGCGATTTTCTGGGGCTGGGAACGGCGACGCCCGCATATCTTTTAGATGTTTCCAAATCTACTGATGATTACTTGGCGCATATTTACAATTCTAATACCGGAATAAGCGCCGGGGGATTGTCGATTCGCTCTGATGGAACGGGAAATCTTTTGAATCTTAATTACAACGGCACGGATGTGTTCACGGTGACGGGCGCGCAATCCACTTTCAATAATCCGGTTTCATTTGCATCGGCAGGAGATATTTCCGTGGCAAATGACTTGATTTTCACCAATTCGACTGCGGCGTATGCCAAATTCCAAGGACCGGGATATGTTCAGACTGACAGCGCTTGGGCGAATCTGGATTTGACACTCAGCGCGGCAAATGATGGATTTGTGGTGGTGGCGGACACTTTGCAAAATGATTTGGATTTGACCACGACGACCGCCGGAAATTATTACGGAATCAAAAACGACGTTGATTCGACGGGAATTTTCACTGCCGACACGACGAATGTGTATGGCGTATATGGCGACGCGGCATCAACCGGAGTTTCCACCGGCGGAACAGTGAACACTTACGGAGGATATTTCACGGCGACCGGAGAAGGAACGGGCGCGGCGACAACCAATGCGTACGGACTGTATGTCAACGGCGCTACCGGAGCGGATAGTAATTATTCAGCCGTGTTTGCCAATGGTAATGTTGGTATCGGCGATGCTACTCCTGCTTCGCTTTTCACAGTTGGCGACGGGGATGATTTTCAAGTCAATTCCAGCGGATATTTGGTGAATAATTTGATTCATATCGGAGATGCGGGAACGGTTGATTATGCCGACGGTGATGGGGATTTATATGTGGAGGATGAGTTGGAGGTGGATGGAATTTCAAGATTTTCGGGTAATGCATATTTTTATGGAGATTTATATCATGGAGATGATAATGTTGAATATTTTGGTGGAGGAAGTGATATAGCTTTTGAATGGGATACAAATCAGACTAATGATTCTCTCTTAATTGGAACCGGAGTTGGAAGCACAGACCAAAGTGGAAATATTTTGTTTGTTGAATCCGGTGATATGGCAACTGACTTTGCTCATGCCATTTCCAACAACCCAACCCTCTACATCCAATCCGCCGACGCGACTTCAACTTCCGATTATTTGAAATTCTGGCATGATCAGACTGATGGAAATATTGACGTGGGAAGTGGAAGTTTGAATTTGATGACAGGCGGAGTGGCGGCTTTGACGATTGATTCGACTGGATTGGTTTCGGTCAATGATTTGGAATTGGGCGCTTTCAATTTTGCCGAAGACTCGGGGGCGGTTTCTTGGGTGGATATGTCAATCAGCGGAACTCAGGTGGCGGGAACAGTGGAAAGTTACAGCGCCCAACTGGATGGAAACGCGCTGCTCACGATTTACGGCGAAGCGGACGGAAGCGGAGGATTGCAAAACGAAGGAGTGGGAATCGGGGACACGACGCCGGAATATATTTTCACCGCCGATCACGATCGCGACGGAGTGAATTATGCCTATGTCAATGACTCAAACGCTTGGACCAGCGGAAGCGCCGACTATGCGGAATATTTTTGGACGGAGAGTGAGAAACTTGAATCGGGTGAAGTTGTTTGTGTTGATATAACGAAAGAAAACGCGATCAAGCGCTGCACCCGAGCCAGCGATCCGGATGTGATGGGTATCGTTTCGACTTCGCCGGCGGTTCTCGGAAACGCTCCCGGAGATGAACATCGGGAAGACAATCCGAACTATGCCGTAATCGGAATGCTCGGACAAGTTCCGGCAAAAGTATCGACTGAAAACGGAGCGATTTCCTCCGGAGATTCTTTGACCAGTGCGTCGATTCCCGGATATGTGATGAAAGCCAACCCGGGAGACTCAACCGTCGGTGTTGCTTTGCAGAATTTGAAAAAAGGCGAAGGCGTGATCAATGTCCTCATCTCCCGCAAAAACAAATCTTTGACAGTCGAGGAAGTGGAAGCGCAAGTGTCCGATCGCATCGCCGAGATGGAAGTCGAAGACCAAGTCAACGCTTTGCTTGCTGATGCAATGGCATCTTTGAACGTGGAAAATCGTTTGGCAATTTTGGAAGCGCAGAGTTTGGATTCGCAAGCTGTTCTGGCTGAAATCGAAAGCCAGATGAATTTGATCAAAGATGAAAGCATTCTGCAGTTCATCGCCGATATGAATGAAAATTTCTCCAATCTCTCGGATATTTCCGACGATATCGCGAAGATGAAAGCCACCGGACTTTTGGACGGAAAATTGAAGATTGAAGAATTGGAAACGGGAATTTTGACAGTCGCGAACGCCGATGACGAATCGCCAACCATCGGATCAGCGGTGATTTCCCCAGCTCTTGAACAACCCGAAACTCCCGAAATTCCCCAAACTCCCGAAAACCCCCAAACTCCCGAAAACCCCCAAACCCCAACTCTTGACGGTAAAAGCGTGTTTGTTCCGACCAAAGCCGCAGATTCATCCGGCGTGAAAGTTTTCATCTCGTTCAAAAACAACCCAGGCTCAGCAAGTTGGGTTGACAATGAAGACTTGGAGGACGGGGGTTTCAAAATCATTCTCGCCCAGCCGGTGGAGGAAGAGGTGAAAGTTGATTGGTGGATTGTGGAAAGCAAATAAGACAAATAAGACAAATAAGTCATATAAGACCAATAAAAATATGAAATCCAAAAAAACAAAAATAATCCTGGTGATCGCGGTTGTGTTGATTGCGCTGGTCGGGATTTTTGGGCGGGACAAATTCGTTGCTTTCGCCCAGTCGGTGATTGATTCTTTTTCCGATACCTCAAAGGTGGATGACACTTGGAATGTGGCGGTGGATACGGGGACAGGGGAAGTGAAATTGGCAGAAAAGACTTGCGATGATGGAACGTGGTTCTGCGGTGCTGGTTTTGACGATGTTTGCGTCGACACTTTGGGCGATGGAGATTATGTTGTCGTCAAACGCGCCAACGAAGCCACGACCAAAACATGGAAAACGACGGCAACTGATTGCGATTTGCCCGAATGCGGGCAGGACGGAGCGCAAAACGGAGACAATCTGACGGCGGACAACACGGTCGGTTTTGCCTTGTATCCTGCCCGCCAAGCCTGCAAAGATGCCGGCGGAAGATTGCCGACCAAAGAAGAATTGCAATGCATATACACCAACCGTGCGACATTCGGAGATAATTTCGGTACGGGCAATTTCTGGTCCGGTACCGAGTATGGTACGACGTATGCGTGGGTCGTCTATTTTTCCACGGGCGGCACGGGCAGCGGCAATAAGGCGACTAGCGGCTACGTTCGTTGTGTTCAAGGTTGGTAGGTATTTGGAATTTGGTTCGCCGAAGGCGGATTTGGGAATTTGGCTTAATTTTTTAAATTTAAAAACAATGCAAAATAAAAATTTTACTCTTTATCATAAAATTTATCAATTGATAAAAATTATGTACAAAACCGTAAAGAATTTTCCTAAAGAACACAAATATTCATTGGGTAATGAAATGATTGGGCTGGCTTGGGAATGTCTAGATCTTACGATTTTGGTCAATAATTTACCCAATGAACAAAAGAAAATAAAAATAGAGAATTTGAGTGTGGTTTTCGATAAGTTGAAAATGAGACTCAGAATGGGACAAGAAATAAATTTGTTGTCGGTCGGTCAATTCTCTCATATCAATGAGGGCTATCTTTTGGAAATTGGAAAGGAAATTGGAGGATGGTTGAAATGGGCGAAAAAGGCCGGGGGGGGGGTGATAAAAGAAATTTTTTTATGGCCGGAGCTTTTGGTAGTCAAATAAACCTGATTCCAAAAGGTGCGCACAATTTACCTACCGCGATCTTTGCCGCTTCATAAAAAAAGAAGCAAGCCAAAGTCAAATTCGTATTTTTTTCAAATCATACGGTTGGAGAATCGACAGAGCGAAGATAAATCGGTACGGGCAATTTCTGGTCCGGTACCGAGTATAATACGACGAATGCGTGGAACGTCAATTTTTCCACGGGCAACACGAACAACAACAATAAGACGAATAGCAACTACGTTCGTTGTGTTCAAGGAGATGGGTATATTATGTTTTAGCCATAAAAAATAAAAAATTTTTATGTCAATATTTACATATAAAAATTTGTATCAGGCATATCTGGATTGCCGGAAAAACAAGCGCAAGACAATCAATGCACTTAAATTTGAGTTGGACTTTGAGAGAAATTTGCGGATTCTTTTGCGAGATTTGGTTGAGAAAAAATATAGACCCGGGCGATCAATCTGTTTTGCTGTCGATGAGCCAAGCCTTAGGGAAATTTTTGCGGCGGATTTTCGTGACCGCATCGTCCATCATCTGCTAGTTCGGGAAATCAATAATTTTTTTGAGCGCAGATTTATTTTCGATTCATTTGCTTGTCGCAAAGGAAAAGGAACGCATAAATCCGTGAAAAGATTGCAAGAATTTGTCCGGTCAACAAGAAAAACAAATTGTTATTACGGACAGTTTGACATTAAAAGTTTTTTTATGTCCATAGACCACAAAATTCTTTATGATATTTTGGAAAAAAATCTCCGAAAAGGGAAAGAAAAAGGAAGTTTCAAAAAAAGCCGGGAGAAATTGGAAGAAATTCTGTGGTTGGCAAAAACGATTATTTTTCATCGCGCGAATGAAAATTATTCCACGAAAGGTGATTTGGAGCTTTTGGCGAAAATTCCTCCACACAAATCGCTTCTCAGGCAAAACCTGCCAAAAGGATTGCCGATTGGAAATTACAGTTCTCAATTTTTCGCCAATCTGTATCTTAATGAACTGGATCAATTTGTAAAGCGGACACTCAAATGTAAAAAATATGTTCGTTATGTTGACGATTTTATTATATTGGGAAAAAACAGCGAAGAATTGAAAGTTTTGAGAAATATTGTCGATGATTTTTTGCAGGAAAAACTTTCCTTGAATCTCAATTTTAATAAATGCAAAATTCAACCAATCAAGAATGGAATTGATTTTTTGGGATATTTCGTAAAGACTGATAGAATTCATACAAGAAGAAAAGTGATAAAAAGATATAAAAACAAGCTGTATCGCATTGCGATTGGATTGGAGAAAACGAACATGCGTTCGCTTTTGTCAATGGTACATTCCTACGCCGGACATTTCAAGCACGCAAGGTAATCTCATTATAAAAAACAATAAAGCATATGAACAAAAAAGATTTGGCTATTTTTGAAAATTTCAAAATCCGCCGGCATTATGATGAAATGGCGGAGGTTTGGTATTTTTCAGTTATTGATATTATTGCCGCACTTACTAATCAAACTGATTATAATCGGGCGAAAACATATTGGACGACACTTAAAAATCGTCTAAAAAACGAAGGAAGTGAAGTGGTCACAAAATGTGACCGGTTGAAAATTAACCCGGAAAAACAATTGAAACTATGAAAAATAAAACAAAAATCGCCTTGTTCAAGGGAAAAAAAGTCAGGAAAATCATTCATAATAATGAATGGTGGTTTTCGGTGGTTGATGTGGTGGAGGCGCTGACGGATAGCGTTAATGCGAGGGATTATTGGTATAAAATGAAAATTCGCGTGAAAGATGAGAGTGGATTTCAACTGTCGACAATTTGTCGACAGTTGAAATTGGAATCACCGGATGGAAAAATGCGTGAAACTGATTGCGCCAACACTGAAGGAATATTTAGAATTATTCAATCCATTCCTTCACCGAAAGCCGAGCCGTTCAAAATGTGGTTGGCAAGGGTTGGTTACGAGCGTGTGCAGGAAATCGAAGATCCGGAATTGGCGACAAAAAGAACGGTAGCGATTTACAAAGCCAAAGGTTATCCTGATGATTGGATAGACAAAAGAATGCGCGGAATTGCGGTTCGCAAGACTTTGACAAACGAATGGGAAAAACGCGGCGCGCAAGAAGACACTGATTTTGCGATTTTGACCAATGACATTATGCAAGGCGCGTTTGATATGTCAGTAAATGATTACAAAAAATTCAAAGGGATAAAACGGGAAAACTTGCGTGATCATATGGCGGACTTGGAATTGATTTTAACGATGCTGGGCGAGGCGACAACGACAAAAATTACCAAAGATCGTGATTCCAAAGGTGTGCCGAAGCTGCGTCGCGACGCAAAAGATGGCGGCGCAGTGGCCGGCCGGACAAGAAAAGACATTGAAAAAATATCAGGCAAGAAGGTGATTTCAAAAAATAATTTTTTGCCGAAAAGAAATAATGAGAAATTGAAATGAATTCAAGATTTTAAATTTTATGGATAATCAAAATAAAAATTTTTCGCGGCCGGGGTATGAATATCTGGCGGCGTATCAATTGGGAAAAGTCATTCAGGATTTGACGGTGGAATTTTGCGATCGGTTTGTGGACAAAAAGAGCCGGACGCATGACCAAATGGTTCAGGCGGCAAGAAGCAATCCGCAAAATGTCGCCGAAGGTTTCACTGCCGAATCGCTGAAGAGCTACCTTTTTCTTGCCGGAGTGGCGCGCGGTTCAAATGAAGAATTGGCGAAAGATTTCCAAGATTTTTTGCGCCAGCGAAATTTGGAGATTTGGGAAAAAAACCATCCGAAAGTGCTAGAATTTCGAAAATTTCGAGCGCAATGGGTCCCCCCAACATCCCTAAACACCCCAACCCTCCCCAACGATCCCGAACAAGCCGCGAACATGCTCCTCACTTTTTGCCAGATGGACGGTTTTTTGCTTGGAAAGCTCACTGAATCTCTCAAGAAAAAACACGAAACAGAAGGCGGGCTCACTGAAAAACTCTACCGCAAAAGAATCGCCTTCCGAAATTCCCAAAACCCCCCAACACCCTCAAATCCCCAAAAATCCCCAACACCCCTAAAATCCCTAATCCTCTCCCTAACAATCCTCGGCTGTTTCACTCTGGCTTCTTCCGCCAGCGCCGATTATTATGCCGAGGGGACGATGAAGTCGGAAAATATGCTTTCCGGGGCGACTGTAACTGCCATTACCGGTTTTGACGCTGCGGTCAGTCTTCCGGCAAGCACTTCGGCCAGCGTAAGTTTTTCGCAGGACCGGGTGAATTTTTATTCTTCCGCCAATGTGGAAGGCGGATGGGACGCGCTTTCGGATGGGGCGAACAGTCTTGATATTTCCGGCTTGAATTGGAGCGGAGGAAGTCTTTTTTACAAATTGAAACTGGAAACGACTGATCCGCTTGCCACGCCTGCCGTAAGCGAAGTTGAAATAACTTATGACGGAGAAGAAGTTCCGCCTGCCGGAAACGCGCATTATTTCGAAGGACGGCTTCTTTCGACGGATTTGCTTTCCGCATCCGGAGGTGAGCTTTCCGGCAGTGATTATTTTGGCTACGCGATTTCCAGCTTGCCGTATGGAACTTTTGCTTACGCGCAGTTTTCCACAGACGGAACGAATTTTTATTCCTCCGACGGGACCGAAGGGGGCTGGGATACTCTTTCCTTCGGCGACCATTTGTCGCCGGAAACCGCCGTGAGCCTGTCCGCGCTCAATTGGAAAGGTCAAACAAGCTTTTATTACAAGTTGAAACTCGTTTCTACGATTGATAACAAAACAACGCCGATAATCAAAAAAGCCGGACTGCTGGCAATTGCAGCACAGATGGGAACAGCTGGCGAAGGAACAGCGGTGCAACTCGGATCAGATTCCGGATACTGCGTCCCTGGCGACACTTCGCCTTGCGACGCACCGGTTTTGCACCTGAAAATGGATGAAAAAGTTTCCGGCGACGCCAAAACATTGTATGACATTTCCGGGAATGGGAATAATGGGACAACGGTAGATGGGGCGAATAATACTGGGATGGATTGCGCGGTGCGGGGAAAATATGGATCTGCTTGTGAGTTTGACGGAGTGGATGATTATGCGGGGATAAGCCAATCTTCGTCAATAAATAATTTGACTACTTTTACGTACAGCGCGTGGGTGAAAGCTAAAGAGGATTCCGGTTCGCAAAATCCCGTAATAGAAAAAGGAAACGGAAGCTCGCAAAGAAAAACCATGTATTTAACGCAATCAACCGGAACAAATTCAAGAAGAGTGATTTTTATGGTGGATACCGACAGTACAAACGCCCTATCTTCAAGCGCGTATTATTCATATACTGTCGGACAATGGGAACATTGGACGGCGACTTATGATGATGGCGGTGATAGAATAATCAGAATTTATAAAAATGGCCAAGAGGTTTCATATTCCTCGCAAACTGCGGGAACTGGGAATCTTGTTGACGATGCCACGCTTAATTTTGCGCTAGGGGCAACGCCTGGTACACAGTTTTACAGGTTTACAGGACAAATCGACGACGTCCGTATTTATGATTACGTCCGCACGTCGGCGCAAATCGCTTGGGATTACAACAAAGGCAAGCCGATGGCGGAGTGGCGTTTTGATGAATCAAGCGGAGCGACCGCGCACAATTCCGTTTCCAACACACTCCACGGAACGCTGTATAATATGGAAGACGGCGATTGGACGGCAGGAAAAACAAACAACGCGCTGGATTTTGACGGAAGTGATGAATACGCGGATATCGGCGATACGAATTTGAACTTGAACGCGATCGGTTTTTGGATTTTTGCCGACAGCGCGACTGATGACATAATTGATTTTGACGGAGGGACGCACACAATTACAGTTTCCGGCGGAGAAATCACAGCCGGAGGATTTTCCAGTCCGACGATTTTTGTGGACGGGATGGAAGACGCAACCATCGCAACCGGCGCGTGGCATCACGTCTTTGTAAAAACAGATACCGCTTTTGAAGTTTCCAATATGGATATAGGCAGAATCGGAGCAGGATATTTTGACGGAAAATTAGATGATGTGAAATTTTTCAACTACGCCCTAACGGACGAGCAGGTGAAAATGGAGTATACTGGAGGAGCGGTGAGGTTTGGGGAATGATAGTTTTAATGACAAATTTCCATTTAACTCCCTCCCCTTTGAAGGGGAGGGTTGGGGAGGGGTTAGAAACTATGGATAACCAAAAATCCAAACAATTACGAAAAAACCTCAGAAACAATGCAACTCCTCAAGAAATAATTCTCTGGTCGCGGTTACGAAGAAAACAACTCAAATATAAATTTAGAAGACAGCATTCATTTGGAAAATACATCGCAGATTTTTATTGTAAAGAGAAAAAAATAGTTATTGAAATTGATGGATCACAGCATAAAGAAGAATCAAATCAGGGATATGACAAAGAAAGAACTGAATATTTAAAAAGAAAAGGAATGAAAGTTTTAAGATTTTGGAATAATGAAATAAATAATAATTTGGAAGGCGTTATCTTTAAAATACTGGAAAATTTGGAGTAGCATAAAGTTTCGCACCTCCCCCAACCCCTCCTCCCGAGGAGGGGAGGAAAGCTGGTTATGAAAATCTAAAATCCAAATGATAAAAAATGAAAATAAAGAAATATTTGAAATTTAAAATTTGACATTGAATTGTCATTCGTCATTGGAAATTTGTCATTAAAACAAATATTATTATCATGAAGCGTTTACTATTTTTTACAATATTATTCCTCTTTTCCTTTTTTTTCACAAAGAACGTTTTTGCCGCTACTGAATTCATCTCCGTCATCGATCCTGACAATGGTTCTGGAACAGATTACACTTCTCTTTCTGCCTGGGAAGCGGCGAATCAAGTCGACCTCACTGCCGCGACTACTTTGGTGATTGCTGGAAGCCTTACGCGCGGAACGATTGCCGATGGGACTCCGATAACCCAAACCACCACTGGAGCCACAGCGGTTTGCGTTCATCACACCGAAACGCAAATGCTCATCTCCACTCTTAGTGGAACTCCCAATGCCACCGACACTTGGTTTCCGACCGTTGATGGAAGCGACGCCACCAATGCTTGGACTCCGACCGATGCCGGCGACAGTGCTATTGCGATTGCCAAATGCCGATCCACTGCCGGGACTGCCGACACGACCGCCGTAACCGTTGACGGCTGGACAACTTCGGCGACCAATTACATCAAAATCTGGACCGACCCAAGCGAGAATTATCGGCATCAGGGGAAGTGGGATGAGGGGAAGTATCGGCTGTCAATTACTTCTGGAAACGCGATGACCATTTTGGAAAATTACATCAGAATTGAAGGATTGCAAGTATATAATTCCGATTTGACTTATGGCGATGGGATTAGGTTTGACGGAGGCGGTGAATTATGGATTTATCAATCAATTTTACAGGGAAATCCAAGCGCGACGGATGGATGCAGAGGTGTTTATCTTGATGCAATGTATGACAGCACCGTGAAGATTTACAATAATGTGATGTATGGCTGGAATTCAAATGATATATATTATCAATATCTCGCCAACGTTTCGTCCTCTGCAATATTATATATTTATAATAATACTTTTTATGGTGGAAATGAGCATGGCTTGAATTTGGTTGATGGAACGAAAGATGTTGTTTTTTTGAAAAATAATATTTCTTACAACAGCGGTAGCAATGATTATAATTTATCCAATAACAGTATTACATCTTCTAATAATCTTTCTTCGGATGCTACTTCGCCAGACGCTGCTTACCAAAATCAGATTGTCCATTTCACTGACGAAGCCAATCAAGACTTCCATCTCGACTCCGCCGATACCGGCGCTCGCAATCAAGGTATAATTCTTTACGACTCCGGCGATGATGCGAATTTAAACTTTACTACCGACATAGACAACAACGCCCGGCTGGATAGCGCGGGGACTTGGGATATTGGGGCGGATGAGGGGATTACGAAAGTTTACCGATCGGTCGGACCGTCCGCTACGACCGCCCTTGCTACTGGCGGAACTTATGGCAATGTGGAAATTAAACCCGCTTATGTTTCCGGCTCAACCACCAATATCGCCGATTATGTGGCGACTTTCTGGTCTGATTTGCCGACCAATGTCGGTGTGGGCGACGCTTTGCAATATGACGATGATGACGACGGAGATATTGACGCGTCCGATTCCATTGTTTTTATTACCAAAAGAATTGACGCATCCCATTATTCAGTAAGAACCGTCAGCGGAACGGCACCGGCCAGCACTCTTGCGCCGGATTCGGATTGGTCAATTTTCCGCTCATACACTTCGCTTTTCAACGCCGAAGCCGGAACGGAAAATACCGGAATTGACGCCGATTTGGTGAATTTTGACACTTGGAGCGGAGGAAAAAATCTTCAAACCGGACAGGAGCAATGGAATATCGCGGCGTATGCCGGACAAGGCGGGGTGGCGGATACGGTGGCGTTAGAGACATTAAGTTGGACGACGACAGCGGATTCATATATTAAAGTTTATACTCCGACTAGGAGCGATGAGGTTGGGGTGAGCCAGCGGCATAGTGGAGCATGGGATGCGACAAAATACAATCTTTCAACAGGAACGGGGAGCGCAAGTTTGAGAATTTCGGCAAATTATACGATTGTCGACGGGCTTCAAGTTACAAATTCCGGAATTGCTTCCACTGATGATTGTATAAATATTTATGGATATCGTAATTATGTGACTATTCGTAATTCTATTATTAAAGGTGGGAATAATGGGATTATAAATGCAGCCTCAGGAGTAGATTATGGAGGACATAAATTTTATAATAACATTGTCTACGGGACGTATTTAGGAGGAATTCGTATATATTTAAGCGGTGCTGATCCTGTAGCCTCGTATATTTATAATAATACTGTATATAATTGCAATACTAGTAATAATAGCTGGCGAGGAGGAATAGAACCAGACGGGAATGGTATTACTAAAAATAATATAGCGATAGGAAATCAGGCATATGATTTTACGGCTTCTACTAATCAATCCTACAACATATCCTCCGATGCAACTGCTGTCGGTACCGGAAGCCTTGCTAGTCAAACTCTTTCTAATATCGCTTTTGTTTCCACCACAAGCGGAGAATATCGGCACCGACCTCTCCAACGACCCATACATCCCATTCAACACCGACATTGATTCCGCTTGCCTCCGCAAAGATAATCAGTCAAGAGTGGCGAACGGTGGAGATGAAAACTGCTACACCCGCCCAAGAGGAACAAGTTGGGATATCGGCGCGGATGAACTCATTACCAAAATTTACCGATCCGTCGCTCCCGATGCCGACGGAACTTTGGAGGCGCTCACCACCGGTGCAAGCAACGCAATGACTATCGCCAGCTCAACCGCCACCTTCGCCACCGCCTTGGCGGACAACATCGGCGTGGGCGATGCTATCCAATATGATGCTGATGGCGACGGAGATATTGATGCGTCCGATTCCATTGTTTTTATTTCCGGACGGACGGACAGCACCCACTTCACCGTCAAAACCGTCAGCGGAACCGCTCCGACCGCCGTTTCCGCCGACACGGATTGGAGCCTTTTCCGCGCCTACACCAGCCTTGCCAACGCCGAAACCGGAACGGAAAACTTGGCGATTGACGCAGATTTGCGGAATTTTGATGCCGGCAACCGCGACCTTGCTTCAAACAGCGAGCAATGGAATATTGCGTGCTATGCTAATGGGACGACTGGCGATTCAACCGCAGTAACACTTGACGGCTGGACGACTGCTCCGCAAAATTATATTAAAATTTATACGCCATATCTGACGACAGAGGTTGGAACGAGCCAAAGGCATCAGGGGAAGTGGGATGAGAATAAATATAAAAGGGATGGAATAAGTATGAATACTGCTGTGCAGGATGATTTTATACGAATTGAGGGATTGCAAATCAGGCACACGAGAAACAGTGGTACGGGTTACGGTATTATTGTACAAACTGTTGCTAGCGTTAGTGATGTGAAAATCTCAGATAATATTATTGTTGGAGTTTTGTCTGACACGGCTGTCGGATATGGAATTTGGATTAATGACTCAGACGCGCGCGTGAAGTTGTGGAATAATATCATTTATGGATTTATTAATCCCGGGCAAACGTCAGTAGCGGGACTTACTACTACTGCAGCGAATTCCTATGTCTATGTGTATAACAATACGATACGCAACTGTTATCGTGGATTTCATATGAATTCCAGTGCCGCTAAGATGAAAAACAATATTGCGGTGAATAATACGGTGGATTATTATTTGGTCGCGAATGTTGTTTCATCAAATAATATTTCTTCGGATGCCACCTCGCCAAATACCGCTTATCGGAATTTATCTGTTTCTTTTGTTAACTCCGCTAACGATGATTTTCATCTCTCCCCATCTGACACCTCCGCTCGCAACTCCGGTGCGGATTTGTCGCAGGATTATTGGTTGCCGATAACATCTGACATTGACGGGCATGCACGTCCCGCCTCCGCCAGAGGCTACGGCGTGGCGACGGACATCGGCGCAGACGAATCCGCTACTCCGATTTACCGATCCATCGCCCCGTCAATGTCCACCTATCTTGACCGCGGAGTGGATGAATCGGGAACAGACCTTACCATCAGCGGAACAACAATGACTTTGGAAAACGCCGCTCCGGACAATGTGGGAGTGGGCGACGTTATCCAATACGACAGCGACGGCAATTCATCCATTGACGCCATTGCCTTTATTTCCGCCCGAGCAAGCTCAACATCTTTCACTGTCCAAGCCCGCGACGGAGCAAATCCGGTCGCCGTTACCAACGACCAGGACTGGCAAATCTTCCGCGCTTACACCACGCTGGACAACGCCGAAGGCGGAGCGGAAAACACCGCCAACATTGACGACGATGTGGATGATTTTGACATCTCCGTCAGCCGAAATGACGGAAAAGATATTTACGCCAGCAACGAACAATGGAACATCGCGGCGTATGCGAATGGAACAACGGCGGATACGAACGCGGTGACGATTGATAGTTGGACAACTTATCCGACTAATTATATCAAAATTTATACTCCGGTTTCGAGTTCTGAAGTTGGGACTAGCCAGAGGCATAACGGGGTTTGGGACGATGGGAAGTATAAAATGGAAATTACCGGGAATTCTTCAGCAATAAATGCGGTATCTGGAAATGTTTGGGTTGACGGTCTTCAGATAAAAAGAATGACATCATCATCGTTTGGAACTATTTATGGTATAACTAATTCTGGTGTTTTTAAAGTAAATAATAATATTATTAATCTTATTGATAATTATACTAATACAACCAGGGCTATAAATAATGGCGCAAGCAATTTAAATTCTTATTATTGGAATAATATAATTTATGGAACTAATTTGGACTATGGATATTATCAAGCATCTGCCTATGGATATTTATATAATAATTCCGTTATAGATGCGAATAATGGTTATTACAGTTCATTTTCCAATAAAATGACAGTAAAAAATAATATTGCACAAGGAGGAGCCGACGGATTTTTCGCATCAAGCAGTTTATTTGGAGCAGGATCAGACTATAACGTATCTGATTTTGCCAACGACGCGCCGTCGCCTTCGTATCGCACAAATCTGGCAACCGATGTCTCCTTTGTTGACGAAACTAATGAAGATTTTCATTTATCGTCATCTGATACTTTCGCCTGCGATGCCGGGGTGAATTTGTGGGATGATTCTGCTTTGCCGATTCGAGAGGATATTGATGGTGATCCTCGATCGGAGCAAGGCGGATGGGACATCGGGGCGGATGAGTTGATTACGTATCAAAGTAATGTTTCGGGACTCGGAACAGCGACAATGCAGATGTCACTCACGGAAAAAATGACAGATGGACTGGTGGGAATGTGGAGCTTTGACGGTCCCGATATATCGGGAACCACTGCCTACGATCGAAGCCCCGCCGGAGGAAACGACGGAACCATTACCGGAGCCACCCCCGCCATCGGTAAAAGAGGACAAGCACTTTCATTTAATGGAACGACGGATTTTGTGGATGCGGGAGATGTTGGCGCAGGAATACAAACTATTTCTTTTTGGATGAAAACTGATGATGCGACTGACATAAAAATTTTGAATATAGACGGAACGGATCAAATTGAAATTGATGGAACGGGTAATATTTTGGCGACTAGCTTTCCATCTGCCACAATTTATGTTGACGGCTCGGTTTCCGCGGCGGTCGACACTTCTTGGCATTTTGTAACCATCACTGATTCAACAGGCGTGAGTGCTTCCACTTTTCAAATCGGACAAGTTGCATCATCTTTCTTTGATGGAATAATTGATGAAGTTCGCATTTACAATCGAGTATTGAGTGTAGATGAAATTGGTAGATTGTATGATTTGGGGAATGTGGAATATGTGAGATGAATTTTAAATTGCACAAATTTTAAATTTTCAAACAATTCCGATAGGGTTGTGTGAATACGAGGGATTTAGGAGTTGTGATGAGCGGGTGGGGAGAGTAGCTCAAATGACAAATTTCTAATTTCCAATGACAAATCAAAATAACAAAAAAAGATTTTTTATCAATGAGGGAGATGTGGTAAAATGGAGGAGTGGTGAGGTTTGGAGAGTAATATAAATTTTCAATTTCTAATTTTCAATTTTCAAACAATTTTAAATTTTGGAATTTATGAATTATAATCTGGAAGAAAGAACTAGGATTTTTAGCAAAGAAATAATTAGATTTTTGGTGAAAATAAAAAAGAATAGGATTAATGAAAACATCATTTCTCAATTAATAAGATCCGCAACTAGCGTGGGTGCTAATTATTGCGAAGCCAACGGAGCCAGTTCAAAGAAAGATTTTAGCAATAAAATATTTATATGTCGCAAAGAAATACAAGAAACAAAATACTGGGTTGAACTCTTAGCCGAAGCCAGTCCGGAAGAAAAAGATAATTTGAAAAAACTTTGGAAAGAAGCTCATGAGTTGACATTAATTTTCAATAAAATTTCTAAAACATTAAAAGAAAAAAATTTGAAATTAAAAAATTAAATCATTGAAAATTGTTTAGAAATTTAAAATTGAAAATTGAAAATTAAAAACGCAATGCCAAAACTAAAACTTACAATATTATTCCTAGCCTTCATATTTCTTCCGACCATCGCTCATGGGGCGACTGAATTTATCTCCGTCATCGATCCTGACAATGGTTCTGGAACAGATTACACTTCTCTTTCTGCTTGGGAAGCGGCGAATCAAGTTGATTTAACTGCGGCGACTACTTTGGTGATTGCCGGAAGTTTGACGCGTGGAACGATTGCTGATGGGACTCCGATAACCCAGACCACCTCGGGAGCCACGGCGGTTTGCGTCCATCACACTGAAACGCAAATGCTCATCTCTACTCTTAGTGGAACTCCCAATGCCACCGACACTTGGTTTCCGACCGTTGATGGAAGCGACGCAACCAATGCTTGGACTCCGACCGATGCCGGCGACAGTGCTATTGCGATTGCCAAATGCCGATCTACTTCTGGAACTGCCGACACAACTGCCGTTACCGTTGACGGTTGGACAACTTCCGCCGACAATTACATCAAAATCTGGACCGACCCAAGCGAGAATTATCGGCATCAGGGGAAGTGGGATGAGGGGAAGTATCGGCTGGAAGTTCCTCAGATATCCGGCGGAGGTAGTGGAATTAGAATTTTGGAAGAATATGTTTGGATTGATGGTTTACAAATCAAAAGAGTTATAACAACCGAGGCGGGGCAAGCCTGTGTCGCCGTAGGTGGGGCTTCTGGTGAAATTAAAATTTCTAATAATGTGTGTGAAATCAAAAATAACACTACATATTATGAATATGGTATTTATAAATATACACTATCTTCATCGGCAACTTATAAAATTTGGAACAATGTAATATACGGAGTTGTAGATACTGACAATAATTCTGGAAGCGGAATGTATTTGGCAGCTGTAAGTCCTGTAGCAGAGAATACTTATGTATATAACAATACAGTGGTTGGCTCATATTATGGAATTGCAAAAAGTGGTGGTACATGTATTTCCAAAAACAATATCGCCTACAACAACACCATCGACTATTCCGGTACATTTGATTCATCCTCAACCAACAATCTTTCTAAAGACGCAACCGCTCCGCCATATAATACATATTATACCAACACCAGCGTTATTTTCGCCGACGAAACCAATCAAGACTTTCATCTTGATTCCGCCGATACCGCCGCTCGCAATCAAGGCGCGATTCTTTACGACTCCGGCGATGATGCCAATTTGAATTTTACAACCGACATCGACAACAATGCCCGCTTGGATAGCGCGGGGACTTGGGATATTGGGGCGGATGAGGGGATTACGAAAGTTTACCGCAGTGTCGGACCATCTGCCACGGCCGCCATCGCTACCGGTGCGACCTATGGCAATGTGGAAGTGAAGCCGGTGTATGTTTCCGGCTCAACCACTAACATCGCAGATTATGTGGCGACTTTTTGGTCTGATTTGCCGATTAATGTCGGAGTAGGCGACGCTTTGCAATATGACGATGACGACGACGGAGATATTGACGCGTCCGATTCTATTGTTTTTATCACCAAAAGAATTGATGCCTCGCATTTCAGCGTCCGCACCGCCAGCGGAACCGCGCCCGCCAGCACTCTTGCGCCGGATTCGAATTGGTCAATTTTTCGCTCATACACTTCGCTTTTCAATGCCGAAGCCGGAGATGAGAATGATTCCATTGATGACGATTTGGAAGCGTTTGAAAGCTGGAGCGGAGGAAAAGATCTGCAAACAAGCCAGGAGCAATGGAATATCGCGGCGTATGCCGGACAAGGTGGCGTGGCAGATACGGTGGCGGTGGCTATTGATGGTTGGACGACGACAGCGGATTCATATATCAAAGTTTATACTCCGACTAGGAGCGATGAGGTTGGGGTGAGCCAGCGGCATAGTGGAGTATGGGATGCGACAAAATACAATTTGTCGACGGGGACGGGAGTAGCTTCGGTGGATCTGAGGGAGAATTATACGGTTTTTGACGGTTTACAGATAACAAATTCCGGCACCGCCTCAACGGATAATGATATTCTTGTTGCGGGATATATTAGCTTTACGAATGTGAAAAATTCCATCATTAAGGGTGGATATAATGGAATATATCATAGTGTGAGCAATATTATTTATGGTGGAAATAAATTTTACGGAAATATTATTTATGAGACATATTATTCCGGGATAAGGATATATTTATCAGGCGCCACCCCATTGTCTTCGTATGTATATAATAATACCGTGTACAATTGCAATGCCAGTAATACAGCATGGAGAGGCGGAATAGAAACATTGAATGCTGATGTTGTCAAAAACAATATCTCAATGGAAAATGGAAATTTGGATTTTGTGAATGCCAATGGTCAATCCTACAACATATCCTCCGATGCAACTGCTGTCGGTACCGGAAGCCTTGCTAGTCAAACTCTTTCTAATATCGCTTTTGTTTCCACCACAAGCGGTATTGGCACCGACCTTTCCAACGACCCATACATACCATTCAATACCGACATTGATTCCGCTTGCTTGCGAAAAGATAAGCAATCAAGAGTATCCAATGGCGGGGATGATTCTTGCTACACAAGACCCAAAGGAACAAACTGGGATATCGGTGCGCATGAGCTTATTACGAAAATTTACCGAAGCGTCGCGCCGGATGCGGACGGGACTTTGGAAGCGCTCACCACCGGTGCAAGCAACGCAATGACTATCGCCAGCTCAACCGCCACTTTCGCCACTGCTTTGGCGGACAACATCGGCGTGGGCGACGCTATTCAATATGACGCTGACGGCGACGGAGATATTGATGCGTCCGATTCCATCGTTTTCATTTCCGGCCGAACGGACAGCACCCACTTCACCGTCAAAACCGCCAGCGGAACCGTTCCAACCGCCGTTTCCGCCGACACGGATTGGAGCCTTTTTCGCGCCTACACCAGCCTTGCCAACGCCGAAACCGGAACGGAAAATTTGGCAATTGACGCGGATTTGCGGAATTTTGACACTGGCAACCGCGACCTTGCTTCAAACAGCGAGCAATGGAATATTGCGTGCTATGCTAATGGGACGACGGCGGATACGGTTGAGGTGACGATTAGCGGCTGGACAACTGCGGCGCAGAATTATATCAAAATTTATACTCCGTATTTATCGATTGAAGTCGGAACGAGCCAGAGGCATCAAGGGGTTTGGGATGAAGAGAAGTACATCCATTTAAATGAAATCAATAGCACGGCTGTTTCTAATACACGGATTGACGGTTTACAGATATATAGATCCGGTGATGACGGGGGTTATTACGTGCGTGGAATAAATTCCGGTCCGAAAGCGGAGATTAGTAATAATATTATTAAAGCCAACTTAACCGGTTCTCAGGTTCATATCGGTATTTCTGAAGGGTATGCCGGCGTGAATAAAATATTTAATAATATTATTTATGATTTTAATGGTAATGCTGGAAATGAGTATGGAATTTATATTACCGGTGGAACGAATTATGTATATAATAATACAATATATAACTGTGAATATGGTATAAGTCAACAATATAGTGGTACGATTTTAGTAGCTAAAAATAATATTATAAAAGGTTCTGGTAATGTCAATGCTTATGTTGGAACTTTTACTAATTCTGATTACAACGCCACGGATGGAACAGATGTGGGTGATGGAGGAGTGCATAGCAAGATTTCCCAAACATTTTCTTTTGTTGATGAAGCCAATGATGATTTCCATCTCTCCCCATCCGACACCGCTGCCCGCAACTCCGGCGCGGATCTTTCTCAGGATTATAATTTGCCGATTATATCCGATATTGACGGACATACACGACCCGCCTCCGCCATAGGCTCTGGCGTGGCGATGGACATCGGCGCCGATGAATCCGCCACTCCGATTTACCGCTCCATCGCTCCCAGTATGTCAACTTATCTTGACCGCGGAGTGGATGAATCTGGAACCGACCTTTCCATCTCCGGCACGACAATGACTTTGGAAAACGCCGCTCCGGACAACGTGGGCGTGGGCGACGTTATCCAATATGACAGCGACGGCAATTCATCCATTGATGCCATTGCTTTTATTTCCGCCCGAGCAAGCTCAACATCTTTCACTGTTCAAGCCCGCGACGGCTCACAACCGGTTGCCGTGACCAACGATCAGGATTGGCAAATCTTCCGCGCCTACACCACGCTGGACAACGCCGAAGGCGGAGCGGAAAACACCGCCAACATCGACGACGATGTGGACGATTTTGACATCTCAGTCAGCCGAGCCGACGGCAAAGATATCTACGCCAGCAACGAACAATGGAACATCGCGGCGTATGCGAATGGAACAACGGCGGATACAGCGGCGGTGACGATTAGCGGTTGGACAACTTATCCGACGAATTATATCAAAATTTATACTCCGGTTTCAGCGAGTGAAGTCGGGGTGAGTCAGAGGCATGAGGGGAAGTGGGATGATGGGAAGTATAATATGGTAGTAAATAATAATACGGCTTTTACAAATCAAGAAGATTTCTTCAGAGTTGATGGATTGCAAGTGGAGGTAATAAATCCTTCAGCTAACAGTCAGAATTGTTTGAACTTTACAGGACTAACAACAGGAGGAAAAATATATGTCAGCAATAATATTCTGCGAGGTCATTCATCCGAAACTTATAATCAAAGAGGAATTTTTTATTATAGTACTATGCAAAGTGTAGATTTTTATATTTATAATAATATCGTATATGATTTCTTGAATAATTCATCAAGTTATGGTTTTTATTTAGGAGGAACTATTAGTAATTGGTATGTATATAATAATACAGTCTATAATTGTTATTATGGCCTTCTTGCTTTAGCAGGGGCGGATCCTTACTATTTTAATAATATTGTTCAAAATTGTACGGATGGATTCGGTTCTACGAGAGATGCTTCTTCTGATTTCAATATTTCCAATACATCTCAAGCAGACGCTGATTCAGTTAATGCCACCTTCAACGGATATAAAACAGTTTCCTTTATTGATGAATTTAATGACAATTTCCACCTTGCTTCATATGATACGGCGGCGAAGGGGAATGGGGTGGATTTGTCGGGCGACAGCTACCTACCGTTTTCAACTGACGTCGACGGAGACACTCGCGTTCGTTGGGACATCGGCGCCGATGAATTCGGAGCGACCCAATCAATAAAATTCCGCGGAGATGTGAAAACGAGAGGGGATGTGAAGATACGGTGATTAGGGTGCAGTGATTATGAGCGGATGGGGAGAGTAGTTCCAATGACAAATCAAATCAAAAATCCAAATGACGAAATATAGCAATCGGCTTGATTTTTAGCGTATTTTATGCTAATATATTAGATATGAATAGCTTGAAGATCAAAGTTAATAAGTTGTTTTGGTTTTTAGGAAAGGGCGGGGATTTTTCCAAAGATCGACATTTGATTATCCATCAAACGCTGGCTTTGGGATCGATGCAGGACGTACAAAGACTTTTTCGGGAATACGGACAAGAGAGCATAACGCATGAATTTCAAAAACCAGTTTCGGGTCTTTACACTCCCGCAGTGTTTCATTTTTTTGAGCATATCTTGGGTGTTGAAATAAAAAATAGCGGGCGATATATTAAAAATATACATGGAAAAACTTCATTTAGACATTCTTGATCAAGAGAGAAAGAATATTTTCCAAAAACTTTCCGCTTTCCGATCAATCGGATATTTGTCAGGCGGAACAGCTTTGGCGTTGCAACTGGGACACCGGGTGTCATATGATTTTGATATTTTTTGCGCCAAAGAAATTCCAGCGATGTTCGCTGCTAAAGTTCAAAAAGAAATAGTTGTCCGTCAAGTGCTGGTGAATAATAGTGATGAATTTACATTTCTTACCGACCACGACATTAAAGTGTCTTTTATTTTCTATCCTTTTGATTTGAAAAAATACGTGTTTGAATTTCCAGACGTTCCTATGGAATTAATTTCCCCACTGGGTATTGCGATTACAAAGGCTTATGCGCTAAACAGGCGGAATGCTTGGCGTGATTATGTTGATTTGTATGTAATTTTGAAAAAAGAAATCACGACTCTGGAAAATATTGTCAATGCGGCTCGCATTGCGTATGGGGAATTGTTTAATGAAAAGCTTTTTTTATCGCAACTATTATACACGCAAGATATTTCAAAGGCGGAAATAGAGAATACGCAAATGCTTGAATCAGCGACGCTTTTTGAAGTTGTGTCTTTTTTTGAAAAAGAAGTCAAAGCATATTGGGAAAGAAAGCTGTAATAATAGCTGGCTCGGAATCGGAAATGAAACTTCCGATGTCAATTCTGACGGAGTTGTGAATACGAGGGATTTGGGAATAATGATGAGCGGATGGGGAGAGTAGCTTATTTAAATGACAAATTTCCAATTAACCCCCTCCCCTTTGAAGGGGAGGGTTGGGGAGGGGTTAGAAACTATGGATAACCAAAAATCCAAACAATTATGAAAAAACCTCAGAAACAAAGAAAGTTTCACACCTCCCCCAACCCCTCCTCCCGAGGAGGGGAGGAAAGCTAGTTGGAAACTATTGTGATATAATTTGTTTGTTGGATGTAAATAAAAAAATAATAGTAAAAATATTATGAACAAAAAAGTGATTATTATTATCGCAGTTGCCGTTTTGATTTTGGGAGCGCTGGGAATTTGGAAGTTTTGGGGAGGGAAAGGCGATTCTTCGGAAGAAAATACCAAACAAGTTTATCAAGCGATGGTGGCTGTTCGCGACCAGAAAAATTCCGATCCGGTGGAAGACGCACGCAATTCTCTTAAAGCTGGAGATGTGATTTTGGTCAAAAGCGGAGAAAACAATCCGTGGTCGGATACGGAAAAAGCGAGCAATTTGATCTTGAAAATGGAATTGAACGAGGAGCAGGCGCAGAAACTTGTCGAGTCGGTGACGGAAAAATTGGGAAAGGATGAAAAAAAGAGCCAATTGGCGGAATATGAAAAATCAATAAAAGAAAATAGCGGACAACTTGACGAAGAAGAAATGAAAAGATATGAAGAAGAATTGGACGGCCAGGAAAACGTCGTTGTTCTTCGAAAATACCGCATCGATTTCGACGAAATTGATTTTGTGCCGGAAAAATGGAGCGGCACTCAGCTTTTTGATGGAAAAATTTTCAACTGGTCGATTGTGGAGAAAAAATAACCAAGAGACTTTTCAGATAGATTTCAGTCCGGCGTTTGCGTAAAATCCTCTTTTTTAATATAATAGAGCTATTGAAACATTAAACAAGGAATTAATAAAAATATGGAAATAAAGGTAAATACGGGCTCCGGAATAAAAAAAAACGATGAATATTTGGAAAGAACCAGAATTGAAAAATTTGCTCCTTCTGCGGAAAGCAAAACGGAACGGGTTTTTGCTTCAAAAATCGAACCTAAGCGAAATGCTTTTGTTTCGGAAATAAAAAAGGAAGTTAGCGGAAAAG
Organism: Candidatus Moranbacteria bacterium GW2011_GWE2_35_2-; assembly: GCA_000990585.1. GTDB lineage: Bacteria > Patescibacteriota > Minisyncoccia > Moranbacterales > UBA9337 > UBA12151. Next base: position 25,350 of record LBQD01000003.1, read on the forward strand.
AAAAGAAAGGCTTCCTTCATTTTTTTGGCAACATATCCGACAAAATTATCGGACTGAGTATTTTTATGATTTTTTTCGGAGTGCCATTATTTTTTACCGGAATTACTTTTCAGGGAATATCATTTGAAAAACAAATTTATTTTTATCTTTGGTTGTTGGTTGGATTGGTGGCATGGTTGGCAAAAAGCATTAAAACCGGTGAGATGAGAATTCGCAAAACTCCATTGGATATTCCTATTTTTTTGTTTTGGGGTGCCTATCTCGCTTCGCTGGCTTTTTCCGTCGACCACTGGCACAGCTTTTTTGGATTTTTCGGAGATCCGTCAAGAGGATTTTTGAATGTGACGGCTTTTGTGGTGGCGTATTATTTCTTTTTCTCCCATATTGAAAAAGAAAGAATAAAATTGGCATTGGGGGCGATTGTTGCGAGCGGAACACTGGTGTCGGCTTGGACGATTGTTCGCTTGTTGAATCTGCAAATTATCCCACAAGTTGTTTTAGAAAATTCTCCCGCAAGTTTGTTGGGATCTTTTTCGGGACTGAATATTTTTTTGGGAGTTTTTGTTCTTTTGTCCGTTGGCGCTATTTTGAAAATTGTTTCTTTGGAAAAATTGTCTAGCACAAAGAAAATAGTAACAATAATTTTTCTTTTTATAGCTCTTTTTTTCGGTGCGGCAGCTTTTGTTTTAGTGCAAAGTTTTGCTTTTTGGCCGGCAATCTTGATTGGGAGTGGAATTTTTTCTTTATATGCTTTTTCTCGGGTAATAAAAATGCCTTTTCATTGGATTTGGCTTCCAATGGCGGTTTTCGTTTTTTTTATGGCAATTTTTATGGTGGGAGACAGAAATCTGAATTTGTCGCGCGTGAGTTTGCCGGCGGAAGTGAGTCTCTCTTACGGATTATCATGGGATATTATCAAGGAAGGGATGAAAGAGAGTGTTATTTCCGGATCGGGACCGGCGACATATGGATACGCTTTTTCAAAATTCAAACCGCAAGATTTCAATCTAAATCAATTTTACGACTTGCGTTTCTATCAAGGTTCCGGGTTATTGTTTGAATCGGTTCCGACGATTGGAATTTTGGGAACAGTCTTTTTGTTTTTGTTGGTTTTTTCCTATCTGAGTGTTTCTGTCTATTTGATTTCACGGGAAAAGGATAAGGAAAAAACATTATCTTTATCGTTTTTTTCCGCTTCCGTTATTTTGATTTTGGGAATATTTATTTCTAAGGCTTCCGGTCCGATTGTTTTACTTGGATTTTTAGTATCGGCAATGGCATTACTTTCAATTATTTTGGAAAGTGAGGCGCAGGCTAATTATTTTGATTTGTCGCTCAAAGCTTCTCCGAAATATGCACTTTCTTTGGCTTTTGTTTTTGTAGTGCTCAGCAGTGCAATTGTTTTTTCTTTTGTTTTTTTGGGCAAAGTGTTTGCCAGTGACGCATTGGCAGGGATAGCAATTAAGGAAAGCCGTGAGGATAGGGAAAAAGCGGTGGAGAAAATGCAACGAGCAATTGCGCTTAATCCGAAAGAGGGAAGATATTATACTCGTTTAGGACAGGAATATTTGATTTTAACCAATGAGCAAGCAATCGGAAAAGATGCGAAAAATAATACAGAGAAGATCAAAAAATATTTAAGTAATTCCATTCTTCTTTTGAACAAAGGAAAGGAATTGATGAATAATGATTTGAACGCAGTCGAAGGTTTGGCGCAGGCGTATGAAAATGCAGGACTCTATGTTTTTGAATCGAACAAAAAAGCATTGGAAAATTATGAAAGAGCTGCCGAGCTTGATCCGAATAATCCGAATTTACAGGTCAAGATTGGAAAGGTGCGGATGACTCTTTCCGGCGCTATGGAAGATAATGATGAGAAAAAGGCGTATATGGAAGATACTAAAAAAGTCTTGGAAAAATCCGTAGAACTGAAAAAGAACTTTGCTGACGGATATTATAATTTGGCATTGGCTCAGGAGCAGATGGGATCGCTAGATTCTTCGGTTGCAAATATGGAAAAAGCTGCGACGCTCAGTCCTTCTAATGTGAATGTGTTTTTCAATTTGGGAAGATTATATCAAAAGCGTTCCGGCGAAGAAGATTTGAAAAAAGCGGAAGCTATTTTCAAAAAGATATTGGAAATAAACAAGGATGATGTTAATACCAATTTTAGTCTCGGGCTTTTGTTCGAAAAAACCAACCGCAAAAATGAAGCGATTGAGCAATATCGAAAAGTCATTGCCCTAATTGAAAGCGGACAGCAAAATGAAATTGCGAAGAAAAATATTGAGCAAATAAACGCAATGATTTCAAATATTCAAAAAGGACAAAACAACAATGTTCAGCAAGTAGAGGAAAATGTTCTAGAAAATCAAGAACAAAAAATTCCAGAAGTTGAGGTTATCGAAGGGGAATAGAGCTAGGAATTAAGAATCAGGAATCAGGAATCAGGAATTAAGAATTAGGAATTATTGATTAATAATTCCTAATTTTTTATCTTATCCGGACGGTGATTGGGGCAGTTTTTGTCAGAGCATCTTTCAGGGATGGTTTTTGTTCCTTCCATCATCAGCTTTCCGCAAAGCGGACATTTTTTTCCAGTTGGCTTGGCCTTGATAGCATAGCGGCAAGTTGGATAATTTGAACAAGCATAAAATATTCCAAAACGCCCTTTTCTTTCCATCATTTCTCCTTTTTGACACTCGGGACATTTGACTCCGGTTTTTCTTTTGGCAGCTTCTTCGGGATCTTCTTGAATAAATTTACATTTGGGAAAATTTGAGCAAGAAATGAATTTTCCGAATCTTCCTTCGCGAGTAACCAAAGCGCCTCCGCACTGAGGACATGTTTGTCCGGTTTTTTTCGGTCCTTCCATTTCTTTTCCTTCTTCGGTTCGGGCTCCTGCGCATTCGGGAAATTTCGAGCAACTCATAAATTTTCCATTTTTGCCAAGCTTCCAAACCATTGGAGCGTCACAAACAGGACATTTGAATTTTTCATCAACCTTTCCAAGGTCGGTGATTTTTTTGGTGTCTTTTTTGGATTTAATTTCCTTGGTAAAGGGAGTGTAAAAATCTTTGAGAATTTTTTCATATTCCGCTTTGCCTTCAGCAATGGAATCCAAATTATTTTCCATTTCAGCAGTAAAAGAATCGCTAATGTATTTTTCAAATTCTTTTTCCAAAAACGAACTTACTACATCTCCGGTGTCGGTGGGGTGGAGGGTTTTGTTGATTTTTTCCACATATCCGCGATCTTGGATGGTTTTGATAATAGTGGCGTAGGTCGAGGGTCTTCCGATTCCTCTTTTTTCCAATTCTTTGACCAATCCGGCTTCGCTGTAGCGAGATAGCGGTTGTGTTTCTTTTTCAATACTGTCTATTGAAATAAATTTCAGTAAATCTCCGACGGAAATTTTCGGAAGCTGGACATCTTCGCTTTTGGCGGCGCTGTCGACAAGGAGCCAGCCGTCAAAAAGCGTGCGTGATCCGTTAATGACAAAATCCGGAATATTCTTGGAAATTATACTGGCTGAAATTCGCGTACGTAAAACTTTGGCATCAACCATTTGGGAAGAAACTGTTCTTTGCCAAATCAACCGGTAGAGTTTTTTTTGATCAGGGGTATCTCCGGCGTTTTGGTTGGTGCAGTCAGTCGGGCGAATCGCTTCGTGCGCTTCTTGGGCATTTTTGCTTTTGCGGGAATATTTTCTGAATCGATACAGATCCTTAGAGAAATTTTTCTCAATAGTTTTGGCGATTTGATTTTGCGCTTGTGAGCTCAATGTTGTGCTGTCGGTTCTCATATAGGTAATAGATCCCGCTTCATAGAGCTGTTGAGCGATGCGCATTGTTTGTGATGGGGAGAGTCCTAAGCGTGAGCTGGCGGTTTGTTGCAGAGTGGAGGTAATAAAAGGCGCGCGCGGTGAGCGTTTTATTTCAGTTTCTTTGACATCAAAAACTTGCCAAGCTTCTTTTTTTCCGGCGGAGATTATACGATCAACTTCTTTTTTGTCACGCGGTTCTTTTGAGCAAGTGAAAGTTAGCTCATTTTCATTTTTTGTCTTTAGATTGGCGGAAATAGTCCAAAACTTTTCCGGAGTAAAAGCGCGAATTTCTCGTTCGCGTTCCATAATAATTCGCAAAGCCGGAGATTGAACGCGTCCGGCAGATAAGCCGTATCGAACTTTTTTCCAAATGAGTCCCGAAAGGTCATATCCGAAAAGTCGATCCAATACTCGGCGCGCTTCTTGAGCGCGAACCAATTTCTTGTCTATATCGCGCGGATGTTTTATTGCTTCTTGTACCGCTTCTTTGGTAATTTCATGGAAAATAACTCTCTTTAATTTTGTATTTTGAGATTTAGATTTTGAATTATTAAGCTGAATGGCTTGAGCTATGTGCCACGCAATCGCTTCTCCTTCACGGTCGGGGTCGGTTGCCAGTAGAATTTCTTCCGATTTTTCCGCAAGGGTTTTTATTTCCGTTACGATTTTTTCTTTGCCGGGAGAAATTTCATAATGCGGAATAAATCCATTGGGAATATTAATCGCATCTTTGTTGCTTTTTGGAAGGTCGCGAACATGTCCTACTGAAGCGCGAACAGTATATTTTCCATCCAAATATTTTGTGATGGTTTTTGCTTTTGAAGGCGACTCGACTATTAGTAGTTTCATTGGAATTTTTAATTTTGCAATTTTTAGTTTTTAAATAAATCTTAATTTTTAATGTTTTAAAATTTTTGCATTAAAAATTATTTATAAAATTAAAAAATTAAAAATTTACATTAAGATATAATTTTGTCCTCCGATATTTTTTACCATACCCTTTATTTCCATTATTGACAAGGTGGAGATGGCGGAGCCGGTTTTCATTCGGGATAATTTTATTATCTTATCAATGTGTAATGTTTCCTTGGAAAGTATTTCAAGGATTATTTTTTCCTCTGGAGAGGATGGAATTATTTTTCTTACTTCTTGTGCGGCGAGACGTTTTTCTAAGTTTAATTCTTCTAAAATATCCCGAGCGGAAGATACTGGTTTGGCACCCGCTTTAATCAGATTGTTAGCGCCGGTGGAAGTAGGCGAAAAAATTGGTCCGGGTACGGCAAAAACTTCGCGATTAAATTCCAGCGCCAAGTTGGCGGTAATTAGCGTCCCACTTTTTTCCGCCGCTTCGATAACAAGCGTTCCAATTGTCATTCCTGCCATAATTCGATTGCGTGCCGGAAAAGTTCCGATGCCGGCGGAAATACCCAATGGGTAGTCGCTTACTAGGGCACCTTGTTCAAGTATTCGTCGGGAAAGAGTGAAATTGGCAGTTGGTCCAATATTTTTATCATCTAATCCGCTACCTAAAATGGCAATGGTTTTTTCTCCGGCGGAAAGACAAGCATGGTGGGCGATTGCATCAACTCCCAGTGCCATTCCGCTCACAATCATAATTCCTGCTTGTGCCAGATCGCGAGCAAGCGACATCGCAACTTGCTGTCCATAAGGGGTTATTTTTCGCGAACCGACAATTGCCAGCATTGGTTTTTCGTTAAAGGAAAATTTTTTTCCTTTAACATAAAGTAGTTGCGGGGGATTGTGGATTTCTTTGAGAAGCTCAGGATAATCCGGATTGGAAATATCAAGGATGCGGATGTTTTCCTTTTTCAATTTTTCAAATTCCACATCCGGATCAATTTCTTTTCTTTTTGTCTCAATAATTGCTGATAATTTTTCCCCGATTCCGCTTTGGCTCAAATCGGAAAAAGAAGCTTTCCAAATATTTTCACCACTGCTAAAACAGTCGAGTAAAATTTTTATTTTCGCTGATCCGACTCCGTCGATTAAATTAAGAGCGTTGAGGTATTTCATTATTGAATTATAGCATATTCAAAAAATATTAAATTAGTGGTATAATTCGTTCAGGGTCAATATTTGTATGTTAGTAAATAAATTTAGTAATTTTTTCCAAAGGCGGATTAGCTTTTGGCTGAAGTAAAAAAACCTATGCAAATAAAAAATTTCAATGTATATTTTTTCATTTTGGCGCTGATTATTGCTTCGGTGATGGCTTTCTTTTTGATCAAGCCGTTTTTTACTGCGATTTTGGCAGCAGGGATTCTGGCGGTAGCATTTCATCATCAATATAAATTCTTTCTGAAAAATACCGGACAGAAAAAAAGTTTGAGCGCGATTGCTACTATCTTGTTGGTTCTTGTAATTATTATCGTTCCTTTGATTTCCGTGTTGGGGCTTTTGGCTAATGAGGCAAGCAACGCTTATCAGAGAATTTTATCCGATCGAGATTTTTATCAACGGCAAGTGGAGGGATCAATTGATTTATTAAGTCAAATTCCATTTTTCAATCTTTTGGATCTAGATAGATTATTCGATCAAGATCAGCTTTCACAGTCTTTGAGAGATTTAAGTCAGGGTCTTTTAGGATTGATTCAGTCGGCGTATCAAAATGTTATTAAGTTTATCTTGCTTACTTTTGTAATGTTTTTCACTATGTATTATTTGCTCACGGAAGGAGAAAAATTGATTGATAAAGTGAAATACATCAGTCCGATTAGCGACAAATATGAGAATGTTTTGGTGGACAGATTTGTTTCAATGACAAGGGCGACGATTAAGGGAACAATTATTGTCGGATTGGTTCAAGGAATTTTGAGTGGACTTACTTTTGCTGTTGCTGGAATTTCTTCTCCTTTGATTTGGGGATTGGTACTCACGATTATTTCTATAATTCCGGCAATTGGTCCGGCGATTATAATGGTGCCGGCGGGAATAATTCTGCTTTTTTCCGGACAAATTTGGCAAGGAGTTTTTGTTTTGATTATGGCACTTGGGATTGTTTCAACAATTGATAATATTTTACGACCTAAACTGGTTGGACGCGACACGCAAATGCATCCGCTACTAGTTTTCTTTGCAACTTTAGGAGGGATAATCGTTTTTGGACTGGTTGGGTTTATTATCGGTCCGATTGTAATGGCAATGTTTCTTGCTCTTTGGGAAATATATGCAAAAGAATTCAAAAAACAATTAAATGCTTTTAATAAGTAGAAATGAATATAATAATTTTACTAAAACATAAGCTAAGTATATTTTTAGTTAGTTGTATATTTATTTATTTGGGATCGGTAGGTGTGTCGGCTGCCAGTTTTCCTGTTCTATTATTTTCCGATCTCACCGACGCTCCTGTTTCCGGCTGGGAAGGTTCGCCAACCAAAGGAGCAGCCATATCCATTTGGGGAAGAAATCTTGGAACAGAAAGAGGTTCTTCCTATGTAACCATAGGAGGAGTCAATCTTACCAATGACAGTGATTATGCCGAATGGGGAGCGACAACTAACCCAACAACTGCCAGCGGACAACAAAGAATAACTTTCTGGCTCAATTCTTCACTTTTTACACAAGAAATACTGGAAATATTTATTTTGTCAGTACGACAGGGAATGATTCAAATGACGGGCTTAGTGTGGCGAGTGCTTGGACCACTTTTGGAAAGGCTCGTGAAACTGTTGTTGCAGGAGATGTTGTGTATTTTAAATCTGGAATATGGACAGCTTATGATCATGGTTCAACGTGGGCCAATGCTGTGCTCTATTTTAGGACAACTTCCGGTGTTTCTAATCATAACAACGGGACATTAAATAATAGTATTGCTTTTTCTTCGTATCCCGGAGAGGTTGCGCAAATGTGTAATGGAAATAATGCCGATGGCGGAAATGCAACCAGTGGTTTTTATCGACATGGTGATAGCGTGCAAGATCGCCTTGAATACTGGACCTTATCGAAGTTTAAAGTTGTAGCGTGGCATTATGGTTTCAAGTGGTCAAATATAGATTTAACCTATGATAATAATCTTCGTATAATCGGTTGGGATGCCACAACAACCATTCCAAGAACGGATATAAATACCCCGGAATCTATTGGCGGACAAATAATGTCGCAAAACGGAGATCAGGATGATATTTATATTCTCGGAAATTATATGCACCATTCCGGATTGTCTTCAGAAGAAGATGAAGATAATTTTGGTTATAAAGTTCAATCAATATATATTAGCGGATTTAACGGACAATATTCAAATATACATATAGGACATAATGATTTTGCTCATAACAGCGGAAATTTGCAGGTTTATGCGCACAATTCTTCTGATATTATTGATGATATTTATATTTATGATAATTGGTTTCATGATGGCGGAACAACGGGAATGGTTTTAAATGGCGGTGATGGATTAACTGAATATTCTTTTATTACGACGGCTTATGTTTATAATAATATTTTTTCAAATAATCTTAGTTATGCTGCCAAATTAACTGATGGGTCGACAGGAAGCCATGGGGGCACATTTTATTTTTATAATAATACATGCTACAACAATAGTGATGCGGAAATTTTTAGTCCCAATCCTGCGGCATTGTATGTTGTAAATAATATCTTTCAAACATCGGCGTTGGTTTATTTTTCTTATTCTCCGGGAGATGATTCTGGAAATTTTGGTTCTCATAATCTTTTTTATGGTTCTGTTGGTGCTATTCCAAGCTGGTCAACTAATAATATTATTATTAACCCTCTTTTCACCTCTCCTTCCACTAATGATTTCACTCTCCAATCAACTTCCCCCGCTATCAATGCAGGCACAACCCTCGCTTCGGTTCCCAACGACTTTCTCGGAGTCTCCCGTCCCCAAGGGATATCCTATGACATCGGAGCTTTTGAATATGTTAGCGCAGCCGAAGAAACCTGCACCGACAACATCCAAAACCAAGACGAAACTGGAATCGATTGCGGAGGAGTATGTGAGGCTTGCGTCGTTCCGATAACTTATGGATTAAGCAACTTCATCTCCGCCATCACCAACTGGCTCGGAATCGGAAATGAAACTTCCGATGTCAATTCCGACGGAGTTGTGAATACGAGGGATTTGGGGGTGATGATGAGTGGGTGGTCAAATTAAGACGGAAAAGGTAAGGTATGAGTTTTTGGCAATTTTATCAAAATCTACCGCAATATATCGATCCGATTGCTTTTTCAATCGGTTTATTTGAAGTTCGGTGGTACTCTCTTTTATACATACTAGGAATAGCTGTTACTTATTGGGTTTTATTGATATTGATTAGAAGTATGAAAAATAAAATCTTAAAATTTCCAATTTCCAACTTTCAATTATCAAATGATCAATTTCAAAATTTGTTTTTGTATATTTTAAGCGGTATCTTGTTGGGAGGAAGATTTGGGTATGTTCTTTTTTATAATTTTTCATATTATTTTCACAATCCGCTGGAAATATTTTTACCTATTAATATTACTGGTTATGGATTGCGGTTTACCGGATTTTTTGGCATGAGTTATTTCGGGGCTTTGCTGGGTGCGGTATTGGCGGGCTATATTTTTTCAAAAAAATACAAAATTGATTTTTGGAATTTGGCGGATTTTATTTCTGTGGCAGTTCCAGTCGGATATTTTTTTGGCAGAGTCGGCAATTTTTTAAACGGCGAATTATATGGAAGAATTACGTCAGTTCCCTGGGGGATGTATTTTCCGGCGGGCGGAAATGTTTTGCGCCATCCATCGCAATTATATGAAGCGTTTTTTGAAGGCGTGGTTTTGTTTTTTATTATTATTTTGTTGCGAAATATGTTCCGCAATCAATTACGGAAATATTATTTTTATGGAATATTATTTTTAATCTATATTTTCAGTTATGCTTTTTTTCGTTTCTTTTTGGAATTTTTTCGCAATCCGGATGCACAAATCGGATTATTTTTTAACCGAATAAGCTTGGGACAAATATTGGCTTTTGTAGTAATGATACTTGCGCTTGTCATTTGGCAGAAGAAAAAAAACGTGGTAAGGTAAGCGAGAAGTCTATTGATAAAATAAATTTATGTCTAAGAAAAATATTTTTTTGAGTTTATTGATTATTACTATCTTGTCTATGCTGACTTTTGTTATTTTTCAAGAAGAAGCGAATGCACCTGAGAGAGAAATAAGGGTAAATACAGAAGAGATTAATAATAACGAGCCGGAAAATATTTCAGCAAGCAATGAAATTATTTATTATTACGGAGAGGAATGTCCGCATTGTCAAGACGTTTTAAGATTTTTGGAAGAAAATAAAATTTCTGAGAAAGTGGAATTCCAAAAAAAAGAGGTTTGGCATAATAAAAATAATTCTGAAGAAATGATGAAAAAGGTTGGAGAATGCGAATTAAACCCAGACACTGTCGGTGTTCCGTTTTTGTATGCTGAGGGAAAATGCTTGATTGGTACACCGAAAGTAGAAGGATTTTTCAAGTTAAAAGCCGGGATTTAGTCTCGGGGCTTGACAGGTTTTTGCAAACTGCTACAATGGATATTGCTAGTAAATAATTTGTTTGATTATTTAAAAGCCTTCGCAAAATTGAAATTTAAAACTCGGGATTGTCTGAAAAATACATCCCTTGGCACAAAATAATCATTGTGCTTATGGATGTGTTTTTTGTTCGTAAATATTCGAGCGAAATTCAAGAACTTTGACAATTGAATCCTAGTTAATAAAACTAGCGTAAATAATCGCAATTTTTTGCGGTTAGTCCTTTGGCACGCCAAAGCTTCTTTGAAGCGTAGGCGGCCTATATCCGCCGTTGCTCTTATGAGCTATGGCGTGACGAAGTTAGAGTCTATTCAAAACTAAAGAATTTATTTTCTTTTTTATACGAATGAATAAGTATTTATACTTGTCATTCTTTTTGAGAGTTTGATCCTGGCTCAGGATGAACGCTGGCGGCGTGGATAAGGCATGCAAGTCGAGTGGGTTTAGACCCACGGCAAACGGGTTAGTAACGCGTAGGAACGTACCCTCGAGTCGTGAACAACCCGGAGAAATCCGGGATAATACACGATGTGCTCTATGGAGCAAAGATTTATCGCTTGAGGAGCGGCCTGCGTCCTATCAGCTTGTTGGTGAGGTAATGGCTCACCAAGGCTATGACGGGTAGGGGGCGTGAGAGCGTGACCCCCAACATTGGAACTGAGACACTGTCCAAACTCCTACGGGAGGCTGCAGTCGAGAATATTCCACAATGGGCGAAAGCCTGATGGAGCGACGCCGCGTGCAGGATGAAGGCCTTCGGGTTGTAAACTGCTTTTATATGGGAAGAATTTTTGACGGTACCATATGAATAAGAGGTTACTAACTCTGTGCCAGCAGTAGCGGTAATACAGAGACCTCAAGCGTTATCCGGATTTATTGGGCGTAAAGAGCGAGCAGGCGGACATATTAGTCAGATGTCAAATCTCTGAGCTTAACTCGGAAACTGCATTTGAAACGGTATGTCTAGAGAAAGTGAGAGACCAATGGAACTCATGGTGTAGTAGTGAAATGCGTTGATATCATGAGGAACACCTAAGGCGAAGGCATTTGGTTGGCACTTTTCTGACGCTGAGTCGCGAAAGCGTGGGTAGCGAATGGGATTAGATACCCCAGTAGTCCACGCTGTAAACTTTGCATACTAGATGTGAGGAGTATCGACCCTTCTCGTGTCGTAGCTAACGCGTTAAGTATGCCGCCTGGGAAGTACGAGCGCAAGCTTAAAACTCAAAGGAATAGACGGGGATCCGCACAAGTGGTGGAGCATGAGAAATACATAAGCCTTCGAGGGTGTATAGCAGGCGCTGCATGGTTGTCGTCAGCTCGTGCCGTAAGGTGTTCCGTTAAGTCGGGTAACGAGCGCAACCCCTGTCGTGTGTTATATATGTCACGCGAGACTGCCCAGACTGAAACGCACTTCGTGCTTAATTTTCAATTATCAATTTTAAATTTTCATTCAATTTTCAATGATTTAATTTTCAATTTAGAAATTTAGATATTAGAATATTGTTTAGAAATTAGAAATTAGAAATTAGAAATTGAGTGCTTAGTAAAGCGCGTTGCAGTCTGGGAGGAAGGAGGGGATGACGTCAAATCAGCATGGCCCTTTGACGCCCTGGGCGACACACGTGCTACAATGGCCGGTACAATGGGTTGCCAAACCGCGAGGTGGAGCTAATCCCAAAAAGCCGGTCTCAGTTCGGATTGGAGTCTGCAACTCGACTCCATGAAGCTGGAATCACTAGTAATCGGGAATCAGCCACGTCCCGGTGAATACGTTCTCGGATCTTGTACTCACCGCCCGTCACACCAAGAGAGTCGGTAACACCCGAAGACCCCGCATCAAACCGGGGGCTACGGTGGGATCGATGATAAGGGTGAAGTCGTAACAAGGCATCGGTAGCGGAAGCTGTCGATGGATCACCTCCTTTCTAGGGAGATTTTGATAGAATTCTAGAGCATTACACATAAAGGCATACTAATTTCAAGTTAGTTGCTGTGGAATGTGGATTTTATCTGCTGGTCGTAACTTATGGATTTATCCGTAAGTAACAGCAACGGCAAAGCCAAGCCAAATAAAAATGGTAGTCGTATGTTTGTACAAGCATATGCATTGATTCAGTAATGAATCTCTCAAATAGGCTTCTAACCTAGGACTGACCGCAAAAGATTTTGATATTTACGAAAACTTTATTCTAAAACACCCGCAAGGGTGTTTTTTGTGTGGAAAAATTTGCTTCACTTTATTTCAAGAGAGTTAATGTGAATTGAACTTTATTAGAATTAAGTTTATAATATATTTACCTGATGAAGTTGAATAAATTACTAAAACAATGAACAAAAAAAACATAATATTTAAATTATTAATATGGGCAGGCGGTTTAGTTGTCATTTTCTGCCTAATATGGACATTTGTATTATGGGGTACTCCCATATTTTCTTTTAGGGAAGCCTATTTGTCTTTGGTTAGCCGTGATTATGTTGGTGATTTACTTATTAAGGAAGAAATTGAAAAAGGTAAAAAATATGATAGTAATCCTAATAATGTTTTTCTTCCAAAAATGGAATTAGACATTGGCATAAGTAATGAAAATTTTCCGAATATATTCAAGCAAAATGAATTTAAAAATCTTTTAGAGAGAAATCAAAAATATTTAGAAAAATTTGTTACCGTTCAATTGAGCGACGAAAACAAAAATGATTTATTTGTCCTTAACCCAGAAAATGGTTCTGTTTTGCAGATTTGGAATAATAGTAATATCGTCAATATCTATTCAGGAAAAGGAAATGTTCAGAATTATGCTCTTGAAATCCCAGAATTTTCCAATAATGCGAAACTTTTTAATAATTCATTATCGTGTGCATGGTATTCGGAAGTAAATGTTTATTGTAAGATGAGAGTTTTAGTTGATAAGCCAAAAGAATCTGTAAGGGAAGGATATGCAACAAGGGATGATGTGGTAGTTATGTATGCAATTGATGTTTCTAATGAAAGAGTTGTCTATCTAGGTAAGACACCATTTGATGTTAGGGGTAGATGGGATAAATTTCTGGCCTTTTACGATGGACATTACTTACCCTTAGTTGAAAATAAAAATGAGATAACTATTTACGATACACGTCTTTCCGAAATTCAAACTGTAAAATTTTCTTATTCTGAGACTCCTCAATATTTCGAGTGTTCTTGGGTTGACGATGAAAATATTTTCTGTGCCTTGTATTATCCAGAAAAGAAAAAACAAATAACAAAATTTTTTCTTTATGATGTATTAAGCAATAATTATATAAATCTTGGGGAAGAACAGTTTGACAATTCTGCTTATTCTGCCTCTGGTCTTGGACTCGGAAATTTTAAGGAAGGAAAATTAATTTCTCATCCTACAAAGAATGCACTTGTTTACGAGAATTGCATACGATGGGGAGCTGATTTAGGAACCACTATGGAAGGAGAGTGTAAAAGAAATAAAATTAGCCTTGTGAAAGATGAAAAAATAATTACTTTAATTGAAAGTGAGACATCAAATAAAAGATATGCAATTGATAGCGATGAAGAAGGATTTATTTTATATGAAATTGCAAGTGATAATGAAATTGAAAGTAAGTATAGGCTTAAACTATGATAAAAATCTGTTTTTTTCAAGACACATTAAGGGTTTAACGGAGTTAAGTAATTATGTGGATGGTAAATAAAATAGCTCAAGAAATAAAATTTTAACGATATGGCAATAATGGCTGAAATTGGTGGTAAATTATTTTAAATATGGATAACATAAAAGCAATAATATTTGATATGGACGGAGTAATTGTAGCCTCCGAACCTATCCACGAAAAAGCGGAAGCAGAAACTTGCCGTGAGTTCGGTATGGAAGTTCCCAAAAAAGAATGGGACGGTTTTAGGGGTAAAAAGCTGGAGGATATCTTCTCTTATGTCAGTCAAAAATATGGAACAGGAAACGAACCCATTGAAAAAATGATCCAGCGCAAGATTGAGTTATATCTTTCGTATGCTTTGCGAGATATGCAATTAGTGGAGGGCGCGTATGAATTTTTACAGGAATTAAAGAAAAGTCAAAAATATCGCTATGCCCTTACAACTTCAGGAAGAAAAATTCAGCAAGATAAAATTCTGGCAAAGTTCAATCTGGCTGATTTTTTTGACATTATGATTACGGCAGACGATGTTAATAACGGGAAACCACATCCGGAGCCATATATGATTACAGTCAAAAAACTAAACGAGCAATCAAGCGAATGTTTGGTAATAGAAGATTCGGATAATGGTATTCTTTCCGCTAAATCGGCTGGTTGTCAGGCGTGTGGCATCACGACAACTTTTACCAAGGAACGCTTGGAATCTGTTGGTGCGGATATGGTGGTTTCTAGTTTCTCTGAATTATCAAAAGTTTTGTTTGAATAATAAAAATTAAACAAATAGTTATGGAAATATCAGACTTATTAAACCAGAGCAGACAAATTTGGGGCAAACACAAAAATTAACCCTCTCGCAAATTATCGTCAGAATGGGGAAAGTTTTTGACTTCGTGTGCCACGAAGGTAATGTGTTGTTGCCTTAAGAATTAAGCGACACAATATGAACAAAAAGAAATTCCTCTCTTTTGAAAAAGTTTACAGAAGCGGGCTGACGAACTTGTCTGATGATGAGGTAGGTATATGCCGGACATCAATGAAATCAGATTTTTGTAGTATTAAAATATGGATGGGAATTTACCAAAAAAGATAAGGAATAACAAATTATTCAGAGAAATAATTATTTACCGCAAACTCGAATTGTTGGAGGAATATTTCTTTTATATATGAAATATTATTTTGTTCGTAAAATAATATCATAGCCTTTTTATATTCTACAGAGTCTATATTTCGATATGAAAGCATAGCCTTGTTGCTGGCATAGAGGATGGCATTGGCGATAATGCGCGAGGTGCGCTTGTTGCCGTCTTCAAATGGTTGTATATAGGCAATCATAACCAAAACAACAAAAGCCTTTATAAAAGGATTATTTACTTTCAAAAGGGTCTTTTCCAGTTTTTTCATAGCCGTGTCAATTTCATCTCTTTTCGGCAATGGTCTGTAAATCGTTCCGGTTATTCCAACCGGATGATTTCGAAAGTCTTTTCTGATATCTATGCCTTCGGTCAGCAGTTCGTGGATTTTTTTGATTTTATCAAGGCTAATATTTTTGAAATAATCTCTATTGTTCAAAATAAAATCAAGCGCTTTTTTGTGATTAAGTATCATTTGCGCTTCTGTTTTATTTTTTCCTTCGGCGAAACGCATTTCTTTGATAAGCGCTTCAGTTTCCAAAAGAGTGTAGGTATTTCCTTCGATTTCAGATGACTTCCATGATAATTCAATAATCAGGCGCTCCCATTCTTTTTTCAAAATCGCCGGACTTTCTTTGCTTAATTTATTTTCTGTTTGAGTATATTTTTCATTGGTTGCATCCAGCTTCTCCAATTCTTCTTTCGAAAAAATGTCATCGTCCAGAATGGAAAATATATCATCTCTAAATGATGGACTGGCTTTTCTTTCTGAAAAGGGCAGGGAAAAGTATTTTTCCGTGTCAATTTTCTCAAGAGATAGGTATTTTTTTGTTATTTCATATATTACCGATCTTCCCGCTCCCTTTTTTTTAAGGATTCTATTTTTTTCTAAATATGACAGATCGCGAACAACTGTTAGCCGTGAAACATTAAAACTTTTTGCGATAACGAAAAAAACATCTTTTGTCTGAAAAGATTTTTTCTCTTTTGCAAAATCAAGAATGAATTGTTGCCGCTTGTTTAAATCTGGATATATTGGCATAATTGTATCATTTTATTGAATAATTACATCGTAATTGTATCATTTATGATACAAAAGTCAAATTAGTAGGCTTAATAATGATACAAAAAACGGATTGATAAGGCTTTATTGCGCAGCATTGTTTTTGTTTTGAAGAATGAAAAACACTATTTTTTTTGTTATCTAACGTGTATTATAGCACACCTTTATCAAGGCGGAAAATTGGGTTATACTGAAAATATGAAATTGTTGCTAACTTCAACGGGATTAACAAATGAAAACATAAGAAATTTCTTTATTTCTCAATTTGACAGGTTGATGTTGAGGCTTTCAAAGAAAAAAGAAAAGGCGAGCCAGTAATTGAATTAACCGATGACCAAGCTATCTTTGTGGGAGGGGATAATTATAAATTTGTAGGGGATTTAGAAGAAATAAAATTATGAACATTTGTATTTTTGGCGACAGTATAACCGAGGGATACTATGATGAGGAAAAAAATGGTTGGGTCAATCGCCTAAAAGCTATTTTCAGCGATGATGAAATATGCAACCTTGGAATTTCAGGAGATTCAACTGAAGATTTGCTCAAGCGGTTTGATGCGGATATTAAAGATAAAAATCCAGAGATGATTATCTTTGCGATTGGCACAAACGATTCTGTATATTTACCAGCTGAAAAACGAAATTATGTTGATTTTAATAAATTCAATGAAAATCTAAAGACCCTCATAGAGAAATCAAGACAGTTCACGAGCAATATCGTTTTTGTCGGATTAACGCCAGTTGATGAAAGTTTGACCAAGCCTATTCCTTGGGAAATTGAAATGCATTACACGAATGAAGAGATAGGGAAATATAACAAAGCCATCAGGCAGATTTGCGAAGACGAAAAACTGAAGTTTATTGATATTTTTGATGATTTGGCGAGTATCAATTATAAAGAAATGCTTTCCGATGGTCTGCACCCCAATGCAGTGGGTCACGAATGGATGGCGAATAAAATAGCTAAAGAATTAAAATAATAAATTATGGAATTCAAGCATTTTGAAACAAGTTTAGAAAAAGAGAATGAGTATCCAAAGCTGGTCAGGGATAAAATCCCTGAAGTTGTTCAAGGGAAAACAGGGAAAGAAGTAAAAACGAGGATTATGGAAGATGAAGAATATCGGAAATACTTATTGAAAAAAGTTGAAGAGGAGGCACACGAATTGGCAAATGCTGAGGGAATAGAACATATAACTGAAGAGTTGGCTGATGTGATGGAGCTAATAGACACTATTTTGGAAGTTAATGGACTGGATTTAGAAACAATACGCAAGGCACAAAAAGCTAAAGCCGAGATAAGAGGAGGCTTCAAGGGTAAGATTTTAATGTTGGAAAAAGTATAATCTTATGTTTAAAGAATACATCGCATATTTAAAAGACAACCCAAAAGGTTACTGGTTCAAACGAAAACTCTACGGCTGGGGATGGACGCCAACGAAATGGCAGGGATGGTGTGTCATATTTCTCTATATCTTACTCATCCTGAGTCTCGTGCTTACCAGAGAAGAGGCTATCCCAGGAAATCCTGATTCAGGAAGTAATTTCTTGACATTCGCACTACCAATCATTGTTTTGACTATCCTTCTCATCGTTGTTGCCTATAAAAAAGGAGAAAAACCACGTTGGCAGTGGGGTAAACCAAAAAAATAAAATTATGGAAATTTCAAACTTATTAAAACAAACTAGACAAATTTGGGGCAAACAAAAATTAACCCTCTCGCAAATTATCGTCAGAATGGGGAAAGTTTTTGGTGATATTTGTCGTTGGGAGAGGGATGCATCAAAGGACAAGAAAATTCATACAAAGCAGGAATTAAAAAAGGAAATGGGCAATATGATTCTCTCGTCTATCCGCTGGTGTGATGACCTTGGATTTAATCCTGAGGATTGCATTAAGGAAGCAATGAGTGCCCAGAAGAAGTTTGAGAAATAAATGAAGAAAGCCTTTCAAAAAACACTTGAAACATTGAAAATATCCCTGCCAATAATCATTGGTATTTTAATGCTGATTAGCATTATCAATCCTCTGTTTGAAAAATACTATCCCAAGATATTCACTGGCAACTATTTTATTGACCCTTTGATTGGGGCTGTGGCTGGTAGCATTTCTTTTGGTATTCCAATTGCCAGTTATGTGACTGGTGGGGAATTGTTGAAAGAAGGAGTGAGTCTTTTGGCGGTCACTGCGTTTATCTTGGCTTGGAGCACAGTTGGGGTTATGTTTATGCCTTTGGAAATTTCCAATTTGGGCAAAAAGTTTGCTATTTGGAGAAACTCACTGAATTTCATCAGTTCAATCATCATTGCTATCCTAACCATCATTACCTTGAAAATTATCCTATGATAGATAAAATAAAAAAACTACCAGGTGGAGTCAAATTTATGCTAAGTATGGCAGTGGTGTATTTGATTGCGATTTTTGTAGATAAATCCTTTGTATTAAGTTCATTCAATAAATTTGTCCAAACTTTGATTGAATTGTTGCCAATCCTTGTGTTGGTTTTTGGGGTCATCTTTATCGTAAATATATTTCTGAACCCAGAAACAATCAAAAAGCACTTGGGACACGATTCAGGATTGAAAGGCTGGTTTTATGCCAGTTTAGGTTCAGTGTTAATAGTCAGCCCTCCATACGTAATTTTTCCGTTACTCGGTCAATTGAAAAAACACGGAATGAAATACTCCCTGATGGCAGTTTTTCTTGGCAACAGGAATGTCCAACCAGCCTTTTTGCCAGTGATGGTGTATTATTTCGGTTTGCCATTTACGGTGGTGATTTCTGTCTATATTTTAATCTTTTCAGTTTTAAGCGGTATTGTTATGGGGAGGGTAATGGAAGAGAATGATTTGGTTAAAATGGCTTAACTTCTCTGATTCCTCCCACGAATCACCTCCTTTCTAGGGAGATTTTGATACTAACTGAGAGTATCACACACAAAAGTCGCTTTGATTCAAATTAAAGCGATGTGGGGTATAGTTAGTATCCGCTGGTCGTAATGTGGAATTTATTCTGCATAACAGCAACGGCAAAGCCAAGCCAAATAAAAATGGTAGTCGTATGTTTGTACAAGCATATGCAGTTGATTCAGCAATGAATCGCTCGGATAGACTCTTATAGGACTAATCGCAATAGGTTGTGATAACATATACTTTTTGCAAAGAACACCTTAAATGGTGTTTTTTGCGTTGGGAAAAATCGGATTATACTCCGCTCCACTTTTAAAATTATGGCTTATTTTAACTAGGTATTTTAATCTAGAAATCGTTTCCAAACTATTAGGCTATTACGTGCAAAAAAATCAAGGCAGGGGAGACCCTGTTTTTTGAGTGGAAAGATTTAACTATCTTTCGCTTTGCTTGACCATAATATCTATCAGGCGTAGTATTCTAATATAAATTAGAATAGTTTTGTTATGGAATTCAGATGTTGTGCTAAAAATTCTAAGGAACAAAAAGATGTCAGTCAGACATATGCTTTTTTGCGAGCCATTGCCGACCCCAATAGATTAAAGATTCTTTGTTTCCTTCAGAAAGGTTCAAAATGTGTCTGTGAAATCGTGCCAGCAATAGGGATATCAGATAAGTTGGCTTCGCATCATCTCAAGCAACTCAAGAAAGCGGAACTCATAAAAGACCAGCGCCAAGGCAATTTCATCTATTATTCTCTGAATCGAAAAGCCATTAAAAATTATAAATCGTTATTTAATCAAATAATCAAATAAATATGCAAGACGAAAAAATCAAAGAAGTGGTCAAAAAATCATACGCTAAAATTGCATCTCAAAATAGCGGATGCGGTTGTAGTTGTAACTGTGGAACGTATGCGGATAATGAACAAATTGCCAAGAGCATCGGTTATTCAGATGAAGAAATAAATACAGTTTCCGAGGCTAATTTGGGGCTGGGTTGCGGTAATCCTATTGCGATGGGTGAAATAAAAGAGGGGGATATCATTTTGGATTTAGGTTCCGGGGCTGGATTTGATTGTTTTTTAGCTTCTAAAAAAGTGGGTGAAACTGGCAGAGTGATTGGTGTGGATATGACCGAAGAGATGATTGCCAAAGCTGAGGAGAACGCTGAAAAATATGGTTATAAAAATGTAGAATTCAAGCTAGGGGAAATTGAAAATCTGCCAATTGAGGACAATTCAATTGATGTGGCAATCAGTAATTGCGTAATTAATCTTGTTCCCGACAAGGAAAAAGCGTTTAGAGAAATTTACCGAGTTTTGAAAAAAGATGGAAAAATTTATCTCTCAGACATTGTTCTTTTGGATAATATTGCCGATGAGCTAAAAAGCGATGAAGAACTATTGGCTGGTTGCGTTGGAGGGGCATTGCTCCGAGATGAATATATGGAAATTATTAAAAAGGCTGGATTTGAAGTGAAAATTTTGTCAGAGGATAAGGACATCAGCAAAAGACAATATCAGGGAATACCGCTGGAAAGTTTGAAAATAGAAGCGATAAAGAAGTGAATTAAAGTATATGAGTATGAGAATTATAAAAAATGAAGACTTGGGATGGGATGATTTTTTTGAATCCAAAAGAGCCGAAATGGGATTGGGCGATTTTTCTGTTGCCAGAGTTATTGCTGAATATAAGGGTGCGTATAAGGTCAAAAATGAAAACGGTGAATTTTTGGCAAAAATTACTGGTAAGCAAATGCTTGAGGCAGAATCCAGGGAAGATTATCCTGCCGTTGGCGATTGGGTTGCTATGTCTGAGCTTGATAATGAACAGGCGGTAATCCAGGCGGTTTTACCAAGAAAATCAACAATCAAAAGGAGATTTGGCGACAAAAATAAAAGTGGCGAAAAAAATGATGTCCAAATTATCGCCACGAATGTTGGCATTGCTTTTATTGTGGAGTCTGTCGGCAGGGATTATAATGTAAACCGTCTTGAAAGATATTTGGTTATTGCCAAAGATGCAAGCATAAAACCTGTCATAGTGATCAATAAAACGGACTTGATTTTGGATGAAGAGTCGGATTCCAAATTAGCGGAAATAAAAAACAGACTGGAAGACGTTGATGTGATTTTTACCAGCGCCGTAAATAATGAAGGCTTGGATAAATTGAAAGCTTATATCCAAAAGGGTGAAACCTGCTGTTTTCTCGGTTCCTCCGGTGTGGGAAAATCATCACTTATCAATAAACTGCTAGGAAAAGATGATATCAAGACCGGGGATGTCAGTTCGTATTCAGACAGAGGGAAACACATTACTACAAACAGGGAGATGTATTTTTTGGAGAGTGGCGGAATCGTGATAGACAATCCGGGAATCAGAGAGGTTGGCATAGCGGATGCTAATGCAGGAATAAATAGCATATTTGATGAAATAGAAATTTTCGCCAAAAAATGCAGATATGTCGATTGCACGCATATTCATGAACCGGATTGTGAAGTTTTGAAAGCATTAAAAGGCGGGGCATTGGATGAAGATAAATATTCCAATTACATAAATTTAAAAAAAGAAACCGAGTATTTTGAAATGAGCCGGTCAGAAAAAAGAAAAAAAAATCGGGATTTCGGAAAATTTCTCAAGAGAGCGAAAAAAGATTTTAGTAAATTCGGACATAAAGATTTTTAATTGGCAATGCGTCGCTTTGCTTTTGGGAATAATCACTCCGTTTTGTACTTGCTCGGCTATTCCGCTATTTCTTGGGTTTCTGGAAGTGGGTGTGCCGCTCGGAATAAATTTTTCATTCTTGGTTGCTTCACCACCGAATCGGAGTGTGGTTTGCGGTTATGCGGGCAGACTTTTTGGCGGAGTACGCTTCGTTTGATAAATGGTACGTTGTGCCTTTGGCGGTTCTAATTGGAATAATACTATGTTCAATTTGATTTTATGATATATTTTTCTGTACAAAGGTATTTCTTTTGTGATATAATAAAAATAATATTAAAATTAATTCTAAAAAAATGAAAAAAACAATAATTATCGCATTACTTATGATGTTTGGAATTGTTTCTCAGATAAAAGCAGTCGGTGTTAATTCTATGCAAGATGAAAATGGACAAGGACAGGTTAGTTTGCCTGTTGAGGTGGATGAAAATGGAAATGCTGTTATGACTCAGGAGCAGAATCAAGTGAAAAATGAAAGAGAAAATACTCAAATTCAAACGCAGGAGGAAAATACTATCCAAACTCGATATGACTCCGTTGATAAAGCACGTATGAATGAATTTAATTCTAAACTATCGGAACAAAGGCGAAGCAAAGTAGCTAATACTGTTCAATCTATGCTTCAAATAGCCGACCAAGATGGCGGAGTTGGACAGCAGTTGAAGGCTATTGCTCAAAATCAGAATCAAAATCAATTGAAGTTAGAACAAAATGTTGAAAAGATTCAGATTCGGGGAGGTTTCACTAAGTTTTTTGTAGGACCTGATTATGGTAAAATTAAAGATACTCAAAAAATATTAGAACAAAATAAAGAGCAAATTCGCCAGCTAAATCAAATTCGTACCCAACTTTCCAACCAAGGCGACCAGCAGCAATTAACTGAGCAAATCAATATTTTGGAGCAAGTTAATCAGGAAATTGAGATATTATTGGCGGATGCTCAAGAGGGGTTTAGCTTGTTCGGATGGTTTAATAAGTTGATTTCATAAAATTTTCATATACTAAAAACCGCCAAAGCAGGCGGTTTTTTTGTTAACATTAAAGATAAATGAATTGTAATAATTAGTATTATGTTTAAGAATAAGCTATATTTTAAATATGATAAAAAATAATGAAAAATCATCAATCAATGTGATTAAGGAAATTTTTACTATAATAATTATTATTGTAGTTGTATTATTTGCGATTTTTCTTAATTTTTATTTGTATTATAAATATTTTAACAATGAAAAAGACGGCGAAATAGTGAAAGATGAAATTGAGGTTGAGATTATGGATAAAAAAGATGGTTCTGTTAGAGAAATTTCAGATAGTGAAATAGAAGAGGATATAATAGAAAATGATGCTGAGCAAGTTGAAATAACTGAAGAAGATATATATTTAGAAGAGCCGGAGGAAGTTGTTGAGGAGTCGCCTATAATTCCGATAGATCTTCCCTTGCCTGTTTTCAAAAAGAATAATTCTGATGAGTTAAGAATAGGATTTATTACTGATTTACATGTCGGAAGTAGTGTTGATGGAATTGGAAATAGATTTTTGAAGTCAGATTTTGTTAATAGGATAAATTATTTCATTGAGAAAATGAATAATAGCTTTGTGCCTAATTTTATTATCACCGGTGGTGATATTATAGAAGGCACAAAGGTTAGTTCAGATAAGGGAATAGCAGAACTTTCGTTAGTGAAAAAAATTTTTGATAGAACAATATTAAAAAAATATTGGGTAGTCGGCAACCATGATTTGCGTTCGGTAACCAAAAAACAGTTTATGCAATCGCTGGATATTGATTATGCGAGCAAGACTTTTGAAATAGGAAATTACAAAATAATAATTCTGGACAGTAATTTTTCAAAAGACAACGAGGATGTTATTCCCGGGAGTGGTTATACTAGAGGACATATATCAGAAAAACAAATTAAATTTCTTGAAAAAGAATTGAAAAATACTGACAAAAGAACGATAATTTTTATGCATCATCCTCCGCTTTGGAGTATTGATGGAAAATCTAATTTTGGGTTTCCAGATAACGCCAAGGAGTTGCAGGAGATTTTTTCTAAGAACAAAGTATTTGCGGTTTTTGCGGGACATATCGAAGATTTGTTTTTGCAGGAAATTGACGGAGTCAAATATTTTATTTCCCCTGGAATTTTGAAAAATGAGAAATATCCAGGAGCGTTTTCCGAGATAACAATCAAAAAAGGGAAAATGATTATAGATATGAGCTATTTGAAAAGCGATGGTAATTATCGCACAATTCGCATAAAAGAAGAATAAAATTTTCAGATTAAAATATATAGTCAGACAAATTTAATTGTGAATTTGTATATTAAAGCAGTTATTTCTTAGACTTCATTACGAGTTTATTTTTTGAAAATAAGCATATTTTATTGCTAAATTTGACTAAATGGGATAAATTATAAAGTAGAATATTAATTAATTACGATAGCTAAAAAGCTAAAAAGCTGAAAGCTACAAGCTAAAAAAATGCGAGAAGATATTTTGCAGACAAAATTGGAAAAACTGAATAATTTGAAACAAGCTGGAATAGATGTTTTTCCGGAAAAATCCGAGCGTTCGATGAATAATTTCGAGGCTTTGGATGATTTTGATAAAATCAAAAAAACGATAATTTTGGTTGGGCGAGTGCGGTCAATGCGCGTGATGGGCGGATCGACGTTTGTTCATATTGAAGATGAGTCGGAAAAAATTCAATTATTTTTGAATAAGAAAAATATTCCCGAAGGCAAATACAGGTTATTCGTAAAAAATATTGAATTGGGAGATTTTGTCCAAGTAAGCGGAAAACTTTTCAAAACAAAAAAGGAAGAGAAGAGTTTGGAGGTGCATGATTGGAAAGTTCTGAGCAAAAATATCCGACCGATTCCGACCGAACATTTTGGCATCAAAGATACGGAAGAACTTTTGCGAAGGAGATATTTGGATTTGCTTTCTAACGCGGAAACGCGGAAAATTTTTCGCAAGAAGAATATTTTTTGGCAAACTATTCGTAATTTTTTGGTTAGTGAAGGATTTTTAGAAGTGCAGACTCCGGTCTTGGAACATATTCCCGGGGGAGCGGAGGCTGATCCTTTTGTCACGCATTACAACGCTTTGGATGAGGATTTATATTTGCGTATTTCTTTGGAACTCCCACTCAAAAGGCTTTTGGTGGGAGGATATGAAAAAGTTTTTGAAATTGGCAGGGTTTTTCGCAATGAAGGAATGGATCGGGAGCATCTTCAGGAATTTGATCATATGGAATTTTACTGGGCTTATTCGGATTTATCCAAGGGAATGGAATTTTCCGAGAGGCTTTTTAAGACTATTATTATTAATGTTGTTGGGGGATATGAAACTGAATTTGAAGGTAATAAAATAGATTGGAACAAACCTTTTCCAAGAGTGGACTACTTTGAAGCTTTCAAAAAAGAGACAGGGTTGGATTTAAATGAAGCGGACTTGTCCGCCGAAGCTTTAAAAGCGAAGGCGGATGAACTGGGAATCAAATATGAGAAAGAATATGGAAAGGGAAGGATGATCGATACGATTTACAAAAAAACTGTTCGCCAAAAAATGATTCAGCCGTGTTTTTTGGTCGGGCATCCGATTGAGGTTTCTCCTTTGGCAAAAAGCGATCCAAATAATCCGAAAAAGGTTTTGCGGATGCAATTGGTGGCGGGAAAAAGTGAACTTTGCAATGCTTTTTCCGAACTTAATGATCCAATTGAACAAAGAAAAAGATTTGAGGATCAGGTAAAACTTCGCGAGGCGGGAGACAAGGAGGCGCAAATGCTGGATGAGGATTTTATTGAGGCGATGGAATATGGAATGCCCCCGGCCTTCGGTTTCGGTTTCTCCGAACGTCTTTTCGCCTTCCTGATGAACAAATCCGTTCGAGAAACAGTAATCTTTCCACCAGTGAGGAGTAAGGAATAAATTATTATGAAAAACAAGAATATTGGAGTTTTGATTTATACCTACAATAGAGTGGATGATGCCAGGATAAACATGGAAATTATCAGAAATGTTTGGCAAAAGGATGTTTTTTTTGATAACGTAAAAATTATCCATTCTTTTAACGGAAAAAAAGAGTGGTATCCCGAAAGATATCTAGAAGATTATCTAATAACAACAAAAAATACTTGGCATTTTCAAGGCGCATCAGATTTGATTGATGTTGGTATAAAAAAATTTAAAAATGATGTTGATTATGTAATTATCTTAGCTGCTGATACATGGCTTATTAATCCAAATTATTTAAAGGATATTATAAATAAAATGGATAAGGAAGGGCTTCTTTTGACTACTTGCGCTTGGGGAGTGGCTGAAAAAAATGATATAAAAGATGTTGGTATGGCAGTTGATTTTTTTATTGTTAATTTAAAATGGGCGAGAAAATATAAAATGTTTCCTGTTAATTATGGAGAGTTTTATAAAAAATACGGAGAATTGTTTTTGTATAAAAATGGTGGAAATGTAATGCTGGAGAAATTAACGTTGATGCGTTTTATGACAGCGATTGCAAGGGAGCAAAAATTTGGCGGTTCAGCTAGAAAAAGAGCTTTTGAGAGAATATTTATTTTAAAAGACAGAGAACCTGTACATTCTCATATTAATGGAGATGGGAATTGGGAGAGAAAAATGTATTGGCCAGAAATGGGTCTTTTGACACACCATGAAGTGGCACCTAAAAAAGAGATTTTTAAAGAAAATAAAATAAATGAGGGCTATAATATTGAAAAATTATTAGAAAGTGATGATTTAGAATATTTTAATAATGGATTCACTAAAGGAAAATATAGTGCTAATTAATTTAAAATAATATGGGAATTGTCGTTGAGTTTAATCCGGATTTGGCGCTGAGATACATTACTTGACTTAATGGTGTTTTCGTGTATAATGAGCTGTTGAAGCAGTAGTTATTTAAAAAATATTGTTAATACATAATAGGTGAACGCATGGATAATGAAAGAAAAGATTTTTCTTTGTTTGGTATGCTTGTATTGGCGTTGGTTATTTTTTTAGTGATTATCTCTGAAATGTGGGATTTTTTAAGGAGTTTAATGCTCATAAAAATAACTGAATTTGAAAAAACTGAGAAAAAAATCATTTTTAGAAAGAAGAAAAAGGAATTGTTTGTTCTCGAGAAGTATGACAAGTATGCTGTAGGTTTTGGAAAGAATACGATAACGTTCGAATATTTCGGATGTGCTCTGCAAGGGGATTGTCATAATTTCAGAATTTCTCAAGAAAATAGAGAAAGACTAAAAAAGATACTTACGCCTTCACATCTTTTGTATGAAGGAGATGCGTATCGTTTCTAAAAAAAGGAGATAAAAATGAAAAAATGTGTGATAGGTTTTCTGTCTTCAGGAATAGCAGCATGCATTTTTATCGTGGTAGCACTTATTTTTGCTATTTTCAATATGGATAGTGGTGTTGCTACTTGCCTGTGTGGTACTGCGTTTTCGTTTGTAATATGTGTGATGTTTTTCATCAAATTTTATTTGTGTGGACATTCAATGACAGACATAAAGGAGCTATTATGTGATTGTGAATAATATTGTGAAAATGTGCGAGGATAAAGCTTGCCAATCAGTTGATTGTCGCGAGCTTTTTTATTTGTCAAAATGGGTTATTTGCAGTATTGTTTAAATGTAATATTTTTCTATAAATTATGGGAATTGTCGTTGAATTTAATCCGGATTTAGCGTTGATGGATATTTCGGAGCATAAATCCGGAAAAAGGAAAATCCAAGAATGTGTACCGGAGAACCTCAAGGCGGGAGAGGTTTTTGAATTTCTCAAAAAAGGTCAAAGATTGTATTGACTCAGTGATAGCGAGTTTTGGAGTGGCGGTCAAATTCCGCTTTGTAAAACCGGAGGCGATGAAAAATTGTCCCGTCCGATTGCCAGCATAAAAATCCTGGAATCGACCCATTTTTTGGAAAACGGAGAAATTTGGACAAAAGGAAAATATAAAGTCATCGATGTTTTCGATGAAAACGACCCGAAAATAAATTTCGAAAGCTTGAAAAGAGTGATATAGTGAAAGCACAAAACATAAAAAACTTAACAAATGAACCTGAAATTTATATATTACCATATTTCGTAATATGGTAATAAGATAAATATAGGTGTGAAATATAGGTAAAAATAAAATTATTCTAAATATAAATAAAAAAATGTCCAAGGTTAATCCGTATCAAATTGACAGTAAAGAAAAATATATCGTTATAAATGATATGTTTGAAGTTATTTCCGGATTAAAAACAAAAAAAGAAATCGTGGACTTTTTTTTGGGTTTATTTACTCCTAGTGAATCCCTGATGATTGCCAGAAGGATACAAATTGCCAAGATGCTGTTGGATGAAGAAAATTATGAATCAATAAGAAAGAAGCTGGGAGTTGGAAATAATAATATCCAGCAAGTTGATCGATGGATTCACAGGGAAGGAAGTGATTATGAAAAAATGATTAAAAATAAGATAGGAAAATTAAAAAATAAAGAAGGGAGTAAAAAATATTATAACCCTGAAAAAAGCCTATTGGATAAATATCCATATCACAGATTCATTAAAAATTTATTTAATTAGTCAGATAAATTTTTTCAATATACATATTACCATATTTCGTAATATGGTAATAAGGAAAATTTAGTTATGACGAAACCTTTTAAAATATGCAAATAGAATATGAGGCGACATTTGCGGATGTTGATAAAAATGAAGTTCGGGAAAGATTGGAAAAATCCGGAGCCATTTTGAAGCGGCCGGAATTTTTGCAAAAGCGAATAACTTTTAATTTGCCAAAAGGACATGAAATTGAAGGTGGATGGCTACGGGTTCGCGATGAAGGAGATAAGATTACTATGACTCTTAAAGTTGTTGATGGCAATAAAATTCATAATCAAAAAGAGACAATCTTAGTAGTTGATAGTTTCGATGAAGCTGTTAATTTTTTGGAAGGTATTGGTTGCAAGAAAAAATCATATCAAGAAACCAAAAGAGAACTTTGGCTTTTGGATGATGTGGAAATTACGATTGATGAATGGCCGTTTCTCGAACCCTGCGTTGAAGTTGAGGGAAAATCGGAAAAGGCGGTGAAAAATGTTTCTGAAAAAATCGGATTTGATTATGGGCAAGCTTTGTTTTGTTGTGTGACGACCTTGTATAATATGAAATATGGTACGCCGGAAGAAGTTATCAATAATCAGATTGCGGAAATAACTTTTGAAGGCGATAATCCGTTTGAAAAATTAAAAATATGAAAAAGGTTATTTTGGCTACAACTTCGCCGTATCGGCAGGAACTTTTCCGTCTGATCGGAATTGAGTTTGAAGCTATCGGCAGCGATGTTGATGAGAAATTTGACGGGAGGCCGAATGGTCCGGATGAGCTAGTGGAAGAGCTTGCGCGGCAAAAAGCGCAGGCGGTGGCAGAAAAAGTCAACAAGGGGATTGTTGTCGGTTTTGATTCCGTCGGGTGGTTCGGCGGAAAGATATTGGAAAAACCAAAATCAAAAGAAGAAGCGATGGAAAGATTAAAGAATCTTTCCGGAAGTTCATTTCAATTTTACACCGGAATTTTTTTAGTTGATGCTGAAAACGGGAGGACTATGAAATCCGTTGTGAAAACCGATGTAAATATGCGAGATATCGATGAAAAAGAAATTGAAAAATATCTGAGTCAAGACGATAAATTCAGCACTTATGCGCTTGGGTTTGATCCGCTCGTGCATTACAGCGCGACTTTTGTGAAAAATATTTCCGGCAGTTATAATAATCTGACCCGGGGAATTCCAATTGAATGCGTTGTGGAGATGCTTAAGAAAATGGGAGTGATAATTGATTGATAATAATAAAAAAATAATTTTATGAAAATAGAAATTATCGGGAGTTCCGTTTTTGCAAAACAAATGGTCAAATATCGCGATAAACTTATTGCGCTTGGACATGAAAATAATCTGCATGAGCATTATGTCGCGCAAGCAAAAGGAGAAATGAAAGATGTGATTGAAAGAATGAATGTCGAACACGCACAGGTTAAAATTGAAAATGATTATATTAAATACCACTACAATAAAATTGTGGAAAGCGATGCTGTTCTGGTTTTGAATTTTGATAAAAATGGAGTGAAAAATTATGTAGGCGGAAATACACTTATGGAGTTGGGATTTGCCTATGTGCATAATAAGAAAATTTTTCTGCTTAATCCGATTCCGGAGATGGCGTACAAGGATGAAATTTAGGCAGTGCAACCGATTGTTATTGAGGGTGATTTGAATAAAATAAAATGAAGTATTTTTTTAATTCGTTTAATGTTTGAAAAAATATGGATAAAAATAAGATTGAGAAGTTGGAAAAAAAAATAAAAAAGATGCATTTGAATCCGGCGCAGGGGGATTTGAAGGGATTTGATTGGGAAATGCGCAAAGAATACCTTTCTGGATTTTGGGAATATCATGTTCAAAAAGTCGTGGAGTACGCGGATAAGCTTGCAAAAAAGTATAATGCTGACGGAGATATCGCGCATCTCGGCGCGCTTCTTCATGACATCTCACTGGTGGATGATGAAAAAATGCATGATGAGTTGGGCGCGATAAAAGCGAAAAAAATCCTGCTTGAAGAGGGATTTGACGAAGAAACGGCACAGAAAGTTTCCGATATCGCACTTAAACATAGATGCCAGAAGTTTGTTCCTGAAACTTTGGAAGAAAAAATCGTGGCGACGGCGGACACGATGTCACATTTTTTGCCGTCATATTATCTTGGAATCGCTGTGATTGCCAGAGAAGATTATGCAAACGTTGTTGCCAAAAAAAACATCGAAAAACTAGAACAAAGTTATCGAGAAAAGATATTTTTTGAAGATGAAAGAAAAGAGTTTCAAGGAAAAATCAAAGAATTTCGAAAATGGTTCGGGAATTAATTTTAAATCAGAGATGAAGATTCTAATTGCAACGACAAATGAAAACAAGCTTGACCAGTTTCGAGAAATTTTCAAAATCCATGGGGCTGATTTTGAATTATTGTCGCTCCAAGACGTTGAAATTTTCGATGATGTCGAGGAAAATGCTGAAACGCTAATGGAAAATGCGAAAAAGAAAGCGGAGTATTTCGGAAAAAAGTCCAGTTTGATTTCTTTGTCTGATGACACCGGTCTTTTTGTTGATGCGCTTTCCGGCGCTCCGGGACTTCATTCGAAAAGATGGCACAAAGGAAGCGATTTTGATCGATGTTTGAAATTGCAGGAAAAATTGAAACATATTCCGGAAAAGGAAAGGACTTGCCGATATATCGGCGCTTTGGCGATTTATAATCCTGAAAATGATGAATTTTTTGAATTTGAAAACAAGGCGGAAGGATATATTACGGATGATTTTCGCGGTGAAGCGGATTTTGGATATGACAAAATTTTTCATTCTTTGCATTTTGGAAAAAATTATGCCCAACTTTCGGAAAAAGAAAAAGCGCAAATCAGCCATCGGGGATTGGGAATAAAAAAATATTTGGACAGTTTGAAAAAAAATGAATAAAATAAAAAAAAAGAAAGTGATGGTTTTTGGGACTTTTGATATTTTTCATCCGGGACATCGGAGTTTTTTGAATCAGGCGAAAAAATATGGAAATTATTTGATTGTGGTTGTAGCAAGAGATAAAACAGTCAAAGTTTTCAAAAAACAAGATACGAAAAATAAGGAGAAAGTACGAACGAAGATGATTCAAGAAAGTGCTTTGGCGGATGAGGTGATTTTGGGGAGTTTGGGAGATAAATATGCAATCATAAAAAAGCGCAAACCGAATGTGATTTGTTTGGGATACGACCAGGAATTTTTTATTGAAAATTTAAAAAGTAAATTAAAAGAATTTGGATTAATCAAAACGGAAATTATTCGATTGAAATCATATAAACCGGAAATATATAAATCTTCAAAATTAAGGAAATAGAACATTTTTTCTTGTTGCAAAAAAATCTTCAAAATGTTAATATATCTTTATATTAAAGGAGAAAAAACTTTATGCTGGATATTAAATTTATTAGAGAAAACAGTGCGGAATTGAAAAAGGCCATTGAAAACAAGAATATTGATCTTGATTTGGAGCGTCTTTTGAATTTGGATAAGGAGAGAGTGAAGATGATGCAGGAAATCGAAGAGCTTCAGGCTCAGAAAAATAAAATAAACGAAGAAATACAGAAATCTAAAGATAAAAAATCAGTTATTGAAAAGGGAAAAGAAATAAAAGAGAAACTTTCCAGATTAGAGCCACTTGGCGAGAAATTACAAAAAGAATTTGAAGATTTGATGATAAAAGTTCCAACTATTCCTTCAGAAGATACGCCGATTGGGAAGGATAGCAGTGAAAATGTGGAAATCGAAAAATGGGGAGAGATTGTGCAATTTACTTTCGCGCCAAAAACACATATTCAAATTGCTAAAGATTTGGACATTATTGATTTTGATCGTGGAGCAAAAGTTGCCGGATACCGCGGATATTATATGAAAAATGAGGGAGCGCTTTTGCAAATGGCTTTGATGATGTTTGCGTTGGAAAAATTAATTCAAAAAGGCTTTGTTCCGATTATTCCTCCGACATTAGTCAAAGAATTTGTGCTTTGCGGGACGGGATATTTTTCCGGAAGAAATTTCAATCCAGAAATTGATGAAATTTACAAAATTGAAAATATCGATAAAACGGAAGACGGAAGGGCAAATAAAGAAAACAAATTTTTGGTTGGAACCGCTGAGCCATCCTTATTGGCTTATTATGCCAATGAAATTTTGGACGCGTCAAAACTTCCTGTGAAATTTTGCGGTTTTTCCCAATGCTATCGCAGTGAAATCGGAAGTTATGGAAAAGATACAAAAGGATTATATCGCGTGCATGAGTTTATGAAAGTGGAGCAAATTTGTATGACAGAAAACAATATTGAACAATCGAATAAAATGCATTTGGAAATGGTGGAAATTTCCAAAGAACTTCATCGGGAATTAGGATTGCCATATCGCGTACTGAGTATTTGTACCGGAGATATGAGTGCGGGAAAATACAAGATGTTTGACTTGGAGGCGTGGATGCCGGGAATGAATCGTTGGGGGGAAACCGGATCGGCTTCTAATTTTTTGGATTGGCAGGCGCGTCGGTTGAATGTGAAATACAAAGATACGGACGGAAAAAACAAATTTGTGCATATGATAAACAATACTGCTATACCGTCGCCGAGAATGATAATTTCAATTCTGGAAAATTACCAGCAGGCTGATGGAAGTGTTGTGATTCCGGAAGTGCTCAGAAAGTGGATGCCGGGAGGCGTGGAAAAAATCGAAGCAAAATAATAATAATAAAATTTTTTATGGGAAAGTTTATTTCATGGAGCGAATTCAAAGAATTTTTGGGAGAGTATAAGATTTTGAGCGTGGGAATTGCGTTTATAATGAGTCAGGCGATAAATGATTTTGTGAAATCTTTCGTCGATTATATTTTTATGCCTTTTTTAGATCCGCTTACGCCGGATGAAACTTGGGAAGCAGCGGTTTTTCACATAGGAAAGATAGAAATTTCATGGGGAATATTTCTAAGCAAATTTATCTATCTTGCTTTAGTTTCGATCATAGTTTTTGTTTTTATAAGAAAGATTTTAAAGGCGGATGTCAATAGCAATGCTAAAAAAGATTTGGTGAAAAAGTAAAAAATACAACTTATATCAAATTTATAAAAATAAAAAATATATAAAATGAAAAAACAAACAAAAATATTATTATGGATATTGCCGGTGTTTATTTCTTCTGTTCTCTTGCATAACATTATATATGCTTTTTTTAAAATTGAAGAATCTTTATTTTTTATTTTATCCTTGGTGTCAGTGGCATTTTTTGTTTTATTATTTGTTTCAATCATGATCCATCTTTTATTGGATATTGTCTTTAAAAAAGAAAAAAATAAGAATGTTGTATGTGTGACGAAAAATGCCAAAAATACGAATGAAAAAAATTCGCGCAAAAAGGATTCTATCGGGGGTCGGGCGGCGGATAAAATAACGGGAATAATCGGAAGTTGGAAATTTTTAATTATTCAAACAACATTTCTTTCGATTTGGATTATTGTTAATATTGTTGCGTGGTTTTGGCACTGGGATCAGTATCCTTTTATTTTACTTAATTTGGTTCTTAGTTTTCAGGCAGCTTATGCGGCGCCGATAATTATGATGAGTCAAAATCGCGCAGCAGAACTTGATCGAAAAAAATGGGAGATAGATTTGGCGACTGATCGAAAGGCGGAGCGAGAAATTTGTGCTATTCAAAGAAAATTAGAACAGTTGGATAGGGAAAAAATTGATAGGATTCTGGAAATTTTGAAGAAAAAATAGAAATTAAAAACCATATGCTGTATTTTTTGGATTTATTGGGAACGTTTGCATTTGCGGTGACGGGGGCGTACAAGGCTAAGGGTGCGCGATTGCATATTTTCGGCGTGATTTTTTTGGGAATTATTACGGCAGTTGGCGGGGGAACTTTTCGCGACGTGGCGATTGGCAGGACTCCGCTTTTTTATTTTCAAGATGCTAACTATTTACTTCTTGCGATTCTGGCGGGAGTGGTGATTTATTTTGCGCCGACGTTTTTCGCCAAGCAATATTCACTTTTTCGTTTTATTGATTCGGTTGGCTTGGCAGCTTTCGTGATTATTGGAGTTTCGGTTGCTAATTTATCTTTGTTTGGTGGTGATCATTTTTCTTTTATTTCGCTTTTGGTTTCGGTTTTTCTGGGAATGCTTACTGGGTTTGGTGGGGGAATTATTCGCGACGCGATTATGGGAGGCGTTCCGCTTTCGCTCACACATGGATCGAATTATGTTTTTTCGGCATTTTGGGGCGCGCTGTCTTTTTATCTTTTGAAAAACATCAATATGGGTCTGGCGATTGCAGTTTCTTTTGCGATAACTTTGATTTTGCGGGAAGTGGTTTCAAAATACGGAATATATAATCGACTGATAAAAAGTAAAAATGAATAAAAAAATGTACGCCCAAAGCGAAAATAAAAAACTGAAATTTCCAAAAGGTTTTTTGTGGGGGACGGCGATTTCGGCGTATCAAGTTGAGGGAAACAATACGCATGCTGATTGGTGGAAATGGGAGCAAAAGGGAAAAATAAAGATAAAATCCGGAAATGCTTGTGATTATTATCGCCGATTTAAATCTGATCACGATTTTTTGCAAGAGTTGGGGTGTAATACTTTTCGTCTTTCAGTCGAATGGGCGAGGGTTGAACCTGAGGAGGGAAAATTTTCTAAAAAAGAATTGGCGCATTATCGCGAAGTGCTTTTGGATTTGAAAAAAAGAGATATTAAAATTCAATTGACATTATGGTGGTGGACCAGCCCGATTTGGTTTTCGGAGAAATATGGATTTCACAAGAAAAAATCAGTAGAAGTTTTTGCCAGATATGCACAAAAAGTTGTTGATGAGTTGGGCGATTTGATAGATATATATCAAACTTTTAATGAGCCAATGGTTCCCTTGGGGCAGGGATATTTGTCCGGACAATTTCCTCCCGGAATTAGAAATCCATGGAAACTTTTAAAAGCGGCGAATAATATCGCTAAGGCGCATAAGAGAGTATATGAAATTATAAAAAATAAATATCCAGAGGTTGAGGTCGGCATTAGTTATTTGTATAATTGGTATGAGTCGGAAAATTTGGGATTTTTAATTGCAATAGTCAACAGGGTTTCGAAGTGGTTTCGGGTTGATTTGATTGATGGTAAAATTGGAGAAAATTTGGATTTTATTGGAGTTCAATATTATCGTTTGGGAAAAATAAAATATGATTGGGGAAATATGGGTAAATTAGACGCGAAAAATCAAATATATTATGGATTTACGATTGAAGAAGATAAAAATAATTTGATGAAATGGATTTCTTATCCAGAGGGAATCTATCGAGTTCTAACGGAGATAAAAAAAAATCGCAATACTCCGATATATATTACTGAAAATGGAGTGCCAACTGATGTTGGACTTAATGATCAGGAAAGAATTGTATTTATTAAAGAGCATCTAAAATATATGCATAAGGCGATTTCCGAAGGAGTGGATGTGCGAGGGTATAATCATTGGTCGCTTCTGGATAATTTCGAATGGCTTTATGGCTACACTCCAAGATTTGGATTAGTCGAAATTGATTTTAGTACAATGGAGCGAAAGCCGAGAAAAAGTTTCTATGAATACGCCAAGATTTGCAAAAATAACGAATTGGATTTGAATTAATTTTTTTTATACGAAATATCATTATGAGAAATATATATTCAAAATTTGTACAGATAAACAGAGTGATTCGCTTTTTGATTATATCAGACTTGTTTATCATTGGAGGGTTTGCCTTAATTGCTCCAATTTTTGCTATTTATATAACCGGATCCATTGAAGGAGCGGATTTGAGGGTTTTAGGAATAGCCGAGGCGATATATCTTTTCACTAGGAGTTTTTTTCAGATTCCGGCAGCTTCATTGATTGATAGGATACAAGGAGATAAGGATAATTTTTGGGCGATTATTATTGGTGTTTCACTTTATGCCGTGGTTTCTCTTTCATATTTAATAGTGACTAGTCCTTTACAGTTATATTTAGTCCAGTTTTTATATGGGTTGGGAGCGGCGATAGCTGTTCCGGCTTGGATGTCGGTTTTTATGAAAAATGTCGACAGTCAGCACGAAGGATTGGAGTGGGGGGTATATGATACTTCTGTGGGATTAGGAAGTGCCGCCGCCGCTTTTTTTGGCGGGGTGATTTCTGATAAATTTGGTTTTGCTCCTGTTTTTATTTCTATTGCAGTTTTGTCCGTTTTGGGGATAATAATGTTGTTTTTTGTTAAAGATCAGATTTGTTTTAAAGACGTATGCCTAAATAAAGAGAGTAAAGATGATGGGTTGTAATAGTTTTTATTCGTGGCTATAATATCTTAAAATATGAAGATTGTATTATTAAAGGATGTAAAAAAGTTGGGACGCGCTGGGGAAATTAAAGAAGTGGCTGAAGGATATGCGCGTAATTTTTTGTTTGCGCGAAAGTTGGCAGAGGCGGCAACCGAAAGTGTGATACAAAACATTAATCAGGTTAAATTGAAACAAGAAGAAAAGAAAAAATTAGAACAGAAAAAGATTCAAGAAATTGCCAATAAACTGAAAAATAAGCGAATTATTATTCGGTCCAAGGGCAGTGGAAAGAAACTTTTTGGTTCTGTGAGTGGCAAAGAGGTTGTTTTGGCATTAAAAAATGAAGGATTTGAAATTGATCAAAAAGGTGTTATACTGGACAAAGTGATAAAAGAAGTTGGAGAGCATAAGGTGAAAATTAATCTGGGCGGAGGGGTATATCGTGAGATTTTAGTGGAGATTGTAAGCGTTTGAAAGTAAAGAATAATCCTTTTAATTTTTGTGGAATTTTAATAATTTTTTTAAGTCGCAGGGGGTGCGGCTCTTTGTTTTATGAAAAACAGAAAATACATTTTTGTGATCGGGGGAGTAATGAGCGGGGTTGGAAAAGGAATTACAACATCTTCAATCGGAACAATATTGAAAGCGCGCGGATATAAAATAACCGCAATGAAAATTGATCCCTATTTGAATGTGGATGCCGGAACAATGAATCCGACCGAGCATGGAGAAACTTTCGTTCTTGATAGTGGATTGGAATGTGATCAGGATATGGGAAATTACGAAAGGTTTTTGGACGTGGAAGCACTTCCTTCGGAAAACTATATGACTTCTGGAATGGTCTATCAATCCGTAATCAATAAAGAGCGCAATTTGGAATATGGTGGAAAATGCGTAGAAGCTGTTCCGCATATTCCGCAAGAAATAATCGAGAGAATTGAAAAAGCTTCCCGACAGGCAGATTCGGAAATAACCTTGATTGAGATTGGAGGAACAGTTGGAGAATATCAAAATATTCTTTTTATTGAAGCGGCAAGAATGATGAAGCTTAGAAATCCCGAAAACGTTATGTTTGTTTTAGTGAGCTATTTGCCAATTCCATCCAAAGTAGGAGAAATGAAAACCAAACCGACGCAATATGCAGTGCGAACATTAAATTCATACGGAGTTCAACCAGATGTTATTGTTGCCAGAAGCGAAACTTTTTTAGACAAAAAGAGAAAAGAAAAAATTGCTATTTCTTGTAATGTTCCTGAGCGGTATGTTATTTCTGCTCCGGATATCGAGTCAATTTATGAAGTGCCGATTAATTTCGAGCGTGATGATTTAAGTCGATTGATTTTGAAAAAATTAGGTCTTAAATCGCGAAAAAGTGATTTGAAACAGTGGTATGATTTGGTGGAGAATATTAAAAAATCTAAAAAACCGGTGAAAATTGGGATGGTGGGAAAATATTTTGGAACTGGTGATTTTGTATTGAGTGATGCGTATATTAGCGTCATTGAAGCGGTAAAGCATGCGTGTTATGCAAATAACGTGAAGCCTAAATTGAGTTGGATTAACAGTGAGCAATTTGAAAAAGAGCCGGAAAAAATTAAAAATTTGAAAGAATACGACGGAGTGATTGTTCCGGGTGGATTCGGTAGTCGGGGAATTGAAGGAAAGATAAAGGCGATTGAGTTTTGTCGAGAAAATAAAATTCCGTTTCTCGGGCTTTGTTATGGAATGCAATTGGCGGTAATTGAATTTTCCCGTCACAAGTTAGGATTAAAGGACGCTCATACTACCGAGGTTGATCGTGATACAAAAAATCCAGTAATTGATATTATGCCGGAGCAGAAGAAAAATTTGGAAGACAAAAATTACGGTGCTACGATGAGACTCGGCGGTTATGTTGCAAATCTGAAAAAGGGAACTATCGCACAAAAAGCTTATGGAAAAACTAAAATTTCCGAACGGCACAGACATCGTTGGGAAGTTAATCCTGCATATATCGAGAAAATTGAAAAAGGCGGAATGATATTTTCCGGAAAATCTCCGGATGGAAAATTGATGGAAATTATCGAGCTTCCCGAGTCCGAACATCCGTTCTTTTTGGCAACACAATTTCATCCGGAATTGAAGTCTTCACCCCTTAAATCTCATTCTTTATTTTTGAAATTTATCAGAGTGGCAATAGGCAAATGATAATGATTGTTATTAGTAACTGTTGACTTATAATGGCTTTATGATAGGCTTTTTATGATATTGCCCCAAGAGCCTTATGAAGAAAAAAAACGTAAATTTTTGGAAAAGAGCAACTAATGTTTTTCATGGTGTCTTTTTTTGTAAAAAAAACATTAAAAGAGATATTATCATAATTGTTGTTGCAATTTTTTTTATTATTATCATAATTATTGGTATCAACTATTCTCTTGGAATAAGTTTTGAAAAGAGATTTTCTAAAAAAATTACTGATAGCTATATTTCAGGAAAAGGTATGGCTCTTGAAGAAGATATTTATCATAGTGTTCAAGAAATTCAACGAAATATTGATATAGGTGAGTGGAAAAATTATCAAAGTCGGTGGTATGGTTTTGAGGTAAAATATCCAGATAGCGGATGGGAAATTCCTAGGAGTTTTTCTGGTATCGCTTCTTCGAAATGGGAATATCGTTTTCAGTTTCGCAAAAACGCGGAAAATATAGATGAGCAGAATCCATATGTTGGATTTGATGTGGTTGTGTATAACTTAACCAAAGCAAGGGAACTTTCTGATACAGAAGAGTTTCCGCAATTAAAAAACGTTGATTTGAAGGAAGATGATGAATGTGAAACTATTAACGGGCATATTATAGAAACCGGGGACTATCCAGCGGAAGAAATATACATTCCTCCGGCTGATAACTGTTATAACTCTACATTGTTTTTTAGTTTTACCAAAGGTGATTATTCATATAATCTTGTCCCTGCAGTGCGGGATGGATTTTCTTTATTAGGCGATCCGATGATTGAAATTGCAGATAAATTCCCAGAGTTTTTTTCCGTGGTGTCTACTTTAGACTCAATTGATATTGTAAGGCCAAAGCCTAAGCCTCCAGTTCCGAAGATTACTGCTAGACATCCTGTTTCATATAAAAATATAAACGGAAAATTGGTTTGCGCCAAGAAAAATGACAAACCTTCCAAGAGTGCCAAAGATAAAAAGAAACATTTGGATTTGGAATGCTGTCTTGATCCTGACGAATATCCTAATCCATGGTGCTATTATGATCCTGAAAAATATGGAAAATATTTAAAATAAAAAAATTAATATTAATTATTCTTTAAATAAAAAAATGAAAGAGTGGATTGGAAAAAATTACAAATGGGTTATAATCTTTGCAGTCGTTGCTTTCGGTATTTTTTTGCGAAGTTATGAGTTCTCTGATTGGCTTCACTTTGAGCTGGATCAGTCTAGGGACATTAAGGTTATTAATTTGGCAATAGAGGAAGGTCCAGGGTATTTGCCTTTGTTAGGTCCTCGTGCGGGAGGAACTTTTTTAAGACTTGGTCCGACATTTTATTATTTGGAATATTTGTCGGCGCTAGTTTTTGGAGATACGCCCGCTGGAGTTGCCGTGGTAGTGCTTATTTTTGCTATCGCCTCAATTCCTTTGTTTTATTATTTTTGTCGGCAGTATTTTAATCAAAAAGTAGCTTTGTTTTTGATGGCAGTTTTTACATTATCTTTTTATTTAATTGCATATTCAAGGTTTGCATGGAATCCGAATCCTATTCCGTTTTTTACGATTTTAATATTTTTATCTTTAATAAAAATAACTGATTCTAACGAAAGAAGAAAAAATATTTGGGCGTATATTCTTTCGGTTTCCATGGCGGTAGCTTTTCATTTGCATTTTCTATTTATGATAGCCGTGGCTGTTTCTGTTGCAGTCTATCTTGTAATAAATAGACCAAAATTAAAAGCGAAAACATGGGCTATTTCTGTTGTAATATTTCTTCTTATAAATTCCCCGATGATAATTAACGATATTAAGACTGGCGGGAAAAATTTCCAGGAATTTTTTAGTGCTATAGTAAACAAATCTTCAAAAAAAGAGAATTATTTGATAAAAAAGATTTATCGCGATTTCAATGAACACTCGACAAAATATTCTCTTATTTTATTAGGAAATGAGCAATTTAATCTTACCAATATTAAATTTAAAAAGAATAATTGGTATCAGCCTAGATTTGTTTGTGAGGATGAGTGCAGAAAAAATTTGCCAATGGAAGTTTTCGGAATGATTATTTTTTCTGGTGGATTGTGGTTGCTTATTTATCGTTTTAGAAAGGAGAAAGATGAAAAAAGAAGAAGATTTTTGATGATAAATCTTATTTATTCAGGGGTTGTTTTTATTGTTTTTATTCCTTTAGCGCTCTATTTGTCGCCGAGATTTTTTATTATTTCGGCGATAATGCCTTTTATTTTTCTTGGACTGCTTTTGGAGCTTATTGACAGTAAAAAATGGATATTTAAAAATTGGATTATTTTCAGTATTGTTTTGGTGATAATTTTGCTTAATATGCATTCTGTGGAAAAATATTTTACGCTTCTTAAAAATGCTCCGATTAAGCCTATGAAAGTAAATACAGATTTGTTTGTGGATGAAAGTGCTATTATAACTTTGGAACAACAAAAAATAATCGATAGATATATTGAAAGTTTTTATAATAAAAACGGCCATCCTGTTTATATAAGTAGTAATCCGAGATATGAGCGCTCATTATTATATCATCTTGACAGGATGGGTATAAAACAAAAGAGTTTTAATGATGGCAGTAAGGTGTATAGAAATGGTAATTATTTTTTGGTGTATATAACTCTTTCCAATATGAAAACAGATACGGTTAAATTTTTGCATAAATTTAACATTAAAGAAGTTAAGGAGTTTGGTTCGCTTACGGTTTTTCATATTATTCCGAAAGAAAATGCGATAGATGCGCAAGAGCAGGTGATCAAAAAAATTATAAGTAGTAGCGATGTGGGAAATTCTCAGCGTCCCAGAAGATATAGATGGAACGAAATATTTAAGGCAAAAGATTTCTATATTGAAGAGGAAATCGATAACTGATAAGCATAAATTTTCTTGATATTATTCTGGCCTCCTTATCTGGCGGAGGTTTTTTAGTTTCATTGATTTATAAAAGTATGGTATAATTAAAAAATAATCTCATTTGGATTAAAATGGGACTTCAAAGGATAATATCAACAAAGAAAGGTATCATATTTGTTTTCGTGGGATTTTTAGTTTTTAGTTGGATTTTTTCAGGTTGTTTACAAATCGGAAAGTTTCCTCCTGAAATAAAAAAAGCATTAGCTGATTCGACCGCGGAATATCCATCGGCAAATAATGGAGGTTGGGATGCTGATGAAAGTAATGCTTATACAGATGATACTTCATACGCTTCCACGACTCCTAATACAAATTCGACTGAATCTGTTGAATATGGAAGTTTTGGATTTGATTCTTTGATTCCCACAGGCTCAACTATAAATTCCGTAACAATAGAATTAGTGTGGTATATGAGTACTTCGGCTTCCAATGCTACATTACGGGTGGATGCACTTGTAAATAATGGAGTTGTGGGAACGCAAGAATCCGATACGACAGAACCGACATCTGATAAAACTACATCTTATGAGAATGACTATGGATCATGGAGCAGGGATGATCTTTTGGATGGAGTTTTCGAGGTACGGGTGGGGGCGCAGAGAGGCGGCGGTAGTACCGGATATACTATGTATCTGGATTACGTAAAAGTCACGGTGGATTATTCAGCATTAACCACCCCAACTGTTTCCACTCAGGCCGCATCAAGCGTGGAAATTTCTACAGCAACGGGAAATGGAAATATCATCAGTACTGGTGGAGAAAATGCTGACAAACGAGGATTTGTTTATGACACTTCAACAAAAAGTTTACCTGGTAATGTTGCTCCAACCTCATCTGGTTATGCATATTATGCCGAAGATTCGGGAAGCTATGGAACGGGCGCATTCACTAAGGGTTTGAGCAGTTTGAGTGCTAATGTTACTTACTATATTCGCGCTTATGCACATAATTCAGCGGGTTATAGTTATGGAGGAGAGGTTAATTTTCTTACTAAGCCTGATTCACCATCAACTATTAACTTTACTAATATTTGTTTGGATTCTTTGAGAATTAATTGGATAGCTCCAGCAGGTGGAGCCAGTAGTTATAAAATAGAACGTTGCGAAGGAACTGGTTGCAGTGATTTCTTGCAAATTACTTCCGGAGAGACAAATGTTTATTACGATGATTCCGGACTTAGCGCTGGAACTACATATAGATATCGAGTGCGGGCAACTAATGCTACGGGC
Source organism: Candidatus Moranbacteria bacterium GW2011_GWE2_35_2- (assembly GCA_000990585.1). GTDB lineage: Bacteria > Patescibacteriota > Minisyncoccia > Moranbacterales > UBA9337 > UBA12151. The sequence goes on from LBQD01000003.1 coordinate 68,483, forward strand.
GATAGTGATTACTGTGCTCCGGATGAAACAACAACAGAAGCTGCCTCTATTTCGATAGTAGTAGAGGATGGAAGTGGGACTGTTTCGTATGGCATAGTGAATACTTCTCAAAACACAACCAGCTCCGGCGTTGATCAAACGCAAACAGTCAGGAATAATGGAAATGTTGCTGAAGATTTTGATATTAAAGGTCAGGATTCAGAGGATTGGATTTTGGCGGGGGTTGCCGGCGATGCCTCATATAAACACGAATGGTGCACTAGTAGTTGCGATTCCAGTCCGATTTGGAATGTCATGACAACGACTTATGATAGTGATTATTTATCTACTAATATTCCGGTTGATGGTACGGTTAGTTTTGATTTAAAAATTACAATTCCAACCGCTAATCCGGGAACAAATCAGCAGACTGTGGATGTTTTTGTTCGTGCCACGCAACATTGATGGGATTTATTATTTTTAGAGATAGATTATCCTGTGGATAAGTTATTGCTTGACATTCAAAAATATGGTATAATAAAATATATTTAATCTTAATTATTGCTTGTAATTTTAAAAGCAATAAAAAGGTAAAACAAAAAATATGAAAGTATTAATTTGTCATATTGCTGTCGTTGTATTGATGGCAATATTTGTCGGCACAGCAGTTCTTGGTGCCGATAGCGGTCAGGTTGCTGCAACAGTTACTGCGTCGGTAATTGCAGTTACCGTTAGTGATGGGGGTGTGGCGTACGGAACTGTCGCCACTTCAGAAGATACAACATCTTCTGGCGTTAATGATACTCAAACAATAACAAATACCGGAACGGTCAATGAAGATTTTGAAATTAAGGGGGTTGATACTACCCACTGGACATTAGCCGGAGCCGCCGGTGATGCTACATATGCTCATAAAACTTGTATTGCTGATTGCGATACTACACCAAGTTGGACAGCAATGACAACGAGTTATACTGATTTGGATACAGGGAAAACACCTTCAGCAACTACAGCACTTGATCTTCAGATAACAGTTCCGACTGCTAATGCGGGAACGGCTCAGGAAACGGCGAATGTTGACATTTTAGCGACAGCTAGCTAGTATTTCTGGTATATTCTTGAAAATAGATAGTTTGGTAAATTTGATTAAGATATTATAATGCAAAAAAACTGTTTTCTTGTTTTGATATTAGCAGGAGTAGTTTTTATTCCCGGTATAATCTTGGCGTCGCTTGGAGTTGGAGTAGGGACGGGAAAAATTGAGTTTGATCAACCATTAAAAATGGGAGGAATTTATATTTCTCCTCCTTTAAATGTAATCAATACCGGTGACGAAGCGGCGGATTATGGGGTTTCTATTGAATATAAACAAGATCAACCTAGAATATCTCCACCTAAAGATTGGTTTTCTTTTGAGCCCGAGTTTTTTCATTTAGATCCTGGGCAATCGCAGGTTGTGCAGGTGAAAATAAGTATTCCTGTTAAATCTCATCCCGGAGAATATTTCGCTTATCTCGAGGGGCATCCTGTGCGAAAAATAGATACATCCGGAGGTGCTTCCATTGGAATTGGAGCGGCGGCAAAATTGTATTTTGAAATTTCTCCTGCTAATATATTCCAAGGATTTTATTATCGTGCCGTTTCAGTTATAAAAAATAATGCCCCATGGTCATATATTATTTTGTTAGTACTGGTTGCAAGTATTTTAATAAATATTTTCAAAAAATATTTTTCTTTTAATATTGGAATTACTCGAAAAAAAGTAGAAAAAATAGAAACTGAATAAAAATGAAAAATAAAAATTATTTCAATGAATTTATACAAAAGAATTTATTTTTTTTTGCTAAGTTTGACGGTTTCAGTATTTTTTGCTAACTTCTTGCTGTTTTTTTCAGTAGCAAAAGCAAATATTTCAGGAGTAATTACGACTACGGTGGCAGTGGGAGTATGTGGCAATAATATTGTTGAACTCGGAGAGAATTGCGACAGGTCATCTCTTGATGGTCAGACTTGTCAAAGTTTGGGATATGATGAGGGGGTTTTGAGTTGTACTGTCGGATGTGATTTTAATGTTTCCGAATGTATTAATTCGGAACCGGATAAGGGCAGTGTTATTTTTTCAGGAAAATCTTATCCATTAAGTGTCGTTAAGATTTTGAAAGATGGTCAAATTGCTGCCACTACGGCAGCTGACATCAATGGAAACTTTCAATCAACACTTTCCAATTTAATTATCGGATCATATTCTTTTGCCATTTATGCTTACGATACTAATAACAATAAATCCAAAGCTGTTACATATAGGAAAAAAATAACAAAAGATGAAATTGAAAATATTTCAGATATTCTGATACCTCCCACTATAGACATCGATGATGATGATGTTGACATTGGAGATAAAATTATGTTTTTCGGACAAAGTATTCCTAGATCAACATTGACAATTCGCATAATTTCTGATGATGATTATTGGTCTTACCATGTGGTTGCTGGTAATAATGGATATTATTCTTATAAATTGGATACTGAAGATTTCGATGAAGATGATTACTCGGCTTATGCTTGGGCAACAATAAATGAAATGGTAAGTGATAATAGCACCGATGTATTATTTGAAATTGACCAAGCTTTATCCGATTCGAGAGATGAGTCGTCCAATGACTTGGCAACAGTTGATTTTAATGAAGATTCCAGGGTGAATATAATTGATTTTTCAATGCTCTTACATTGGTTTAATCGCACAAATTTTCCATCCAAAATTGACATAAACAATGATAACAAAGTGAATATATTGGATTTTAGTATTATGATGTATCATTGGACGGGTTAATTTTTTAAGTATGAAAAAAAATAAAGTTATCAAATTGTATATTTTTTTTCTGATAATTTTCGGAATTTTTTCTGATAGCTACGCTCAGGCTTCCGAAGTTTTCATAGAATCGGAGGGATATTTTGAAAAAGAAGAAAAAATGTATGAAATAGCAGTTTTTATTGACAATGAGGGAAAAAATATCAATGCTTTAGAGGGCGAAATGTTTTTCATGAATGATGATTTTGATTTTCAAAAAATAATAGATGGAGGATCTATTATAAATTTTTGGATAGAAAATCCACGAAAGGTATCCGATGGAAAGATTATTTTTTCAGGAGGAATTCCGGGAGGATATAATGGAAATAAAGGTTTCTTGTTTTCTGTTGTTTTTAGTGCCTCTAAGAATGTGATAATGAATGACACAGCAGAAATATCACTTCAGAATTTAAGAGTGTATTTGAATGATGGTAAAGGAACTATGGAAAACCTGAATGATTTTAAAGTCGTCATAAAATTAAATGAAATAAATTTGAAAGAAAAAGTGATTGACGAAAAACCCCCGGAGATTTTTGCTCCATATATAACACGAGATCCGAATTTATCCGACGAACAATGGATTGTAATTATGAGTGCTCAGGATAAAGGTGACGGTGTCGATTATTATGAAGTTTATGAATCTGAGAAAAAGCATGATATGGAGGAGATTATCAATGATAATTCTATACCATGGAAAACGGTTGAAGATAAAAATATTTATATTTTGCAGGATCAAAAACTTGGAAGTTATATTTATGTAAAAGCAGTGGATAAGGCGGGAAATGCAAGAGTGGTTTTTGCAACACCGGCTATTAGTGAAAAAAAACAACTCTTTAATTATAAGGTTATTTTAGGTATAATAATGGTAGTTATTATCGGAATTGCGCTACTGTTTGAATTTTTTGTTTTTCGGGAAAGAAAAATAAAATAGAAATAAATAAAATTATGTTTGTATTGACGAAAATAAAAATTATTGTGTTTATCGGATTTTTATTTTTTTTATTTGCGACAGAGAGAGAAAAAACTTTAGCTGCTACATTATCATTAACTCCAAGCAGTGGATCATTTGAAATTGGAAGTACTTTTGATGTTTCTATTATTCTTAATACAGAAGGAAAAAATATTAATGCGGTTAAAGCGTCGCTACTTTTTCCGCCTAATGATTTGCAGGTAGTTTCACCATCCGTCGGACGTTCGATAGCAAGTGTTTGGGCTGTTTCTCCGACATATGATAATAATGCGGGAACAATAAATTTGGAATGCGGATTTCCTAATGGAATAAATGCAACAAGTGGGCTTATTACTACAATTACTTTTCGAGTTAAGGGGAATGGATCTGTTATTTTAAGATTCAAAGATGATTCAAAAGTTCTTTTAGATAATGGCAAAGGAACTGATGATTTGAATCAGATTAATAATGGTGTATATACTTTGATTCTACCTTCTCCAAATGGTCCAGAAGTTATTTCTGAAACACACACTGATCAGTCGCGCTGGTATAAGGAATCCTCGGTTATTTTAAAATGGGTCGATCCGGACCCGGAATTAACTGAAAATTATAGTTATATTATAAATGATATTCCGGATGATATTCCGGATGATATTGCCGAGGGCGATAAAAATAATATATCATATAAAAGTCTTCCTGATGGACGTAATTATTTTCATATTAAGGCTTTAAATAAGGATAAAGTTTGGGGAGGAACTACTCATTATGCTATTAATATAGATACTATTCCACCAGCTGAATTTCCTGTTGATATCTTTCCTTCAAATAAGACTTCAAGAAGAAATCCTATCATTCAGTTTATTACTACTGATAATTTTTCTGGCATTGATCATTATGAGGTAAAAGTTGTTCCTTTGAGTAATGTTAATGATTATAGTCAAGAAAATCAAGATAAGCAGATAATGTTTATTGAAGCAAAAAGTCCTTATTCAATTCAAAATTTGGAAATCGGGAGTTATGATGTTATTGTACGTTCTTATGATACGGCGGGAAATTATCATGATTCCATTCAAAAATTAAAAATTACTAATACTGCTTTTCAGTTTATCGGTGATGATGGATTGACAATAGGGGAGCGGGAAATTATTTCTTGGCGTTGGGTTTTATTAGTATTTTTGGCTATTATATTTTTTTTGGCATATACTGTTTGGCGTCTTAAACATCATCATAAAAAAATCGAAAAAGATATAATTGATAAAAAATTGCCGCCGGAGATTAGAAAAAAGATAGAGGAATTAAAGCGGTTGAAAGAAAAATATAAAGGAATAGTAATTATATCTTTTATAATTGTTGGTAGTTTATTTTCGAATTTTTCAGTTAAAGCTGAAGATAATTTTTTAGAAATAAATCCTCCGCTGATAACTACGATTTCAAAAAATATTTCCAATAATGAAATTTTTTATGCTGGAGGAAGAGTGGAAACAGCCGAAACTAAGATAATTCTTTATATCAAAAATAGTAAAACAGGCGAAACCTTTAATAAAGAATTTTCAACGGACAATAAGGGGGAGTGGTTTTATCGCAATGACGGATTTCTTTCGGACGGGGAGTATATTCTATGGGCACAAAGTAAGGTAGGACAACAATTAAGTCCTCCAAGTCCTCAAGTCAAAATGTTTGTAAATAAAACAGCTATTCAAATAGGCGCTTCCAGAATAAGCTATGAGTTATTGCTTTTCTTGATTATAAGTGTATTAATTTGCATTATCTTAGTATTAATTTTTTATATATCGGTATCTATTAAAAAGATAAAAAAAAGATCTCTATTATTTAGAAAAGAGATTGATGAGGTTGAAAGTGTTGTACATAAGGGATTTATGATGTTGCATCGTGAGATTAGTAATGAATTGAAAATTATTGGAAGAAATAAGCGTAAATCTTTTTGTGAAAAAGAAGATGCTCATAAGGAGCATTTGATGAATGATTTGATAAAAATAGAGCGTCATATTGAAAAGGAGCTTAATGATGTCGAGAGGTTGCTAGGGTAGATATCTTGTAAATATTACTGAATTATGGAATCTTTGCTAATGCATTTTTTGGATAATTATCGCATATTGGTTTATTTTGTGATATTTTTGGCGATGATTATTGAAGGGGATGTTATTTTGTTTGTATCTTTTTTTCTGGTGCATTATGGTAGACTTGATTTGGCGACAGTTATTACAGTTTCGGTGTCGGGAGTAATGGTCGGCAATGTTTTGTGGTATCGTTTTGGAAGGTATTTGGAAAAAATAGATTTTATTGAAAGGCGAGCGCAAAAATTTACTTTTTTAATTGATCGACAATTAGGAAAAAATTCTTTTCGAATGATTTTACTTTCAAAGTTTACTTACGGACTTCATCATCTTACCATAATGCGTGCCGGAGCGGTAAAGGGTATCAATTTTTTTCAATATTTCAAAAGAGATTTCGTTGCGACATTGATTTGGATTTCGGTGATTGGTGGGTTGGGATATGCGTTTGCCGCTTCGATTTTATTGATTAAACATTATTTTCGTTTTGCTCAAATTGTGATTCTAATTCTGTTTTTGTTGATTATTTTTTCTTTTAGAATTTTTTCTATGATTGGAAAAAAAGCAATTGTTATTAAAAAATAAATTTATGAAATTTTATGAATAAAAGAGAAAAAGTACAATATGTAATTATTGTGATTTTAAAAAGTTTAATTGGAGCTTTGATTGTTCTTAGCGCTGTTCAAATGAATTTATTTCTTTCAATTATGTCGGCCTTTGTCTTGTTTCTAACTTTTTTGCCGGCGATAATCAGTCGAAGTTTTCGTATAAATCTTCCAATTGAAATAGATTTGATTCTTGCATTAATGTTGTATTTGCACTATGCATTAGGAGAATATAATGGATTTTATGTAAAACTTTCATGGTGGGATATTCTTCTTCATGGCGGAAATAGTATTATTATTGGAATGATCGGATTAGCTTTTGGATATTCGCTTTTGATGACCAGCCGTATAAAAGCCAAGCCGATTTTTGTTTCTTCTTTTTCGGTTTTTTTAGCGGTTTTTGTTGGTGTTTTGTGGGAGATTTTTGAATTCGGAATGGATCAAATTTTTGGATTCAATATGCAAAAAAGCGGATTGGTGGATACAATGACTGATTTGATGGTTGATGTTTCCGGGGCGATGGTTGTGGGAATCGGAGGTTTTCTTTATCTCAAAAGATCAGGACCATCTCTCTTGCACAAGTTTATCCTTCGGATAATTCGAGAATTCAAGCAAAAATAAAAACAACCTCTTTTGTGAGATTGTTTTTATTTTATGTGTGGGCGATCCAGGACTCGAACCTGGGACCTCAGCATTATCAGTGCTGCGCTCTAACCACCTGAGCTAATCGCCCTTAAAAACGAAAATGCTGCGCCGCGTGATGAGCGTAGCGAATTTTACGTGGTGGACCGGACAGGACTTGAACCCGCTACCTCCTCGGTGCAAGCGAGGCGCTCTACCAGGTGAGCTACCGGCCCTAAAATAAAGATAATAAAAAAACAGCGTTGCATTTCCTTATGTATTATACATTTAAAAAATAATTTGTCCAGTCTTGATGCCTGTTGAATTTGACAAAATTTGAATAATGCGATACATTTAAATTATTAAAAAAGCCCTGAGGGGCTTTTAAAAAAGGGAAAAATATGAATAAAGTCATAGATTTTATCAGAGAGGCAAAAGCGGAATTGATGAAGGTTAATTGGCCGACAAAAAAACAAACCATAAATTATACAATGGTTGTTGTTGTTTTAAGTCTAGTCGTAGCTGTTTTTTTAGGAGGGTTGGATTATTTATTCAGCAGTATTTTGAAAGCATTTATTATCTAAAAATAATAATTTTTAATTTTCAATCCGCCGGTTGGCGGATTAGAAATTAGAAATTGATATAATATGGCAAAGCAAACACAACATCACGGGAGGGCTTGGTATGTCCTGCATACTTATTCCGGATATGAAGATAATGTGTGTCGGAATCTTAAGCAAAGAATTGAATCGATGGATATGCAGGATTTGATTTTTGACGTTATGGTTCCCACTGAAAAAAGAATCAAAATTAAGGGAGGAAAAAGGGTGGTAGTGGAGGAAAGAATTTATCCCGGATATGTTTTAGTAGATATGATTGTAACGGACGCATCTTGGTATGTAGTTCGAAATACTCCGAATGTTACTGGTTTTATTGGATTGGGAACAACTCCGACTCCGATTGATCCTGCGGAAATTCAGATACTTAAAAAGAGGATGGGAGTGGCGGAACCGAAATTCAAGATTGATGTCAGAGCTGGAGATTCTGTTAAGATTACTGAGGGACCGTTTAAAGATTTTGATGGAAAAATTCAAGAAATCGATGAAGAAAAAGGAAAGGTCAAAGTATTAGTTTCAATTTTCGGAAGAGAAACGCCAGTTGAATTGGACTTTTTGCAAATTAAAAAAATATAATATTTTTTAAAATTATTGTAATATGGCAAAGGAAATAATGACAGTTGTAAAATTGCAAGTTCAGGCAGGCAAGGCAAATCCTGCACCTCCGATCGGTCCGGCATTGGGACAGCACGGACTTAATATTGCCGATTTTTGCAGTCGCTTTAATGAGGCGACAAAAGATAGAATGGGGGATGTTATTCCGGTGGAAATTACCGTATATAGTGATCGTTCGTTTACGTTTATTATGAAAACTTCTCCGGCGGCGGATTTGCTAAAAAAAGCGGCAAAAGTTGAAAAAGGAGCCGGAAATCCTTTGAAAGATAAGGTTGGAAAAGTGACTAAAGAGCAAATTCGTGAAATTGCCGAAGCAAAAATGGAGGATTTGAATGCGGATGATGTTGAGGGTGCGATAAAAATAATCGAAGGAACAGCAAGAAGTATGGGAATCAAGGTTGAATAATAATTTTTTAATTTGTGGGAGATTTTCTTAAAAATCATTATTACCACGAAATAATCGTATGAAAAGAGGAAAAAAATATTTGGCGGGAGTTGGGAAGATTGAGAAAAATAAAATTTATTCCGTGAGTGAAGCAGTTAGATTGGTTAAAGAAAATAAAATTGCCAGATTTGATGAATCTGTTGAGATTCATATTCGAATGGACATTGATCCGAAAAAAGGAGATCAGCAAGTTCGCGGAGCAACAGTATTGCCTCACGGAACCGGAAAAATAAAGAAAATTGCCGTAGCGACAACAATTAGAATTGATGAGGCGAAAAAGTCCGGAGCGGATATAGTTGGAGCAGAAGACTTGATTGAAAAAATAAAAGGCGGAAAAATTGAATTTGATATTTTAGTGGCAACACCGGAAATGATGCCGAAATTAGCTCCGATTGCCAAAATATTAGGACCGAAAGGCTTGATGCCAAGTCCGAAAGCGGAAACGGTAACTGATAAAATTGCCGAAACAGTCGAGATGCTCAAAAAAGGAAAGGTGAATTTCAAGAATGATAATACTGGAAATTTGCACCAAGTAATTGGGAAAGTTTCTTTTGATGAAAAGAAGTTGGAGGAAAATTTGATTTCTTTTGTGAATGCTTTACAAAAATCCAAACCGATCGGAGTGAAAGGCAAATTTATTATTGGAATTTCTGTTTGTTCAACGATGGGACCGGCAGTTAAAATTAGCTTGTAGTTTATAGATTTTTAGTGTAGTAGAATATGAGAACCTTGCTTTGTCAAGGTTCTTTTGTTTTTATATTTTGTAATTTTGGTTGACATAAAACAGCTTATTGCCTAAAATAATATACGTGTCCGAGAATATCTTGTAAAGATATTCAAAAGGCGCTAATTATTTTTTCATTTGAAACAATGACAAAAAAAAGAATTGTAATTGGGCTGGTCGGAGCAACTGGAAGCGGGAAAGATACGGTTGCCAAATATTTGAAAGAAAAATACAATGTTCAGTTAATGAGATTTGCAGATCCCCTCAAAGAAACTCTTTCGATTTATTTCGATGAATTTTCCAAGGAAGACCAGCAGTGGCTGGCGGAAGAATTTATCAATCGTTTCGGACCGGATATTTTGCCTCGCGCTCTTCGCAAGAGAATCGATAATGGAGAGGGTGTGATTGTTGTTAATGGAGTGAGGCTCTGGGAGGATTTTCATTTTATTAAATCATATACCAACAGTTTTATTATTTACGTAAAGCTGGATCAAAAAATTCGTTTTGAAAGAATTAAGGGTCGAGGAGAAAAGACTGATGACAATACCCTGACTTTTGAGCAATTCCAAAAATCGGAAAATGTTACCACCGAGAAAGACGTTCCGGAAATCGGAGAAAAGGCCGATTTCATAATTGATAATAGTAAGGATCTTGAATATCTTCTTTCTGAATCGGACAAGGTGATGGAAAAAATAATGAGCGCGTAATAAAAATGCAAAAAATAATCTTTGGTCTTGCCGGAGAAGTGGCAAGTGGAAAAGGAACAGTTTCAAAATATTTACAGGAAAAGCATGGAGCAAAAGTTCGTCGTTTTTCTGATTTTTTGCGTATTACTTTGGATGCTTGGCATCTGGAGATAAAGCGAGAAAATCTCGCTAAGCTTTCTTTGATAATGCGCCAAGGTTTCGGGGAAGATGTTTTTTCTAAGGCGATAGTTCAGGGTGTTCTTGGCGACAAAGAAAATATTGTAATTGTTGATGGAATTAGAAGAATTGAGGATATTGAAGATTTGAAAAAGCTGGAAGGATTTAAGTTTGTCTATGTGGAAACGAGCTTGGAAAAAAGATACGAAAGAATAATCAAACGGGGAGAAAATTCTGATGACAAGACAAAAACTTTCGAGCAGTTCAAAAAAGACCATGAATTGGAAACTGAAGTAGGCATCAAGGAGCTCAAAACCCACGCTGATGTTATTATCGAAAATAACGGAACTCTTGAAGATCTGCAAAAACAAATTGACGAATTAGTGAAATAATGCGAAAATAAGCCAACCAAAAACGGTTGGTTTTTAGTTACTTTAACAATAATAAATAAAAAAGAGGAGCTAGGAAATGAATGGATATAAAATAAGAACTGAATATATTCCTGCTTGTTACGAGCTTAGAGTTACCAGGACTGGCGTATGCCTTGATATGCATGAAGAAATGGTAGATTTTCTAGGGGATACTTTGAAAGATGATTCTCCAGTGCTGAAAAGTATTAAGGAGGATAAAGGATGGAATTTTCTGTCTATTACGAGGGGTGATAATTTTGGATTTGATGGTGTTCTTATAAAAAAACGAGATAAAAAAAGGAAAAAATGGATCAATATAACATTCGATTCTTTTTCAAGAGATGATATGTATAAAATATCCTATTCTCTCGGAATATTTTTTTCAGCGATGTGTCTTTTTGAGGGAAATACTGGTTATAGCAGACAACAGCTTATGTTGATCGATAATTTTTTCGTAATCCCTGGATTGGGCGGAGCTGGTTTCTGTGCTTTTTTTTCAGCGCATTTAATCAAGTGGCTGAAAGAAAAACTTGTTGAAAAAAATGGCGATACTAATTTGGGTGAGAAAATTTCCTTGTCTATGAGAAATCGTTATTTCTGTATGGATCCTGGTTCAAAAAAATATTTTCATCGTGATGGATTTCGAACACTTTTCAGATCTCCAGCATGGATAAGCTTAAATTGTCCCGGAGATGCTTGTGATTTGAGTCCTGAATGTTTTCATGATGGCAGTGATGGAGAAGGTTACACAATGGTTCCGCATAACGTGGACAATGTATTTCAGCAATTTTCTCTTCTTTCTGGTTTGGCAAAAATACACATGCTTGCCAGGAAGGATGGATTTTAGGTTTTTATGGTCGTTTGTGGAGTATTACAAACGACCTCTTTTTATTTTATAAATCTCTCTTTTTCGTCAGTAGTTGATTGGTTTTTTGGAGGGTGGTATAATTATGGGGTGGTAAAATATTATTAAAAAAATGAAAAAAAGAATAACAAAAGATCAGTATTATATGAATATTACTCGTGAAGTTGCCGGGCGCACTCCTTGTTTTCGAGCACACCATGGCGCAATAATTGTGAGTGATGATCAAATAATTGCTACCGGGTATAATGGCGCGCCAAGAAAAACAAAGGATTGTTATGAAAGAGGTAATTGCTTGCGAAGCGAGCTGAAGATCCCATCGGGACAGCGTTATGAATTGTGTCGCAGTGTTCATAGCGAGCAAAATGCCTTGATTAATGCTGCTCGCGCAGGAGTAAGTGTTCTCGGAGGAACATTATTTTTGTATTCAAAAATATTTGACAAAGACGGAAATGAAAAAATAATCAACGCTTACCCGTGTTTTATTTGCAAAAAAATGCTGGTTAATTCGGGAATAAAAAATGTAAAATGCAATCAAGAAGATGGCTCCATTAAGGAATATTTTATTGAAGATTGGGTGAAAGATTGGCAGGAAAATGATTTAATCGATGATGTTGAACAGTATGGGACCAAAATTATAAAAAATAAATAAAATTATGAGTAAAGTTATTTTTGGATTAGCAGGAGAGATTGCAAGCGGAAAAGGAACGGTGGCAAAATATATAGTTGAAAAACACAATGGATCGTCGCACAGATTTTCAACCGCTCTTCGGGATGTGGCAAAAAGGATGTATATTAAAGAAAACAGAGAAAATCTTCAAAAAATTTCAACTATTTTTAGAGAGAATTTTGATGATAATTTATTGTCGATGGTCATTTATCAAGATGTAAAAAATGACAGCCATAATATTGTTGCAATTGATGGAGTCAGAAGAATGGCGGATATCGAGTATCTTAAAAAACTTCCTGAATTTAAATTGGTTTATATTGATGCGGATATAAAAAATCGTTTTGAAAGAATCACCAAAAGAGGAGAAAACGTTGATGATAACGCGAAAACTTTTGAGCAGTTTAAAAAAGATCATGAAAGGGAGGCTGAATTGCAAATACGGGATCTGAAAAGTAAAGCGGATTTTATTGTAGATAATAATGGATCTTACGGCGATCTTTACGTTCAAGTTGATGATATTATAGGAAAGAATAAAAATTAAATTTTTTATAAAAATGGATATTCTAGAAAAACATACAGTCAGGAGTCTTGACAATGAAGGATTTGTTTTGGTGCTTAATAATGAAGCAAAGATTGATGGGCAGGCGGAAGCAATGCTTCAAGCACTTCATTCCCGTTCAACAGGGGGAATAAAAAAACATTTACAAGTGCTTGAGGAGAAAGGGGCGGATAATTTTATGGAGAGATTTTATGTCGGATACGGACACAAATCCATTGGAGATTGCGGCAGCGCAACGGTTTTTGTGGAAGGCGTTTCTATGCTGGCCGCCAAAGCAATCCAGGACTGGAGATTGTATTCCGGGCAAGAAGCATCAACTAGATATGTGGATTTTTCCAATCAAAAATTTCTAAATCCAAAAAAAACCAAAAAAGGAGAAGAAATTTTGGAAAATTGGAGAAAATTTTATCTTAAAGCGCAAAAGCCGGTGCAAGAACATTTGGAAAAACAATTTCCGCGCCAGAATGGTGAGGATGAAAAAATATATGAAAAAGCAATCATTGCCAGAGCATTTGATATTACGCGTTCTTTTTTGCCGGCTGGTGCAACCACTAATGTTGCATGGAGAATGAATTTTCGCCAGTTTGCCGATGAATTGATGCTTCTTCGTCATCATCCGCTGAAAGAGGTTCGAGATATTGCGGAAAAAACCGAACAAGCGCTACTTGAGATGTATCCAAGTTCTTTTGGTCATGAAAGATTTAAAAATACCGAAGAATATAATAAAAAATGGATGCAGGGAAAATATTATTATGAAAATAAAAAAACCAAGGATTTTGAATTGGTTTATGATAATGTGGATAGAAAATTATTAAAAAATTATAAAGATATTTTGAAAAGTCGCCCAATGAAAACAGAGTTGCCAACCGCAATCGGTGAATGTGGTGTGGTGGCTTATGAATTTCTTTTAGACTTCGGTTCATATCGGGACTTGCAAAGGCATCGAGCTGTTGTTCAGAGGATGCCTCTTTTGGTTCGAAAGCATGGATTTAATCAATGGTATTTGAACGCGCTTCCGAATGATTTAAAAAAGGAAACCAAGGAGTTTATCAAGAAACAAGAGAAAGAAATCCAAAAAATGAAGGCTAGCGAAGAAGAGAAACAATATTATACCGCTATGGGTTATCGGGTTCCTTGTCGATTTTCCGGAGATTTGAAAGCTTTAGTTTATTTGGTTGAATTGCGCTCTACCAGGTTTGTTCATCCGACATTAGTTGAACAAATGTTGAAAGTTATAAACAGTATGAAAAAATTATTCGGAAAAGACGGACTGGTTTTGCATTTGGACAATGAGCCGAACAGATTTGATATTCGCCGGGGTGAACAGGATATTATTGAAAAATAATTTAATTGATTTTTAGGGGAGTGAAAGAGATATGAAAAAAGGAAAATTTATTGTGCTGGATGGAACCGACGGTAGTGGAAAAGCTACGCAGACAAATATTTTAGTGAAAAAATTAAAGAAAGAGGGAAAAAAAGTGAAAACCATAGATTTTCCTCAATATAAGGATAATTTTTTTGGAAAAATGATCGGAGAATGTTTAGTTGGGGATTATGGAGATTTTATTGCAGTTGATCCTCATATCGCTTCAGCACTATATGCTGCGGATAGATGGGAATCGAGTGAAATGATAAATAAATGGATAAGTAACGGATATATTGTAATAGCTGACAGATACACCAGTTCAAATCAGATTCATCAAGGAGGGAAAATAAAAGATTCAAAAAAGAGAAGAGAATTTCTAAAATGGTTGGAAAAAATGGAATTTGAAGTTCTTAGGATTCCAAAACCGGATGCGATTGTCTATTTAGATGTTCCCTATGAAATTACAAAAAAATTATTGCAAGAAAAAAATGCTATAAATAAGAAAAAATATTCTATTGGAAAAAAAGATTTGGCTGAAAATAACAAAAAACATCTCAGTGATTCAAGGAAAAGTGCAATAAAATTAGTCGGGGAATGTAATAATTGGATTAAAATAGATTGTGTTAAAAAAGGAGAAATGATGAGTATTGAAGAAATAAACGAGATTATTTGGAGTAAAGTTTCAAAAATTGTAAAATAAAATCCTATGAACTTTAATGAATACCAAAATAAATCAAGAAAAACAGCTATTTATCCGGACGCGGGCAGTAATTTTGTTTATCCCACTTTGGGATTATCCGGAGAGGCGGGAGAGGTGGCGGAAAAGATTAAGAAAGTAATCCGAGACAAAAACGGAAAAATAGATCAAGAAACCAAAGAGATGATTAAGAAAGAACTTGGTGATGTTTTGTGGTATGTTGCGCAATTGGCGACAGAGCTCGGTTTGACAATGGATGATATTGCGGAGCATAATATAAAAAAACTTTATAGCCGGTTGGAAAGAGGAAAAATCTGCGGAGACGGGGATAATAGATAGCTAATATGAAATATTAAAGTGTTCAAATAATATGAAATACAAGGCGACAATTGGGATGGAGATTCATGTGGAGCTTAAGACGGCTTCTAAGATGTTTTGTGGGTGCAAAAATGGACTAGGGCTGGAAAAAAAGCCGAATGTGCACATTTGCCCGGTTTGCACGGCGCAGCCCGGGACGCTTCCCGTGCCTAACCAAAAAGCGGTTGAATTTGTGCAATTGGCGGGATTGGCTTTGAATTGCAAGTTGCGAGAACAATCCAAGTTTGACCGCAAAAACTATTTTTATCCCGACATTCCAAAAGGTTATCAAATTTCTCAATATGATCAGCCGCTGTGCGAGAGGGGAGAATTAAGAATTAAGAATAATGAATTAAAGGAAAAAAAAATCGGGATTACTAGAATTCATTTAGAGGAAGATACTGGAAAACTTATTCATCCGAAAGGAACGGATTATACTCTGGTGGATTTCAATCGCGCAGGAGTGCCCTTGATGGAGCTGGTGACTGAACCGGATTTTGACGGCGGAGATGAAGCGAGAATTTTTTGTCAAAAACTTCAACAAGTTTGCCGATATTTGAATATTTCCGATGCGGATATGGAAAAAGGAAATATGCGTTGTGAAGCAAATATTTCACTGTATAAAGAGGGAGAAGACAAATTGTCGGGAACAAAGGTAGAAGTAAAAAATATCAACTCTTTTAAATTCGTGGAAAAAGCGATTAATTTTGAAATCAAAAGACAATCGGAAGAATTGGAAGCGGGAAAAAAGATTGTGCAGGAAACGCGAGGGTGGGATGCCAATCGAAACGCGACAGTTTCACAAAGGAAAAAAGAATCAGCACATGATTATCGATATTTTCCTGAGCCGGATATTCCTCCGATGGAATTTACAACTGAATATTTTGAAAAATTGCGCTTGAATCTTCCGGAAATGCCGGCGGAAAAATCCAAGAGATTTTCCGAGCAGTATAATCTTGCATCCGACGCTGTGGAACTTTTGACTGGCGATCGTGATTTGGCGGATTATTTCGAAAAAACAGTCAGTGAACTCGAGGAAAAAATTTGCTCCAAGGAAATTTCCTGTGAAAAGAAAAAAGCGGTGAAATTGGTGGCAAATTATATTAATACCGAATTGCGAAAACATCTGACGGAAGGTGGGCATTCAATTCGCGATATTCAAATTACCCCGGAAAATTATGCCGAGTTTATTGGAATTGTGGCGGAAGGAAAAATCAATTCCAGCGCGGCACAGACAGTTCTCAAAGAAATGTATCGAACCGGGGGCGACCCATCACAAATTATCGAAGAAAAGAATTTGATGCAAATGGAAGATGACACCGAATTGGAAAAAGTCATCCATGATATTTTGGTAAAAAATCAGCAATCCGTGGATGATTTCAAGGCCGGAAAAGACCGAGCTTTGCAATTTTTGGTTGGACAAGTTATGAAAGAAACAAAGGGTAAGGCTAATCCGGCTAAGGCAATGGAATTTATTAAAAAGATTATCGCATAGGCAGAAACGCCAGATCCGCCTTTGGAGGAACGGCAACAAAAGGAAGGGCTAATCCAAAAACTGCGATGGAGTTGATCAAGAAGATTATCTCTTAGTGTCTGGATTTTATTGCATTTTATGATATTACCATATTTCGTAATATGGTAATATTTATTTTTCAATAAAACGGGAAACTTCTTTTTCAATATTTGCGTACTTGTTTTTTTCTTTTTGCTCGATTGGAATCCAGATAATTCTTTTGTCTTTTGCAAACCAAGTTCTTTGACGTTTGGCATAATTTTTTTCTGCCAGGTATATTTTTTCTTTTAATTCCTCTTTGTTTTTTATGTTTCCTTTTAAGTACTCCGGAATTAAGTTGTAACTAAGTCCAAAGCTTTGGATTTTTTTCCAACTCAGTTTGTATTTTTCATGCAAATCTTTCACTTCTTCAATCATTCCCATTGAAAATCTTCTGGTGACATTTTTTTTTATTCTTTCATTTAATTCTTCTTTTTCTCTTGCTATACCTATTTGTAAAAAATCATAATTCTTAATTTTTGATTCTTGATTCATGGGTGGGACTTTCCCGATGGCTTTGCAAATTTCTATTGCTCGAATTAATCTGACTTTATTTTTAGCATCAATATTTTTCGCTCTTTCCGGATCCAGTTTTTTTAATTTATTAAAAAGGATTTCCGTGCTTAATTCTTGCATCTTAATTCTTAATTCTTGATTTGGTTTTACTTCCGGAAAATCCACGTTGTCGACAAGCGCTTTGATCCAAAATCCGGTTCCGCCACAAATGATCGGAACTTTGCCGCGCTTCAAAATATCCTTGATTATTTTCTCGGTTTTCTTTTTGAATTTGGCGGCGTTATATTCCGTTTTTGGCGAGGCGATATCAAGCATATGGTGCGGAACCATTTTTTGTTCCGCTTCGGTTATTTTTCCAGATCCGATGTCCATTCCGCGGTAAATCTGTCGTGAGTCAGCGGAAATTATCTCACCATCAAATTTTTGCGCAAGCCGAATTGCCACATCCGATTTTCCGGAAGCAGTAGGACCGAGGATGACGATTATTTTATTATCGCTTCTAAATTCCATATGCTTGCCTTGGTGATTTTTGCTTTTATTATTTTTCCGATGAGATTTTTTGACTCCGACGTTTTGTCGGAGTGAAAATTGGGTACAATTTTCACATTTTTCATTGTGCGGGTTTTGCCGAAATAGTTTCCGTTTTTTTTGTTTTCAATCAAGACTTCTAAAGTTTTTCCGACATATTTTTTGTTATTTTCAAAACACGTTTTCTTGAGAATTTCGTTGAGATAATTTGCTCTTCTTTCTTTTTCCATTTTACTGACGTTATCTTTCATTTTCCAGGCGGCAGTTTGCGGGCGGGGGGAGAATTTTCCGAAAAATACCATATCGAATTTCGCCTTGCGCATCACTTCGGCGCTATCTTCAAATTGTTTTTTGGTTTCTCCCGGAAAGCCAACGATAATGTCGGAAGTGATTGAAAATGGAACAGCGGGTTTGTGTTTCTTGAATGCTGATTTTATTTTGCGGACTTTTGTCAGATATTCTTTCTGGGTATATTTTCGGTTCATATTTTTCAAAACTTCGTCGCAACCGGCTTGAATGGGAAGATGGAAATTTTCGCAAACCTTTTTGCATTTGGCGACCGTTTCAATCATTTCATCAGTCACGTCTTTCGGATGATTGCTCACAAAACTGATCCAAAATTTTCCGGGAATCGCGTTGATTTTTTTCAGGAGTTGGGGGAAATTTATGCTATCGTTCTTGACCCCCTCTGTCCTCCGGACATCTCCCCCTTGGAAAGGGGGAGAGGGTAAAGAGGGGGATTTGTATGAATTCACATTTTGTCCGAGCAGGATGATGTGCTTTGTTCTATTTTTTATCAATTTTTTTATTTCGGAAATTATTTCATCTGCCATGCGGGAAACTTCGCGTCCGCGGGCGTAGGGAACAACGCAGTAGGCGCAAAAATTGTTGCAGCCGGTCATTATGGGGACGCCGGCTTGAAATTTATCGGAGTATTTTGGGGTAATCGAAAAATAGGAAGTATTATTTTTGCGGGTTGTTAATTCAGGATACGCCGGAATTTTCAATTTTTCCGCCAAAGGCGGACCAGCCTTGGGCTGGCAATTTACAATTTTTCCGCCAAAGGCGGACCAGCCTTGGGCTGGCAAACAATTTTCAATGACAAATTTTTCAAACTTTTTGAATCCATTGATTGGGAAAAATAGGTCTACTTTGTTTTTCAATCTTCTTTGCACATCCGGTCTGTTTGCCAAACATCCTGTCAATATGATTTTAATTCTTGATTTCTGATTCTCGATTCCTGATTCTTGATTCCTGTCTCTCAGATTATGTATTTGTCCATAAACCCGGTCTTCTGCCATTTGTCGCACTCCGCAGGTATTAAAAATAACCAAATTGGCGTCATTGATGTTTTTGGTTTCTTTAAATTTTTGAGACGACAAAAATCCAGCGATTCTTTCGCTGTCGCTGTAATTCATTTGACACCCGAACGTTTTTATGTAATACTTTAGCATTGAAGTTGTTTGAAAAATAAATAGTAGTTTTTTCAGCATATCAAAAATTGACCCTAAAATCAAGGAGGAGTTATGGGAGGCGGAACTGGCATTAGCATCGGCGAACTAGTCGACAAAGAAAAAAGCCTGCGCGAGGAGCAGGCGAGGATGGATGAAAAAATCGCGGAAATTCTCTGGACGAATTTTCGCAATTTGGAGGACGGAGGTATCCGGAAATACCTCCTTGTTTCTAAGTATGGGAACGATGACGTTTCCGTACTTATTACATGCGGATATTTATATGAGGAGGATGGCGATCTCCTCCTAACAGAAAAAGGAGAGGAGTACGTTATTGATATGCATCTGAAAAATAAGTAAGTTTTTCTATTTTTAGATGCAAAAAACCGAGAACTCGGAACGATGAGACTCGGTTTTTTTTATTGCAAAAATTTAAGGGGAGTTGTTTGGCTAAACAACTCCCCGGACAGGCTTTACGCACCTATCTGAGTGGTTTGCAGCGCTCCTTTCTCGACAAACTGCTTCCCTGTGATCTAAAGGAGTAAATCGATATGCAGGGAAATTTTTTACAAGTGCATTATTTTTTTTTCTTCGATTTCTTTTTTAATTTTTTCTACAAATTCTTCAAGAGGCAGGATTTCCTGTTTTTTATCTGCGCGTTTTCGGATGGCGACGGTTTTGGCTGCCATTTCTTTTTCCCCGACTATCAACATATATGGAATTTTCTGTTTTTCGGCTTCGGATATTCTTTTTCCGAGAGATTCGGATTCAAAGCTCATTTCTACGCGAATATTGTTTTCCGAAAGTTTCTTCTCGACTTCCTTGGCGTAATCTTCGAATTTTTCACTGATTGGAATAATCTTGACTTGAACGGGGGAGAGCCAAAGTGGAAAAGCGCCGGCGAAATGCTCAATCAGCAACACTAAAAATCTTTCATACGATCCCAAGATTGCGCGATGAACCATTACTGGAGGAATTTTCTCGCCTTTTTCGTTTGTATATTCCAGATTGAATCTTTTCGGAGTGGCAAAATCAATTTGAACGGTCGGGATTTGAATTTCTTTTCCAAGTGCGTCTTTAAACATAAAGTCCAATTTCGGACCATATAGCGCCGCTTCACCTTCGCAACGCTTGGCATCAAGCTTCATTTCATCGGAAATTTCTTCAAGTATTTTTTCACATTGATTCCAATCTTTTTCATCCCCGATATATTTTTCCGGATGGGTGTAATCTCTGACGGAAAGTGAAACCCAATGGTTTCCCCAAAGACCGAGAGCTCCGTAGAAGTCCTTAATAATGTTAATCATATTCTTGATTTCATCTTTCACTTGATTGGCTGTGCAAAAAGAATGTCCGTCTTCGACTGTTATCGCATAAACTCTGGACAATCCGCCAACTTCTCCTGTTTTTTCGGCGCGATATTGTTTGTCTGATTCCATATAACGAATAGGCAAATCTTTATAGGATCTTGTTTTTGAGGCGTATATTTGAGTGTGATGCGGACATTGGACGGGCTTTAAAACAAAATCGTGCTTTTTTTCCGAGGTTACATGAAACAATTCATCGCCAAACTTTTTGGCGTGTCCGGATATTTCAAATAATTCGACTTTCGCCAGTGATGGAGCGGATATTTTTTGAAATCCATATTTGCGACAAACTTCTTCAATGTGTTTTTGCAGCTCATCCTTGATGATGGTTCCTTTCGGAGTGAAAAGCGGAAGTCCCGGTCCAACCAAATCAGAAAAACAAAACAAATCCAATTCTTTTCCTAATTTGCGATGGTCGCGTTCTTTGGCTTTTTCTTGATTTTCCAAATATTTTTTGAGTTCTTTTTTGTTTTCAAAAACCACGCCGTACACTCTTTGCATTTGTTTGTTATTTTCATCGGCTCGCCAATAAGCTCCGGAGATTTTGGTAAGTTTGAAAGATTGCGAGTTTATTTCTCCGGTTGAATCGATGTGGGGTCCGGAGCAAAGATCGACAAAGTTTCCGGTTTTGTATATCGTGACATTTTTGTTTCCTTCGTTTTGCAAATCCTTGATGATTTCCAATTTGTACGGTTGATTGGCTTTTTGAAAATGCTCGGCGGCATTTTCAGTGGAAATTTCTTGTTTTTCAAAAGGATGGTTGGCTTTGATAATTTCGCGCATTTTTTCTTCTAAGAGCGGGAGGTCTTCGGGAATAAGGGTTCGTGGCAGATCGAAGTCATAATAAAATCCTTCTTCAGTAGCCGGTCCGGTTCCGAATTTGGCTTCCGGAAACATCTCCGAAACCGCCGTCGCCAAAATGTGAGCAGTTGAATGTTTGATAATTTCTTGTTTTTTATTGTTCATATGGTTATCTTATTAAATTTAAGGGAAAAATGCAAATGCATGTATTAGGTTAATTCAATTTTTGCGCCGGTGGTTTTTTCTATTTTTTCGATTAAATCTTTTCCTATGGCGACGCTGTACGAGGTTTCCATTTTTGATTCATTAAGCGAAAGATAGATTCTGGTTTTTCCGAATTTGCAGACGCCGAGAGTGTCGGAAATATTTTTGAGGGTCATTTGGCTGGATTCGGGAGGTAAAATAATAGTAAGCTTTTCATTTTTAATTGGTGCATCCTTTTTTTCAAAATGTCCGTTGCTTTTTTGCGTGTGCAAAACTCTTTTGAAACTTTCCAATTCTTGCTGGTTTATTTCCTTGGCGTCTTCAGCTAGGATTTTGAAAACCCCGTCTTTGTCCGAAAGTTTTCCTTCGACCAAAACAATGCGGTCTTCTTGCCAAATTGAGCCAATCCGTTCCAGCGTTTTGGGAAAAATTAGAAGTTCTATTTTTCCCTTCAAATCTTCAATCGTGGCAAACATCATTTCTTGATGGCGCTTGGTGATGATTTTTTTGACCGCGCTGATAACTCCTCCGACTTTTACCATCTGCCCGACCATATTTTGGTTCAATGCGTTGACGGGAATCGCCATTTGGTTAAAATATTCCTGATAATCAGAAACCGGATGTCCGCTTACATATAGTCCCAGCAGTTCTTTTTCCCATTGCAATTTTTCCTTCTTTTCCGCCGGAGCTGCCGGTTCGAGTTGAATTTTTGCTTTGGAAAGAATTTCTTCGCCAAAGAGGCTGGTTTGACTGGAATTTTTATTTTTTTGGATATTCTTGGAAAAAGCCAGAATAGTTTCTATATTTTCCAGAATTTGATTCCGCTCCGCCATTTGATCAAGCGCGCCCACTTTTGCCAGCGCTTCAATTGATTTTTTATTCAAATCCCGAATAGTGATTCTTTCAAGCATATCTCCGAGACCTGCATATTTTCCATTTCTTTTTCTTTCAGCGACAATTTCATGAGCGACCGGCTTGCCCACATTTTTTATGGCATTGAGTCCAAAGCGAATTTTTTCGTTATTATCAGTTCCCTTAACAACCGCGAATTCTTCAAAGCTTTCATTGACATCCGGAGGCAAAACTTCGATTCCCATATGTTTGGCTTCATCCACCTCGATAGCGATGCGTTCGATGTTATCTTGGTCGGAAGTCATCAGTGCCGCCATAAACTCTGCCGGATAATGCGCTTTGAGATATGCTGTTTGATAACCGATGAGTCCATAGCAGGCGGCGTGGGAATTATGAACCACGAAATCATTGGCGACAAAGTTGTGAGTGCTTTCGATGGTCAAATCGTAGGTCTTTTTTCTGCCTGATTTTTCGATGGAAATTATTTTATCCCAATAAATATCAGAGTTTCCCAATTCTAAAAGTTTTTTGCTTTTGAGTATTTTTCCGATTTCAAAAACAGTTTCCCGTAAAAAACCAACCTTCCTTTTGTCCTTGAAAAACAATCTTTCGGCAAAGTTGTATTCTTGGGAAAATTCTTTAGCGGAATATCCGGCATTTATAATTTCTTTTCTGATAATTTCGATAATTTCGGATGGAATAATGTCGCGGCTTCCGCGCGCGGAATAATTTTTTAATTGCCCATTTATTATTGGGTGGTTTTTGACGGCTTGTTTGATGTTTTTTAGTTTTTCTCCGATCAGATATTTTCCGGGACCTTTGTAGAAATTTTCGATATTATTGTACCTGTTTATGGTAAGTGTATATCCGATTTTTATCGTGTTTTTATATTTAAATTTTTTCTTATGAATCGTGCCGATAATATTCAGCCGTAAAAGCAAATGTTGGAGCTGATGTGCCATTTTTTTTGAAGATGTCGCATAAAATATTTGCGGATATTTTCGGGAAAGACTCACACATCCGTCTCCTTGAAACATTTTTCCAATAAGCAAAGACAAGTCTTCGGAGTCTAACTTGAAAGCCAATTCTGGAATCTCCTTTTCGGTGGCTCTTTTTCCGTGAATTCCGATTGATTTTATCCAATCAACTGCTCCCGACTTTTCTTTCAGATTGATTCTTCCTGCATAAATCGAGGTTGCCGGTTTGCTTTTGTTGACTGTCGCTTTCGTGTTTTTAAACTTTTGCAAATTCAAAGTATATTCCTTTAATTCTGCCTTGTTTTTTGAGTAGAAATAGAAGCTGTGCGGATGGCACAAATTTCCTTCGGCCAGCAAGTATCCCAAGATAATCAATTTGTATTTCTCCATTTTTATTCCCTTAAAATTTAAAGGAAGGTTTCGCGCCATGGCTATTCTTTCTCCTGCCTTTATTTCTTCCAATTTTTTCCATCCGGAAATTGTCAAAAGCGGATGGTTGGCGGTGGCTTTGATTGTTTTTCCCAGCGCGGTTTTTATTTTAAAAACATCTTTCGTTCCATTGAAAAAAACTTTTGTTATTTTTCCATTTCCAAGTTTCAAATCATTTTTCAATGTTAAAATTTCGGGAAGTTTTTTTTTGTTGTTGTGCCAGTTATATAATTCTTCAAGGCGGAATTGCTTGCCGCTTTTTGCGTCGGTTATGAGCGTATCTCCATCCAAGCATCGATTAAAGCCGTATCCGGCGAACGGTTCGATAAAAGCGAAAACATTTTCGGCAGTTTTTTTGTCGATTCCATTTTTTACGCATCCTTCAACGAATTTTATTTTCTGTTCCTGAATTAAATTTAAAATTTTCTTTCCTACCGCTTTGCGAAGAACGTCAGCTTCTCCCAAGGTAAAACCGGCAAGCTGTTGTGCCATCTGCATAACTTGTTCTTGATAAACTGCTACGCCATAAGTTTTTTTCAAAATCGGTTCCAGTTTTGGATGCAAATAAGTTATCTTTTTCAATCCATGTTTGCGCGCGATAAAGTCCGGTATCCAATCCATCGGTCCGGGGCGGTAAAGCGCTACCATAGCAATCACATCTTCAAGATTATTCGGCATTAATTGCTTGAGATATCTTTTCATTCCACTGCTTTCCAATTGAAATACTCCCGTGGTATTGGCGTGTTGCAAAAGTTCGTAGGTTTTTTTGTCATCCAGCGGAATATTTTCAATGTCGATTTCCAACCCCTTTGTTTTGCGGACAATATTGAGAGTATTTTGGATGATGGTAAGATTTTTCAGTCCCAGAAAGTCCATCTTGAGAAGTCCGATTTTTTCCACATAGCTGGACTTGGTGGAAGATGAATATTGCGTGACTAATCCGTCGCCCCCTTTGGCGAGAGTTTGTAATGGGGAGTAGGCAGTAACAGGTTCTTTGGTAATTACTACTCCGCATGCATGCATTGAAGCGTGGCGGGCAACACCTTCCAATTTTTTGGCGCTGTCGATCAGCTTTTTTCCATTAGGGTCGCTTTCATAAAGTTGCTTGAATTCTTTTGCATCTTCAAGCGCTTCTGCGATATCGGAAAACATTGGAATCATTTTGGCAGTTCGATCGCAAAAGCTGTACTCCAGGCCAAGTGCGCGTCCGGCATCGCGAATAGCGGCGCGAGCGGCCATCGTTCCAAAAGTAATAATCTGTGCTACGTGATCGTGGCCATATTTTTTTCGCACATAATCCAAAACTTCATCGCGGCGGTTGTCGGCGAAATCCATATCGACATCGGGCATAGATATTCTTTCCGGATTGAGAAATCGTTCAAAAAGCAGATCATACTTTATTGGGTCGACATTGGTTATTCCGATAAGATATGAAACAAAACTTCCTGCGGCACTTCCGCGACCCGGTCCGACGACGATTCCTTGCTGTTTTGCCCAATTGACAAAATCTTGAACGATAAGGAAGTATGATGGAAATCCGGTTTTTTCAATAATTTTCAGTTCGTATTCCATGCGATCGCGGTGTTCTTGCGTGATGTTTCCTTGATATTTTTTTTCGAGTCCTTTTTCAGTAAGATGGCGGAGATAAGTGACGTCCGTATATCCATCCGGAACGTCGAAATGAGGGAGTTGCGTTTCTCCGAGTTTGATATGAAAATCGCATTTATTGACAATTTCCTGGGTATTGGCGATAGCCTCGGGAGTATTTTTGAACGCACGTTGCATTTCTTCCGGAGATTTCATCGAGAGATCGAAATCCATCAAGCTCATGCGGTTTTTTTCTTGGACTTTACGGTTGGTTTGGATACAGAGAAGAATGTCTTGTATCTCAGCATCTTCTTTGTTGACATAATGAATATCTCCGGTGGCAACAACAGGAATTCCGGTTTTTTTGGAAATTTCCAGCATTCCCTTATTGGCATTTTTCTGTTCATTGTTGTTGGGATGATGTTGAAGTTCCATGAAAAAATTTCCTTTGCCAAAAATTTGTTCATATTCGCGAGCGACATCCCGCGCTTTTTCATAATTTCCATTATTGATTTCATTGGGAATTTCTCCGGCTAGGCATCCGCTCATCGCAATCAGTCCGGTGGAATATTTTCTCAAAGTTTTTTTGTCAATTCTGGGCTTGTAATAGAATCCTTCCAAGTGGGCGATGGAAACCAGATGCATCAGATTTTTGTATCCATCTTCATCTTTGACCAAAAGAGTGAGGTGGTGCATTTTTCTATCAAGAGCTGTATTATTTTTGCTGGTTAAATCATGGGAAACATACATTTCGCATCCGATAATCGGTTTGATTCCCCGTTCTTTGGCTTTGATGGAAAATTCCACTGCGCCATACATCACGCCGTGGTCGGTGAGTGCCAGCGAGTCCATTCCCATTTCTTTGGCGCGGTCAAGAAGCTCATCGATTTTTGCCAAACCGTCCAGGAGTGAATAATGGCTATGGACATGCAAGTGAGTAAATTTTTTATTTGAATTTTCCGGCATATATTTTGTTTGAAATTTTCAATTTTCAATTTCGAAACAATTTTCAATGATTCAATCTTAAAATTTTAAAATTAAGACATTGTTTGTAAGTTGTAAATTAAAAATTGATAATTAAAAAGCCTCGCTATGAAATAGCAGGCGTGGCAAAACGTAAAAACATAAATTTAAACACAGTATTT
The DNA here is from genome assembly GCA_000990585.1 of Candidatus Moranbacteria bacterium GW2011_GWE2_35_2-. Taxonomy (GTDB): domain Bacteria; phylum Patescibacteriota; class Minisyncoccia; order Moranbacterales; family UBA9337; genus UBA12151. Next base: position 95,151 of record LBQD01000003.1, read on the forward strand.
TATTCATATATTTATTCTCCCCATAGCCCAGGTTTCCCAACGGGTTTTGCAAGAAAAGTTTTTATATCTTTACTACCATTGTAGCAGGTTCCGGGAAAATAAAAAAGATTTTGCATTAAAAATCCTTTATTTAAGCCAAAAAACAATACGAACGTTTGACAAAACGCCGAAAATATGTATATAATGTAATGATATGCTGGAAAAGCATAGAGTTCATTTAATGGCGAGTCTGGGGCTTTGGCGTGGTGCTAAAGTGAGGGATGAGCCAAATAAAAAAGAGGTGTGTTATGTCGAAAAGCAAGAAGCAGGTTGAGGCGATTGTGTCGGCGATGGGAGTTTTCACGGCGATTATTTCCACTCTCGTTGAACTGGTCAAAAAGTTCGGCGGAACGATGGAAAACATCTATCGTTTGGCGATTCCGGAAGGGCTTGTGACCCTGGAGGAGGTTGCGCGGGTGATCGTCGGGGCTGTTAAAGTTAAAAACGAGTTTCTCTGCCTCATTTTCGGTGGTGAAAATCTCATTATCGACGAGTGCAATGGTCGTGAAATTCTTGCCGATGCCAGTGATGTATTTGACTGGATCGACAGCGATTTTCGGAGCTGGGGTGCGGATGAGCAGGGACCAGCTACTAAAAAAACTCCCGTTCAGGTTTACGAGCTGGAAAAGGATGGGAAATTTCCTCAGATTTACGGCGCGCATTCGTCTGATCTGGATAAGCTCTGTCTAACCCAGCACCAGATTAAAAAATTTGTGCAGAAGTGTCGCGATTGGTTGAGAACTGATGGATACGGAACGTTTTTCTTATTCAAATCCAAGGGACATTATTTCGTCGCCGGTGTGGGCTTTGATTCCGGTGGCAGGCTTTGGGTGAGCGTGCACCGGCTCGAGAATGTGTATGTCTGGGATGCCGAGAATCGATATCGCTTTGTGTTTCCGCAACTGGACATCTAACACTTTGTCCTATTGTGGCGCTTTGTCCCTTGGACTCTTTGACGCTTCTGCGTTTTGAGTTCAAGGGATTTTTTTGTATAATAAAATTGCAATCCTGGAAATATCCGCGGTCAAGGCTTCGGGTCAAGGTTGTTGGAAAAATATATTCCGGAATTTTGTCGGACAAGTCTTGCAAAAGAGTGAAGATATTTTTTTAAAAATAAAAACAGACAGTTGGTGCGGTAAATTGGAGAACTTTTAGGGTTTCAAATAAAATTCAATCCAGAGAGTATTCAATGGATGGTGGTATTGATGATTTGCCGCATACTTCGTCGCCAATGTGAACTTTAATTCCGATGGCAGGCTTAAGGTGAGCGTGAACCGGCTCGAGAATGACAATGTCTGGAATGCCGAGAATCGACATCGCTTTGTGTTTCCGAAACTTTCTGTTTTTCTCTCATCCATTCGATGAGAGTTTTTTATCCAAACCTTTTTTCCAACCGCCAAGCATTCTTCCGATTTCTTCCAATTTCTCGGAAAGGTCGATATATTTTTCATTGGGAATAAGTTTGTTTTCCCAAGCGGTTTGAGTAAAAAATTTCAAAACATCCAGTCTGGAGATAGTCTTGCTTAAAAATATTATTTTATGTTCCGGCGGGAGATATGAAGCAGTAAAGGAAAGTTCCAGGATTTCAAGAAAAAGATTGTCAACTTTTCTCCCAATTCCATAGCGTTCGGTCTTGGGAAAATCACGATGCAAAATTAACCAAAAAGAATAAGATTCTTTAAGCTTATGAATTACAACAGGGACGTTGCCGGGGGGGGGTTATAAAAGTCATAGTTTTGCTTTTCCGGACAAAAGCAAAAGTGCTTTTGATGGGAAAAATAAATTAAAAATTACATTTGAAGAAATCATATCTTTGGAAAATCTGCTGGAGGCTTGGAAAGAATTTGAAAAAGGAAAGAAAAACAGAAAAGATGTGCAGGAATTTTCAATGAATCTGATGGATAATATTTTTTCTCTCCATCAAGATCTTCTCAATCATACCTACAAACACGGCGGTTATCAAGCTTTCAAAATCAATGATCCCAAGCCTAGAGATATCCACAAAGCAAAAGTCAGGGACAGGCTTTTGCATCACGCCATCTACCGAAAACTCTATCCGTTTTTCGACAAAACTTTTATTTCCGATTCATATTCTTGCCGAATAAACAAAGGCACACACAAAGCGATTGAAAAATTTCGAAAGTATTTTAACAAAGTAAGTCAAAACAACACGAAAACTTGTTATGTTCTCAAATGCGACATCAAAAAGTTTTTCGCCAGTATTGACCACGAAATTCTAATTTCAATCTTGAAAGAACATATTCCGGATGAAAATATTTTGTGGTTATTGGTGGAAATTATTGAAAGTTTTCATATTTCAAAACCCCTCCCCAGCCCTCCCCTTGAAAAGGGGAGGGGGATTGGACTGCCGCTGGGCAATTTAACCTCGCAATTGTTTGTGAATATTTATATGAACAAATTTGACCAGTTCGTCAAACATAAACTGAAAGCCGAATATTACATTCGCTATGCCGACGATTTTGTGTTTTTGTCGCAAGACAGAAAATGGTTGGAAGATTTGATTCCAAGAGTCGGCAAATTTTTAGGCGATGAATTAAAACTCAAATTGCATCCGAATAAAGTTTACATCAAAACTTTTTCTTCCGGCGTGGATTTTTTGGGAATAATCAATTTTCCGCACCACAAAATCCTGCGGACGAAAACGAAAAGAAGAATGATGAAAAAAATATTTCTCAATCATAAGATGTTGAGAGAGGGATTGATTTCAGAAGATAAATTTTAATCAAAGTTTGCAATCGTATTTGGGGATTCTGAGGCATTGTGATGGGTGGGGGATTGAGAAAGAGATAATGAAAATATCAGAATAAAAAAGTAAAGTTTTTTGATAAATTATTTTTTCAAGAGTTTTAAGATTTCTTTTTTGAAATCTTTCAAATCGACAATTCTTTCTTGAAGATAGTCATATACTTTTTCTTTGTCTATTTTTCCATATTCGTGAACCAGGATATTTCGAAATCCGACAATCCCGTCCAATCTCGATGCCAATTTTTTGGAAATTATCTTCTTCTCGAAAAGCAAAGAAATCGCTTCCTGATTTTCTTCCGGACGTTCGAATTTTTCTTCTATAATAATCATCTGGACAAGATCAATGATGGTCTGGATCGATAGTTGCAAATATCTTTCAGCAAGTCCGAAAAAATGAAAATCACTGACGAAAGCAACTTTGTTTTTTTTTGTTTCCTTGGCGAGCGCTTCAAGATATTTTATATATTCGTCCAAGTTTTGAATTTTGTCGAAAAATTTCTTCTTGATTATTTTTGTCATAAAGTTTATTTTTTAATTTCGATTCAGTTCTCTTTTTAAATAGGCTTCGTTATATTTTTCGATAAAGGGCGCGAAATCGTAGTAATCATTCATTGTTTTTAATTCAAATTCGAGCTTTTCCCCGTGATCTTTTGCGTAAATCAGTTTTCCTTCTTTGATGATTACGAATTTGAAAAGGATGGATTTTGTGTCATTGAGAATGACGACCTCTGTTTCTTTTTTGAATATTTTCGAAAGCTCGGAAATTATTTTGCATCGAATATCAAATCTTTTTTTCGCGTCGATATCTTTTGACAGCATTATGGCAATATCGATATCGCTGTTTTTTATCGCTTTTCCGGTAGCTTGCGAACCGAATAAATACGCAAAAACAACCTTGTGTTTGGCAAAGATTTTCGAAAATTCCCCAGTTTTGTCTTTGATAAGTTTCATAATCTTGATTAAAAGTATAGCATATTTTTGAAAAATAAAAAATCGCGCCGAGGAGTGGATTTTAATAGGGTCTTTGATTGTTCGGCTACGTATAGTAGTGTATTATTAAAATATGGAAATAGCAACATTTGATTTGGAAAAAAAACTTCTTGGCAAAGGGTATGGATTTGTTATTGGGGTGGATGAGGCGGGGAGAGGACCACTTGTTGGACCCGTTGTGGCTTGCGCGGCAACTCTTAAGAATAATGAATCAGGAATCAAGAACCAAGAATTAAAAGAATGGGATTTGGTGCGGGATTCGAAAAAACTTTCTGCCGGACAACGGGAAAAGGCTTTTGATTTTGTTTTGGAAAATTTTCACGTTGGCATCGGGATTTGCGATCACGAAACCATTGACCGAGTGAATATCTTAGAAGCATCATTTCTTGCAATGAAAATTGCCTTAGTAGATTTGAATTCAAAATTAAAAAATTATAAATTGAATAAAAATTCAAAATTCAAAATTCAAAATTACAAGCAAATTTTGCTTGTAGATGGGAATAAGAAAATTCCCAATTTTTCCGGTGAGCAATTGGCGGTGGTCGGAGGGGATAAGATCGTCAAATCGATTTCGGCGGCGTCGATTGTCGCTAAAGTGACCAGGGACCGAATGATGATGGAAGCGCACGAGAAATACCCTCAGTATCATTTCGACAAACATAAGGGCTATGGCACTAAAATCCACATGGAATCGCTCAAACAATACGGACCTTGTGAAATTCATCGGAAATCCTTTGCTCCGGTTAAAAAAACGTTAAAATAAAGAATTTTTGCATTAAAACTTATCTCACTCACTTTTATGCAATCGCATAAAAGTGAGTGAGTGGCAGAGAGTCTTATTGAGCGACTCTTGTCAAATTGGAAGTTCAATGGTAGACTTTTTCAGTAGTTAGATTTTCAAAAAATAAATAATTTAACTGTATAACAATTTAGCAATTTAATATTATGCCAGTACCAAAACAACGACACAACAAAGCCAGACAAGGAAGAAGGAGAGCCGGACAGCTTCAGGCTGTCGGAATTAAAAAAACTCAGAAATGCCCGAAATGCGGAGCAACGGTAATGCCTCACAGGGCTTGCGCCAAGTGTGGATATTACAAGGGAAATGAAATTGTAAATACTTTAAAAAAGAAGAAAAAGCAATAGTTTTTTAAACTTCTCGCTTTACACTTCTAGTTTTTTATATATGGCCAATCGACATTTGCAAAGATCGATAGCAATGCAATCTCTTTTTGAGTGGGATTTTGGAGGATGTGGAGATAATACATCCAAAGAGATTATAGAACGCAATGTGGGTGAATTTGCTGCCGGACTCAAGGAGGCGAATCTTGTTGGATCGCTCGTGGATGGTGTTATCAGCCATAAAAAACAGATCAATGAGTTGATTGAGAAATGCGCTCCGGAATGGCCATTGGATCAAATTACAATTGTTGATAGAAATATTTTACGTTTGGGGATTTATGAGTTGATACATGGGAATTATCAAGAAGTTCCTCCAAAAGTGGCAATCAATGAGGCGATTGAGCTGGCGAAAACTTTCGGCGGAACTAATTCCGCAAAATTTGTTAACGGTGTGTTAGGAACAATTTATCGAGAGATGGGAGAACCAATGAAAGATGATTGCAGTGAAAAACACAAAAAACCGGAAAAGAATAAAAATACCTCTAATGAATCAAAAGATGAAGTGGAATAGAAAATAGCTTTTTTGATAATTTATAATTAATTTACCAAGGAAACAAGAAACAAGGACACAAATAATATTCAAATTACAGTATTTAATTATTAAAAAATAATTTGGAAGTCGGTTATTATTTAATTTGTATCTTTTATCTTGCATCTTGCATCTTGTTTCTTTTTAAAGAAATGTTTTCTATTGAAAAATTTGCCGACTCTATTAAGGTAAAATTTAAAAATATCGACTTTTTGCGCGAGGCGCTCACTCATCGTTCCTATTTGAATGAAAATCGTTCATATAAATTGAACCACAACGAGCGGATGGAATTTTTGGGCGATGCGGTTTTGGAATTGGTGGTTACTGAATTTTTGTATCATAATTATCCCAATCCGGAAGGAGAGCTTACGAGCTGGAGAGCGGCGTTAGTAAACGGAGAGATGTTGGCGAGTATTGCGGGGGAATTAGGAGTGGAGGATTATTTATTGATGAGTAGGGGGGAAGCTAAGGATACCGGGCGCGCCCGCCAGTATCTTTTGGCAAATGCAATGGAAGCGATTATTGGAGCGATTTATTTGGATCAAGGATATGACAGCGCCAAAAAATTCATTATGGATAATGTGGCAATCAAAATTGAGGATATCTTGAAAAACAAATCATATATGGATCCGAAGAGTTATTTTCAAGAAAAATCCCAAGAGCATATGAGAATTACCCCGTCATATCGGGTATTGGGGGAATCCGGACCGGATCATGACAAGCGTTTTGTTGTCGGTGTGTTTTTGGATGAAGAATTGGTAGCGGAAGGCGAGGGAATTTCCAAACAAGACGCCCAAAGAAACGCCGCCGCCGCCGGATTGGAAAAGAAAGGGTGGATATGAAATTTATGATTAGCGGTGATATAAAAACATACACATGGGCGGAAATTTTAATGTGGAGTTTCGGCTTGGCATTAATTATAATTCTTCTGGGTATGTTGGCAACGTATATTGATTCTAGTTCCGTTTTATTTTTTTATGTGGCTATGGGAGCTATTATAATATGGGGAATCATTGCCGGACTTTCATATGATGAAAATTCCCGATTTTGTATTATCAGAAATTCATTTTTAGTTGCTTGCATTTTAATGGTTGCATTGATTGGAATGCTTTCTATGTATATAGCGGTCATTGAACCTCCGAGATTCGGAAATATTTTCGAAAAAATATTCAATACTATAGTTTTTGCAACTTTTCCTGTTTTTTCTTTTGTAGGAGGGTTTTTTATTGTAGGATATCTCAGTGCCTTCGCGGTTAAATTTTTTAGTAATATTTGCAAAAGAAAGTAGGTCGATTTTTGTTTGGTTTTATGCTAGTTTAGGTGACGGTGCAGGGTAGTGCTAAAAAACCCAAAAGGAAGTAAAATGAAAAAGATTGATTTCAAGAGAGCGAAATGTTGATTTATGCTTACATCTGTGCTAAATTGAAAAATAGATTCAAGTATTGGTCAATTTTTTATTTATGAAAAACAAGAAGAATATTTTAATTTTAGCGATAGCACTGGTGATAATGATTATTGTCGGAGGTTTTTTTGTTTGGGGAAATAATCAAAAACAGAGTGAAATTAGTGAAATTGTTCAAAATCAAAACCAGAATCAAAATCAGCAAGCAGAAACGGATATAAGTGATTGGAAAACCTACAAAAATGAAGAATATGGCTTTGAGGTTAAGTATCCTCAAGACTGGGAATATGATTTGATTGACGGAGTTACATTTGGAGATAAGAAAAATTGCGAAAGGAGTATAATTGATAATTATTGGTGTGAGAATTATATTAGCTTTATAAAATCTGAAAAAAATCCAAGAGTTGGCAATGAGAGATTTGAAAAAGATGTTGTAGATATTTTAAATATTAATAATGATGTTTATAATACTAAAAAAGAACTTAGCGATGGTAGTGTTTTTGATGAATATTATTTTACTGACGATAGGAGTAATATTTATGAATGGATAATTGTATTAAAGTATGACAATAAAAAAGAAAATCAAGCGGAAATAACAATTTTAAGAGAAATTCTAAAAACATTTAAATTGTCAGACTAGTTTATTTTCATAAATAGGCGTTAAAAATTAATTCCTATAAAATGGAAATCAATTGTGATTCCATCGTTAAAGCAGTTGTTTGACAACAGAATAATGGCGCAGAATAGCGCCAAAACTTGAAAAAGGAGGAAAGATGAAAAAGATTATTCCGGAAAGTTTCAAAGTGTTTTTATTGTCAATGGCATTGGTTTTGTGTTTTGAGCCAATAGTGTTTGCGTATGAAACTTTTTTGTGTACGGGAGGTGATTTCATTAAAAATATTGATGATGATTTCGGGGAGTGTGTTTTATATGTGAGGTATGAAATAGGAGGAAGTGAATATTACGATGTTTGTAATGGATATGCAAAAACCTGTTATCAGGATGCTCAATCTGCTGGCTATGCAGTTGGTCAAACACCCGAAATTGGTGCAATCATGGTTATCAATGGATGGGGTAGCAATACTGCCGGTCATGTGGGGATTGTTATCGATAAGCGCAATGATAATCAGGAGGTCAAATTGCGTCATTCAAACTGGCACTTGGATGGTAAGGTTAGTGAGGAATGGATATCTGTAAGTCAATATCCCATTCTCGGATATATCTATTGCGATGGAAGTGGTCCGAGCGCGAATGAAAATGAAACATATGTTAATCTTCGCACTGTCAATGGCATTGGTTGGTATCCGCCAAACAAAACTTGCGTCAATGCGAGTCAGTGGTACAAAACTGTCGATGGCAAAGCGATTGCATCGTATGCGGACAATTCAGCTTGCTATCTTGTCGGTTCTTTCTATATCAACAACATTCTTTGGCAAAACGTGCTTTTCGGAACTGGTGATTTGCCTCTGGAATGCACCCAATGAAAAACTGAAAATCAAAAATGAAAAAGGAGGTTTGCATGAAGAACAAAGAATCGACACTCATTTTCAGTGTCATTTTTTTCTTTCTGGCATTGGCACTGGTTGAAAATGTCATAGCCCAATGCGGAACTGTGGCTGCAGTACAAGTAGAGCCAACCAATGACAATGAATCCGGAACCTGGAGCAATGAAGTTTCATATACTCCTCCCGGAGATGACAGCGTAAGTTCGGGAGGCGATCCGGATTTCAAACCGATGGAGCTATATATCGATCACCACAGGAAACTGCTTCGTCCCGGACAAGATCATGAAGTCTTCACTCGAATCAAAAACAAGGGCGATGCCAGTTCTCCGGAAGATATCCAAATCAGATATTGGCTTTCTGACGGGTATAAAATCGATGCCAAAGACGATCGCATAAGTTTCGGCACTGACAACATCCAAAAAGAAAATCTTCCACCAGGCGACAGCAAGTGGGAAAGTAAGACTAACGAGGCTCCAAATACGCCCGGAATTTACAACTATACTGTTGAGGCGGATGATGAAGATGATATAGAAGAGGTCAAGGAATCAAACAATACATTCGATCCTCCCTATGTCTTTGAAGTCAAAAAGCCGGAACTGTATTTTGCCAATGCTTACATTGTCGGAGAGCAGGAGCAATATTCTCCCGGTTATGTATTCCAGTTGAAAGTTTTTACCGAAAATGACGGCGCCAATCCTGGAAAGGATGTAAAAGTATATTATTACATGGATGGAGTGAAGTTCGGTGAAGATAATATGCGCGAATACAATATTGAACCTGAAGATCCTCCCAAAGAAGAAAGTATTTATGCAGTAGCTCCGATGACTCCCGGAACGCACACGGTGAGCGCCGTGGTCGATCCCGGAGATTATGTCGATGAAGGGAATGAAAATAATAACACATGGTCAAAAACATTTACAGTAGTAGCTCCTGATCCCGAGCCGGTATATGACACCGCCGTTGCCAGTGTTTCAGTGAGTAATCCGGAACTTTCTTTTTATCCCGGTGAAATTTTTGAGATCAGCGCGGTAGCGCAAAATCTCGGCGATAATCCGCCAAGCGATATCCTTATGGGATATTTTTTGTTGGGCGGAGAACTCTCAGAGCCGTTACTTTTAGGAAGTATTACAATTACCAGTCAAGATTTTCCGAGTACTTCAATCATAACCAAGTCATTGGGAAATATTGGAGCGCCCGGTTTGTCCGAAATTTATCAAATCAAAGCTTGCATCAATTATGACGAACGGTTCGTAGAAGCAAGCGAAGAAAACGATTGCCGGACAATTGAAATTGAAGTTAAAAAAGAGCATCTCAACCCCGCTGTCATTAATATTCTTGATTAAAGGAGAAAAAAATGAAAAAAAACATCGTAGCCCTGCTGGTATCTATTTTTGTTTGTGCATTTGGTTTGTCTGCAAACGCAGATGAAGCTTGCTTTGACCCTAATGCGCAATATTTTGATGTGAATGGTGTGAGTCGGCTGAATCTTTGGGGAATTCCCGAAGCTAATGATAATGCGGTTTTTGCTGATGCCAGGCAATCTTGGCATACTGAGCTTTCTGTTGCAATGTGGTACGCCACGATTTTGAAAGCTCAAGAAAATGATATGGTGGTAGTTGTTGGCTATGACCCGGCAAGCTATGAGTTGTGGTACGTGGCAAAGCCGCGGCCGACTTGTCCGTAAGGCGAATTTTTTTCAGTACCTTGTTAGTGAAGCCTTTTGGGGAAATCTCCGAAGGGCTTCTTTTTATTTCCTAAAAACAAAAAATGTAGTAAGATAATAAGGTAGTTTATTATTGTCATTCCCGCAAAGGCGGGAATCCAGAAAATAATTAAAAATACAATATACCAGATTCCCGCCTTCGCGGGAATGACACATATTTTTTTTGCATGTTTTTAAAGAGTCTTGAAATACAGGGGTTTAAGTCATTTGCCAATCGAACCGTGCTGGAATTTGATCCAGAGCGGGGTTTTGGCGATGTCGAGAAAAATGCTCAAGGGATTACGGCAATCGTCGGACCGAACGGAAGCGGAAAATCCAATGTTGCCGATGCGATTCGCTGGGTAATGGGGGAACAGTCGATGAAAAATTTGCGCGGAAAAAAATCCGAAGATATTATTTTTGCCGGATCAGGGAAAAAAGCCAGACTCGGAAGCGCTTGGGTAAAATTGAGCTTTAATAATTCACAAAAAAGAATTCCCTTGGATTTTTCGGAAGTTTCAGTGACGCGAAAAATATATCGAAGTGGAGAATCGGAATATCTGATTAATGGCAGTCGGGTACGCCTCATCGATGTGGTGGATCTTTTGGCAAAAGCCGGAGTCGGAAAGGAAAGTTATTGCGTGATCAACCAGGGGATGTCCGACGCTGTGCTTAATGCCAGCCATGCCGATAGAAGGACAATCCTGGAAGATGCTGCCGGAGTAAAACAATTTCAAATCCAAAAAGAAAGAGCTTTAAAAAAACTCTTAAATACTAAAATAAATTTGGAAAGAGTATATGAACTCGCCAAAGAAATCGAACCGCATTTGCGGATGCTCAAACGGCAAGCGGAAAAATCAGCCCAAAGAAAGGAAGTCGAAGAAAAACTCAAAGAAGAGCAAGTGAAGCTCTATTCATTCTTGTGGCATAATTTTCAAAGAGAACGTAGCGGGTCATTTGAAGAAAAAGAGGAATTGGGGCGTCGAATGATGAATATTCAGCGCGAAGCGGACAAAATAAATGATGATCTAAAGAGTGAGTCAGGAGAGGTAAAGGATTCCAGCGGGCAGGAAAAATTTGAGCAAGAAAGAGGATTGGCATATCAAAAACTGAATGAATTGGAAAAACAGCGGGCGATTATTGACGGTCGGATTGAAATCCTCGAAGAAAGAAAAGACCAGCAAAAAGTAATTCAAAGCATTCCCGTTGATCGAAAATATGTCAAAGGGCATTTGAGTGAAATTAAAAAAAATCATGAAAAATTGATTCAGAGATTGGAGAATGCGGAATCAATGGATCAATTGCAGGATATTTCCGAATTTGCGCGCGTCATCAGTCAATCTATATTTGAATTACTGGCGGATGTGGACAAGGGTGAAGCCAAGATAGAACAAATTTCGGGAAAATCAAAGGAGGAACTTGAAATTGTAGAAAAAATTGAAATTTATCGAAAACAAAAAAGCAAAATCATAGAAGATATCGCTGATTTTAAGAAAAAAATTGAGCAAGTAGATTTGAAAATTAAGCAAGAAATTGAAAAAGATAAAAAAGCTCGAGAAAAATTTTTCCAATTAGAAGGTCAATTGCAATTGAAGCAGGCAGAATTGAACAGATTGCGGGATAGTTTTAACGAAGCTAAGATTCGTTTGGCGCGTGTTGAAGTCCGAGAGGAAGATTTGATTGAAGAGGTTAAGAATGAATTGCAGACAGAGGCGAAAAAACTTGAATATGACGGGAGTCCGGTTGATAAGGATAGGGCGGAAAGGGAAATAAGAAGATTGAAATTTCAAATGGAACAAATTGGAGGAATTGATCCGATGGTGATTCAAGAATATCAAGAAACGAAAGATCGTTTTGAATTTTTGAGCCAGGAATCGAAAGATTTGGAAAACGCTATTGAATCGCTCAAAAAAATTGCCAAGGAAATGGATCAGAAAATTGATAAAGTTTTTGCCATCGCTTTTGAGCAGATAAACAAAGAATTTTCCAAATACTTCAAAATTATTTTTGGCGGAGGAAAGGCCGGGTTGATTAAAACAAGAAAGCAGAAAAAAATAAAATTATCAGCGCAGGAGGATGTTGATAGTGAAAGTGGCGAGGAGAATATTTCTGAAGATGAAAATGATGAGAAGGCGGAGATCGGAATTGATATTTCCGCTTGTCCTCCCGGCAAAAAAATTGCTAATTTGTCGATGTTGTCCGGAGGAGAAAGATCGCTTACCTCGATAGCGCTGTTGTTTGCCATTATTTCTTATAACCCACCGCCATTTACAGTCCTGGATGAAATTGAAGCGGCACTGGATGAGGCGAATGCAAAAAGATTCAGTCGAATTTTGCAGGAACTTTCCAGCGGAACGCAATTTATTGCTATTACGCACAATCGAGAAACAATGCGCCAAGCCTCTTTGCTTTATGGTGTGACGATGGGTGAAGATGGGATTTCAAAAATTTTATCAGTCAAATTGGAACAAATAGGAAAGGGCGGAAAAATCAAGAAATAAAAAAAACAATATTATTGTGTTGCAAACATCAGAAATTTGAAATAATGCTTGCGCTTGCTTGTGAAAGCGATTGTGGTATAATATTAAGTAAGTTAAGTTTTATAAAAAAAAATTAAAAACAAAAAAATATGATGAAAAAGTATTATTCGTTAATTTTATTCGTAGTATTTGTTTTGGTGGCGGGAGCGATTTTATTATTTCAAAGCGGGAAGAATGAAAGATCAATAAATAATCAAGCACCGATTGTTTCTGAAGATGCGAATGTTGATTCTGAATTTTCTACTGAAAATTTAGGCAGTGAAATTGATAGTAATGATGAAAATGATGAAGTTGTTTCCGATCCTGAATATGCGGATTTGGAAAATGTTAGTGTTGATTTTGAGCAAGATGTTATTGAAACAGAAGATATTCTTGAAGATTATTCAAATTTGGATGGTGAGATTGATGCGGACTCCATTGATGATGATTTATTATAGATTCATAAATAATTATTAATTTTTTTAAATAAAAAAATGAAAAAAATTTTTACAAAAAATAAAACAACCATTGTATTTTTCTCTTTCTGTTTGTTGTTTGCAGGAGTGGCCGGCGCTGCTAATAATGCAAACAATTCGAATATTGAAGATAAAAAAGATCAAATGCAACAAATAAAAGATGATCGTAAGGCAACAAGCCAAGATCGTATTTGTGATAGAATGGAAGAATTGGAGGGAAAAATTCAAACGAAATTAAAAACGAGAAGTGAAAATAGACAACAATTTAGAATAGAAAGCGAAAAACAACTTGAAGCAAAATTGCAGGAGCGTGAAGATGAATTAACCCAGAGACGTCAAGTTCGTGATCAATATCGAAGTGAATTCTATGCTCGATTACAAGAAAGAGTAAATAATCAACAACAAAAAGATGCCGTATCAGAATTTAAAAATGTTGTTGAGAATGCTGTTAATACCAGAAGAGAAGCAGTTGATGATGCTTTGGATATTTTTCATGACGGAGTTCAGCAAGCTGTAGATTCAAGAAAAACTTCCATTGATAATTTGATTACGGAATATGGAAAAAATAGAGAGCAATTAACAGCCGAAGTTCGTAAATTTTGCGAAACAAGCGGGGATGCCGTAAAGGCGAGACAAACTCTTCAAAATAGGTTGCAGCAAGCGAGAGAGGAATTTAAAGTTGATCAAAAAGAAGTTTCGAGCGTGGGGGATACAGTAAAAGAGTTGGCGCAAATAAAAAATGAAGCAATAAGGAAAGCTTCAGAAGTGTTTATGTCCGTGCTTAAAGATGCTCAAGAAAAATTGCAAACAGAATTAGGGGGGGCTGTCGTAGATAATGAGACTTCGATTTCCGAGTAGTTTCTGATGCAATATATCGTTATTTTAAAAATGGTGTATTGACATTTTGTTTGGCGTGATGTAGAATGCAATAGTAAAAAAATAAGCTTAAAAATAAGCATTTTTAAGTGTGCTTATTTATATTTAACCTAAAGAATTATGTTGGTAATGAGATTTTCAAGAGTGGGAAAAAGGAATAAGGCGCAATATCGAATCGTCGTTCAGGAGCATACTGCGAATCCGAAAGGAAAACATGTTGATATTGTTGGAAGTTATGATCCTCATTCAAAAAAGAGTGTTCTAAAAAAGGACAAAATAGAACAATGGATCAAAAACGGGGTTAAGTTATCCGACTCAGTGCATAATTTGTTTGTTTCCCAGGGAGTTATAAAAGGAGAAAAAAGAGCGGTAAAGATGCCAAAGAAAGAAGTTGAAGCTGTAGTTGAACCGGTTGCAGAAGTAGGTGCTAAAGCGGAAGAAAAGAAAGAGGAGATTAAAGTCGAAGAAAAGAAGGAAGATGCCGTAAAAGAAGAGACAAAGACCGAGGAAAAGAAATAGTATTCGGCGTTGACAGATTGATGTTTCATAGTATATACTGAAAAAAATTAAAAATTGAAGTTTTCCGCAGACAGCACCGACGCAATGTCGGTATTTCGACAGAAGTTGTCGGGATAGGCAGCTCAAAAAGCATAAGTCCAGCCGAGGAAAGATTTTTAGCGAAAGTTAATCTTCTTTATGCCTTGCTGCGGATTGTCCGCAGTTTTTATTTTTTCTAAGAATTACGAATTTTTTAAATTTAAATAATCCTATGTTAACAAGAAAAAACAAAGAGCAAATCGTAAAAGATTTGACTGAAGAAATAAAATCCGCAAAATCTGTTGTTTTTGCTGATTTTAAAGGAGTTAAAGTTAATGAGTCAATAAAGCTAAAGAAAGAGTTAAAAAAAGAAGGTTCAAATCTCCGGGTGTATAAAAAGAATTTGATTGATATTGCTTTGAAAAATGCAAACGTTGATTTGAAGACAAAAGGAATGGAAGGGCAAGTTGCTGTTTCCATTGCCACTCAAGATGAAGTAAGTTCAGCGAGAATTATTGAGAAGTTTTCCAAAACCAATGAAAGTTTGAAAATATTGGGAGGAATTTTGGGGATTAAGGCTATGAGTGCGCAGGAAGTTATTGCTTTGGCGAAATTGCCAAGCAAGGAAGAATTGCTGTCGAGATTGGTTGGAAGCTTGAGTTCTCCTATCCGAGGATTGATGAATGTCTTCCAGGGAAACCAGCGTTCATTGGTTCAAGTTTTAAAAGCCATCAGTGAAAATAAGCAATAATTTAATAATAATTAATAGGTCGTATAAGACAAGTAAGACTTATAAGACGTATATAAAAGTATGACTGAAGAAAAAAAAGTTGAAGCCACGGAGGCTAAAGAAGAGAAGAAGGAAGTAGAGGTTCCGGAAAAATTCAAAAAGCTTGTTGGGGAAATTGAGAAAATGAGCGTTTTAGATCTTTCGGAATTGGTGAAGGTTTTGGAAGAAAAATTCGGAGTTAGTGCTGCTGCTCCTATGATGATGGGTGCGATGCCTGCTGGCGGAGGAGAAGCTGTTGCTGAAGAGAAAACAGATTTTGATATTGAGTTGGTTGCAGCCGGAGAGCAAAAAATCAATGTTATCAAAGCTGTTCGTGAAATTACCGGACTTGGACTTAAAGAGGCCAAAGATATGGTTGATGCTGCGCCAAAAGTAATCAAAGAAAAAGTTGCCAAAGCGGAAGCGGAGGAAGTTAAAAAGAAATTGGAAGGATCTGGAGCGACTGTGAATTTAAAGTAATATTCTGATAGTTTAGAAATAAAAATCCTCGATATAAATTGAGGATTTTTATTTTGAGAAAATAATAGGTGTTTTTGTATAAAAATAATTCCGTTTACGCTTCCATCAATAAGACTTTGTCATACCAATTTGGCGCTCGCGGTTTCTTTTTTGCCCCCTTTTCCCTAACCCTAGAAAAGAAGATTCATTTCTCCGCGTTAGCGAAGAGGATTAGATTCGTTAGCACTTATTACTACTAATAAAGAGAGAAAAATATTTCAATATATAAGATATAACTATATTGACTGAAATGCGAAATTACACTATAATAGAATGATTATTTGGAAATAATTATAATAAATAAAATACTATGAAGTTGATTAATGATGTGAAAAATTTTATTAAAAAAAGTCCAGTGGTATTTTTTATCGGTCTTCTATTGGTTTTGTTTGCGCTTATTTATATCGGAAACAAGTTTCGTGTTCCAAAGATGCAAGTTTCTCAAAATCAAGAAATGGTAAAAAATGTTTCCGTTTTTGATTTCAAGGATAATCCTCGACTAAATATACAAGCGAAAGTAGATAAAGAAAATATCGTGGAATTGATTGCTCAGAAAAGCGGAATAATAAAAAGAATTTATGTCGATAATGGACAAAATATTTTTTCCGGAAATTCCATTGCATATATTAGCGATATTGTTGGAGGGGTAAGCAGCGCTTCTGTCGGTCTTGAAATTGCCAAAAGGCAAGAAGAAGCTTCTGATGAAAATATCAAACGACAGGAAAAGATATTCAAGAAACAAAAAGAAATTATTGATCACACTTCGGCACCAACAAAGAATGCTGAAAGACAGGAATATATTGATAAAAAACAAATTAGTGTGAATAAGGAAAATGCCAAACTTGCAAATGAAATGAGTGAGTTTAGTCTGAAACAGGCGCAAATTTCAGCAGAATTGGCCAGAGTGAGTGCTCCGCAAAATGGAACAGTGGAAAAAATATTTGTCAATCCGGGTCAATTTGTGTTAGCCGGAACTCCAATCGCGCTTTTCCGTTCCGAAAAAGGTAGCTTGCTACTTGAAGCGAAAGTTTCAATTGATGTAGCCTCTATAATTTCAACAGAGGAATACTCTATGGTAAATATTGCAGGAGAAGAAGTTGAAATTAAGCCGATTTATATCTCAAGTGAGGCAACTGATTCCTATCTTTATTCGATAATTTTCTGCTTGGATGAAAAATATTCAAATTCTATTGCTAATGAGTCATTCGTTTCTATTAATATTCCATTAGATAGATCAGTTTCTGAAAATTATTTTCACCCATTGGTTTCACTTGATACGCTTCAAATAACTCAAGAAGGAGCTTTTGCTTTTGTATTTGAAGACGGCGTGGCCAGAAGCAGGGAGTTGGATCTCGGAAAAGTTTTCGGGCAATATGTGGAAGTTATTTCTGGATTAAGCAAGGAGGATAAAGTGATAATTAACAGAAATGTTTTCGATGGAGATAGAGTGTCAATAGATGCCAGTTAATTTGTGTTTGAAAAACTATACTTTAAAAACGGCAATTACGAAATTATATGCAACAGAAAAAAGATTTATATATTGATAAGATAAAGTTTAATATTGAAAATTTCAGCAACCTTATTAAAGGATATCTTGGAAATATCCGCTTTGCCTTAATGTTGGTTATAATTTTGCTCGGGTCAGGAATTTTTAGTTATTTTACTTTATCAAGAACACTCAATCCAGAAGTAAAAATCCCGATTGTTTCCGTTTTTACTGCACTTCCCGGAGCTGGTCCGGAAGATATTGAATCCTTGATAACAATTCCTTTAGAGGATGAAATTCGCGGACTTACCGGAATTGACGCAATATCTTCTTCATCAAGAGAGGGTGTTTCGAGTATTATGATTCAATTTCTATCTAATGTTGATCCTGATAAGGCAAAACAAGATGTGCAATCAACGGTGGATTCAGTCGTGAACTTACCTAAGGACGCGACGACTCCCAGAGTGGAAAAATTAGATTTTGAGAATCAGCCAATTTGGACATTTTCAATTGTTTCAGAAACTGATCAAGCGACGCTTAATCGTTTTTCTAAGCAATTGCGTGAAGATGTCGAAGATTTGTCGAAAATCGATCACGTCTCAGTGAATGGACTTGAAGAGCAAGAAATTCAAGTCCTTATTAAAGAGGAAGCTATTTCTCAGTATGGAATCAATCCATCTGCATTAGTGGCAACCATAAAAGCACAAACATCCTCTCATCCTGTCGGATTAGTTAATAGCGATCAATCTTCATTCTCACTTACAATTGATTCTCAGGTAATGTCAGTTAATGATATTCGTGACATAAACATAATTTTGTCTGGTGCTAGATATAAATTATCCGACATTGCCGTGATAGCAGAGCGGTCAAAACCCGATCAATTCGGTGCTTTTTTGGCGAGACCAAATTCTCCAATTGAAAAATCAGTTAGTTTTAATATTTTCAAAACGAGTGATGCAAATATTACTCAGGCTCAGAGCGATGCGGATGAATTAATAAAAGCTGAAATTGAAAAATATGGAGAAAAATTTGAATTGATTGATGTTTTTAGTACAGCCAAGGAATTGGAGATTCAGTTCGATGATTTGTTTTCAAGTTTTCGAAATACTATATTTTTAGTCTTCTTAGTTTTGTTGGTATTTTTTGGAATAAGGCAGGCAATAATTGCTTCTCTCACAATTCCACTTACATTTTTAGCAGCTCTTGTTGTCATGGATTTTAGTGGAATAACTTTAAATTTTCTTTCTTCATTTTCTTTATTGCTCTCTTTGGGTCTTTTGGTTGATGTGACAATCGTGATTATTTCTGCCATAACTTCATTTTATCGAAGTGGAAAGTTTTCTCCATATGAATCCGGGCTTCTGGTTTGGAAGGATTATCTTATTGCTTTGTCAACTACAACCCTGACAACGGTGTGGGCTTTCATCCCGCTTCTTTTAGCGAGTGGTATTATCGGAGAATTTATCAAACCAATTCCAATCGTTGTTTCTTCAACGTTGATTTCGGCGACACTTATTGGATTTTTTATAACTCTTCCCTTGATGGTATTTATTTTAAAACCGAGTTTTCCTTCAAGAGTAAGAATATTCTTCAGATTTTTGTTTGTAATTTTTGGAGGAGTTACTGTTTTTATAGCAGTTAAGGGAAGCGGATTGCTTTCGATTATCATGTTTGCATATGTTGCAATAATTTTATTTACTTATTCATTCAGAATATATTTGACACAATCTGCAAGGGACTATTTTTCAAATAGCCGATTGATAAGTTGGATCTCCAAAGGAGCAGGTCAAATGATGGATAGCGGCTTAATAAGTATGCAGGTAGTCAGTGGATATTACCAAAGTATTTTGGAAAGAATAATAGCTTCAAAAAAGAATCGGCGAAAGGTTGCCTTGATGGTAGTTTTATTTTCATTGTTTGCTTTTTCTCTTTTTCCTTTGGGGTTTGTCGTAAATGAATTTTTTCCAAAAGAAGATGTTAATGAGATATATGTGGATATTGAATATCCGGAGGGAACAAGAAAATCTGTTGTTCAAGAAAAATCTTTGGCTATTTTGAATGAATTGAAAGACACTCAACTTTCTGAGACAACACTTCTTCAAATTGGAGTGGGGTTTGATAGTCAGAATGGTCCCGGAGGCGTTTCTGGATCAAACTTGGCTTTGTTCACGATTAATTTGATTGATAAGGATGATAGAGAGATTGGATCTGAGGAAATTTCCAAAAATATTCGAGAAAAATTTTCAAATTATACCGATGGAAGATTGGCTGTAAATGTTCTTTCTGGAGGTCCTCCGGCAGGAAGCGATGTGCAAATAAAATATCTCGGGGATGATTTGACAGTACTGGATGATTTAGCAAATAGAACAGTTAATTATTTAAATGGTCAGTCTGGAATAGTCAATGCGGATAAGTCTATTAAATCCGGAACGGCAAAAATAGTTTTTATTCCCGATAATGCAAAAATTGCCCAAGCGGGGATTACTCTTTCTGACATTGGAGCACAAATGAGAACTTTTGTCAGCGGTTTTGAACTTGATAATGATATTAATTTGAAAAATAATGGGAAAGATAAATATGATATTATTCTAAGGACTAATAGTGAGATGCAGAATGCTGATTCTTTGGGAAATGTTGTGATTGCTGTATCGAAAGGAAATGTTCCGCTGATGGCTCTGGGAGATTTGAAGTTAGCCTCAAATCCGACAATAATAACCAGAGAAGAAGGAAAAAGAAGTATTTCGGTTTCAGCCGGAGCGGCGGCTGGATTTTCATCCACAAAACTTAATGCTGATTTGGCCAATTTTGCTCAAAATGAATTGAATCTTCCTTCGGGTTATGAATGGAAAACTGGAGGGGCAAATGAGGAAAATCAGAAATCGGTTCAGTCAATTTTACGTGCAATGATTTTGTCATTTTTGTTGATTTTAGCAACTATGGTGATTCAATTTGGTTCCTTTCGAATGGCCATGTTGGTTTTACTGGTAATTCCTTTGGCAGTTTCGGGGGTATTTATTGTTTTTGCGCTCACGGGCGTTCCACTTTCTTTTCCAGCCTTAATTGGAGTTTTGGCTCTTTTTGGAATTGTGGTGAATAATTCGATTATTTTGATTGATAAAATTAAACTAAATTTGAATATTGGAATGGAGCTTAATGAATCGATTATTGAGGCATCAGTTAGTCGACTTGAGCCGATTGCCCTCAGTTCTATCACGACGATTGTCGGTTTGATTCCGGTAACGTTATCTAATGTTCTTTGGCAAGGTTTGGGCGGAGCGATAATCGCCGGACTAATTTTTTCCGGAACTATTATGCTTTTCTTTATTCCGGTAGTTTACAGAATGTGGTTCGGGAAAGAGTAGGGGAGAAAAAAATCAAATATCATTTTTGTGAAAAATAAAAACCCCGAAGTGGCAAAATGCGCCACGCGGGGTTTTAATGTCGAGATATAAATTCTTTATATGCTCGACAATAAGGACAATTTGAGTCTTCGCAGACCTGTCCTTTCGTGAGATGTCTCTCCTTTCTATGCTCACAATAGCCAGGAGGAAATCCTGGAGGAAGGGAGAAATCATCACAATGAGGAATATAGCCTATCTTTACTCCAATGAAATAGGCTATATCCATGAGTAATTTAGATATTTTCATGGTTGCCATTTCACCTCCATGTTCTTTTTTGGAAGATAGCAATATTCATCTTCCACGATAGCAGGCACATTAGATATTTTTTCAGGATTTCTGGGGTTCATCATTGAGAATATGATGATTTCTTTTGTACAGAAATTTTCTCCCGAATCATATCCAACGCGCAACCCGAAGGATTTTCTCGGCCCGATTGCATCGTGCACCTCTTTGGTGTCGATGACTATCAAATACTTGTCTGCCGATCCATCATTTTCTTCAAAAACTGATATCCCTCGGGTGAAGAATTTCCCCGGTTGATCCTCTGTCTCCCATAGAGCAACAGGATTTGCCGCTCCGCTGAGTTCCATCCCAATTTTTATAATAGCAGGATTTTCTCCCTCGCGGAGGGGAATGACCTGGAGTTTTGTAATCCTGATTTCTTCGGTTATTATTATCACAGAAGAGTTCGGAATTTTTGCACTGGCATTAATTGCCAGCAATAACGAACAGAAAAAACAAACAGCAATGATTAGTTGTTTCATTTTTTATTCCTTAAATGTATATTGTTAAAAAACTGTAAAAAATACCAGCCAACTCGGTATTTTTTTGTTATTATTTCTCCCTAGTATATGCCAAAACTTCAATCACATCAAATTGCTGATATAATTATCAACGATAGCATATTTTGGGAAAAAAGTCAAGATTTTTGCATGGATGGTGATAGTTTATTTTTTGATGTATAAAAAAGAACCGCACCCTTGTTTTTTTCTCGGTTGAGAATTGGGGAGCGGTTGGTCTTGTGAGTGGGACTTGGAATAACGCGATGGTTATTTAATCCCTGCGTATCCGTGAAATAACTCGCAAATATCAGGTGGGAGTTCAGAGATGTAAGGCAAGCATTTTTTTTGAAAAACATCATATCCGGCCGAAGAACGATGTACGAAGTAAGATCCATCCTCGTTATAATGCATTGTCCTGATTATTCCTTCAGTTCCATTTGGGGAAATGATGATGATTTGTTCGACGTCATTTCCATTGAAGCCGCGGTCAGTGGCTTCAATTTTGATTCCCTTGTTGTCTTGTCGGGTGTAGATTCGGCATTCGATGCCTGTTGCTACACTTAAGGAATAAGATTTTTTCCAGTAAGCGTTGCTGTCATCTTCTATTTTCTCCCAGGTTATTTCTTTAGCGGTAAGTGGCATTGCCGAAAAGAAGAAGATTGCGAAAAAAATAGCGACGACAAAAACCAAGCTTGTTTTTTTTGCGGACATTTTTGAGCCTCCATTTGTTAAGTTACGGCAACTCAACTACATAGGACTTCTTATAATTTAATAGTATATTATTTTTTCAAAGAAAAAGCAATGCTCCTAAAAAAACATTCACGCATAAAAAAGGCCGCCTTTCGCACGATGTGCTAGGGCGACTTTTTAGATGTCGATGATGTGACATCTATTCGGTAGGGAGGGGTTTTTCGGCAAATTTTCTGATGACAGGCGCTAAGTCAATCCTTTGAGGTGTTGGCCTTAGGACCATACGGTCTTCATCAAAACGATACCCATTTTCTTCCCCGGTTTCATAAGTTTTTACCAGTTGGAAAATGGGAGTCTCGAAAATTACCAATTCACAACTCATCATGTTCCCATACCCTATGCATATAATTTTATCTTCAACCTCTTTTTCTATTTTAGCCTGTTCCTCCTTAGTCAGAGGAGGAGTATTGGTAATGCGTGATGATGTGTATACTGCAACAATGATCAACGCTACAAACAACGCCACATTTTTCGATTTTGTCAACCGCACAATCAAAAAACAGCTCATTTTAGCTGTTTTTTCTTTTCAATGTTGGGGCGGTAGGATTCGAACCTACGCGTGGGGGCTTCAAAGGCCCCTGCCTTACCGCTTGGCTACGCCCCAAAATAATTTTTTAACTTTCCTTTTAAAAATTCTCTTCCATATCCTGTTTTATAAAACATTTCCATATCTCTGGCATCTTTTTCATTTACGTGTCCCCAAAATATACTTTATTGCTCTTCCACGATCTTTCCGCCGAACATTTGAGCGGCGTCTTGAAGGAGGGAGGCAGTTTCGCTGAGCTTGGATGCTTGTTGTGAATATTGGGAAGCGCTGATTTTTTTGCTTATTTTTACTCCCGCTTCTTCTTCGGTGGCAATGTTGATTTTACAGTCAACCTCTAAGATTTTATCGAAAATTTGCTTGATTGTCAATCTATTTTGCGGTTCATTGAATTTTTCTTTATAGAAAGAAAAAGCGGTGGCAATAGTAATAACATTTCCTTCGGTTTTGACTGCTTCGCAATTAGAAAGAAACGCCGCCAAAGAATGATTAGTCGGGCGAATTTGGGAAAGAAATTTATTCCAAACTGTCTTTACTTCACTCAAATCAATATCTTTTTTTAGGTATGCGGTTTTTTCTTTTGATTTTTTTGCAGTGTTTTGAATATTATTTTCCGGAGCGATTTTAACTTCCGCGACTTTTTCTTGAATTTTTTTCGAGAGAATATTTTCCTTGTTTTGTTTTTCTGACTTATTTGAAGTAGGGTGGTCGGGGGCAGTTTCTGGAATATTTTTTTTATCGGCAATTTTAACCATTGCGATTTCCAGTGGAAGTTGAGGCAGGAACGATGATTTTATTTTATTTTGCGCTTCTGCGAGAATTTCAATCGCGAAAATAATGTTTTCCAAAGATGTTTCTTTGACAAGTGAGGTTATTGATTTAAATTGTTCCGCGGTGAAATTTTTGGAAATTTCTGACATTTCGGGATTAATGCAAAGAAGCATAGTTTGGCGTAAATAATTCAAGAGAGCTTTTCCGAAAACTTCTAAATCAGCTCCGTTTTTAACAAGCTCGTTCAATAATAAAAGTGATTCGGATGTTCGTCCTTGGAGTAACAGATTTGCCATTTTTTCCGTTTCATTGCGGGAAGTTGTTCCGAGAATTTCTTGGACTTCCGCGGAGGTAATATTTTTATCTTCCAAGGAAATGATTTGCGCTAAAAGCGATTCAGCATCGCGCATTCCTCCTTCGGCGGCAAGAGCGATCATTTCCAATGCTTCTTTTTCAATTTTAACTTTTTCACTTTTAGCAATAGAAGAAAGTTTTTGAATTATATTATTCATCGAAAGGCGAGAAAAATCAAAACGTTGACAGCGAGAAAGAATAGTTTCCGGTACTTTATGGATTTCGGTAGTTGCCAGAATAAAAATTGCGTGAGCAGGAGGTTCTTCTAGTGTCTTAAGTAAGGCATTGAATGCTCCAGAAGAAAGCATGTGCACTTCGTCGATGATATATATTTTGTATTTTCCGATAGCTGGTGAGAGCTTGACGGTTTCGCGCAATTCGCGGATATTTTCCACACCAGTGTTGGAAGCGGCGTCAATTTCGATAATGTCCATTGATTTTCCTGTGGATATGAGTTGGCAGGATTGGCATTTTTCGCAAGGTTCGTATTTGTTTCGATCTATACAACTGATAGCTTTGGCAAAGATACGTGCTAAGGTTGTTTTTCCCGTTCCGCGTGGTCCGGTAAAAAGATAGGCGTGTCCGATGCGACTACGAACAATGGCGCCGGAAAGTGTTTTGACAATGTGTTGTTGCCCGATAATATCGGAAAATTTCTGCGGTCGGTATTTCCGGTATAATGTAGTTGAATTATTCATATATTATGATAATAGCATTTTTTGATTAAAAATAAAAATCCCCGCTTTGTGGAGCGGGGAGGTGGGGTATTTAGTTGTTATTTTTTGAAAACCCAGAATTTATAGCCGATGAAGTTCCAGAATAGTCCGACAGCGGTTCCGGCAAGACCGCCTATGCTTACCCAAAGTTGATCGGTAAGGAATTTCAAATTGACAAATTCATTAATTGGTTCCTTAAGGTATGTTACTGTTATGGTTGCGACTGAAACATTAATTAACATTCCAATTATACTCACAAATATAAATTGAGAAAACTTTCTTCCTTCGTCTTTCTTGGATTTATCTTGGAATGTCCAATGTTTATTCAAAAAATAGCTGAAAGTCACTGCTACTAAAAATGAAACTCCTTTTTGGATTCCGTAGCCGGCCCCGTCTTTTATTCCTGTGGTCATTGTTTCTATATTAAGCACTACCAAATCCACTCCTGTATTCATTACACCGATAACGGCGAATCGTAGAAATTGACTAAGTGACCTTTTTGTTTCTTTTGTATCCATTTTTTAGGTAAGTATTTTATTTTATTATTTTTTCAATTTCCGGCTTTTTCTTTTTCAATTTCTTTTTTTATTTCTTCAATATCAAGCGCCCAGTCGTCCATATCGCTATTAGAATGGTTATCTTCTAATGCGTCTTTTTCTTCCGGTTGCGATTCGTTATTTTCCTGAACTTCAATATGTTCATTGTCGGAATGATTATTTTCAAGCTGTTGAATCGGGGGAATGCTGTGAGTAGTTCCTTTTTGCAGAACATTTTCAATTGCTGCCCATTCACTGTTGATGTTTTTCGGGACAACAATAACAACTTCGTCTCCCGGTTCAATTTTAAAATAGGTAATGGAAGCCAACAGAATGCGATAAGGTTTTCCTTCGGCAATGACAAAATAATTTTCATTTTCGTCTTGTCCGATAATGCCGATAATATTTTTTCTTTCGGCTGGACCGATTTGTTTGTAGATAAAAGATCCATTGGAAGAAATTGTGAGCTTGAGCATATCTCCTTCAACGAGTTTTGATTTCGACGCATAATTTGCCGGAACCGGATATTGTTTTCCGTCCGTTCCTACCATTATTTGACCGTCAAATGTTCCTTGGATTATGTTTGATTCCGCATATTCTTCGTCGACTTTTCTTCTTCGTCCCGCTTTCTTTTTTCCTTCCAAATTCAAAAGCATGGCTTTGGCGCTTTGAATGGTTTTCTCGGCGCTATTGATTGTGTCGCGCAATGCCTCAATTTGACGTATTTTATTTTCTTCAGTCATATCAATAGCCGAAGCTTTTGTTTTTTTGTTTTCTTTTTTCATTTTTATTTTTAAAATTGGACAAATCCAAAAAGAAAAATTCCCCCCAAGATTTGCAATTTTTATTGTTAATAAAATTATATAGTGTTTTTAAAAATATGGCAACTTTATTTTAAATATTTATCAAAAATGTGCTATTATTATATTGTATATTACGCAGAAGTGAAAAAAGATATTTTGCAGATGGTGGAATAATCGCTTGGTTTGATGATAATAAATAATATTTTGTGCGTTGCGTTTTCAGGTGGCACTTATTTTGATAGGTTATCAGGGGAAATACAAAAAAATCAAAAAATTCCTCAAATAAAGAAATAATATTGAAAAAATCATCAAGAAAAATAAACAAAATTTTTAGATAAATATCGTTAGATTTAGGTAAATTATTGTAGATTGTTCAAGATAAAAATTTAATTTTTTTAAGCGAATATTTTTATGCAAATGATTAACGTTATCAATATTAAATGTGGAGGGTGCGAGGCGGGAATTAGGAGTGTGTTGGAAAAAGAAGGGTTTACGAATGTGATAGTCAGCGTGCAAAATCAGACGGTTTCTTTTGAAAATGGCGATATGGAAAAAGCCAAACAGATACTTTCTAAAATGGGTTATCCGCAGGTATCGAGCAAAGAAGCGAAAAGTTTGACAAAAAAAGCCAAATCATATCTATCTTGTGTAATCGGAAAAATGAAGAGATAAAAATTTTATCTGTGGATAACTTGAAAAAACCTCTCATTTGGGCGGTTTTTTTTGTTGGTGAAAATGTGTTGACGGCTGGATGGTGGTGGAGTAAAATAGAGGTAAGTGTTGACAGGTGGAATTAAGTGGTGAATTTAGTTTGCGATAATTCCTAATTCCTAAAATATGTTTATTGGAGAATACCAGCATTCAATAGATCCGAAAAAAAGGTTGGCAGTGCCTTCTAAGTTTCGCGGTGAATTGGGAAACAAAATTGTGGTAACTCGCGGGCTGGACAGATGTTTATTTGTGTATCCGATGAAAGTTTGGGAAGAGATTGCCGGAAAATTAGGAAGCCTCCCAATGGGAGAATCGGCAACTCGAAGTTTTGTTCGTTTGATGCTTGCCGGAGCGATTGATGTGGAAATTGACAAACAAGGAAGAGTTCTGATTCCTGATTATTTGAAAGATTATGCCGGACTAGGAAAAAATGTGGTTATTGCGGGACTATTCAATCGATTAGAAGTTTGGGCGGAAAAAAATTGGAACCAGTACAAAACCAAAGCGGAAAAAAATACCGATGAAATAGCGGAGCAACTCGGGAAGCTGGGAATCTATTAGGATTAATTATCAATTTTAAATTTTCAAACAATTTTCAATAACTCAATGAATTAATTTTAAAATTAAAAAATTAGATATTGTTTGAAAATTTAAAATTTGAAATTAGAAATTTAATGCAAAGTATTCACAAAACGGTTTTACTAAGGGAAGCGATAGAAAATTTACAATTAAAAAGAGGAATGGTGGTTGTGGATGCGACTTTGGGCGGGGGCGGACATTCTCGCGAAATTATAGATAAAATTGGAGAAGCAGGAATTTTTGTAGGTTTTGATAGAGATATTAGTGCCTTGGAAAAGTTTGCGGAATTTCCAATTTATAATTTCCAATTTCCAAATGATTCGCAAATACCGATATTTAAGAAAGATAATATTTATTTGGTTAGTTGCAATTTTTCAGAGATAAAGAAGGTTTTAGAAATTTTAAATTTTAAAGAAGTTGATGCAATTTTAGCGGATTTTGGACTATCATCCGATCAATTGGATGATGCCGATAGGGGATTCGGTTTTATGTCTGATGGACCGCTTGATATGCGGATGAATAAAATTGATACGAGTCAAAAAACAGCGGCGGATGTGGTGAACAATTATTCCGAGCACGCTCTGAAGCGAATAATAAAAGAATATGGTCAGGAAAATTATTCCGGCAGTATTGCCAGGAAAATTGTTAAAACTCGCGCGGAAAAAAAAATCGAAACAACAGGAGAATTGGTGAATGTGATTGCAGGATCGGTTCCGGGAAAATATCGTCATAGAAAAATTCATTTTGCAACCAGAACGTTTCAAGCGCTCAGGATAGAAGTGAATAATGAATTGGAAAGTATCGAGAAATTTTTACAAGATTCAATAGATATTTTGAAAAAAGACGGAAAATTGACAGTGATTTCTTTTCATTCGGGAGAGGATCGGATTGCAAAAAATATTTTTCGGGAAAATGCAAGGGGATGCATTTGTCCGAAAGAATTTCCAGTTTGTCGTTGTGGAAACGAGCCACAAATAGAAATAATCACGCGCAAGCCGATTGTTCCATCGGAAGAAGAAATTAATAAAAATCCGCGTTCAAGGAGCGCTAAACTCCGAGTAATAAAGAAAATATAATAAAAATATTCTTTGGGGGGATACAAAGAATATGAGAAACAAAAACAAAAAAATTATCAATGGAGGCGGTTATTGTTATTTCAAACAGCCTGCTTTTGCGCGTTCTGAAAATGTTTCCGCTGTAAAAATAAGATATAATTGCGGATTCATTAATATGAAGGTAATACTGGTTGTTTTGTTTGCATTTATGGGTGGCGCGTATCTTTATTTTGTCAATGGAAGCGCTATTAAAGGTTATCAAATAAAATCAATCGAAAAAGAAATAAATGCATTGAAGAAGGAAAATGAGAAACTGAAAATTGATGAAGCCGAATTGAATTCCTTGCAACATATTGAAGAAGCAAGTAAGAATTTTATCAATATGGCACAATCAGATCAAATAGTATATATCAAAGAAGATGGACCAATGGCATTGAGATGAAATTCTTAGGATGTAAGACAAGGAATGAGCTTATGAGCGGAAGAATGGTAAAAAAAACTGCAAACAAATATTGTTCTTCGGAAAACTGGAGAATTCATTTTTTGGCGTTGTTGATTTTTTTGATTTCAGGCATAGTAATTACGCGCTTATACTGTCTTCAAGTTTTGGCGTATGAAAACTATGTGGAAATTGCGCGCGACCAGCATCAAGTGTTCAAAGAATTGATGCCTAGTCGGGGAAGTATTTTTTTGCGGGATAAAAATGGAGGAAAATATCCGTTGGCAATAAATAAAAATTACCCTATGGTATATGCCGTACCTAGGGAGATAGGCGATCATGAAAAAGTTGTCTATGCTTTGTCTTCGATTCTTGGAATGAGCGAGGATGACATTAGAAAAAAAATTTCTAATCCTGATGACGTATTTGAAATCATAAAGCATCGACTTTCCGATGAAGAATCATTGAAAATAAAACAACTCGATGATTTAGGAATAAAACTCGTTGATGAGAGTTTTAGATATTATGTTGGAGGAGAGTTGGCATCGCAGGTGGTTGGATTTTTTGGAAGCGACGGTGAAAAATTCAGAGGCAGATATGGAGTGGAAGCTTGGTGGGAGGATAGTCTCAGAGGAGAACCCGGGTCACTTAGTCAGGAAAGAGACGCCGCCGGAAGATGGATATCGATTGCTGATCGACAATTGAATCCAGCCAAGCAAGGAGTGGATCTTGTTCTTACGATGGATTATGCGGTGCAATATGAGGTGGAAAAAATATTACGAGAAGCGATGGAAAAGCATGGAGCGGATGATGGCGCGGTTTTAGTAATGCAACCCAAAACGGGAAAAATTTTAGCGATGGCGGGATGGCCGACTTTTAACCCAAATGAGTATTCAAACGTAGAAGATATGTCGACATTTTTGAATCCGTCCATAAGTATTCCTTATGAGCCGGGCTCTATTTTCAAGCCGGTGACTATGGCAATTGGTATTGATGATGGAAAGATTGAGCCGGATACGGAATATGTGGATAATGGTTTTGTGAAAGAGGCGGGTTATACTATTAAAAATTCTGAGGATAAGGTATATGGGAAACAAACGATGACACAAGTCTTGGAAGAGTCAATTAATACAGGGGTAATTTTTGTGGAAAAATCAGTGGGCAATAAAAATTTTTCCCAATATGTGAGTCGCTTTGGTTTTGGCGAGAAGAGTGGAATAGACTTGCCGGGAGAATCTGCTGGAAATATAAGTAATCTTAAGGCTATTAACCGGGATATACAGTTTTTTACTGCGTCATTCGGACAAGGAATAACCGCAACTCCATTACAAATGGCAAATGCTTTCTCGGTGATTGCCAATGGTGGGGTTTTGATGAAACCGCAAATTATTGATAAGATAGTTTATACGGATGGAGAAGAGGATGATATTGCGCCTGTGGAGATTCGAAGGGTTATTACCGAAGAAACAGCGAAAAAGGTTTCGCAAATGTTACGTAGTGTTGTAGTGAACGGGCATGGCAAGCGGGCTGATGTCGCGGGATATTTGGTTGGAGGAAAAACTGGAACTGCTCAAGTGGCAAAAATGGATTCTAAGGGATATGAAGACGGAATGACAATCGGATCTTTTGCCGGTTTTGCTCCGCTGGATGATCCGATGTTTACGGTTTTGGTTAAAATAACCAATCCGAAGGACGTGCAATGGGCGGAGTCCAGCGCGGCTCCGGCTTTTGGAAAAATAATGAAGTTTTTATTGGAGTATTATGATGTTAAACCGACGGAAGTCGTGGAATAAGATATGAATCAGGAAGCAGGAATTAAGAATTAAAAATTGTTTATATGTGTTTATGAAAAGTAAATCAAAGAAAATTCAAATATTAGAAAGAATATTGCGTTTTTTGGCGCGCGCGGTTATTGCTAAATATGATCCGAAAATTATTGGTATTACCGGTTCGGTGGGAAAAACTTCAGCTAAAGAAGCGATAGTTTTGGTTTTAGGATCAAAATTTCGTGTGCGAGGAAGCGAAAAAAACTATAACAATGAAATTGGAATCCCGCTTACTATTTTAGGATCTTATGGCGGTGGCGCTTCTTTTTTTGGATGGATGCGAGTTTTTGCGAAAGGAATTTTTTTACTGATTTTTCCATGGGAATATCCGGAAATTCTAGTGCTTGAAATGGCGGTTGATCGTCCGCAGGATATGGATTATTTACTTTCCTTCGTTTCGCCGAATGTAGGAGTAGTTACTAATATTTCTTCCAGTCACGGAGAATTTTTTGGTAGCCTTGAAAATATCACCAAAGAGAAGTGGAAGTTAATTGAAAGTGTGAAAAAAGAAGGCGTGGCAATTATCAATGGCGATGATGAAAATATCGTTAAAGCAAGGGATGGTTTTTCCGGCAGAGTTGTTAATTTTGGTTTTCAGGAAGGAGTAGAAGTGCAAGCGACTGATGCTAATTTTAATTATTTCGACAGAAAAATTTCTGGAATTAGTTTTAAACTCAATCATCAAGGTAAGATAATTCCTTTCAGATTGCCACATATCTTGGCGTTTCATCAAGTATATGCCATACTGGCGGCGATTTCAGTAGGGATGCAATTTAGAATAAATTTGGTTGAAATGGCTCAGTCGTTGGAAAATTTTTTTCCGCCTTGCGGAAGAATGAATTTGCTTGAGGGAAAAAATAAAAGCAATATAATTGATGACACATATAATTCTTCTCCGACTTCCGCATTGGCGGCTTTGCGAGCTATGGCAACAGTTTTGGCGCGCAGAAAAATTGTTGTCCTGGGAGATATGTTGGAATTGGGAAAAGAATCGGAGAGGGGACATTTCGAGGTTATTGCGGAAGTTTTTTCATCTGGAGCGGAATTGTTTTTTTCGGTGGGACGAAGAATGAGAGAAGCAACACGAGATTATTTGAGATCAGCGGGTAGAATGGATATGGATGGAAAAAAAGTTTTGTATTTTTCCGATCCGGTTTCTTGTGCAAGAGAACTGAAAAAAATTGTTGAGCAAGATGATTTGATTTTGGTCAAAGGATCGCAATCAATGAGAATGGAAAAAATTGTCGAGGAGATTATGGAAAAACAATTTGATGCGCGCGAATTATTGTGTCGCCAATCAAAAGAATGGAGAAAAAAGCCTTTTGTTGAGCCATAATCAGCCTGTGGATAACTTTTTAATAATGTTGTTGACAGAAAGTCAATTTGGGTGTGAAATATAAGTGTAAGAAGAAAAAGAGAGCAGTCGGCAGAGAAAACAAAAAATAAATTTAAATAGTCCAATAAGCAAAGACGATGTACTTTGTAAACAAAAGACAGTTCCTGAGGGGGTTGTCTTTTGTTCGTTTCCAACTAGTTTTTTTTTGAGGAGGTCGCTTTCAATGAAAGTGATCAAACGAGAAAAATGAAAAAGAGGAGGAAAATAGTGGGAAATGAAAATTTACTGTTCTCATACGAGCATATTGAAAAAATGAGGATGAGGATGGGACTTTCTCTTGACGGAACTATTCGGGAGTATGGAGAAAAGTTCCAGAAACCGATAATGGAGGAGGCTTACCAGAGACTTCAGAAAACCCGCGAAAGATTAAATTTGAGAGGTGCGCAATGAATATCGACGCAACTCCCACACCCCCGGAAATTTCTTTTTGTAAGTTTGAATTCAAACTTACTTGTATAACAATACAACAAAAAAAGAAATTTCTCCGGGGCTTTTTATTTTTTTGCAATCCGACATAATTCCACGGTCGTGGAATTATGTTAATTTTTTTTAATACAGATGTTGGCATTGATTCAAATTTTTCGGTAAATTATCAGCTTGATTTATTTTATTTTTGTTGCTAATATAGCTTTTAGTGAAATATTTTGGCGCTATCGTCTAGTGGCTAGGACGCCAGGTTCTTCGCCCTAGCGGGCGACCACCCGTTAGGGTGGCATCCTTTTGAATTTTTATGTATTATACATATGTTTTAAAAAGTGAAGCGGACAATAATTTGTATATTGGGTATACTGGCGATTTGAGGCAACGAATAAAAGATCATAATCAAGGAAAAACCAAATCTATAAAACATAGAATTCCATTTAAATTGATTTATTATGAGGCATATAAAAATAAGACGGATGCCAGAAAAAGAGAAATAGAATTAAAGAAGAATAATTATCAAAAAGAGCAATTAATAAAAAGAATAGAAAATTCATTGAGATAATGTTCGGCGCTATCGTCTAGTGGCTAGGACGCCAGGTTCTCATCCTGGTAACCGGGGTTCGATTCCCCGTAGCGCTACAAAAATATGTATTAGGGGGGGTTCTCGCCCTAGCGGGCGACCACCCGTTAGGGTGGGATTCCCCGTAGTCGCTGCCATCACAAAAAAACCAACCTTTTCGAGGTTGGTTTTTTTGTTGGGAATTTTTCTTGACAAATAACATTTTTTTTGCTAGTCTGTCAAATCAATTTATAATAGATTAATTTCTTATTTTTCGGGTTTTGGATGAATAAAAAATGTCGAAAAATAAGGTAAAAAAATGAATATTGTATCAATCAAGAAAAAAGAAATCGCAGTGAGTATTTTATTGTTGGCAATTTTGATTTTGCCTGTTTTTTCTTTTGCCGGAACAAGCAAGATCTATGTTAATGATAATGCTAGCGGTAAACAGGATGGAAGCTTGAAGCATCCGTATAAAACAATTACTCAAGCACTTAAAAAAGCTGATAAAGATGACGAAGTTCATATCGCCAGTGGAACATATAAAGAAAACATTGAGATTCCTAGTCGAGTAAAAGTTTTTGGGAGCGGAATGGATGATGTTGTAATCGAGGCTAAGGATGGTTCACAAGAAGTGGTTGATATGCATAATAAAAGTGAAATAAACAAAGTAACCGTTCGCGGAGGGGAATACGGTATTGAAGTTGACGAAAATAGTAAAGCTTCTATTATAAAATGCCGCGTTGTTGATAATGATAAGGATGGAATTTTTATCGAAGGAGGAGATGCTGATGATAAACGCAAAATTTCTATTGTAGAAAGTAAAATTGAGAAAAACGGTCGCGCAGGGATTTATTCTAAAAAAAGTCGTTTAGTTATTATTGAAAATGAAATAATAGATAATGATAGTGACGGAATTGATATCGCGAAAGGATCAAGCGCTTGGATTGCGGACAATAGAATTAAAGATAATGGTGGTAGCGGAATGAAAGTTGTCTTGGATGGAAGTGAAATTTGGACCAAAAACAATACTTTTTATGATAATGATCGCGAAGGAATCGAGATTAACGCATATGGTCAAAATGGAAGAATTGATATTAATAAATCAAAATTTTACAAAAATGATCGTTGGGGAATTGCCAAGGTTCAAAAAGGAGAATTTCCGGTTTCTGTTTGGAATGGAGCAGTAGTTCAAGGAGATAATATTTTCTGGGAGAATAAAACTGGCGATGTTTCCGATGCTATTTCGGTAAAATAATATTTTTTTTGAGAATATGAAAATAGCATTTATTGGACAAAAAGGAATTCCTGCCAAGTTTGGAGGAGTTGAAACGCATGCGCAAGAACTGGCTGTTCGATTGGCTGGTTTTGGCAATGAAGTCGTTGTTTATGTACGAAATAATTATACCGATAAAAATATACAAAAGTACAAAGGCGTTAAATTAGTTCATTTGCCAAGTATTGCAACGAAAAATTTGGACGCTATAACACACACATTCTTGGCAATCGTTCACGCGCTTTTTTGTCGCTATGATGTTGTTCATTTTCATGCAATCGGACCCAGTTCACTTGCTTGGATTGTAAAAATTTTTAGTCCGAAGACGATTTTGGTCGCAACATTTCATTGCCAGGATTATTTGCATCAAAAATGGAGTTTTTTTGCGCGCTCATATTTGCGTTTTGGAGAAAAAATGGCAAATATTATTCCGGACAGAACAATAGTTGTTAGTAAATTATTAGGCGAATACGCCGAAAAAAAATATCATAATAATCCAATGTTTATTCCCAATGGAGCTACTATTGGAAATAATAAAGAATCTTTAAAATTGTCCGCGTGGAATATTAGGAAAAAAAAATATATTCTTTCAATGGGAAGATTGGTCAAGCATAAAGGCGTGCATTATTTGATTGAGGCTTTCAAACAATTGGAAGACACAAATCGATTGCCAAATAATTTTAAGTTGGTAATTGTCGGCGCCGGATCATTTACGGACGATTATGTGAAATATCTCAAGACAATCAGTCAGGAAAGAGATAGTATAATATTTACCGGAAATCAAACAGGCGGAGCGCTTTCTCAATTGCTTTCCAATGCTTATCTCTTTGTGCAACCATCGGAATCGGAAGGGCTTTCCATTGCTCTTTTGGAGGCGATGGGTCATAGTGTTGCTCCTTTGGTAAGTGACATTCCTGAAAATATAGAGGCGATTGGCGAAGATGGATTTTCTTTTTCCAATAAAAATGTTGATAGTTTACGGGATAAATTGGCATATCTTTTGAATAAGCCGGATGAAGTGGAGAATATGGGAAAAAAATCACAACAAAGAATCGCCAAGGAATTCAGTTGGCAATCAATTGCCCAAAAAACCGATAGATTATATCGGGATATTGCAATGAAAAAGGAAAAATAATTTTGGTGCACAGGCTTGAAGCTTATTATGAATATGCAAAAAACACTTTTTGAAAAATTGAAAACTCAGGTAAAAATCGATGGATATTTTATTTTTTTGTGGATTGTTTTTTCCTGTACTTTTATTTTTATTTTATTGTCTCAATCGATTACTTACCGTAGCGAGATGATTCTCTTGGTTATTCCAAAGAATGAAAGAATAGCCGTTGTTTCCGAAGATATTGCTGGAAATTTGAATGAGATGGTGGGAACGTTGTTTTTCTATGAAAAATTATTGAAAGATAATCCGGGCATAGAAGATGAATGGGCGGATTTTTCCAAAGACAAAAAAAAGAAATTATGGAATGAAAAAGCCAAAGCGTTTCATCGAGCGGGAAGCACGGTTTTCGTTGTTGAAATCATGGATAAAAAACAGGCACAGTCGAATTTTTTGGCAAAGCAGTTGGTCGGCAGTTTGTTTAATTTGGCGGGAAAGTATTATAATATAAAAACCGATATTGATTTGCGGATTTTAGAGGGACCGATAACGAAAATGATCTTGCGCGGATGGTATTGGATTGTTTTAGCGGGTATTTTGATTGGAGCTTTCTTCTCTTGGTTGGTTCAATTGTTTTTTATTTTTATTGAAAAATTATTTTCTACCAAATCCAAATTGAAATTTTCTTCCATAAAATTTCCAAAAATCAAAAATACAAGCGGAAGGAAAAAAGAAGACTTGGAAAAATTGATAGAGAATTATGCGGAGAAAGATAATGTTTTTTTTGCGCCGAAAATAAAAAAAGAATTTCGAAAAAGCAATCCGCCGATAAATTTGCCGATTGCTTCCGTTATTGAAGAAAAAGATGTTCAAGAGAAAGAAGATGACATTCACACAGTGCAACAAAAAAATGAAATTCCCGCCTTTAAGGAAGATCAAATTGGATTGGAGCAAATTATTGAAGAAGAAAATACTAACAAGATTATTCCAGAACCTACCGAAGATGAATTTAAAAAAAGGCTCAATCAGCTTTTGAAAGGTGATTTATAAAAATCTTCACTCTAATTCTCTCTTGGAAGGAGAGAAGGAAATAACTTTATGAAAAAATATTCGCGAAAATTCTGGATAATTTTCTGGCTGTCGTCCGTTGTTTTTTTGGCAACGTGGTATGTTTTTTGGCAAACGCGTTTCGGCGGAGATATTAAACAGGATTCTTTCTCTGGAAAGAGTTCCGGTGAACTTGGTGCTTTATATGAAGTGGCGAATTATTTTTTGAAAAATGACAATCAGGAAAAAACTTTTTTGATTTTGTTTCAAAATAACTTAGAGCTCCGTCCCGGCGGAGGATTTATTGGTTCGTTTGGAATATTCAAAATTAAAAATGGAAAGTTGACGCTTTCGCAGATTCACGATACTGGAAATTTCGATGGGAGAATTCCGGACACTGTTGAGCCTCCATATCCAATGAAGCAAACATTACGCATCAATTCATGGAAATTGCGTGATTCAAATTTTTCTCCGGATTTTCAAGTCAATGCCAAAAAAGCGGAAGAATTTTATTATATGGGAAGCGGCGGAGAAAAGTTTGACGGCGTGATCGGAATTACCACGAATGTTCTTTCTTCTTTCCTCAAGGCGACCGGTCCGATTCAAATTGAAGGTTATCCGGGAACATATGACAGTGAAAATGCAGTAATTACTTTGGAACGGCAAGTAGAAAAAGATTATGTTGAGCAGGGAATCGAGGCAGGAGAGAGAAAGGCGGTAATGAGCGAGTTGGGTAAGGAAGTTCTCAAAAGAGTTTTTGACTCGAGCGGTTCTCAAAAGTTGGAATTGTTTGGTATTATTGCGGATGATTTGGAAAACAAGGATATCCAAATGTATTTTCACGATAAAAAATTGCAACAATTGGTATGGGAAAATGGCTGGGCGGGAGATGTTGATCAAGATTGGAATAAGGATTATTTGATGATGGTGGATGCTAATCTCGGAGCATATAAAAGTGATTATTATATTAAACGCTCAATGGACTATTTTGTTGATTTTTCCAAGCAAAGACCGGAGGCGACTTTGAAAATAACCTACAAACACACAGCATTACAAAAAGATTGGATGACGAAGGATTATCTGAGTTATTTGCGCATTTATGTTCCCGGAGGATCTGAGTTTATTTCGACGGAAAATACGGACAAAAATATTCAAAAGGGAGAAGAGTTTGGGAAACAATATTTTGGAGCGATAGTTAATGTTCCGCTTGATTCGGAAAAAACCGCAGTATGGAAATATTATTTGCCGGAAAATATTACCGCCGAAGATTATGCCCTGGAAATTCAAAAGCAATCAGGAATAGGTAATATGTCGGTAAAAGTAGAAATTATTCAAAAAGATGGAATAAAGAAAAATTTCGATACAATTATAGATAAAGATACAATTCTTCAATAATGAAGAATTGTTTTTTTAATTTAATGGTATTTTTTATTTTTTCAAATTTGATGATATACTGGCGGTAAAGGAAAAAATATTATGAATATTATTAAAACCAAAATCGAAGGATTGTTGATTATTGAGCCGCAAGTTTTCGGAGATGAGCGCGGTTTTTTTGTTGAAACTTATCATAAAAAAAGATATGCCGAGGCGGGAATCCCTTCATTTAGTGAAGAATTTGTGCAGGATAATTTGTCTATGTCTTCAAAGGGAGTTTTACGCGGACTTCATTGGCAGATGCCGCCTTTTGCGCAAGGAAAATTGGTACAGGTTATTCAGGGAAAAATTTTGGATGTGGCGGTGGATATCCGATTCGGTTCGCTCACTTTTGGACAATATGTTGTAGTGGAGCTTTCCGGAGAAAATAAAAAGCAATTCTGGATTCCTCCGGGATTTGCGCACGGCTTTGTTTCTCTCGAAGATAACACAATTTTTTCCTACAAATGCACGAATTTGTATAACAAAGATTCTGAAAGAGGAATAATGTGGAATGACCCGGATATTAATGTCGATTGGCAATTGAAAAAATACGGAATTTCCAACCCGATTATTTCCGAAAAAGACCAAAAAAACAAATTTTTCAAAGATATCGAAAAAGATTTCATTTGTAAGTTGTAAATGTAAAATTTATGAAATTATTGATTACTGGCGGGGCGGGGTTTATTGGGGCGAATTTTATTCATTATTGGATGCAAAATTATCCAAACGACGAAATTGTCAATTTGGATGCTTTGACGTATGCCGGGAATTTGGAAAATCTGAAAGATTTGGAAAATAATCCCAATTACAAATTTGTAAAAGGAAATATATGCGATGAAAAATTAGTAGATGAATTAGTAAAAGATGTGGATGCTATTGTTCATTTTGCTGCTGAATCGCATGTGGACCGTTCGATTTCCGACAGTGGAGATTTTATCCGGACTAATATTTCCGGAACGCATACGCTTTTGGAAGCGGCGCGCAAAAATGGAAACAAAAGATTCCATCATATTTCCACGGATGAAGTTTTCGGTTCGCTCGAGGAAAACGATCCTGCTTTTAACGAAGACACGTCATATGATCCCAGAAGTCCGTACAGCGCGTCAAAGGCATCATCCGACCATTTGGTGCGGGCGTATTTCCATACATATGGATTGCCGATCACGATTTCTAACTGTTCAAATAACTACGGTCCGTACCAGTTTCCAGAAAAACTAATTCCGCTTTTTGCGACAAATTTGATTGAAGGCAAAAAAATTCCTGTTTATGGAAAGGGTGATAATATTAGGGATTGGATTCATGTCGATGATCACAATCGTGGAGTGGATATGATTTTGAAAAAGGGAAAAATCGGAGAAACTTATTGTTTGGGCGGAAATAGCGAGAAAACTAATTTGGAAATTACGCATAAAATTTTGGAGCTGACAGGTAAGGGCGAGGAAATGATTGAATATGTGGCAGATAGAAAAGGGCATGACAAGAGATATGCAATTGATTTTTCCAAGGCAAAAAAAGAACTCGGATGGGAGCCGCAGATTTCTTTTGAGGATGGATTGAAAAAAACAATTGCTTGGTATGAAGATAGTCAGGATTGGTGGAAGAAAATTAAGAACGGAGAATATAAAGAATATTATGAAAAGCAATATAAGAGTTAGAAATTAGGAATTAAAAATTAAAATGTTAATTTAATTAGCGTTGTTTACAAAAATTGTTAAAATATAACCAAACAATTAAGAATTAGAAGTTGAATAAAATTATGAAGAAGATTTTAATAATCGGTTCCAAAGGGATGTTGGGTCAAGAATTGGTTAATGTTTTTGGCAATGATGAAGATTGCAAAGTTGTGGCTTGGGATAGGGAAGATATTGATATAGCGGACAGTGCGCAGATTAGGGTGAAAGTAGGAGAAATAAAACCTGATGTGATTATCAATGCGGCGGCGTACAACGCGGTGGATAAATGTGAAGAAGATAAAAAGGAGTATGAAATTGCAGAAATAATCAATGGAAAATCGCCGGGATATTTGGCGGAAATATCCAAAGAAATCGGAGCGGTTTTTGTACATTATTCAACTGATTATGTTTTTGGAAAAGAAATGCCTCCGATTCCAGAGCCGGCAGGTTGTACGGGAAGTTGTGCGTCCTGTGGATTGCATAATGATTATATTCCGGAAATCGGATTTGATGAGCAAGCAAAGCCGGCGCCCGTGAGTAAATATGGAGAAACCAAGTTGATGGGGGAAAAATCGGTGCAAGAAAAAGGAGAAAAATATTATATTATCCGCACTTCAAAAATTTTCGGCAAACCTGGAGTGACAGAAGGCGCAAAAAAAAGTTTTTTTGATGTGATGCTTGCGGTCGGTAAAAAGGCGGAAGCGGGAGGTGGCGAAGTGAAGGCAGTGGATGAGGAAACGAGTTGTTTTACCTATGCCCCGGACTTGGCTCGTAAAACCAGGGAAATTATTGAAGCAAAAAAAGAATTTGGGATTTATCACGTGGTTAATTCTGATCCGTGTACTTGGTATGAGGCGGTTTTGGAATTGTATGGTCAAGCGGGAATTAAAGCAAAAGTTGTTCCTGTTTCCGGTGATGAATTTCCCCGTCCGGCAATGCGTCCATTTTTTTCCGTGTTGCTTAATACAAAATTAAATTCATTGAGAAATTGGAAAAACGCGTTAGAAGAATATTTGAATAATAAAAAATAATAAAATATGAAAATTGCGATTCAGGCGGCGGATTTGGATAACAAGCGGATAGACGGAACCAGGGTTTATCTTTTGAATTTGCTAAAATATTTCGGAAAAATTTCTCCCGAGGATGAATTTTTAATTTATCATCGAAAAGAATTTAATCCAGAATTGACTCCGAAAAATTTTTCCAATTATAAGATAAAAAGAATAACTTCTCCTTGTTTTTGGACGCAAACAAGGTTCGCAGCTGAGGTTTGGAAGGATAATCCGGATGTTTTATGGATGCCGATGCATAATATTCCCTTAATACGAAAAAGAAAATTGAAAACAGTGGCGACCATTCATGATTTGGCGTTCAAGATTTTTCCGGAAAGTTTTCCGACAAAAGATTTACGACAAATCAATTTCTTGACAGATATAGCGATTAGAAATGCGGATAAGATGATTGCTATATCGCATTCGACAAAAAATGATATTTTGAAATTTTATTCGCAAATTGACAAGCGCAAGATTAAAGTAATTCATCACGGTTTCGATATGGAATTATTTCAAAAAGAAATTCCGGAAAGCAAATCAGCAGAGGTTTTTTCAAAATTCAAAATTCAAAATTCAAAATTTATTTTGTATGTTGGCGCCGTTCAGCCGCGAAAAAATTTGGAAACTTTAATTTGGGCGTTTGAGAAATATAGAAATGAGCAACGAAAAAAAATAAACAATGGACAGCAGGTGAAATTGGTATTTGCTGGAAGTAGGGCGTGGATGTGGGAGCGAGTAATTGAAAGAGTGGAGAATAGTCCGTTTCGGGATGACATCATTTTGACTGGCAGAGTGGATTTTTTAACTTTGGCGACGCTTTATCGCAACGCCGGTTTATTTGTTTTTCCTTCTTTATATGAAGGGTTCGGAATTCCGGTTTTGGAGGCGATGGCATCGAAAGTTCCGGTAATTTGTGCCGACAATTCCAGTTTGAGAGAAGCAGGAGGCGAGGCGGCTGAATATTTCCATTCTTTTGATCCAAGTGAATTAGCGGAAAAAATAGAAAAGATTTTTAGTGATGATGAAATGAGAAAGTCTATGATTGAAAAAGGAATAAAACAGGCGGAAAATTTTTCATGGGAAAGATGTGCGCGGGAGACTTTGGAATGGTTGAAGTGCTAAATTATTTCTTTTTTAGCATAAAAGGTGATTGCTATTGTTAGTATTGTCGTAATGATAATTTCCCATAGAGAAAAACCGAAAAGGGAAAGAAAGATTATAATTAAAAATAAAACAAACAACAACCAAAAGGTTAAGCTGTTTTCTTCTTGTGGAGTCGTTGAGATATCTTCTTGTCCTGACTTTTTCGACAAAAAAGCGGAAATGATAATCGTTGCAATTAGAATCCAAGTTAGAATTGTCATGCTTATATGAGAAGAAATTATTCCCGGAAGGATTGCTTCGGCCAGCAGAATCATTCCATAGGAAAACATAAAAAGAATCAAAAAATCTCGAGAGAGTTTTGAAAGAATAATGATTAGATTTTTATTATTTGTGATTTTTGCGATATTCATCTTCGTGTAAGATATTTTAGAATGATTCTGTTTTTTATTTTGCTTAGTGAATTTCTGATATTATTCCAAGTTATTTTTTCTCCAAGTTGAATTCTGACTTGTTCCGGCTGTGTCTGTTTTTCTAAATCAAGATAAATTCGATAGTCTTTTCCCGGATAATTGACGAAATCTTCAATTGAAATCTGGCAATTATATCTCTCGAAAATAATATCATCTGACAGAGAGCAGCTTTGTCCGTTTGTAATTGCCGATTCGATAACAGAAACCGAAGATTTATTTTTCAGATACGAATCAATTATTTCTTTTGAGCCCTTGATTTCTCTTTTTTGTCCTTTTGAAATATAAAAATATTTGTTAGTATCTGTGGTATAAAAAATTGTTCCATCCGGGTGGACATCATTTATATTTATTAATGAACCTTTTTCATATTTTGATAAAGATTCTTCGTCAAATGGCACGACATCGCTCCATTTATAGCCAAAAGCCTCAAAGGTTGTTGGACTGTCGATTGGGAGTTTTTGGTTTTCGTGAATTATATAGACTGTTTCTTGTGAAGAAACGAGTCTTCCATTATCCGGATTGAGATTTGATGCGGATATTTCTTTTGTAAAGTCTTCTCCTTGCGGGTAAAAAAAGGCTTGATAAGACTTGTTAATAGAGGCACTACCTATTTCATTATTTTTTTCTTGAAAATTTTTATTTTCAAAAAATATTTTTGCTTCGGAAAAATCATTTATTGAGGAAGCGAAAAGAGTAATTGCGTCATTAGATCGTTGAAAATTTTTCAAGTTATTTTTGTTGCTTTCCGGATTATCGAAAGAAAAATTGAAATCCTGAGAGGATAGCAGGACTTTATATGAAAGATAAATTCCGGCAAACAAAAAGGTGATCACCAGAAATATTCTGGAAATTTGATATGCCTGCTGCCAATTTTTCGGTAATTTTTGCATAGTTGTGTTATTTCTCAATCTCAAATATTACGCCGGAAACGATTTCATATTTTTTGCTTGCAAATTTCAATTCTAAATTTTCATCATCTTCATTATTCTCCAATCTGTGTGTTTGCAGGGAATAATTTTTCAAAAAATGCATTCGAGATTCTATCGGGCTGTTTTGATAAAACGCGATATTTTTATCGGGAGCTATTAAATATATTCTATCAAATTTTTCCAAATTAAGCTTGTCGAAGTCTTGCGGGTTGAAAAAATAGACGGAATTTTTTTCAAAAATAAAATTCATCGGACCGCTAATCATTGCCCAACCATCTCCGCTTGCCAGACGGTCAATTAAAATTAAGTCATTGCTCGAAAAATTTTGACTGATTTTTTTTATTTGTTCGAGCAACTTGTTGTTTTCTGAAAAATCAAGGTGGCGGACAAAAGCAGGAAGGTTTCCGGCAAGTAATAGAAAAAATATTATTATTGCTAACAGACGGATATTTTTTCTGAAATGTAGGTGAAGTTTGGATAGAAAAAGAATAGAGTAGAAAATGAAAATAGGGAGAA
Source organism: Candidatus Moranbacteria bacterium GW2011_GWE2_35_2- (assembly GCA_000990585.1). GTDB lineage: Bacteria > Patescibacteriota > Minisyncoccia > Moranbacterales > UBA9337 > UBA12151. The sequence goes on from LBQD01000003.1 coordinate 138,688, forward strand.
TGGAAAAGGCGAAGCGTCGGAGCATCCACGGGTGATCGGAAGAAATATTGGAATCGATGAGATAAATAAAAGACGGACTGGTAATCAGTAAAGGCATAAGAATCAGATATTTTTTCTTTTTCAGAAAATAAAAAATACCAACAATTCCTGCAATAAAAAATCCCAATAGTCCATAGAGAAAATAAATTTTCAAACTGTATAAAGCGGGATAAATATATTTTTCCAAAAGATTTGTTTCGGTGTCAAGGTTAACGATAGTGTTTTGCGTTGAACCAAAAATGGCTTTGGAAATTTCCTTGTAGAATCCTAGATTGGCATGAAAATTTATGACGAAAATTACTGCCAGAATTATGAGCGGAATAATAGCGAAAGAAGAAATATTTTTTTTGATATATTCGCGCGCTTGAAGCGAGAAAAAGATGGCAATAAAGCTGAATACGAAAAAGGCTACTCCTTCAATTCGAGCAAAGATTAGTAATGAGGAAGAAAGAAAAAAATACCAGTATGAGCTTTTTGCGGGTTTTTGTAAAAATAAAACCAAGTTTAATATGGAAAACCAAAGCAGGGTTAGTGCTATATTTTCAGTGAGAGTGAATTTTGCTATCCAGAAAAATGAAAAACTTGTTAGTAGTAGAAGTATTCCAAATGTGGCGCATTTTTTGGCGACAAATATTCGCAGAAGTAAATAAAAAGAGCAAGCAAAAAGGAAAAAGAGTATTGCATTCGCAATGATCAATCCGAGTAGTCCCAGTCCAAATATTGAAAAAAATACAGCCAGCCAGCCTATATAGACTAACGGAAATTGAGTTATTAGTGTCCCATTTTCAGTGTAGTGAAATCCGGGAAAGTTGAGCGCTTTGCCTGGTCCGTATATTTTGAAAAATTCTTGACTGGCGGGGGTGGAAAATTCCAGTTGGTGGTTTTGCGCCAAGCGGATAGCAGCTTCACTGATTGATCCCTGATCGCGTCCGGAAAAAACGGTCGGAGTGGAAAAGAAAGAAACTGCAATAGCAATAATCGCGATTGCTAAATATATAATGATCATTTCTTTGGAAATTCGAAAGCGTTTTTTTCTAATAGAGCGAAGTAGGTAGGAAATTCCGAAAATAAAATAAGCTTCAAAAATATATTCGTAAAAAAGTCCCGATAGTGATAGAGTGAACGCTAAAAATCCCAATCCCAGCCAAAATAAAAAAAAGCGAGAATAGATTTTGTAATCGGATGTGGCAAGTATGTTTTTTCTTTGATTTTCCATATTTAAAATATACATTGTCTTGGCGGATAAGTAAACCGAGAGAGAGGTTCTTGATAAATTTTTTGTATTGACAAAAAAGAATTTGTCTGCTAGAATCACATATCAAATTTGAATATGTAAAAAATATGACTAATAGCGTAAATATGGCTCAAAATAAGCAAAAAATTGGAACATTCTTGTTGGCGGGGTTTTTGTTGGCGGCTTTGTCGTTTCTTTTTTTGGTCGTGAGTCAGAAAAGTTTCAAGGCTTCTACTGATTATTTGGTGGTGCCGACCGGCGGGGAGGACTCAAAAGATTTTTATTCCGTGTTCAAATCAGCTGAATATGTGAACCGAGTTTTAGGGGAAGTTGTGTATAGCGAGCTTTTCATTGATCAAGTGGTTAAAACCGGAGAGGTGAATGGTGAATTTCTTCCTTTTGATCGAAAAGAAAGATTGGAAGAGTGGAGTAATCGGGTGAAAGTAGGCGGAAAATTTCAATATGGAATCGTGAGTTTTGAAGTTTTTGCCAATAGTCAAAAAGAAGCGGTGCAAATTTCCAATGCGATTGCAAAAGTAATGGAAGCCGGAGGAAGCGTGCTGGATGGAAAGGCTGATTTGCACGTGCAAATTTTGACGGGGCCGATTTGGGAAAAAAATCCGAGCGTCAAAGAAATAGTTGCTGTCGTGATCGGAGGGTTTTTGGTTGGTGTAATTTTGAGCGCGATGTGGGCGTATTATTTTGCAACAATGGGATTGCCACGGGAAGAGAAGGAATATTTAGAGAGTTTGAATGAACTTTAAATTAAGAATCAAGAATTAGGAATCAAGAAGTGAGAATTAGGAATTGGAGTTTAGATAGAAAAATTTTCTTGGTGGAAGTGGTGAGTTGTTTGGAAATTGGTATGTTTTTTTTGAAACATATTCTTTCGAAGCTCACTCTTCCGCTTGGAAGTTCCAAGTGTTGGATATATTTTTTTGCACATTAACTCACGGTCGTGAGAAAATGTGCTATAAAATAAGTTGTCTTGACAACTTAATAGGTAATCAATACAAACATTACCATATTTCGTAATATGGTAATGATGAGATATATATGGGAAGTTAATTCCCGATATTTCAAATCAAAAACTTCTGCACTGGGAGGTGCGTGATGAAAAATTTTCTGAAGTATGTCGCTGTTTTATTTTTCGTTAGCGCATTTCTTTTGACAGGGTGCGCGAATAAGATTGAAGTTTTCACCGGCACTGAAATTCCGGTAGAAAATTCTGTTACGGAATTCAAAATCGATCAACCACCTGTAATGACTCTCGGTATTCCGATGGCGGATTACCGAAGTGCTCAAGAGTTTGTCGTGCCATTTTCCAGAGAGCTGGAAAATGAATACCGATTATTTAGGGTATCCTGGATCGTTGTCGGAATTGATTCTTCGGGAAATTTATATCCCGGAGTTGGTATTCTTGAGACCGATAAGCGCAATTCTGCCGGGAACTTTTGGTGCATTGGCAAAGTTTTTGCTCCGCAAAGAGAGGGAATAAATATCTTTATTCTTTCTACGCGAGCAAAATATGCCTATGGAATTGAGGATAAAGGTATTCTTATTGACCGCAATCTTTTGGGCAATAAGGAATATCTCGCTTCGATTTTTTCCAAGGGAATTCCCCTTTCGAGTCTCTTTGAGACTGATAGATTCGGGATTGTGACGGCGACTTGGGAGAGTAAGAGAACTCCTTTCGGATTCCTTACAACTTCTTGTGAGGATAAAGTGATTGATTCGATTGCTGTCATTAATACCGGATACTCTCCAGATGAAAGACGAATGAGAGATCGGCGAAATGTCATTGCTCCGAATCCTATCGGAATGGCAATTAGCTGGTCTGTTGATGGATATCAGGAGATTCAAGAACAGCGCGGGGTTTTCAAAACTTCCGGCTGGGACTTTGATTCTCCAGTATCTGAAGAAGAAAAAAATCTTTTGCGACAAACTCTGAACAGTTTCAGAGCGGTTGCAAGAGTTATCGATTACGGAGGCTTACCATGAAATTATTTCTTACAGTTTTTGTTTCTGTTGTTCTGGCTTTGGCTGGAATAGCTGAAGCAAAGCCGTATAAAGTTGTGAAGGGTGATACGCTTAGCGGTATTGCTCTTCGTGAAATGGGTTCAGTGAAATTTATTGAGGATATCATGAAAGTGAATTCTCAAAAAATTAAAAATTCCAAGCATATCGAGGTTGGTTGGAATATTGAAATTCCGGAATCTTCTGCGAAGGAGCAACTGGTAAAAAATATTCTGACTGTTTCCAAGAAAAAAGTAGTTGTCGCAAAAAAAGTGACAACTGGCACTAAGGAAAATCCCGCCGCTTATACTAATAGCGAAGTCGGGGATGATCCTTGGCGCGGGAATGTTATTGAAGGCTTGAGACTTTTGGGAATTGATATTCTCGAAGGTGCTGATGTCCGTTTTTCTTACGAGGGAATGGACGAATTGAAACCCGGAGAGGTTGTTCAGATGTTGTCCGGGAAGAATAAGGCGAAGTGGTATGAGGTGCAACTGTCTCCTGAGAAGGCGATGGTGCGCAGGCTTGGCATTATCATCAACGGAAAGCGCATTGGTGTAGTCTATCTGAAACCCGAGTGTGCCAATTGGCTTACAAGGGAAGATCTGCCGCCCGTGCCGTCAGAACCTGCTCCTCCTGCTGCGCCCGAACCGGAAAATCCTTCGATTTCAATGCCGATCGTGGAGCCTTTTGTGCCCTTTGAGCCGTTTATACCTTGGGTGCCGGAAAAACCGCCACAGTGTCGAGATTTCGAACTGTCGTTGGGTACCGGCTTGCTCTTTGGGAGTGAGGCTAGTATGAAGGATCAATGGTATTATGGCGAGGGTATGTACTGGAATTCTTGTTGGGGGTGGAGCCAAGGTATCGGATTCTACTTCAATGGAGATTTCGGCGATGTCGATTCTCCATACGAATGGGATAATTTTGGTATCGGACCGCAAGTCGGTCTCCGGTATCAAGGCATTATCAAGGATAAGAGCGGAGTGGTTCATCCTTTTGGATGGACTGCCAAGCTTCGCTTGATTTGGGCTAATGCCACGGGGAACAATCCTGAATCCGGTTATGATATGAGCCAAAAAGATCTTCTTCTTGGTCTGTACAATGAGTATCTGCGTCAATTGAAAAAGGGATTGATTGTCGGTATCACGTTTGAAGCATGGATGAGCTTATATTCATCTATTGATTCGACGTGGAGTGGTGATTCGCCCTCTGATAGGGCCAGAGCGGAAATCAAGATTTTCTTGCAAAAGAAAATATCCGAAGATTGGCAGATCAGAGGCGGACTCAGTTCTTTTTATCAATTCAGCGATTATACTCTTGCCGCCGGTCCTTTCGGGGAGTTTCGGTACAATGAGTGGCTGATGATTGGGGCATCTGCTTATTATCTCTTTCCGGGTGTTGTAGGTGGTCCGAGTGTCCGAATTGAGATGGGAAATTATTTCCGTCAAAAACGTCAACAACAGATTCTCGAGGGGATTTGGGCTGTTGATGCGGATGGAAATCCCAAAGAAGTAAATCACGGCAAAAAAGAAAAAGAAGAAAGTTGCTTTTTCTGCAACTAACTTTTTTCTGAAAGTATATGTTTATGTGATGTTTTATGGGCGGGTCTTTCATTTGAAAGACTCGCTTATCTCTATTTTTTTATTTGTAGAAGGAATGAACTTTTTCGCGACAAAGGGTTGTGAAAAAGGAATTCTTTTTACAAAAAAAGCCAACAGAACGTTGGCAAAAAAACAGGGAGGATGTGTTATGAAAAAGATGTCTCCGATGTGTCTTTTTGTTCTCATGTTGTCGGTGGTTTTTTCTGAGATCGTTTTTGCGGCTGATATTGATGAGCCGGCGAATCTCGGACGCGCCACTGATCCGCCTGCAGGAGCGCTGATGACGATGATCCCGACCGGAGATGGTGGCGTCCTGTTGACTGTCAAAGGGATGGAGGTGTACAAAGACCTCGTTTACCTTTACGGAGGAGACGGGATTGAAACCGCCACTCTTGTGAATGGAACGGTCAAGTTGACCCAGCGTCGCTGGATCAACTTGTGCTTTAAAGGGTCTGACGGACTCTGGCACTACCTGCTTGTTTCGGTTGAAAATCAGGTTGTGCCGAAGGAGTGGATGGGTGAAAATGTTTGCACGATGCCTGATTTCGGTCAGGGATCCGCAATCGTCTATTGCGGATGGATTCGCGACAAATATAAAAATAATAAATAACCTTCCCTGGCAAAACTGCCAACGAGCCCCTTTGTGGAAATTCCACATTGGGGCTTGATTTTTTTTCTGATTTGTGATATACTAATATATTGAATTATTGGGTTGGATTCGATGGTTTTATTGTTGAATTATTGGTAGAATAACAGTGTATTAAATTCCTAATTCCTAATTCCTATGTCTTACGTCTGGTTGCAAAAAATGAATAGAGAAACGGTGAGTGCGATTTTTGTGATCGTGGCGGTTTCTTTGTTTATTTTTTCCAACTTTTTGGTCGGTTTTGTTTTGCCGTTGTATTTGATTTTGATGTTGGTGAGTTTTGCAATCGTCTTGGCATATCCGCGTAGTGGAATGTATGCAATTGTTTTTTTGACTTTTGTTTTTGAAAGATTTTTCACTTTGGCTCCAATTGTGCTTTCTCGAAGCGAGTTGAAATTGTATCCGCTGGACGTGATTTTTCTGGCTGTCATTTTGGGAATAGTGGTTAATTATTTAAAAAATACGCATTCCATACGAACCCTCACCCCAACCCTCTCCCAAGGGGAGAGGGGGATAAGAGCGGTTGATTGGTTTTTGATTGTTTTTATATTCCTGGTTTCAATATATTTTCTATCTAGCTTTTTTGATCCAAACTCTGACAAAGATTTGGCTTTTTCCGCTTGGAAGAATTATGGATTCTACGCACTGTTGTATTTTGCGGTTATTATTTTGCTGAATAAAAAAGAACATTTGGTTAGATTTTTGAAATTCGCTTTGGCAGGCGCAATCGGTATTATATTTTTTATTATTTATGGAATTATTTCCGGTAATGGTTTGTGGTCGGAGTTTACTCCGCTTTCCACTGAAGGAGTTCGCTTGTTGGCTTTTCCGCACGCTTTCTATTTGACGATGTCAGTTTTGACGTTGGGAGTATTCTTGGTTTTTTCTCCGGTAAAAAAATATCGCAAATATTCTTGGTTGCTTCCGATTTGGATTTTTGGAATCATTGGATCGATGATGCGCCATCTTTGGATTGGCTTGGCTCTTTCTGCTTTTGTTGCGATTGTTTTTTTGCCAAAAGAAAAAAGGCTATTTTTGAAAAGTTATGTCGGGAAAATTATTTTTGGTGCGATGGCGGTTATTGTCCTCGTTTTTTATCTTTCCGCAATTATTCCCAATTCAAAAATTGAGCAGGGAATTGATTATTCTGTTGAGGTTTTGGGAGAAAGAACGGCTTCTTTTTCCAGTTTTTCGGAAGATGAAAGTTTTTTTTGGCGGGGAATGTTGTGGTTGGAGGCGGGGGAGAAAATAAAAGAAAATCCATTGGTTGGAATTGGTTTGGGGAAAAGACTTTCTTTGGAGTTGGGAGATTATCAAGACTTGGTTGAAGTGCGCAATGTCCACAATTCACTCTTGGCGATTCTTTTGCAAGGTGGATTGATTTTGTTTTTACCTTTGGTTGGATTTGTGTTTTTGGTTTTGAGGGATTTGATTGGAAGAAAAGAAAGGGGTTGGATTAGTATCGCGCTGATTGCGCTAGCGGTGAATTATCTGGTCGTGTTTTTGTTTCAGCCGTATTTGGAAACAAACTTGCTGGGAATATTCTTTTGGATAATTTTCGGACTGGCAAGAGTTTCCAAGAATGTTTTGTCGAAGTATAATTCATAAATTTAATCAATATATTGCAATTGCCATAATTTGATTATATTATATTAATTTGTTGAAAAAATACTGGGTTCCTGTTTTTGTGGGAATGATAAAAGAGAATGCGGGAGTGACGAAAAAAATGGTATTATTTTGTAGAAACATCAAATATGAAAATTTTAGAAATAAATAAATTCTATTTTCCCAAAGGGGGAGCGGACAAGCATTTTTTGGATGTTGTTGCTCTGCTTGAAAGTGCCGGCCATGAGGTGGCGGTTTTTTCGATGAAACATCTGAAAAACAAAAAAAGCAGATGGGAAAAATATTTTGTTTCGACGGTAGGATATACTTCCGAATATTCTTTGGCGGAAAAAATAAAAGGAATTTTCCGGATGTTTTTTTCTTTGGAGGCGAAGCGAAAAATCAATAAGTTGCTGGATGATTTTAATCCTGACGTGGTACATATTCATAATATTTATCATCAGCTTTCCCCGATGATTTTGTTTGAAATAAAAAAGCGGGGCATTCCGATTGTGATGACAGTGCATGATTACAAATTGGTAAATCCTAATTATAATCTGTATCATAATGGAAAATTCTACAATCGCTGTCAAAACGAGAGATATTATCAATGTTTGTTGGATCGGTGCGTAAAAAATTCACGTGCCAAAAGTTTCTTGGCGATGCTGGAAATGTACTGGCATGATATTTTGGGAACATATAGAAAAAATATTGATTTGTATATTTGTCCGAGCGAGTTTATGAAAAATATTTTGGTTAAGAGAGGATTGAACGAAAAGAAAGTAAAAGTTGTGCCGCATTTTATTTTGAGCGATAAAAATGAAAATCAAGAAGATGAAAATAGTCCGCGGGAAAAATACGCACTGTATTTTGGGAGAATATCGAAATCAAAAGGAGTGGAAAATTTGATCGAAATTTTCAAGGATATTCCGGAGATGAAATTGTATTTGGCTGGCGGAGTTGAAAAAGAGTTCGAGTTGCCAAAAGAAAAGAATGTCGTTTATTTGGGGGAGTTAAATCAAATAATGCTCAAAAAATATATCAGCAATTCTGCTTTTATTGTTTCCGGCTCGCGTCTTCCCGAAACTTTCGGTCTTGTTGCGCTGGAGGCGATTGCACAAGGGAAACCTTTTGTCGGTTTTGAAGCGGCGGGGGCGTATGGAGAAATTATTCAAAACGGAGTCAATGGATTTTTAGCAAAAGATGAAGGCGAGATAGTTAAATTTATTGAAAAAATAATTAGAAGCGAGATTTTTTTTGATAAAGAAAAGATTTGTTTGGACGCCAGCAATAAGTATAATAAAAATGTCTATATTTCCCAATTTGAAAATATTTTGTATAATCTAGTAAAGAAAGGGAAATAATTTAATCTGCTAAAAATATGGGAATGCAAGGACTGTTTGTGAATTTGGGATTGCCGGAAAAGATTTCAGGAGATATTTCATTGTTTTTGATTTTGGCGGCGGTGAGTGTGGGGCTGGGGATGTATATCGGTCGCTTTCGTTTGGTGAATGTGCTTATTAATATTTACATTGCAGTGGCGTTGTTGGGGGTTATTCCCGGCAAATGGCTTAGTGGTTCCGATGTTTTGCCGGCGATTTTGTTTTTGGTGATTGTTATTTTTTTGACGATAATCGGGGATTATCTTTTTGATATCCATATTTCCAATACGGTGCCAAGCGGATTTTTTTGGCGGCTTTTGGTGATGAGCTTTCTAGAGATGGGGCTGGTTTTTAGTATTATCATTTCCCTTTTGCCGAAAAAAATGGTTTTGCAATATATTTCTGAAAGTTCTCTGATGTATTTTTCTTCGCCGTACGCGCAGATATTTTGGATGGTTTTTCCGCTGTTGTTTTTGTTGTTTTTGAGTAAACGAGCGAGGTAGAGTTGACTTATGGATATAAATCGGTATAATAGAATTTGTTGCTTGAATAATAGATAAAAATGATAAATAAGGTAGTTTGAAAAATAGTAATATATACGTCGTTAGCTTCCTCCATAGGCGGACAAGCACTCGGTAGCGCAGCCCGCAAAAAGACGGAATTTGTTAGAGTTAATTTAAAATAGTATATGCGTCGTTAGCTCAGTCGGTAGAGCAGTGGCCTTTTAAGCCAACGGTCGAGGGTTCGATTCCCCCACGACGCACAATAAGGGTTCTCGCCCTAGCGGGCGACCAGCGGACTGGGATTCCCCCACGACGCACAATAAGGGTTCTCGCCCTAGCGGG
>LBQD01000003.1:148061-153688 GCA_000990585.1 Candidatus Moranbacteria bacterium GW2011_GWE2_35_2-
CTAGCGGGCGACCAGCGGACTGGGATTCCCCCACGACGCACAATAAGGGTTCTCGCCCTAGCGGGCGACCAGCGGACTGGGATTCCCCCACGACGCACAGAAACAATCAACCGAGATTGTTTTTTTGTTTTTCTTTAATATTTATGTTAAAATAAAAACATGAAAAATTTCATAAAAATTACGTTTATACTAACTGCTGTTTTTATGTTTTCCGGATGTTCTTTTGATTTGAATAAACTAAAAGAAAGCTCGGTAGGAGGATTTTTAGTGAGTGATGGAAATGAGAATAAATGGGTGGCAAAGAATTATTATGACGAAAAAGCAAATATTTCCGGCGTTGATATTTTGACAATGGCTGTTGATCCGATAAATCCTGATGTTGTTTATTTGGGCAGTAAAGATAATGGAATTTTTGTTTCAGATGATGGCGGGAATGATTGGGATAAGATAATGGAATTTTTACCCACAAAGACCTATGGAATCGCAATTAATCCTTTTGAATCACAGACGATTTATGCAACAGGAGTTTTGGGAAAAAGAGGGAAAATTTTCCGCACTGATGATGGCGGGAAAAGTTGGTTGGAAATTTATAGTGAACCGGCGGACGGGACAATAGTGATTTCTTTGGCAATTAATAAAACGAATCCACAAGTTGTTTTTGCCGGAACAAGCGGCGGAATGATTATTAAAACTTCTGACGGGGGCAGTACTTGGGAAAATTCGTATACTGGAAAATCTCCGATAACAAAAATAGTTTTTGATGAAATAAATGAAAATGTGATATATTTTCTGGCTTTTAAAGAGGGTGTTTTAACGACAAAAAATGAAGGGAATGATTTTGAATTTATCAAAATAGATGATAATAATAAAGAAGAAAGAAAAAAAAGAGAAAATTTTTCTCCTTCAACAATTCAGTCTATCGTGGCTGATCCGGGTAATGAAGGAGTTGCGTATTTTGGAACAGAAAAAGGAATGTTTCGGTTTTCCAATTTTGGAAATAATATCGAGGAAGTTGAAATTATCGGGAGTTCAAAAGAATTTCCTATTTATGCGATTGCGGTAAATCCGAAAAATTCTTCCGAGATTGTGTATGCCGCGGCACAAGCGATATATAAAACGACAGATGGAGGTAAACAATGGTCCGTTTTTCAGTTGGATACGAAAAAAAATGTGAGCATTTTGAAATATAATGGCGGTCAACCGAGTAAAATATATGCAGGACTAAGAGAATATTAAATTTTTATAAAAAAGTAATCCTATAAGTTTTAAGAAGATAATAAAGATATGTATAAGGAAACAATAGAGAAAAGAAAAAATGATTTGGAAAAAGCCGTCGAGCATTATAAGATTGAAATTGAAAAAATAAGAACAGGGCGCGCCAATCCCGGGATTGTTGAAGGATTGATGGTTGATTATTATGGAAGTAAATCGCCGCTCAAACAGATGGCAAATATTAGTGCTCCCGAGCCCAGATTGATTGTTATTTCCCCTTGGGATATTGATAATCTGGCCAATATTGAAGCGGCTATCAGATCTTCGGATTTGGGATTTTCTCCTAGTAACGATGGTCGGGTTATTAGAATAAATATTCCGCAGCTTACAGAGGAGCGTCGTAAAGATTTTGTGAAAATTCTCAATCAAAGAACTGAAGATGCGCGAATTTCCGTGCGGGGTATTCGAGAGGAAGTCTGGCAAGAAATACAAAGTGCTGAGGAAAATGGGGAAATTTCTGAAGATGATAAATTTCGCGGAAAGGAAAAATTACAGGAAATTATTGATGAATATAATAAGAAGTTGGAAGAATTAAGAGAGAAAAAAGAGAAAGATATAATGACAGTATAATTAGGAATTATTTTTTTAACGGGGATAAATTATTCTAAAAAACCGTAAGCTGCTAAAAGAAAAAGAATGACTATTTTAATTTTTATCATAATCTTAGGGGTTTTGGTTTTTGTTCACGAACTCGGGCATTTTTTGGTTGCAATTCGCAATGGAATAAAGGCGGACGAATTTGGCTTTGGTTTTCCACCGAGGATGTTTGGATATTTTCGTGATGAGAAAACCGGAAAATGGAAGTTTGTTTTTGGTAATAAGAAAGTGGAATCAAAGAATACGATTTATTCGATGAACTGGATTCCGCTCGGGGGTTTTGTGAAAATAAAAGGAGAAGATGGAGAAGGGAAGCAAGAAGAAGACAGTTTTGCCGGAAAATCAGCTTGGACGAGAATAAAAGTTTTGGGGGCGGGAGTGGCGATGAATTTTTTGCTGGCATGGATTCTTTTTGCAATTGTTTTTTTTATTGGAGCGCCTGAGGCTATTGATGATAATATTGATGTTAAAAAATCAAAAGTGCAAATTTCTCAAGTTTTGGATAATACTCCGGCAATGGAAATGGGGATTAAAGTGGGTGATGAAATTACCGGGATTTGCGTCGAAGAAAAAAAAGATTGTTTTGAAATCGCGAAAATTTCCGAGGTTCAGAATTTTATTGTTGAAAATAAAGGATCAGAAATCGTGATGCAAATAACAAGAGGAGGAGAAATTTTGGAATTGAAAGGAATTCCAAGGGTGGATTATCCGTCAGATCAAGGTTCGCTCGGAATTTCTTTAGCAAGAACGGCGATTGTAGAATATTCTTTTTTTCAATCAATCGAAAAAGGATTTATAGCGGTAGTGGATTTTGTTTGGATGATTTTGGTCGCGTTATTTGCTTTGATAAAAATGTTATTTGTTAAATCATCTGTTCCGTTGGATATTGCCGGACCGGTGGGAATCGCTATTTTGACAAAACAAGTAGCTGCTTTAGGATTGGTATATATTTTGCAGTTTGCGGCGATTTTAAGTATAAATCTGGGAATAATAAATGCGCTTCCTTTTCCGGCACTGGACGGGGGGAGAATATTTTTCATTTTAATTGAAAAAATTAAGGGTTCTCCAGTGAGTAAAAATTTCGAGCAAACAGCGCACACAGTTGGATTTTTACTTCTAATTGTTTTGATGTTGTTTGTTACATTTCGAGATATTTCCAATCTGGGATTTTTTGAAAAACTAAAGAACTTCTTCTAGATTGTTTGCATAAAAATGCACTTGTTTGGTATAATCTATAGGTAAACAATTTTTAATTTAGCAATTGCTTTTATGATTGTACGAGATTTGATGACGATGGATGTCGTTTCCGTTTCTCCGGAAGAAAAGATTGGACAAGTGGCGTCTATTTTAACTAAAAAGAGAATTCATGGAGTTCCGGTTGTTGATGGTGAAAATAAATTAATTGGAATAATTACGGAGACAGATTTTTTTATAAAAGATTGTTTTAATTTCCATCTTCCTTCCTATATCGATTTTATTAAAAATACTAAATTTTCTGGAAGTCTGGGATATATTGAAAAACAAAAAATAAAAAAGCTAGTCAAGGCGGTTGCAAAAGATATAATGTCAACAAGGTGTATTACCGTTTCGCCGGAAGATAATGTCGATAAATTATTAGCCTTGATAAAAGAAAATGATTTACATACTATTCCGGTGGTAGATTCTTCAGGTAAAGTCGAAGGAGTTATTGCTCGTTCCGATTTAATAAGAATAATTACAGCGTGATATAATTTTTATATAAAATTTAAAATAAAATATGAAAACAAAAAATGAAGAAAACAAAAATTCTCTCCCTCACTCTTATGAGGAAAAAAGAAAAATTGATGAAATAGCCGGTCAAACTTATTCTTGGTTAGGTAGGACGTATGTATTTGTTCGCAAGACACAAATAAAGACATGGAAAGGTGTATTCTTGCTGGCTTTTGTGGCCGGTTTTTTTATTAGTATTATTGCAACCGTATCACTTAATCTTCAAAGTATGTCAGATGCTGCTGAAGAAGTTTCTTTGTCCTTGCTGGACGCTCAAAGCGGAGAAGGATATCTTAGTGCCACGGAAGGGGATAATTTTGATTTGGATGTCATTATCGACACTAATGGTAGTGATGTGGTTGTTGCGCGAGCTATAATTGAATATGATCCACTTTTTTTTCAAATGACAGGTTGGGATTTAACTAATTCTGTTTTTGCTAATGGTTTGGATTGCAGCGATGTTGATGATCCTGATCGGACTTGTGAGATAATTGATAATGATACGGTAAATGGTATTTTGGATATTACAGTAGCGAAACCTACCCCTGGAGTTAATGTGGCGAGTGGTGTTTTGGCGACGATAAGTTTTCAGGCATTGCAAAGTTCTGCTGAAAGTAAAAATATTTCTTTGCGTTTTATTTCAGCTGGAAGTTATGAAGATAGTGATGTTATAGCTGATGATGGTAATGGGACTGATATCTTGGCGAGCGTTTTTAATGCAAGTATTATTGTTAATCCTATAGACTTAACTCCTCCTGTTTTAGGAGAAATTACTCCAATTGTTACGCCGACTAGTGATAATACTCCTAACTATGTTTTCAGTTCGACTGAGGCAGGAACTATCATTTATGGAGGATCTTGCAGTAGTAGTGATGTGACGGCGGTCTTAGGAAATAATACAATTACATTTAATTCTCTTGGTGATGGAACATATTCGGATTGTACTATCGTAGTTACGGATGCTTCCGGAAATGTTTCCGATAGTTTAGCGATATCATCTTTTACTATCGAAAGTATCGCTATTACTCTCGAGAGAGGAGATGTTGATCAGAATGGAACAATCAATACAACGGACGCTCAGTTGGTTTTGAGAAAATCCGTAGGAATGGATATGAGTTTGACCAGTTGGTATGATTCAATTAATACGGGAGATGCGAACTGCGATGGCGTGACTAACACAACAGATGCTATGTTAATTTTGAGGAATTCAATCGGATTGGATATGTCTGAAACTGATTGGTGTTTGTAAATAATATATCATTAGAAATAAAAATTTATTTATTAAAATAAAAATATGTTGGGAATTACGAACAATTTAAGGCAGATTGCTATGGTGGTAATATTTGCAATAGTAGGTTTAGCATTATCTTCCATAGGGGTTAAAGCGAGCGAGGGAGATGTCTGGTTGACTCCGGTTAGTCAAGATGTGGGAAGCGACACGAATTTTGAAATGGAGGTTCATATGGATACTGGAGGGAAAGATTTAGGCGCGTTTAATATGTACTTTGATTTTGATCCCGATTTTGTGGAAATTGATACCGCGCAGGGAACCGATGGCGTTGATAAAGGAGTGGATACTTCCAGTTATTTGATGGTTATTAATATTACAGATATTGCAAATGGTCATTTGCGATTTGCCGGAATCACAGCTTCTGGATATGCCAATGGAAGCGATGTTCATTTAGTTACAATCCATGCTAAAACCACTGCCGGTTTTACTGCTGATTCTACTTCTTTATCTTTGCGGTTAAATGAAATTTCAGACGAGTCGGGTGGTGCATTGACTTCCGGTTTGATAACTGGCGCCACAGTTTCCTTTCCGGTTATTCCTGATGTAGCTGCTCCGGTTCTCTCTGATGGTCAGCCGTCAGGAGTGCTACCTATTGGAACTACTCAAACCGCAGTGTCTCTTTCCACCGATGAATCGGCAACTTGTAAGTATTCCACATCTGCCGGCACTGCTTATGCTTCGATGACTAATACTTTTTCTACTACTGGAGGAACTTCCC
>LBQD01000004.1:0-1419 GCA_000990585.1 Candidatus Moranbacteria bacterium GW2011_GWE2_35_2-
ATTTCCGCCAAAAATATGGTCGGCGCGAAGCGCCGTCTGTTCTGCATTCCCCCCAAAAAACTCTGAATCAGAAAGGATTTTCCACGCTCCGCGTGGCTCGTCGTTTGCCAATACAAATCTATGAATAATCAAACCAAAAAGTTTTTCATATATACTCGCAAGTCTACGGACGACAAAGACAGACAAGTCCGCAGTATTTCCGATCAACTTTCAGAATTGAAAGAATTAGCACTCAAAGAGCAAATTGATGTTGTTGATGTCTTTGTCGAAAAGCAGACCGCCAAAATACCAGGTCGCCCTGTATTTAATGAAATGATGTCGCGTATGGAAGAGGGCGAAGCATCTGGTATTTTGGCGTGGCATCCCGATAGACTTGCTCGCAACTCGGTAGATGGAGGAAAAATCATCTACCTCGTTGATACTGGTGTCATTTCAGAGATGAAATTTCCAACTTTTTGGTTTGATCCGACACCGCAAGGCAAATTTATGCTCTCAATCGCTTTTTCGCAATCCAAGTATTATGTGGACAATTTGAGCGAGAATATTAAGCGTGGTCATCGCAACAAAGTGAAAGACGGAATATGGCCTCAAATGGCTCCGCTTGGATATTTAAATGTTGGTGGGAGAATTGTTGTTGATAAGAATATCGCCCCTTTAATCAAGAAAACATTTGAGGCATATTCGTCTGGGTCTTTCACTTTGCGACAACTCCGCGACAAATTTAACGCGCTTGGATTGAAGCGAAAAAGCGGCAGAGAGCTTGCGGTGTCGAATTATCAAAAACTTCTTAAAAATCCTATTTACACTGGTCTAATGCGGTATAACGGAGAGATTTTTGAGGGAAAGCACGAACCGATTATTTCAAAGAAACTTTTTGATGCTGTTCAAGAAGTGATGAGCCGAAAATCGAAACCGAAAGGAAAAGGACTTAAACCATTTTTGTATAGAGGATTTTTCCGTTGTGGAGAATGTGGATGTTTCATTACTACCGAGCAACAGAAAGGATATAACTATTTGCGGTGTACCAAACGGAAAAATCCTTGTACCCAAAAATATGTTCGCGAGGAGCTCATCACTTCTCAAATTCAAAATGAAATCAAAAAAGTTTCTTTGCCTCTCGATTGGACGGAATGGATGATTGCCGAAAATGCAAAAGATCGGCAATCGGAAGTCCAATCGAGTACGCTTTTTGCAGACAGTGTTAAAGCCGATATTTCTCTTTTGGATTCTAAAATAGAGAAGCTGATGAATGCTTATCTCGAAAGTGCGTTGTCGCTCGAAGAATATCGCGAAGCTAAAAACAAGTTGGTTAACCAAAATCAGCTTCTCAAAGAGAAATTATCGGCTTTTGAGCAAAAAGCGAATAATCGGTTCGAACTTACCGAAAAGTTTTTGAAATACAATATGGAATTGGCAAAC
>LBQD01000004.1:1469-127936 GCA_000990585.1 Candidatus Moranbacteria bacterium GW2011_GWE2_35_2-
ATCCTTTCTGATTCAGAGTTTTTTGGGGGGAATGCAGAACAGACGGCGCTTCGCGCCGACCATATTTTTGGCGGAAATTTGAATTCCGAATTTTGGCGGAGAGGGGGGGATTCGAACTCCCGGTACCCTTTCGAGTACACCGCATTTCGAGTGCGGCCCATTCGACCACTCTGGCACCTCTCCATAAATTGTATAGCCGTAAATATATACCTTGTCCCTTTCTACCACTGAATCCACCTTTGGCGGACTGGCACCTCTCCATAAATATAAAAATATAGTATTAACATATATTTGGCAATACGGCGCTTTGTTTTTTTGTCTTTTTGTTGTAAAATAAAAACGTGTGGAAATATTAAAATTGCATGATATTTTAAAAAAGAATTTTGTTTTTATAAAAATCATGATTCTTATAAAAACAAAAAACAAAAAAATGGAAGAAGAAAGAAAATATATAGCTGGTAAATTTGCTGATCCGATGGAAACAATCAATGAAATAGATGTGAAAAAAGGAGATGTTATGGCGGATTTTGGTTGCGGAGCAGGTTTTTTTTCATTGCCCTTTGCCAAAAAAGTTGGAGAAGAAGGAAAAGTTTATGCTTTGGATGTGTTGTCTTCAGCGCTTGAGGCGGTAGAAAGTGAGGCAAAAGCAAACGGAATTTCTAATATCATTACCAAAAGAGTGAATTTAGAATTAGAAAAAGGATCGAAGCTGGATGATGAAAGCGTGGACTGGGTTGTGATGAAAAATATTCTTTTTCAAAACAAAGATAAAGATATTATTATAAGAGAGGCTTATCGCATTTTGAAGAAAAATGGAAGAGCATTGATTATGGAATGGGATAGCGGGAATTCTTTTATCGGTCCCGACCGAAAACTTCGAATTTCTGAGGAAGAATTGGATGCAATGGTGGAAAAAGGCGGATTCATTTTGGAAAAAAAAATAAAAGCGGGAGATTTTCATTATATGTTGATTGCTGTTAAATAAAAAAATGAAAACAAAAATAAAAAAAATAATTTCAATATTTATTTTGATAAGCAGTGTTTTTTTGTTTTCCGGATGCGGAAATAATAATAATTCTCCAAAGTATCAGGTGGATTTGGAAATATGGGGTCTTTTTGACGATAGTTCAATTTTTGGTGAAATAATAAGTGATTATGAAAAAGTCAATCCTTTGGTGGGAAAAATAACCTATCGAAAAATGACACAAGATAATTATAAAAAAGAACTTATAAACGCGATGGCGGAGGGAAACGGTCCGGATATTTTTTTGATGAATAACGCTGATCTTTATTTTTTCAAAAATAAAATCGAGTCGGCTCCGGAAAACATTTTTTCTTTGAGTGAATTTTCTTCCAATTTTGTTGATGTGGCGAAGGATGACTTTGTTGCGGATGGAAGAATATACGGAGCACCACTAAGTGTCGATTCAATGCAGCTTTTCTATAATAAAGATATTTTTAACTTCAATGGAATATCACTGCCACCTGAAACTTGGAATGATTTTGCGGATGTTTCCAGAAAACTTACAAAAATAGACAGTAAAGGAGAGATCATACAAGCGGGAACGGCAATGGGAACCGCCTATAACGTTAACCGCGCTTCGGATATTTTAGGATTGTTGATGCTTCAAAATAAAGTGAAACTTCCAACTGTTCAAGATTCGCAAATAAACTTAAATATGATAAATGTTGCGGAAAATGGAAGAGAAAACAGTGCCCGTAGCGCTTTTGGATTTTATACGCAATTTGCTTCGATAAGCTCTCCTTTTTATACGTGGAACAGGGATATGCATTATTCTATTGATGCTTTTGCTGAGGGAAGGGCTGCGATGATGTTTAATTATTCGTGGAATATAGATACTATAAAAAGCAAAAATTCAAAATTGAATTTTGCGGTGTCTCAAATTCCACAATATGAAAATTCGCTTCCGGTAGGGTATGCTAATTATTGGGGATTTGCGGTAAATAAGAATAAGCAGATAAAAATTTCTCCGACTGGAGGCGGAAAAGATATGGTAGTTAATAATGATATGCGAGTCCATGAGTCTTGGCAATTTATTAAGTTTTTGACGACAAAAAATAACGGATCTTTTAATGTGGTTCATGCTACTTCGGGAGAAATTAAATCTTTTCCAACCAGCATTGATCCGGCGAAAATATATTTAGAGAAAACCAATAAGCCGGCTGCCAGACGCGACTTGATTGATGTTCAGCAGGCTAATCCTACAATAAAACCTTTTGTATTAGGAAATTTGATTGCCAAAAGTTGGTATCAACCAGACACTGAAAGTGTTGATGCAATATTATTAGACGCGATAGATTCAATCAATAAAGGCGATTCCAATATCGATCAAGCATTGAAGTTGGCAAACACTCGAATTGAACAATTAAAAAAATAAACCCAATGAAAAAAAACAGACTAATTAATTTTCTTCTTTTGTTGCCCGTTTTATTTTCTCCTTTGGCAACAAAAGCGGCTCTTGTTCCTTGTGGAACGAGTGAGCATCCGGAAGTGTGCACATTGTGTCATTTTATTGTGGGAATAAAAAATATCATTGATTGGGGAATGGGAATTTTGACTTTTGTGGCAATTGGCGCGATTGTTTTGGGCGGAATTTTTTATATTATCTCTGCCGGAAATCAAGAAATGATGAAAAAAGCCAAAACCATTATTATTCAAACATTAACCGGATTTGCGATTGTTTTGGGAGCGTGGTTGATTGTTACGTATTCGATGTATATTATAGGATCTTCCAATAGAGACGGGGTTATGCGTACTGATGGCGCATGGTATGAATTTACCTGTGATACCGTTTCTAACCAAGCGGCTATCGATATTGGAAGTATTTCTACTTCTACAACTACTTCTCCAACATCTTCTACGGTAGCATCAGCGGCGGTGGATTCTAGTGGAGATTGTCTTAATGCGGCAATGCCAGGAGCGCAAACTTGTACCGGATATTCTTGTATTTCAACTTGCGGAAGTATTTCTAGTTATGTGTCTGCGATTTCTTCCGCATCTTCCTCCTATAATGTAAGTGAAAATCTTATTCGAGGAGTTATCTGTCGAGAATCATCTGGAAATACAAACGCAATAAAAAATGAATCCGACGGAACAATGTCGTGTGGCTTAATGCAGGTTAATGTAGATACACAGGCTGAATGTGAGTATTTAACAGAACATCCGGCGGAAAATATTATGCAAGGGACGGCAAGTTTGAGTGCAAGGATTGCACAAGCGCAAAAAACCATGGATTCGCATGGATATAATACAGTGGAAGTGGAGGAGATGGCAGCAGCAGCATATAATTGTTGCGCCAATGGAGAAGATCCGAATTCTCCGAGTAATGATTGCACGGCGGCAAATGATTGGGGATTGGTTCCAAAGTGGGCGTGTCCTATTGATCCGGGAACGAGTGAGTTCAATATGTGCGCGGTCAAGGATTATGCTTGCAGTGTCGGATCATGTGAATAATAGAAGATATTAAAATTTTTATGTTTGAAATTGGAAATAAAATTATTCATACGGCACAGGCGGGAGTGATTTCGGATGCGCCGGGGCTGGCACAGATCGGAGGAAATATTCTGAATTTTTTATTGTCTATTGTTGGAATTTTTGTTATAATCAGCTTAGTAATTTCCGGAGTAATGTATTTGACATCGGCAGGAAATGAAACTCAAATTGAGAAAGCAAAAAAAACAGCATTTTATTCTGTAGTGGGGATTATTACGGCGCTGGGTGCGATGCTGATTGTGAGACAAATTGGAATTTTTTTCAAATAAAAGGTTGAAAATTAAAATAGAAAATAAAAATTAAAAAAGAATGGAGGTGAGAATATGAAAAATGCAATTAAGAAAGCGGTTTATGGAGCGGCTTCATCGGCTCTTTTGCTTCCGGTAATGGCTTTGGCTCAATTTGACCCGCCATCCGGAGCGGCTACCGGTCTGCCTGAGTCGACAATATATGGTATTGTTGAAAATATTATGTATTGGCTTCTCGGATTGGTTGGTATTGCTGGAGTTATCGGATTTGCGATTTCCGGTATTATGTACCTTACTTCAGCCGGAGATGATGATAGAATGGGAACAGCCAAGAAGGCTATGATATATTCGATTATTGGTGTGATTGTGGCATTGGTTGGTTTGATCGCCCTTACAGCTATTCGAAGTATGTTGGGAGGAAGCAACACCCAATTTTAGTTTTAAGGAAAAAATATTCAAAAAACAGATTCATTTTGTGAATCTGTTTTTTTGTGAATTTTTTGGATTATGTTATAATTACGACAGTACAAATTCTTTATAATTAAATTAAAAAAAATGAAAAGTAAAATCAAAAAAATTGTGTTGGGAGTTGTAGTTTCTTTTTCGGCATCGCCTTTGATTGCATTGGCGCAATGGAATGCGGGATTGGCTAACGCTCAACAATCCGGTCTTCCGTGGGATAACATAGCAAGTATTATCGGAAATATAATGTTTTGGATACTTAGCTTAGTTGGGGTAGTTGCGATTATCGGATTTGCGATTTCAGGACTTATGTATTTGACTTCTGCCGGGGATGACGATCAGATCAAAAAAGCCAAAAATGCTATGAAAAATTCCATTATTGGTGTTATCGTTGCCTTGGTAGGTTTAGTGGTAATTTATGCGGTTAATAATATGTTGGGCGGAATGTCTGATTTTTAATATGAAAACAAAAATAATTATAAATTCGATTGTTTCCTTGATGATGGTTTTTGTGTTTTTGAATGTGCAGGCCGCTCCGAATTGCAGTGCCACTCCCGGATTTGTTCTTGATCCTTCCGGAGTTTGCGTGCCGAGTGCCACCGGATTACCTGATCCGGTCGGAAACGATCCTGTGGCAACTATTTTGATTAATGTGATGCAATGGCTTTTGGGAAGCTTTGGAGTCGTAGCGATAATCGCTTTTGCTATTTCTGGATTGCAATATATGCTGGCGGCGGGAAATGACAACGTTATGGAAAAGGCCAAGCGGAATATGCTCTATTCGATTATCGGAGTGGCGGTAGGTTTGGCGGGACTTTTGATTGTTATAGCTATCAATAATATGCTTGCGGGGGGATCAACTTTTTAATTACAAAAAAATGAAAAGTAATAAAATATTTTTCGGTTTAAGAGAGAAGATAATAATTTTTTCTTTTTTAATGTTGGGTTTGGTGAATTTCGGGGTTTCAAGCGTGCTGGCAACAACTGTGCAATGCAGTTCTGCTAGTGGAGTTTGTTCGGTACAAGGAGGAAGTGGATGCCCTCTTGGATCAACGGTTATTTCGGGTATTATATGTGACGAAGGAGAGGCGTGCTGTACAGCTCCTCCGCAGCTGGTTTGTTGTCAAATTAGCACAGATACTTGCGCGGAAAATACTTCCGGACTATGTCCAGGAAGTATTATTCCAATTCCCGGTTCTTGCTCGGAAGTTTCAACTTGTCCACAGTATACGTCGCCTGATGTTTCTGATCCGACTGGTTCTGATCCTGGATCGACCGATGTTTCTGATCCGACAACTCCCACATCTTCTGCAGGTTGCGCAGATGGATCGATTTGTTTTACTTCTCCTTTGGCATTTACAACGGTTGAGGGCGTGCTGGGCAGTATTTTGAGTACTTTGCAAGGAATTATCGTTTTGATTTCAATCGTTTTTATTGTGATTGGAGCAGTGATGTATATTATATCCTCCGGCAATGATGATATGATAAAAAAAGCGAAAAACGCGATTACAGCGGCAATGATCGGGCTGGCGATTGGAATCGCGGCACCATCGTTTCTCAAAGAAATTGCGACAATTTTAGGATGGGGAGATGATGATATTAATAATCCTGAGGTTAGCGGCGCTCTCACTTTGGCGCAAATCGCAACCAACGCTTTGGATTTTCTTCTTGCGATTGTCGGTGTTTTGGGAATTATTATGCTGGTAATCGGAGGATCGATGTATTTGACTTCAGCGGGTGATGAAAAGAAAATCGATACTGCTAAATCAATCACTAAGTGGGCGATTATCGGAATTGCAGTAGCCTTGGCGGCATTGGTAATCGTGCGCCAGATCTCCAGATTCTTTGTGTAATAAATTTTGCAAATATAAAAAGCGCGGATTCGATACTACGAATCACGCGCTTTTTGTCAAAGCAGTTTTTCTGCTTTGACAACGAGATCTCCCTTGTTGTTAGCAAAGACCCCGTTGATTTTGTTGTTAGATGAAACATTCCACTCTTGCGGAATGTTTACCGTCAGAAAAATAGGATACTTGTCGTCAAGGACGACGGTGGCGTTTTTTCCAATCAGGAAATAGGCGCCATCTTTTTTTTCTCCCATTCTTCCGATCAGTACTCCGAACGGGGCACTAGGAAGGGGAAGGGTGAAGTTGTCCGGAAAGGACAAGTCTTTCCCTTCTGGCGGGATTGCCAAAAAATTCCCGGTCTTGGTACTTTTGTACCACAGGCCGGTGGCGGAAATCCGGTACTTTCCCTTCTCTCCGTCAAAAAACTTTTGACAACCCAAACTTTCACGCGACCAAACGTTGGGCGTGAAAATCATCTCGGCGACAACCTTGTTATGGTTTCCGAACAGCGACCACAACAAGAGAATAATTCCGGCAATTGTGCCGAGAATTATTCCGGGTACAATAAGTGATCCCCAAGAAAATTTTTGCGTCGCCGGTGTGGCGGGTGTTACTGTCGAGGCTTCAGGTTGGGGCTTTGACTTTTTGCCCCATAAAAAAATGCCAATTCCTGCAATAAACAGGATAATGCTTAACGTTATTTTCATTTTTTCCCTCTAAGAAATGAAGATGCCATCGAAGCCACGACAGCCGGAATTTCTCCTTTTATTTCTTGTATATTTTTAGTGGCTTGTTTCTGCCATACCTGGACAGCCTCAAGGACTTCCTTGTCACGTAGCTCCGGAAAGTCATTTTTAATTTCAGCCATTCTTTCACGGAGATGTTTCCATTCCGTGCTTTGACTTTCTTTTTCATATTGCTCACGTTGTTTGGCATCGCGAGCCTTCTGAAGTTCCTCATCCGGATCAATGGTGTCAATACTCGCCTTCAGTATTTCTACACCATAGGAATTTTCCGTATAAGAAACTTTTTTTCCGAGAACGATCCTCGTCTTTTGTTTTTCTGGAGGATCATTGGGGTTTATTATTTCCCCTGTAAGCTTATCCCACAGAGCTTGAGATACAGCAGCTCTTTTAGTGATAGCTTCCTCCATTCCTCCACCCAGCAAATGAATGCCGAGGATTTGGTTTAATTCACTTTCCAGTCCATCACTTATGGTCTGGTCGGCGACTTCTTCAAATCGGTAGAGCATTTTAATGGAAGGGCGATATTGAATTACGCCACTAACGAGAACGGTGCCTCCTTCGGCAACCTGAAATTTTTTCTTTTTTATTTCCTTAGTCACAGGGTCTTTACTGGCTAATGTTATCGTCCACCATGGGAGTTTAAATCCCAATCCCTCAGTGTAAGCCGCTCTGATTGGAACGGAATTTCCATTAGAGTCAACCCCTCTAAACCTTCCGCCAAATAAGCTTGACGGGAGACCATAATAGATGTCCGGAATTTTAAAAATACAGGAATATGCTAATCCTGCAAAAAAAACAACCAATGCCAAAATAAACAATACATTATCCATAATTTCCTCCAAATATTAACTTGTCAAAGAGCCGGGATTGGCTCTTGGTTTTTCCCTCAAATCGGGCAAAGTGCCAAGTTATGAAGAACGCCTCCATAACGCTCTATCCTAGCATATTTTCGTAAAAAAGTCAACCCCGCAAAATCGCTTTGCGATCGCGGGGTACGGCCCCTTGAAATCGCTTTGCGATCGCGGGGTATGGTCTCTTGAAACCGCTTTGCGATCGCGGGGTATGGTCTCTTGAAACCTTTTTGCCTCACCTTGACTTGAGTCCTTTTGTTTGCTATAATGAAAATAGGATTGAGATGAGAGATGGGTTCGCTTTTGAGAGCGAACTTTTTTATTAAATTAACTTAAAAAATTATATGGCAAAAAAAAGCAAGAAAACAGAAGAAAAAGAAGCTAACGCGAAATTGGTTGAATTCGGAAGCGCAATCACTCAAATTGCTGATGAAAAAGGAATTGATAAGGGAAAAATTATTGAGACTGTCGAAGCGGCCCTAGCGGCGGCGTACAAAAAGGATTATGGCAAAAGAAGCCAGAATATCCGCGCCCAGTTCGATGAGATTTCCGGAAGAACCAAATTTTTCTTGGTAAAAGAAGTGGTAGATGAAACGACTCGCGAATTTGTCGTTGAAGAAGAAGGAAAAGAGGCGGATGAAAAAGCAAAAACGAAAAAAAACGCCGGTAAATTTGAAAAATCTTCCGTATCAGCAGAAAGCTCTGATGAGGAAAAATTGCCGCGATTCAATCCGGAAAGAGACATCATTTTATCCGATGCAAAGAAAGCAAAAAAAGATGCCAAGCTCGGAGATTTTATTGAAAATGAATTGGAATCCAAAGAAGATTACGGACGGATTGCCGCTCAAACAGCCAAACAGGTGATTATCCAAAGAATTCGAGAAGCTGAAAGAGAAGCGATGTTCAAAGAATACAAAGAAAAAGAAGGTGAAATTATCAGCGGAACAGTGCAGCGGGTTGAAGGGCGCAATGTCTTTATTGATATGGGAAAATCCACCGGAGTCTTGTTTCCATCTGAGCAAATTGAAGGAGAAAATTATCGTATCGGGCAAAGAATCAAAGTATATATCGTGAAAGTTGAATCTGACACTAAGGGTCCCGGAATTTTGCTTTCCAGAACCCATCCTGAAATGGTGCGCCGGATTTTTGAATTGGAAGTGCCGGAAATTTTTGCCGGAACAGTGGAAATTAATGCCATTGCCAGAGAAGCCGGGGGACGCACCAAAATTGCCGTTTCATCCAAAGAGGAAGGAATCGATCCGATTGGGTCTTGTGTGGGACAAAAAGGAACGCGTGTCCAGGCGGTTATCGAAGAATTGAGCGGAGAAAAAATTGATATTATTTTGTGGAATAAAGATCCGAAAAAATTTATCAGCGCGGCAATGAGTCCTGCCAAAGTTCTTTCAATTGAAATAAATGAAGAAACCAAGCAGGCAAAAGTGATTGTTCCTGAGGATCAATTGTCTTTGGCGATTGGAAAAAGAGGACAAAATGTCCGTTTGGCAGCCAAACTCACAGATTGGAAAATTGATGTCGAAGGCGGAAAAAATAAAGAAGAGGTTGCGCCGGAAGGTGATGAACAAAAAGTAGAAAACAGCGAGCAAGAGGCAGTTAATGATGAGAAATAGGCAAGTAATGAACAGGAAACAGTGAACAATGAATAAAGAACAGTAATAAAAAAGAGTAAATACTAATAAAATAAAAGAAGTTTCTGTTTTTAAATTTTAAATTTAATCATTGAAAATTGATTAGAAATTAGAAATTAAAAATTAGAAATTGTGAAATTATGAACATGTGGCATGAAATTTCCGCGGGAAAAAACGTTCCAAATAACATTAATGTTATTATTGAGTGTCCTCGCGGTTCAAAAAACAAATATGAAATCGATAAAGAAACCGGCTTGATCAAATTGGATCGTGCGATGAAAACTTCACAAGATTATCCTTTTGATTATGGTTTTGTTCCGCAAACTCTTTGGGAAGACAATGATCCGTTGGATGTGATTGTGCTTTCAACATATGTTTTAGCTCCGGGAATTTTGGTGGAAGCTCGACCGGTAGCGGTAATGAGAATGGTGGATTGCGGAGAAGGGGATGACAAAATTATCGCTGTTCCGAAAAATGACCCAAGATGGGATAATGTGAAAGATATGAAGGATTTGAATCCGCATACATTAAGAGAATTCAAACATTTTTTCGAGACATACAAATCTATTGAAAATGGAAAAGAAGTTGTTATAAAAAAAACCGAAGGTAAGGCTAAAGCGCTTGAAGCAGTTAAAAAATCTTTGAAAATGTATAAAGACAAGTTTGGAAAAATATAGTTTGAAAAACTGTCTTATTTAAAGAGTTATATAAATTTTAAAGAATTAAAAGTAATGGATATAAAAAAATTGGGAAATTCTGAGATTGAAATAAATCTATCTATTCCGTGGAAAGAATGGGAAAAATATTTGGTTTTAGCAGTGGAAGATATTTCTAAAAATATCAAAATTGAAGGATTTCGACCGGGAAAAGCTCCGAAAGACATGATTGAAAAGAAGGTTGGAAAAGAAGCAATTCTTAATGAAGCGGCGGAAAAAGCTATTAAAAAAAATTATTCCCGCGTAGTTTTAGATGAAAAATTGGATGTTATTGGTGCTCCTAATGTGGAGATTTTGAAATTGGCGGAAGGCAATGATTTGGAATATAAAATAAAAACTGCTGTTATGCCAGAAGTAAAAATGAATAATTGGACAGAAGGAGTGAAAAAAATAAATAAAAAACAGCAAGAGAAGAAAACGGAAGTTTCTAAGGAAGAAATAAAAAAAGAATTGGAAAAATTGGCAAACAGTCGAGTGCAATTGATTACGGTTGATCGGGAGGCGAGAAAGGATGACAGTGTGGAAATTGATTTTCAAGTGAGTCTCGGTGGAGTTCCGATTGAAAATGGAACCAGTAAAAAACACAATTTGATTTTGGGGCGCGGAGTTTTTATTCCTGGGTTTGAAGAAAATGTGATCGGAATGAGCGGTGGCGACGAAAAAGAATTTGAACTTGAATTTCCAAAAGATTATCATGCCAAAGATCTTGCCGGCAAAAAAGCTACGTTCAAAGTGAAACTTAATATTGTACAGGAAAGAAAAACTCCTCAAATTGACAATGCTTTCGCGGTTTCTTTGGGAAATTTTAAAGATCTTTCCGAGCTGGAAAAGAGCATTGAAGACGGGATTTTCAAAGAAAAAGAAATTCAAAAAAAGGAAGAAAATAGGAGTGAGATAGTGGAATTTCTAATCGGAGAAATGAAGGTGGAGCTTCCGGAAATTTTGATTCACGAGGAATTGCATCGAATGATTGGCGAATTTGAAGCACAACTTTCCGGAATGGGAATGAATGTGGATGGTTATCTTGAAAAGATGTCCGCCCATGATAAATCGGGAAAAAAGAAAACCAGACAAGATCTTGAAAAAGAGTGGGAGCCGCAGGCGGAAAAAAGAATCAAGTCCGCTTTGGTTTTGGAGGAGATTGCTAAGCAAAAAGAAATTGAGATTGCCAGTGAAAAAATCGAGAAAGAGATGAATAAGCTCTTGGCTCAGTATAAGGGCGTGAAAGATTTGGAAAAGAATATGGATATGAGTCGCGTATACAATTACGTTAAAGGAATGCTCACAAATGATGAAGTGTTTAAACTTTTAGAAGGACTTAAATAATTTTCAATTTTCAATTTACAATCAATTTTCATTAAAATAATTTTATGATTTGAAAATTGATAATTGTAAATTTAATGAAAATTAATTATTTATCATTGAAAATTAATATGAAAAAAATTTCCAATCAAATTTTGATTCCTACGGTTATTGAAAAAACCAATTATGGAGAGAGGGCGTATGATATTTATTCCCGTCTTTTGAAAGATCGGATTATTTTTATCGGAAATATAATTGAAGATAATATGGCAAATGCTGTAATTGCTCAGCTTTTGTTTTTGGAATCGCAAAATCCGAAAGAGGATATTAAAATATATATCAATTCTCCGGGAGGATCGGTTACTTCTGCGATGGCGATTTATGACACGATGCAATATGTGCGCCCGGATATTCAAACGATTTGCGTTGGATTGGCGGCATCTGCCGCGTCACTTCTTCTTTCTGCCGGAAAAAAGGGAAAGAGGATGATTTTGCCCAATGGAGAGGTAATGATTCATCAAGTGATGGGAGGAGCACAGGGTCAAGCGACAGACATCGATATTCATGCTCGGCATATTCTTAAAACTAAAGACAACCTGAATAAAATTCTTGCCAAACATACCGGACAAAAAGTTGCCAAAGTGGAAAAAGACAGTGAGCGGGATAATTTTATGACTGCTGAAGAAGCAAAGGCGTATGGAATTGTGGACAAGATAATCAGATAGGCTATTATAAATATTTCAGTTGCCATAAAATATCTATTTTTTTATAGGTTAATTGTGAAATAGTTTGTATTTTATAAAAGCCCAACTTCTCCAATAGAGGTTGGGCTTTTATTTTTATTGTGAGTAAAAAATTATTTTATTTCAGTAGCGGAAGTAGGCTTTCGCCATTCATTTCTTTGGGTTTTTCGATACCCATAATTTCAAGAACCGTAGGCGCAACATCACTGAGAAGCCCTCCCGGATCATATCCTTGCTTGGTTTTTATTTCTTCTCGATGATTGTCCGGAGTTATATACCAAAAAGGAACAGGATTTGAAGAATGTTCGGTGTTTATTTCTCCGGTGCGGAGATTTTGTAATTCTTCGGCATTTCCGTGGTCGGCGGTTATGAGTAAACATCCGCCTTCTTTTAAAACAGCCGGAATTAGGACAGAAAGATTTTTGTCTACAATTTCTACCGCCTTGATAGTCGCTTCCATATTTCCAGTGTGTCCGACCATATCCGCATTGGCATAATTGATTAGAATAAAGTCATATTTTTTTAATTCCAAGGCCTCAATCACTCTTTCGGTTATTTTGTCGGCGCTCATTTCCGGAGCTTGATCAAATTTGGAAACAGACGGAGAAGGAATAAGAAGACGGTCTTCTCCCGACCATGGATCTTCTTTTCCGCCATTGAAAAAATAAGTTACGTGGGCATATTTTTCTGTTTCAGCAATACGCAGTTGTTTTTTTCTATTTTGACTAAGGATTTCACCTAAACCATTTTCGATTTTTTCCGGAGGAAAAGCGACGGAAACTGGTAAATCTTTTTCATATTCGGTCATTGTGACAAAATCAATTTTGAGACGTTTTTCTCTTTTGAATTCATCAAATTCCGGTAGGACAAAAGCTTTTGTTATTTGTCTGGCGCGATCTTCGCGAAAATTGAAAAAAATCATCGTGTCTCCATCTTGAACGAGTGCCACTGGTTTTCCATTTTCAGTAATTATTCCCGGTTCAATGTATTCGTCGGTAATTCCTTTGGTATATGAATCTTGTAGATATTTAATAGGATCGGTTATATGTTCTCCTTCTCCTTGAGTCATCATTTTGTAGGCTTTTTCAATGCGCTCCCAATTATTATTTCTATCCATTGTCCAGTTTCTTCCGCAGACGGTGGCGATTTTTCCCACTCCTTTCATTTTTAATTTATCTTGAAGCATTTTGATTACTTTTGTTCCGCATGTCGGAGAAGAATCACGCCCATCGGTGATTATGTGCAAGTAGAGATTTTTAATTCGTTGAATGCTTGCCATTTCAATCAATGCATAAAGATGCTCGGAATATGAATGTACGGCTCCTTCTCCCATAAGTCCCATTAAATGCAATGATCCGTTTTTTTCTTGAATATTCCGCATACTGTCGGAAAGAGCTTTATTGCGAAAAAAGGATCCATCTTGAACTGATAGGGTTATTCTCGGTAGGTTTTGATAAATTATTTTACCTGCGCCAAGTGTCATATGACCAACTTCGCTGTTGCCGGATTCTCCCCATGGAATTCCCACGGAAATTCCCGATGCCTGAAGTGTGGTAGAGGGGTAATATTGATTCAATTTGTCTACTGACGGTTTGCGAGATTTGGAAATGGAATTTCCTTGTTGATTACTAGAAAGACCCCATCCATCCAAAATTACTAAAACCACTGGTTTGTACATATTAGAATATTAAGAGGTTAATTGAAAGTCGATCCGTCTTTGGCGGACAAATCCCATAAACAGGCTATGAGAGTTTGCAAAAATATTAATTATTAGGGTTGTTTGAAACTACAATTATTATTTTAGCATTTTTGAAAGTCTTTGACAAAAGAATTTTTATACAGTAAAATGGCTAGTAGTAATAATTATATACAACCTTTCAATTTAGCCTTCGGATAACTGAAGAAAACTGTAATTTATATGTCGAGCAATATTTGCGGGAAAACAATAAACAAATTTTTTTCAAAATCATCAAGCAATAAAAAAACGCTTGGATTTACTTTATCTTTTTTGGAATAATGCCGACGGCATTTTTCTATGCAGGTTTAATTGAATAGGATCTGAAAAATATGGGAATAAGCCTGATAACCGTAGTTGTTTTGGCATTAGCTACGGGATCGGTTTTGGGATATTATGCCAGACAGTCTATTGCTAAAAAGCAACTTACGACAGCTGAGGGAAAGGCAAGTAATATGCTTGCGGAGGCGGAGAAAAAAGCACAAGAGACTGCGCTTAACGCAAAGAATAAGGCTGTGGAGATATTAGAGGAGTCTAGAAAAAAAGAGAAGGAGCGAGAAAGTCAATTATATCGGATGGAGCAGAGAATCGAAAAAAGAGAAGAAATTATTGATAAGAAGATGGAGGAGTTGGATCGGGGAAAGAACATTTTGGAGAAAAAAGCGGAAGAAATTAAAACAATAAAAAGTGAGGCGGAAAAAATCAGACAAGAAGAGCTGAACCGTTTGGAGAAAATTGCCGGACTTGATAAGGAACAAGCAAAAAATATTCTTTTGCAACTTACCGAAGAAGAAAATCGAGATGTGTTGGTGGAGAAAATTTCTCGTTTAGAAAATGAAGGAAAAAAGGCTTTGGAAGACAAAGCGCGTTCGATCATGACACAGGCTATTCAAAAATATGCCGGTTCGCATTCAGCAGAAGTAACTACTAGTACAATCAGCATTCCTTCTGATGATTTGAAAGGGAAAATTATTGGAAGAGAAGGGAGAAATATCAAAGCTTTGGAAAGGGCTACCGGAGTGGAAATTATTGTTGACGATACTCCCGAGGCGATTGTTATTTCCGGTTTTGATCCGGTGCGTCGTGAAATTGCCAGAATTGCATTGGGGAAACTTATTGATGATGGTAGAATTCATCCAACACGTATTGATGAAGCGGTTGAGTATGCCAAAAAAGAAGTTGATAATAAGGTTCGAGAAGCCGGAGAGGCGGCGGCGTATGATTTGGGAATTGTGGGACTTAATCCAAAATTATTATATTTGATTGGAAGGTTGCGTTATCGAACAAGTTTTGGTCAAAATGTTTTGATTCACTCTATCGAGGTGGCTCATTTGTCCGGAGCTTTGGCGGCTGAACTTGGAGCGGATGTAGCAGTGGCGAAAAAAGCCGGACTTTTTCATGATATTGGCAAGGCGGTTGATCATGAAATACAAGGAACTCATGTGGAAATTGGAGTCAAGATATTGCAGAAATTTGGAATTGTTCAGGAAATTATTGATGCGGTGAAACCTCATCACGAAGAATATCCCTTTGAAACGCCCGAATCTTTTATTGTGGCGGCAGCAGATGCTATTTCAGCAAGTCGACCTGGAGCAAGAAAAGACAGTTTGGAAAATTATCTCAAGAGATTGGAAGAATTGGAAGCAGTTGCTTCTTCTTTTCCGGCAGTGGAGAAGGTATATGCCATTCAAGCTGGAAGAGAAATTCGAGTGTTTGTGAAACCGGAAGAAGTTGATGATCTTGGGGCGATGAAATTGGCAAAGAATATTGCAGAAAAAATTGAAGAAGAATTGAAATATCCGGGGGAAATAAAAGTGAATGTTTTACGGGAAACTCGCGCAATCGAATATGCCAGATAAAATGCAAAATGCAAATCTTGAAAATTGAATGCTGTGCAACGTGATTCGACGTCGCGTCGGATTTTACGTTGTGGATAACTGGATTTGCTTTATTTCAGGGAAAAGTTGTAGAATTACTAAGGTTGGAAATAAAAACTAAAAAGGAAGGGAGGTGTATATTATGGAAAATATAAACAAAGACGCTTTGGTAGATGCTATTTCTTCCAAGGTAGAAGTTTCAAAAAAAGAAATCGGAGCGATTATTGAAGCTATGACTGATAAAATTACCGAAGAACTTCGAAAAGGAAATAAGGTTACTTTGACAGGTTTTGGAACCTTCAAGGTTTCCAATAGAGCTGCTCGCGTAGGACGCAATCCTCAAACTGGAGCAAGTATTAATATTCCAGCGATGACCGTTCCTAAATTCACAGCCGGAAAAGCTTTGAAAGAAGCTGTAAAATAAATATCTTTGAGTCCGTACGGAATTAAAAGATAGCGACAAATCCGCCGAAGAGGCGGATTTGTTTTTAGTTGACGAAATAGTTTTTTTCCAGTAATATGGGTTAAGTTGGTTGAAGAAGAGAGTTTATGAGTTTTAAAAAAAGTTAAAAATATCGGGGTGTAGTATAGTGGTAGTACGAGTGGTTTGGGACCATTTAGTCTGAGTTCGATTCTCAGCACCCCGACAAATTGAAAAACAGCCTCTGTTAGGCTGTTTTTGTGTTGACTTTTTATATTCGTTTGCTATATTTCTAAATCAGTACCTTAACTTAAATCCATAAAAAATCCAAAGGAGGGCAATTATGAAAGTAAAAAGTTCTCCTAATGTGTGGAGAAAAAAGAAAGAAGAATATGATGTTGAAAATCTGAAATTATGCAGAGAAATCAGATCTTCTTTTGATTACCTGATTCATCTTATTGAGAAAAACAAATCTACTTATTTTTCTGCATTAAGAAAAATGGTAAAGAAAAGAAAATGTGAATTTGGAGGAAAAATCTCCTTGAAAGAAGGTAGAAATAAAAAATATTTTTATCACTTCAATTTCCTGATGTGCATCAGGAAAGAGTTGGAAATAATTTCAAGTGAGAATATCCCTCTGAAAGTGCTTGATGACGTGGATGTTATGAATATAACAATTAGTTATATTCATGAAAGAATATCTGATTTGTATTTGGCGAATCTCAATTTGATAAAAAGAGTTGCTAGTAGGTATTCTGATGAAGATCTTTTTCTTTTTAGTGATTTGATCGCAGAGGGTTTTTCTGGAATTCAAAAAGCTGCGATTTGTTTTGATGAAATTGACGGAGGGGCAAAATTTTCCACTTTTGCTATTTGGTGGATAAAACAATCAATAGCTGACTCAATGAAGAGCAAATATGGCAATCTGATTAGAAAGCCATCACATGTTTTTGATAGGAAAAGTTTCTTGAAAAAGAAAATTGCCATATTGCTGGAAAATGGAGAGCCTGCTTCGTATGAAGCTTTATCCGAAATTACCAAAATGTCTTTAAAAAAAATTAAGGAGGCCTTGCAATTAAGAGAAATTTCTTTGGATATGCTTTTTGGCGACGATGGGGAATTGATTGAATTTATTCCTTCAGACGCTCCTAATCCAGAAGAATATTTCACTCAAAGTAGCGCAGAAGAGGCAGTCTGTAAATTGATAGGTTCTTTAAATAAAGAAAGGGATAGAATTGTTATCTCTATGAGATTTGGAATCAACGGGTATAAGCGTGAACATACTCTTAAGGAGATAGGTGAAAGATTTAATTTAACCCGTGAACGCATTCGACAGATTGAGGCGGGTATATTGAGGACGCTTCACTTTAAGGCGAATGCAATGGGATTAGATTTAGTAACAGTTTTTTAATGCGGGTGTGTAATTTTGCACACCTTTTTTTATTTGTTAAAAATAAAAATCGGCAGCGGTCCAAATAGGACTCTGCCGATTTGTGGATAAAATTTTGGAGAAATGGTAGAATAAAAAGGTAAAAAATGAATAAAGCAAAAATGAACAAAATAAAACTTTTCATTTCGATTGCCATCCCTCTTTTTGCCGGATTTTTGGGATCAATTTTCACCAACACTTCTGTTTCAACTTGGTATCAGACGCTATCCGTGCCATCTCTTAATCCTCCCGGTTGGGTTTTTGGTCCGGTATGGACAGTATTGTATATTTTGATGGGAACAGCGCTGTATCGCGTGTGGAGGAAGAAAGAAATGGGGCTGGATATTTTTTGGGCAGTGTGGTTTTTTTTCGCGCAACTGTTTTTCAATATTGCATGGTCTCTTTTATTTTTTGGAATGGAAAATCCGATGCTGGCGCTGTGGGGAATTGGAATTTTGTGGATTTTCATTTTTTTTAATGTTGTTGCTTTTTTTAAAGTTGACAAAAAATCCGCATGGTTAATGCTCCCATATCTTGCATGGACATCTTTTGCCGCCTATCTAAATTATGCAATTTTTGTTTTGAATTAAAAAATAGGTTTACGTGTCTGAAAAGTATTTGTTCGGTTTTTATTGTGTATATTTTTATGTTTATCCAAAAATGTGAAGGGAAAACCGATGAAGAGTTGGTGCGGATGGTTCTGGAAGACCATAATTTTTATGCGTGCTTAGTGGCAAGATATGAAGATAAACTGGCGCGGTATATTCGTAGAATTTCCGCTTCTTCCAAAGAAGATGTGGAAGATTTGTTGCAAGAAATTTTTATCGCCGCTTATCGGAATTTGAATGATTTTGATCAAGGTTTGAAATTTTCTTCTTGGATTTATCGTATTGCTCATAATAAGACCATTAGTAGTTGGAGAAAAACTAAAAGCCGTCCGCAGTTGGTGCATTCGGAAGAAGCTCAAGAATTGGTAAAAATCGTTTCCAGTGATGAGGACATGGCAAAAGATTTGGAAAAGAAATTTGATGCCAAACAGGTGGAAAAAATTTTATGGAAGATGAATGAAAAATATCGGGAAGTTTTGGTGCTTAAATTTCTTGAAGATAAAGATTATCAAGAAATTTCTGATATTTTGAAGAAACCGATGGGAACGGTAGGGACGTTGATTAGACGTGCTAAAAATCATTTTCGGGGAATAGCCAAGAAGGAAAAAGTGGATTTATAATTTTTTTTGTTTAAAATAAAGCGATGGAAGAAAAAATAAGCGGGAAAATATTGGAAAAAATAAAGCGTGAAAAAATAATACCAGATCCGAAGTGGAAATTTTTAGCAAAAGATTATTTGGTTTGGATCGCTTTTATGGTGTCTATTTTTGTCGGTGGAATTGCGATTGGTAGTATGGCTTTTGTTTTGACAAACAGCGATTGGGATATTTATCCTCGTATCGGAGAAGATTTTTCCCAATATTTGGTAATGAGTCTTCCATTTTTTTGGATAATTGCTTTGATTGGGGTTTCTTTTTTATCGTTTTATAACTATTCCCACACAAAAAAAGGTTATCGTACCAATCCTTATATTATTGTAGTATCCAGTATTGCGCTTAGTCTTGCTTTAGGGTTGCTTTTTTATCAAATAGGATTGAGTGAAAAAGTTGAAAGAAATCTTTCTCGTTCTATTCCTTATTATCAAAGGAGTGCTGATTATCGTATAAAAATCTGGAATCAACCGGAGCAAGGATTGGTCGCTGGCAGAATTGTCCAAATTAGAAATAAAGATGATTTCAAGATAGAATGTTTTGATGGAAATATATGGATGATTAAAGGAGAAAATATTTTATGGCGACCGAGAGCTGTTTCTGAAGAAGGGGCGCAAGTGAAAGTTTTGGGAGAAGCAGAAGATGTAAGGAGATATATTTTTCATGCAAAAGAAGTGCGTCCTTGGATTGGTGAAATGAGAAAAAACCCGATTATTAATGAGCGAATGGACAGGGATGAATTTAGGGAAGAGAGGTGAAATAAAAAGAAGGAGCGGACGTAATACAAACTGTGAATGAAAAACGCGTTTTCATACAGTAATAATTAAAATCATAACTAATGAGTAATAAAAAGCTTATTATCGGAACATCAGTCTTGGTGGCAGTAATTTTGGCAGGAGCCTTTTCTGTCTCTCAAGCATATCGAGGAGATTATTTGCAAAAGGGACCAAATTATACTCCTGAGAGGCATGAGGCAATGACAAAAGCCTTTGAAAGTAATGACTATCAAGCATGGAAGAAATTGATGGAGCAAAATCAATTTAGAGGAAGAGTAATGGATGTGGTTAATGAAGGAAATTTTGCCAGATTTACTCAGATGCATCGTTTGATGGTAGAAGGTAAATACGAAGAGGCTAATCAAATTCGCGCTGAACTCGGTCTGCGAACTCGAGATGGGCAAGGTGCCGGATACGGACAAGGGATGAGAGATGGGCGAGGGCAAGGCAGAGGGAATGGATCAGGTTGCGGACAATCATTTACTGATGCTAATAATGACGGCGTATGCGATAGGCTTCAGTAGACAAGAATTTGCAAATGCAAATTAAATTATAAAAAACCCGGGTTAATCCCGGGTTTTTTTGTATGGTGGACGATACTGGACTCGAACCAGTGACCTCTGCAATGTCAATGCAACGCTCTAACCAGCTGAGCTAATCGTCCTTTTGATATCGGATAAAACACTAAAATATTTTAGTGTTTTATCCTAGACTAGATGTTTTTCCTTGTTTTTCTATTCTTTTTCCTCCTGATTTTCCTCTTTTATTCCAATTAATTTGTCGTATTCTTCTTTTTCGATTGTTTCTTTTTCAAGCAATTCATTGGCGATTTTTTTGAGGACATCTTTTCTTTTGATTAAAATATTCTCTGCTGTTTGGCGGGCGTCTTCAATTAATCTGGAAACTTCTTTGTCGATTTGGTCTGCGGTTCTTTCTGAATAATCTTTTTCTTCACTCATTTCTCGTCCAAGGAAAATCATCTCTTCTTTTTTTCCAAAGGTACGCGCTCCCAAATCGCTCATTCCAAATCGCGTTACCATATTGCGGGCAAGATGAGTGGCTCTTTCCAGGTCGTTAGAAGCCCCGGTAGTAATATCGCCGATGGTAATTTTTTCGCTTACATATCCACCCAAAAGCGTCGCCAGTTCATCAATGAAATGCGCACGGCTTTCCAATCTTTTGTCTTCTTGCGGGACTGACATCGTGTATCCTCCGGCTCGTCCACGGGAAATGATGGAGATTTTTTGTACCGGGTCGGCGTTTTTCAAACTAGAAGCAACCAAGGCGTGTCCAGCTTCATGATAAGCGATAATCTCCTGCTCTTTTTTGTTGATTGCCCGACTTCTTCTTTCCGGACCAAGCATTACTTTTTCGATTGATTCTCGCAATTCTTGATTGCTAATCATTTTTTTGTTTCGCCTGGTGGTTAAAATAGCCGCTTCATTGAGAAGATTTGCCAAATCAGCTCCGGAAAAACCGGGAGTTCTTTGGGCGATAATTTTCAAATCGATACTTTCTTCCAGTGGTTTTCCTTTGCTGTGTATTTTTAAAATAGCTTCTCTTTCTTTGATATCCGGCAAATCCATTGTCACGCGACGGTCAAAGCGTCCAGGGCGAAGCAGAGCAGGGTCAAGAACATCCGGGCGGTTGGTGGCGGCGATAACGATTACGCTGGTGTTGGTTTCAAACCCGTCCATTTCAACTAATATTTGATTGAGAGTTTGCTCTCGTTCATCATGACCTCCGCCAAGTCCGGCTCCGCGATGCCGTCCGACAGCATCAATTTCATCAATAAAGACAATAGAAGGCGCATTTTTTTTGGCTTGTTTGAAAAGATCGCGAACGCGGCTGGCTCCGACTCCGACAAACATTTCCACAAATTCGCTTCCACTGATATTGAAAAATGGAACTTGGGCTTCACCGGCTACGGCGCGGGACATCAAAGTTTTTCCAGTTCCCGGTGAACCGAGGAGGAGTACTCCTTTGGGAATTTTCGCCCCCATTTCCAGAAATTTTTTCGGGTGCTTGAGAAATTCAACAATTTCCATCAGTTCTTCTTTTGCTTCCTGCGCTCCGGCGACGTCGGCAAAAGTAATTCGATTTTTTTTGTCTTTCGGATCAATCATTCGAGCCCGGCTGGTGCCAAAGGAGAGAGCTTGCGAGTTTCCTCTTTGTGCTTGGCGCATCATAAACCAAAGGAAAGCGCCGATGAGAATGAAAGGCAAGAGAAAAGGAAGAATGGCGGCCGCCCAAGCAGTGGCTCCTGAGTCTGTTTTAACTTCCAGTTTTATCCCTTGAAGTTTTTCCGCGGATACTCCGTAGCTTGCAAGCGATTGAGTGAGAGAGGAATCCGTTTCTTTGATAGCTTTTTCTTTTGTTTTATCGGAAAGTTCGATTTCAAGATTGTTGTTTTTTATTATAATCGAAGAAACTTTTTCATCGTTTATTTGCGTTGCTAATTCGCTCAAAGAAATTTCCTTTGGTTTTTGAGCAGGGGAATTAAAAAGGGTTATTATTCCAAATGTTAGAAAAGTAATTGTCGCTATAATCCAAATGTTCTTAGTTAATTTGTTCATGTTTTATTTTTTTAATTTAAATTATATTTTTATCAAAGTTAGTTTATCACCTTTTCTCTGGATTTTCAACCCTCCGAAAGTTGTTTGCTGATTTTTATTTTTCTTACTGTGGATGATTTTGAAAATTTCTTCAATATTTACCAGTTCAACATTGTTTAATCCAGATAAGGAAGATATGACTTCTCGGAGAGATTGTCTTTGAAGAGAGTGAGGAAGCGAGAGGAAATGAGTTATTTCAAGGGAAATTTTATTGAAATTTTCGTCGATCATTTGTTTGTTTGCTTTGCGTGCGGAGTTTTGAATATATTCAAAATCATCTGAAACAGTTTCTGCCAATGTAGCGAGGTTTTGTTTGATTGAGATTTTGAAATTTTTTTCCAAATACGGAATCAGACGGTGGCGAATTTTATTGCGAAAAAAAGCAATATCTGCGTTGGTCTTGTCTGTACGATAATAGATTTTTTTTTCTTTCAAATAAGTTTCAATTTCTTTGCGTGATGTGTTGAGTAGGGGGCGGATGAGATTGTTTTTTTTAGCAGAGATAGCAGAAAGCCCTTGCAATCCGCTGCCGCGCAAAACGCGCATCAGGACGGTTTCTGCCAAATCATCTTGGTTGTGTCCAACAGCGATAAGATTGAAATTTTCTTTTTTAAGAATTTTTTCAAAAAAAGCATAGCGGATTTGGCGAAGCTTATTTTCCAAATTTTCTCCCTTTTTTAGTTTGGAAATTTTTTTGGCATTAAGGACGCTGATGGGGAGGGAATATTTTTTTGCCAGTTGGCGGACATATTTTTCATCTCCGTCACTGTCTTTTTCTCGCAGACCGTAATTAATATGGGCGATATACAATTTTAAATTGTATTTTGGCGCCAAAAACGCAAGCATATCCAAAAGACAGACACTATCCGGTCCGCCTGATACGGCAATAATAATTTTATCGCCCTTTTTCCAAAGATGTTTTTGGAAAGCAAAATTTTGAATATTTTTGATTAAATTTTTTTTCACAAAATTATTTTTTTATTATTTTTACAAATTTTTCAACCGCTTCGTTTAATTTTCCTTGTTCATTTTTGATTTTGTAATCAAAAGCATCTTCATTTTCAAGCCAGCCTTTTGCATATTCCATTCTGGCTCGAATAAATTCTTCACTAGCATTATCGCGAGTGCGAATTCTTTTTTCTAAAATATCCAGTGGAGCGGTGATAAGAACGGAGATTGTTTCCGGTAAGAGTTTTTTTATAGTAAGTACTCCTTTGTAGTCAACCTTCCATAGCACGATCTTACCGCTTTTTTTTACTCTGGCTATCTCTTTTTTAGTTACACCGTAAAATTTTTCGCGATCTGCTTGTGCCCATTCCAAAAATTTTCCATTTTTAATGCCATCTTTAAATTCATCAGCGGTGGTAAAATAGTACGTTTTTCCGTTGATTTCTCCTTCTCGCGGTTCTCTGGTGGTGGTGGTTATGGGTTTTATAAAATCAATCCTATTTTTAATGGAATTTAAAATCGAATCTTCTCCGGCGCCAGAAGGTCCGGAAATGAGAAAAATGTTTGTTTTATTAGAATGCATAAAGTATAATATTAAGTATAATATGTTAATTATAACAAAAAACGTATGCCAGTAAATATGAACTTTGTTTCTGGTCCGGAGTATGGGGCGCAAGGAAAAGAAAATAACAGCAATCACCAGAAACTTCAAGAGGAGAGAATGCAAAAAAGAGCGGATGAAATGATTGAGTCGGGACACGAGCTGGCGGAAGAAATAAGAGAAATAATGAGTGGCAGCGAAAGAGGGTTTGTCGGACTTAACGAAGAAGAGATTAAAAAATTAGCTGAATCCGGATATGACAGGAAACTCATTGAAATAATATCCGCAAAAATAGGAGACAGAATTACTCAGTAAAATTTTCAAATAAGCAGAGAAGAATATTTCTTGCAAATATATTTATAGTAATAAA
This sequence comes from Candidatus Moranbacteria bacterium GW2011_GWE2_35_2-, assembly GCA_000990585.1. GTDB lineage: Bacteria > Patescibacteriota > Minisyncoccia > Moranbacterales > UBA9337 > UBA12151. The sequence continues at coordinate 25,575 of LBQD01000004.1, forward strand.
AGCAGGCTTCGGCCTGCTTTTATTGCATTTCTTATTCTTATTCAGCGTTTTCTTCTTTTTTTGTTTCTTTCTTGCTTTCACCTTCTTTTCCATCCATTAGGATTAATCCCATGCGATGATTTTTCGGTTCAATGGAAAGAATTTTCCAATTGTATCCCTCACCGACTTTAATAGTGTTTTCCATTTTCTTTCCCGGGTGGGTTTCTTGAAATTCACTAATATGAGCTAGTCCGTGGATATTGGCATCCAAATAAACAAAAGCTCCAAAGTGATTTATTTTATCAACTTTCCCTTTGTAAATTTCTCCGACTTTGTATTTTCCTGCTGCTTCTTCCCATGGATCTTTTTCCAAGGCGCGAATAGAAAGGGATATTCTGGTATCATCAATTCCGATGATTTTAGCTTTAACTTTATCGCCGACTTTGATTACTTCGCGGGGATTATTGATAAGTTGCCATGCCAGTTCGGAAATGTGAACCAATCCTTCCAATTTGTCGCTGTCTTTTTTGCTGTCAGTCTTGCTTGTAGGAAGGAATTTTATAAAAGCTCCGAAATCAACTACTCCGCTGATTTCACCTTCGACGATATCATCAATTTTGAGTTCGGAAATAACCTTTCTTTCTTTTTCGCTCATTGCCGCTTTTTCACTCACAATCAATTTTTCATCTTCGCGATTGGTATCGATTATTTTTACAGAGAATTCATTTCCTACATAGGCTTTGAGAAGCTCGAGAATACGGTTCTTGTTTCCATCTTCAACGCGCGGATAATGTTCGCTGGAAAGTTGGGAAACAGGCAGAAATCCCTTGATTCCGTTGAGTTCTACCATAAGACCTCCTTTGTTGGCATCCAAAATTTTAACTGAGAGAACTTCCTGAGTGTCGCGTTTTGATTCAAGATCATCCCATGATTTTTCATGGGAAGCTTCACGAATGGAAAGTTCAATGAAACCGTCTTCGTTTTCTAAATCGATTATTGTTGCGCTAATTTTATCTCCGGGCTTGAGTTTCTTAGAAAGCCCCATTCCGTCGCGGGATTCTTTTCCCAGAACGATTCCGGTTCCGATTGCTCCCAAATCTAAAAGAACAAGACTGGATGAAGCTTCGATCACATTTCCTTCCAGTGTATCTCCAAGTTCAGGAATTTCAATTGGATTTTCGGAAAGAAGTTTTCCCATAGGAGAAGAATCTTCTTCTTGTTCGGTCGAAGAAATTTTTTCAGGAACTGATTTTTTTGTTGCTTTCTCTTCTTTTTTGCTTGTTGTTTTTTTCTCTGTTTTGATTGTTTTGGATTTGACGGTAGTTTTGATTTTATCCACTTCTTCTGCCAATTTGTCCAGAATATTTTTCTTAGCCATTTTATTGAATTTTTTGGCAATTGCGCTACTTTGCCGTTAAATTATTAAAAGCGCATAAAACAAAAAATTCCCGTTCAATATGGGGGAATTATCAAGAAAACCAAAGAGATTAAATCATCTCAATATTCAATTTTCTTAATAATTATTCTTGTATAAATCAGTATATATTAAAACAGGTATTTTGTAAAGAGAGAGCAGGAGAGTGGTGTTGCACTGGGCGAGTATGTAGCGTAGGATAAGTCTATATGAAGGAAGAAATAATTATAAAAAAAGAACAAGCGGGGAAAAGGATTGACAAGATGCTTGTTGATTTGAATGTTGCGCCGAGTTTTTCTCGGGCGGATTTTGCGCGCCTTGTGAGTGATGGAAAAATTTTAGTTAATGGAAATAAAGTTAAGCCAAGTTATGTTTTGAAAGATGGAGATAAATTAAGAATTAATAATTATGAATTAAAAGTTAATAATAGAAAGGTGCGAGCGAATCTAAATATCAAGGTTGATGTTGTATATGAAGATGAAAATATTATTGCAGTGAATAAACCGGCAGGAATGCAAGTGCATCCCGATTTTTATGAAAAAGAAAAAACGTTAGTAAATGGGTTGTTGGCAAAATATCCGGAAATTGAAAATGTCGGCGATGGATCAAAAGGGTCCGAGTTGCGCCCTGGAATTGTTCATCGGCTTGATAAGGATACTTCCGGCGTGATGGTTGTGGCGAGAAGTCAAAAAGCTTTTGACGAGCTTAAAAATAAATTCAAAAATAGGCAAGTACAAAAAACCTATCAAGCGATTGTGTTTGGAAAACTTAAAGAAAAAGATTTTATTATCAGAGCGCCGATTGCCAGAGCTTCATCATATAAAAAACAAGTGATTGCAGGAAAGAAAACGAAAACAAAAATCAGGGAAGCTTTGACTGAGTTTAGGGATGTTAGGGGGTTTGTAAACTTCACACTGGTTGAAGCGCGACCAAAGACCGGAAGGATGCACCAGATTCGAGTCCATCTCTTTCACATCGGGCATCCGATTGTGGGGGATAAATTATATCGAAAAAAAGAATTTTTGAGTGAAAAATATCCTCAAACCGATCGCCATCTTCTCCACGCCGAAAAAATTGAATTTGAGTTGTTTGAAAAAAAATATAATTTTACTGTCAATTTGCCGGACGATATGAAAAGTTTTATTAATCAAATAGACGGGAAATAAATAGACGAGATAGATGGACAAGTATTGACTAAATCCTGATTTGATTATACGATAGAGTAGCTTTAAATTTAATAATTTTTCCGGATTTAGGACCGAAGAGGTTTTTTTGTTTGGTTTCGGTTTTTAACTTCCAGACGTAGAGAATAAAAATATGCAAAAGAAATTGATCGAATTCAATATGGCACAGAGAGGGAAGACCATTCCTGATTTGCAAACCGGCGATGTGGTTCGTGTTTATCGAAAAATTAAAGAAGGGGAAAAAGAGAGAATTCAGGTTTTTGAGGGGATGATTATCGCTATCAAGGGTGGACAAAGTTCTTCACCGGTAATGACAGTGCGAAAAGTTTCCGTCGGAGTCGGAGTAGAGCTTATCCTTCCAATGTATTCTCCTATGGTTGAAAAAATAGAATTGGTAAAAAGAGCGAAAGTGAGACGATCTAAGTTATATTATGTTCGAGAAAAAACCGCTAAATCTTTGCGTTTTAAATATACTGATGTCAAAGATATAAAAACAAGCAAGCAAGAAGAAATGAAAAATGAGGTTGTTGAAGAAAAAATAGAAGAGGAAGTAAAGACTGAAGAAATAAAAGAAGTTCCAAAGAAAGAAGATAAAAAAGAAGAAGTTTCTGAAAAGAAAGAAAAAGAAGATCAGAAAGAAAATAAATAGCTCACCAAAGGCTATTAAGTTAGCCTTTTTTGTATAGTGGGTGATGTGTTATACTTAGGGCGGATGGCGGAACTGGTATACGCGCTACCTTGAGGTGGTAGTTCTCGCAAGGGATTGGAGGTTCGAGTCCTCTTTCGCCCACCACGTAAAATAAAAATCGGAATTTTTATCACGTGGCGCAGCCGTAAAAATTGAAAATATGCGCGCTTAGCTCAGTTGGTTAGAGCATCTCGTTTACACCGAGAGGGTCGGGGGTTCGAATCCCTCAGCGCGCACCGCGTAAAATCGCTACGCTCACACGCGGCGCAGCCGCAGTAAAATCGCTACGCTCACAAGCCAGCTGCAACAGTTAAAATTGAATATTGCCTCGGTAGCTCAGTGGTAGAGCAAAGGACTGAAAATCCTTGTGTCGTCAGTCCGATTCTGACCCGAGGCACAATAAAATCAAAAGCGCAAAGTGAAAAGTGTAAAGAAAAGCAATTAAACTTGCTGTAAGTTTTTCACTTTAAGCCTTGCGCTTTTTTGGGACCGTAGCTCAGGGGTTAGAGCGGACGACTCATAATCGTTTGGTCGCTGGTTCGATTCCAGCCGGTCCCACTCTGATGAAATTTTCAATTTACAATTCTCAATTTTCAATGAATTTTCAATTATTCAATTTGAAATTAATAAATTATAATTTGATTGAAAATTAAAAATTTGAAATTATAAATTACATGCGGAGCACGCATATGCGGGTATCGTATAGTGGCTATTATACGTCCTTGCCAAGGATGAGACGGCAGTTCGATTCTGCTTACCCGCTCCAAATCGAAAATCCCCGGAATTATTCTGGGGATTTTTTGTTGTTTGAGGTGAAATATATTTAAATTTGACGGGTACTATATAATGGGTATATATTCATAATATAAAATGAGTTGAGAAAACTAAACTAGAAAGGCGGGTGATAAATATGCCACGACAAGATAAAACCGGACCAATGGGAATGGGACCTGAAACCGGAAGAGGAATGGGTCCTTGCGGAAAAGGATTTGGTTTGGGAGCGGGAAGGGGCTATGGAAGAGCGATGTGCGGTTGGTTCTACCGAAAATACCAAGCCATGTCGAAAGATGAAAGAAAAGAATTATTAAAATCGGAAATTGAAGATTTGAAACAAGAATTGCAAATGATAGAGGAAGAGATGAAAGAACTGGAAAAGTAATAATTTCTATCGGAAACAGTCTTTCTCCTTCTTCGGCTAGCAAGAAGGAGGAGATTATTTTGGATAGTATAACAAAATAGAATTGAAAAAATAATATGACAAGACCAAAGCTATGCAGGCGGTTGCATTTTAAACCCAAATCGCATTATTTCAAGCCCCAGGGTATTCCAATGACCGAATTGGAAGAGGTAATTTTAACCAAAGAAGAAATGGAAGCAGTGAAGCTCAAAGATTTTGACAAAATGGATCAAATTGAAGCTTCTGAAAAAATGAATACTTCCCAAAGCACTTTTCAACGGATTTTGGCATCCGCCAGAATTAAAATTGCCGAGGCAATTGTCAAAGGCAAAGCATTAAAGATTGAGGAATAAATCAAAAAATAGAAAATCTATTCTTATTATAGTATGATCAGAGTACGAATCATTTTTTCATAGATCCGGTTATAATCGTGACTACTAGTCAATTCAAAATCAAAAATTCTTTTCAAAAAAAGTTCGAGCTTCCGCATAAAAACAGCTCATTAAAAAACGGCCCATACTGAGCCGTTTTTTTTGTTCTGCCGCGACGTGTCTTTTTTAGCGGATAGCTTTTACGATTGCTATTAAGATTACTGCTCCAATTAGCGCTACGAACATACTGTACAGGTTGAAACCTGTAACTCCGCTTTCTCCCAGAAAGCTCATCAGCCATCCGCCTAACATAGCGCCCACGATTCCCAGAATAATATTCAGAACTAAGCTATCGTTGGTGCCCATAACTAGTGAGGCGACCCAACCTACGATTGCCCCGAAAATAATCCATAAAATAATGCTCATATATTTTTTTTAATTAATTATTTTTTTTATTGCTCGTCTAGTTTAACTGCGGCTTCCGATGTTGAAACAGTTTTTCCCATAAGAAACAATTTGATTATGCCGATGGCAATTATCCAATACACAAACATTGCCAAGAGCGTCGTCCATTCAAAGACATTGCCTGATACTCTGGAAACATTAAAGACACTCAGGAAAGGAGCGGTGAAAATGTAGGTTACTCCATAGACAAAACTGGTGAAACCGGCCTCCATATTGGCTCCAAGTAATTTCAAGATGAAACGAAACGCCAGCAATATTTCCAGAAGTCCCAAGAGATACCAAATGATTTGTGTCCCGCGGTAAAGAGGTTTTGTGCTGGGAGAAGTTGATGAATCCATATGATTATAGATTAGTTATTAATTTGAACTAAACGAGAATCTTTCTAGGTCACTTTTATTTAATTAATTAAGGTGCTAGATGGCGGATATCGGTTCTTCTAATTATTGTTTCTTTGGGCAAATATTCAATCAAGATTTTTTCAACTAAAGCGGTTAAACTCAGACCATCAACAATAGCCTGCGCTTTGGCTTGTTTCAAAAGATCGGGGTTCAGGAATAATGTCACGCGTTGTTTTTTGATTTTTTTCATATTTTATAGCTCAAAATTGCGATTTAGCTTCAATGGTTGTCCTACTGCAACTACTAGTACACACGCAACACCTTTTATCTTTCATAAACAAAATATTTCTTGGTTGAAAATGGTAGTAGATGGTATTATTAAGATGCAAGAAGATAATTTTTTGGATTATGGAAAACAAAATTATTAATACTTGGGTTGGAACTTTGATTTTGATCTCCTTGTCATCGGGAGTGGCTTTTGTGGCGATTGAAGGTAATAGTGATTTTTCTCCGGAATTTTCGCAAATGATTATAACCGCAAAAAAGAAGGTTGCCGAAGCGGTTCCTGTTTTGTTTCCTTCGCCACTGCCTCCTCCGCTTCCGCCGGACATTGAAAGAATGAAAAAACAGGGATGTGTGGCGGATGGACTCCTTTCCGGATTTGGAGGCGATACCAAGGAGATGATCAATGTGGTTAACCGGTCTGATTGCTATTATCTTCATCGCGCATTGGAAACATGGGCGGACAAGCCGGATTTTGAAAAGGCCAAAAAAATCAAGGCGAAAATTGAAAAAGATAATATCGTGTACGGAATGTTTATTGCCGAAGCTATTGGCACAAAAGTCCTTTACCGCTATCAAGATGAAGATCGCAAGTTTGATTTTGAAAAAATGTGTAAAAATGATCACAGTGATCATTGGAAAAAAAATATATGTATTCCTTCTTTTGATTCTGGGGAATATCGTAAATATTTGAAATATATTACTGAACAAGCAATGGATATGGGAATTCAAAGTTTTCTTTTTGGACAAATTTTTCTTCAAGAAACTTCCGATTTAGATAATCCAAGAATAACTGGAATAATTAGAGATATGAGAAAATATGCCGATTCCAAGAAAATGAAAATTGTGGTTGGAGCACAAACTAATGACATTACTAATGAAAAATATTTGCGCAATTTTGATTTTATTGATGGCGGTGTGGGATTGTATTCCGACGGAACACTGGAAAACGGTCCGTGTTTTTCTCGCTGGTGGAAAAAGGACGGAGATTGGTGCTGGGCGCTTTTGTGGAACGACAAATTTGCCAAAAAAGCCAATAATGTTTTTTTGCATCTCGATTGGACGCCTCAAATTGGAGATGATATGAGTACTTTCGCTCGGATGGATGATGACAAGCGGAGAAAAACATTGCGGGATTTGCATGATTTTTTCACTTCCCAGGGAAAGGGTTTTATGCTGCCGATTCTTGCAGTGTTGCCGAAGGATAATGGCGGATGTTACGGAGAAAAAAAGAATTTTTATTCGCCTTCAAAAAAATATTCCTGCGACGACGAAAAGACGATTAACAATATCTTGAAAAAAGCTTGGCAATAATTTCGTTATTTTAGTATGCTCCAGAGGGCTTGCCAAAAGGCGGATAGTCTGATACAATAGGGGAACAACTGAGAAAGTCCTGTTCGCGCCTCGCCCGACATTTGGCTGGGATAAGGAGCGATTAAGCTGCAAAGCTGGATTTTCTTTGTGGTTTTTATTTTTATTAAAAAGCGATGCGAATGATGCGAATTACATTCGAATGATGCGAATATTTTTTTCGTAGATTCGGGAAAATTCGCGGATTCGAATCGGCACAATGTATGATTGAATACGAATTGTTTTATTTAGTAGGAGAATCCAGAGAACATGATCTGGATAAAATCAAAAAAGAAGTAGATGAAGTTGTTTCCAAAGAGGGCGGAAAAATTTTGGAGGTTGAAGTTGTCACCCGCAGAAAGATGTCTTATGAAATAAAAAGAGAATCTCGCGGAGTATATATTACTAAAAGATTTGAAATTTTAGACAAAGACGAGAGAGAAGAACAGGGTCTTGCCAATAAGGATATTGTGTCAGACATAAATATAAAGCTTTTGCAAAATCGGGACGTTTTGCGGTTTTTGATTACGCGTGCAGATCAATTGCCAGCATTGGGTATTGGGATTGAAAAAGATGATAAGTCGGAACGAGAAAAGCAGGTTTTAAAGAAAGAAGAGGTTAAAAAAGAAGAAAAAGTTGCTCAAATCAAAGAGGATGATAAAATAGAGAAAGAGAAAGCAAAGAAAAAATCCATAGCAAATAAGGAAGAAAAACCTTTCAAAGAGAAAAAAAAGAGGGAGAAAAGAGAGAAAGTGGAAGAAGATATCGACGAAAAACTTAATGAGATATTGAATATATAATTTTTCAATATTTTAATTTTTTAAAACTAAAAATTAATATTATGAATGTAAACAAAGTTATTTTAGTCGGTCGATTGACCCGCGATCCGGAATTGAGGACAACCACTGGTGGAAAAACTGTTGCCAGCGTGAGTCTTGCTACCAATTCCACATGGAAAGATCAGAGTGGGCAAAAACAAGAAAAGACTGAATTCCACAATGTTATTCTTTGGGGAAGAGTGGCGGAAATTGCCGGACAATATTTGACGAAAGGGCAAGAAGCGTATTTTGAAGGAAGATTGCAAACAAGAAAATATACAGCAAAAGATGGAACAGAAAGACGGACTACTGAAGTGGTGGCGGAAAGTATGCAACTCGGAAGCCGTCCTCAAGGAGGAGGACAAGGTGGAAATTATTCCGGAGGTGGAAATTCATATCAAGCACCAAGACAATTTGCAAATAATCCGGCGCAAAACAAATCGACAGCGTCAGTGGCCGGAAAAAATCAAACGCCTCCAATGCAAGATGATAATATTCCAACTATCAATCTGGATGAAGAACAGGAAGACGTTCGAATTGAAGATGTGCCGTTTTAAATAGTATAATTGTTGAATAATTTAAAATTATGGAAAATATTAAAAAAGGTTGTTATTTTTGTCAGGAAAAAATTGATAAAATCGATTATAAGGATGCATATACATTGCGTCGTTTTATGAATTCTCAGGGAAAAATTTATCCGCCAAAAAGACATGGAGTTTGTACCAAACATCAAAGAAGTTTGACTGCGGCAATCAAAAAAGGAAGAATTATGGGTTTGCTTCCGTTTATAGCGAGATAATGGTAAGTGCGTATTTTCAAAATATAATTTTCAAAAAAATTATATTTTGAAAATTTAAATAGTGTATTTATTTCAAAGTTATCAATTTTTGTTAATTTAAAATTTAATCATTGAGAATTGATTAGAAATTAAAAATTGATAATTAAAAATTTCACAAGTATGCTTTCAATATCTGATATTAAAACGGGAAAAACTATCGTTCTTGATGGAAATCCTTTTGTGGTTATTCGCGATGAGCATTCAAAAACAGGAAGAGCTGGAGCCGTGCTTCGCACTAAGTTGAAAAATTTGGCGACCGGGGCGGTTTTGGAAAAAACCTTTCAAGGAGCGGATAAGGTGGAAGAAGCGGATATTTTCAAATCCAAAGCGCAATATTTGTATCGGGAAGGTGATGATTTTGTTTTTATGGATATGGGAAATTATGACCAGTTCAATCTTTCCAATGCCGTTTTAGACGGGGCGGATAAATATTTACTTGAAGGGACAGAAGTTTCCATTTTGAATTTCAACGGCAATCCGATTAATCTTGAATTGCCGATCAAGATGCAATTTCGTGTTGTTGAAGCTCCTCCCGGACTCAAGGGCGACACTGCTTCCGGCGGGGACAAGGTGGTAACTTTGGAAACCGGACTGAAAATAACCACGCCATTGTTTGTCAAAGAAGGCGACATCGTAATCGTGAACACAGAAAAAGGAGAATACGTTTCCAGAGCGTAGAAAACAGACATAAGATTTAAGACATAAAATAGAGGTTTTGAATTTTAAAAAAACAGACACAGTGTCTGTTTTTTGGTGCAATTAATTAAAGATAAGATGTATGTCTGTATTTTTTCAAACATTGCTAAAATGATAAAATGTTAGTATGCTAAAATGAAATTATAAAATTTGGGATAAGCTCAAAATTTAAACCAGCTGGCGACCCCGTAAAATAAAAATAATAATTTTTATCACGGGGCGAGACTTATTTTATGGTTTAATTCTTTATATTTATGAAATTTAAAATAAACTCAAAATTCAAGCCGGCGGGGGACCCCGTAAAATAAAAATAATAATTTTTATCACGGGGCGAGACTTATTTTATGGTTTAATTCTTTATATTTATGAAATTTAAGATCAATTCAAAATATGTGCCGGCAGGCGATCAGCCTCAGGCGATTGAAAAGTTGACACGGGGAATAAAATCCGGAAAAAAATTCCAGACACTTTTGGGCGTGACCGGATCGGGAAAAACATTCACTATTGCCAACGTGATTGAAAAAATTCAAAAACCGACCCTGGTGATTGCTCCGAATAAAACTCTGGCGGCGCAATTGGTGCAAGAGTTTCGCGTTTTTTTTCCAAAAAACGCAGTGGAATATTTCGTTTCCTATTACGATTATTACCAGCCGGAAGCATACATCGCATCATCGGATACATATATTGAAAAAGAAGTGCAAATAAACGAAGAAATCGACCGCTTGCGCCACAGCGCCACAGCGGCGGTTTTGTCGCGCCGCGATGTGATTATTGTCGCCAGCGTTTCTTGTATCTACGGTTTGGGTAGTCCGGAATATTATCAGGACACGACACTGGCAATTTCAGTCGGAGAAAAAACTGACAGGGAGAAATTGATGAAAAGACTGGTGGAAATGCATTATCAGCGCAGTGATATTCTGGCGCGCGGAAAATTCCGTTCGATCGGAAATATTATCGAGATTATTCCTCCTAGCCGCGAAGTGATAACGCGCGTTGAATTGGAAAATGGCGAAGTTGCAAATATTGCCGAATACGATTTTTTGACAGGAGAAAAATTATCCGTTTTGGAAAAGGCGATATTTTTTCCCGCCAAGCATTTTGTCGTTCCGGAGCCGATGATGGAAGGCGTGTTGAAAAATATTGAAAAGGAGATGAAAGTGAGAGTGGAATATCTCGAGAAAAAAGGAAAATCATTGGAAGCGGAAAGGCTTCGCCGCCGGACAAAACATGATATTGAAATGATGCGCGAATTGGGATATTGCAACGGAATTGAAAACTATTCCAGATTTTTAACCGGCAGAAAACCTGGCGAAGCACCGTATACTCTAATTGATTATTTCGGAGATGATTTTTTGTTGGTAATCGATGAATCGCACGTGACCGTTCCGCAAATCGGAGCGATGTATGCTGGGGACAAGGCGCGCAAGGAATCTTTGGTAGAAAATGGATTTCGCTTGCCAAGCGCGCTGGATAATCGTCCTTTGAAATTTTCCGAATTTGAAAAAAGAATAAACCAGGTTGTTTTTACCAGTGCTACGCCAAGTCGGTATGAAAATGAAAAAACGGAAGGAGAAATGATAGAGCAAATCATACGTCCGACAGGATTGATTGATCCGGAATTGATAATGCGTCCGACGCGAAGCCAGGTAAAAGATATTTTGGAGGAAATAAAAAAAGTTTCAAAGAAAAAAGAAAGAGTGTTGATTACAACGCTTACCAAAAAGCAGGCGGAAGATTTGGCGGAATTTCTCAAGGAGAATGAAATCAAATCGGAATATTTGCATAGTGGAGTGGATACATTGGACCGGATTTCCATTTTGGAAGATTTGCGGCGCGGGAAATTTGATGTCTTGGTAGGAGTGAATCTTTTGCGTGAAGGATTGGATTTGCCGGAAGTTTCCCTGGTTGCGATTTTGGATGCCGACAAGGAAGGATTTTTGCGTAGTGAAACCTCTCTGATTCAGACAATTGGAAGGGCGGCGCGCAATGTGAGCGGAAGGGTGATTTTATATGCCGACAGGATTACGGGTTCAATGAAAAAAGCGATTGATGAAACAAATCGGAGAAGAAAATTACAAAAAGAATATAACAAAAAACACAAAATAACGCCCAAGACAATCAAGAAAAAAATTCAATCAATTGTGGATCATGAAATCAATCCTCAAGTTCCGCAGGATTTTGTCAGGTTGGAAACATTGGAAGATGTAAACGGGTATATCAAGAATAAAGAAAGAGAAATGAAAGAAGCGGCGCGCAATTTGGATTTTGAAAAGGCGGCAATTATTCGGGATGAGATTTATCAATTGCGGAAGATGCAAGTGGATTAAAAAAAATCAAAAAATGTGGTATATTTAAAACAAGTAAAGCAATAATAAAAATGAATTTTTTTAAAAAAATATTTTCTGTGATTCGAGATATGTATTTTTTGATTTTTCGTTATTCTTCCGAATGCCAGCTTCGCGCGCAAAAGAAAAAAAATATATTTACCGGTGAAGAAAGTGGTTTTGGAAAGTTTGATTCCTATGCCGATTTGAAAAATTATCAAAAGAGAATAAAATTTTTTTTGGCAGGAATTTTCTCTTTCGGAGTTATTTTTTCCGTTATTTTTATTTTTTCCGTTATTTTTTTGATTCAATATTTATACGAAATGTTTCATATCGACAGTAATATTTTTGATTGGAATAAAATAAAAGATTTAATAAATAATAATTGAGGTTTTGTGCGGGACTTCTAAATAAAAAAATGAAAAATGAAAAATTCACAATTATTCTTGCCGAAGATGAGAAGGATTTGATGGAGGTTTATTCGATTGCTCTTGGAAAGAGATTCAATCTTTTTGTGGCGGAAAATGGAAAGGAAGTTCTCGAAAGATTGAAAGAGAGTAATGGAAAAATTGATTTGATTGTTTTGGATATTGTGATGCCGAAGATGGATGGTTTTGACACTTTGCGCAAGCTTAAAAAAGATAATAAATATAAAAATATTCCTGTGGTGATGTCGACAAATCTTAGCGATAGCAGGGACAGAGACGAAGCGATTGATTTAGGAGCGGTAAAATATTTCGTTAAGGCTGATCGAACTCCTAGTGAGCTGGCGGAAGATATTGCGAATATATTAATTGAACAAAAATAATCGGATAACAAAAAACAGGCCTTCGCGCCTGTTTTTTGTTTGGGTTGATGGAAATAAAATTTGATGATATGATGTAATATCTCTAAACAATGAAATATGCAGACAAATTAAAAAATATGGACAAAAAAATAATAATTCGCGGAGCAAGGGAACATAATTTGAAAAATATCAATCTTGATATCCCCCGTGAAAAACTGATTGTTTTTATGGGAATTAGCGGATCGGGAAAAAGTACGTTAGCTTTCGATACTCTTTTTGCCGAAGGGCAAAGAAGATATTTGGAAAGCTTATCGTCTTATGCCCGGCAGTTTTTGGGGCAAATGGACAAGCCAGACGTGGATTATATTGAAGGGCTTTCGCCAACAATTTCTATTGATCAAAAATCAGTTTCTCACAATCCTCGTTCAACAGTCGGAACGATTACGGAAATTCATGATTATTTGCGTTTGTTATATTCAAAAATCGGAATTCCTCATTGTGAAATTTGTGCCCGGGAAATAAAACGGCTTTCAACTGACGAAATTGTTGATCGAATTTTGGATTTGGGAGATAAAAAAATAGTTGAAATTATATCCCCCATTGTGCGGAGTCGCAAAGGAGAATATGCGGCTTTGCTGGAAAATTTATGGAAAATGGGACTTTCAAAAATATATGTTGACGGAAAGATATTTTCTTTGGAAAATCGTAAAAAAATAAAATTGGAAAAAAACAAAAGACATTCATTGGAAGTTGTTATTGATGAAGTGGAAATAAGCGAGAAAACTATTTCCCGTATTTTTGAAGCTGTGGAAAAGGCGCTAAAATTGTCCGGTGGAATAGTGAAAATAAATTTACCATTTTCTCACGATCATGAGAAAATGGTAAATTTTAAAAAAAGAAAAAATGATACTGAAATAAATATTGAAAATAATGAAATTATTTTTAATCAAAATCTTTCTTGTCCGGTTCATGAAATCGAATTTCCTCCCTTGGAGCCGAGGCTTTTTTCCTTCAATTCTCCCTTTGGGGCATGCAGCGCTTGCGAAGGATTAGGAGTAAAAAAGGAAATAGACGCGAGCTTGATTGTTCCTGATGAAAATAAAACCATAAATGAAGGAGGAATTCTTCCGTGGAGTTATAAGCCGAATAATTATCAGGGGACGATAATTCGCGCTGTGACTAATTTTTACCATATTCCCGATAACAAACGTTTGCGCGATTTGCCGAAAAAATATCTTGATCTGCTTCTTTATGGTAAAGAGGGTGGAGAATTGATTGATGTAAAATATCATTTTCGCAACGGGACGAGAAATTTTCATTTGGATTGGAAGGGCGTTTCCGGCTGGCTCGAAGATCGTTATCAAAAAACAACTTCTGATGCGGTGCGAAATGATATTGAAAAATATATGTCCCAAAAGCCTTGTTCAACTTGCGGCGGAAGCCGTTATCGGAAAGAAGTTTTACTGGTAACGGTAGGCGGGAAAAATATTGTGGAAGTGTCGCAGATAAGTATTGATAATTGTCTGGATTTTTTCCGGAAACTGGAATTGAACCATCAAGAAGAATTGATTGCCGGAAGAATTGTTAATGAAGTCATTAATCGCTTGAAATTTCTCAGTGATGTGGGATTGAATTATATCTCTTTGCATCGGACCGCGTTTACTCTTTCCGGGGGGGAATCGCAAAGAATCCGTTTGGCTTCGCAAGTCGGTTCGCAATTAGTCGGTGTTTTGTATATTTTGGATGAGCCGTCAATCGGATTGCACGCGCGGGATAATAGGAAACTTTTGGAAACATTGAAACATTTGCGGGATATCGGAAATACCGTGATTGCAATTGAACATGACGAAGAAACGATGCGCGAAGCGGATTTTTTGGTGGATATCGGACCGGGAGCCGGAAAACATGGAGGAGAAATCGTGGCGTTGGGAACTCCTGAACAAGTGATGAAAAATCAGGATTCCATAACAGGGAAATATTTAAGCGGAAAAATGCAAATTAAAATTCCTGATTCGCGTCGGTCAATGAAAAATAAAAAAGCCTTGATTGTGCGCGGAGCCTCGAATCACAACCTGAAAAATATAAATGTGCAATTTCCCCTTAAGAGTTTTGTTTGCGTGACAGGTGTTTCCGGAAGCGGAAAATCGACTTTAGTGGAAGAAACTTTGCACAAAGCGCTGGCAAACAAATTGCACAGGTCTCTGGAGGTTCCAGGAAAACACAAGGAAATTGTCGGATTGGAAAATATCAATAAAGTTATTATGATTGATCAATCTCCAATCGGGCGTACTCCGCGTTCTAATCCGGCGACATATACCGGACTTTTTACCCCGATTCGTCAGCTTTTTTCCGCCACCAAAGATGCGCGACTGAAAGGATATGGACCGGGAAGATTTTCATTTAATGTGAATGGAGGGCGTTGCGATAATTGCCAAGGAGAAGGATTTTTGAAAATTGAAATGCAATTTATGCCGGATGTGCATTTGCCTTGCGATATTTGCAAAGGAAGAAGGTATAACAGGGAAACGTTGCAAGTAAAATATAAAGGAAAAAATATTTCCGATGTTTTGGCAATGACGGTTTCTGAGGCGAAGGAATTTTTCGAGAGTTATCCGCAAATTCATGATCCGCTCAAAGTCCTGGAGGAAGTTGGATTAGGATATATAGAATTGGGGCAAAATGCGACGACGCTTTCCGGCGGAGAGGCGCAAAGAATCAAACTGGCCAGCGAGCTTTCCAGGCGCGCCACAGGGGACACTTTGTATATTTTGGATGAGCCGACAACCGGACTTCATTTTGATGATATTAAAAAATTACTCAACGTTCTTAACCGTTTGGTGGATGCGGGAAATACGGTGGTGGTAATTGAGCATAATATGGATGTGATCAAGTCCGCCGATTGGATAATCGATTTGGGACCGGAAGGCGGCGATGGTGGAGGAAAACTGGTGGTTGCCGGCACCCCGGAAGAAGTCGCAAAATGGCACAAAGAAAGCTATACAGGAAAATACCTGCGCGAAGCTTTGCGGAAAAAATAAATTAAGAAATATATAAGAAATATATTGTGAACTCGCCAATGCTGAAAAATAAAATAAAAAATTTTCCTGATGCTCCGGGGGTGTATATTTTTTTTAATGCGAAGAAAATAATTATTTATATCGGCAAAGCAACTAGTTTGAAAAGTAGAGTAGGGTCGTATTTTGTTCCCTCACCCCAACCCTCTCCCGGGGGGAGAGGGGGAGGTCTGAGACCGATCGAGGAGATGATTCATCAGGTTTCTAATATAAAAATAATCGAAACCGAATCGGTTTTGGACGCTTTGATTTTGGAATCCAACCTGATTAAAAAACATCAGCCAAAATACAATATATTAGGAAAAGATGATAAATCATTTTCATATTTTGTTATTACGAAAGAAAATTATCCAAAAGTTTTGATAAAAAGAAAAACAGATATTCAAAATATTCAACGTTCAATGTCTGATGTTCAAAAATTATATGGACCGTATACAAGCAAAAAGCAAATGGAAATTGCTCTTAAGATTATTCGTAAGATTTTTCCTTTTCATAATCGGAATGAAAAATCAGAAAAGGGTTGTTTGGATTTTCAAATTGGGATGTGCCCCGGACCGTATGCGGGGGCAATTTCCAAAAAAGATTATGTGAAAAATATCAGCGGAATCAAAATGATTTTGGAAGGAAAAAGAAAGAATTTAGTTAAAAAATTGGAAAAAGAAATGGATAATTTTTCCAAAAAAGAAGAATTTGAAAAAGCTGATGAAATAAAGAGAAAATTATTTGCTCTCAAACATATTCAGGATGTCGCGCTTATCTCTGAAAAAGATGATAACTTTCAGATAAATTCAAAATTCATCCGAATTGAGGCGTACGATATTTCCAATATTTCTGGACAGTACGCAGTGGGTTCGATGGTTGTGTTCGATAATTCTTTTGGAGAAATAGCGTCGAATAAAAGTGAGTATCGAAAATTTAAAATCAAAACCATTGCTGGTGCCGATGATACGAGGATGATGAGGGAAGTTTTAGCTAGAAGATTTCGCAATAATTGGATGATGCCGGATGTTGTTTTCCTTGATGGAGGAAAAGGTCATTTGAATATGGCAGAAAAATTATGGAAAGAATTGGGGGTCGGTATTCCGATTTTGGCGGTGGCCAAAGGACCGACGAGGAAAATTTCTAATTCTCAATTTCTAATTTCTAAACAATTTCCTCCGCCAGCTGGCGGATCAAAATTAAAATTTCACAAACAATTTTCGGAGATATTAAACAATAGAAATTTAATTAAAAGAATAACCGACGAGGCACATCGGTTCGCGATTTTCTATCATCGAAAAGTGAGAGGAAAACAGTTTAGATTGGGCGGATAATCTTCGATTAATGTTAATAAATGCGATCCCTTTACATTTATCTTATTTTCCGCTATCATTTGTAATTAGCGAAATAACTTTTAAAAATCAGAGAATTATGTCCGGAAAAAAAAACTTTTCCAAAGATGGCGGGAAAAATAAAAACAATATTATAGTGCGAGGCGCCAAGGTTAATAATTTGCGCGATGTTGATGTTGATGTTCCCAGGAATAAATTTGTGGTAATAACCGGTCTTTCAGGATCTGGGAAATCTTCTTTAGCTTTTGATACGATTTATGCCGAAGGTAATCGTCGTTATATGGAGGGTCTTTCTTCTTACGCACGAAATTTTTTGGATGTTTCTTCCAAACCGGAAGTGGATAGAATTGAAAATCTTAGTCCTACAATTTCCATCGATCAAAAAAGTGTAGTGCGCAGTCCGCGTTCAACTGTGGGAACTCTTACGGAAATATATGATTATTTGCGTATTCTGTTTGCCAAGACCGGCAATATTCATTGCGCGCATTGCGGAACTTTAATGGAAAAAAAGGATAAAAAGGAAGTATTTAAAGAGATAATTTCTTATCCTTCCGGAACGCAAATCGCCATTTTATCTCGTTATGGAAAAAAAGAAAAATCCCCAAAAGATGTTTTGCGTCAGATTCAACAATTGGGATATGCGCGAGTGAGATTTGAAAATAAGATAAAATCTGTAAGCGAAGCGCTTATGATTGTGGATGAAAAAATGTTAATTGATATTGATATCATTGTTGATCGATTGGAACTCGATAAAAAAAATATTGATGATGAAAGAATTGCAGATTCGATTGAAACCGCTTTGAGGCTCGGAGGAGGGTCGATGATTGTTTTGGTTAATCAAGAAAAAGAATTGCAGTATAATCAAGAATACGTTTGTCATAATTGCCAGACTAAAATAAAGGAAATTACCCCGAGAAATTTTTCTTTTAATAATCCGGAAGGCGCTTGCAGTGATTGTAGCGGATTGGGAATTAAAATGGAAATTGATTCGGAGTTGATTATTCCAAATAAAAAACTTTCTTTGGCTGAGGGAGCAATTCGCCCATGGAGCAAAGCCGGAGGCAGAATGGGAGAGAATGGATATAGCGTGTTGATAGAAGATTTGGCTCATAAATATGGGTTTTCTCTGAACACTCCCATTGAAAAACTTTCAAGTGGAAATCTGAAAATAATTCTGTATGGGGAATCGGAAAATAATTCGATTGAAAAAAAATCAACGGCAAGGCTGGATGGATTACGGGGGGCAAGCGTAAAATTTCAAGGAGTAATTCCTATTTTGGAATGGCGATATCGGGAAACCAATTCTGATTATGTTCGCAATGAAATTGAAAAGTATATGGTAGCGAAAATATGTTCCTCTTGTCAGGGAAAACGCTTGAAGAAAGAATATCTTGGCGTTTTGATTGATGAAAAATCAATTGATGATTTTGTTAATATGAGTATCTCTGACTTGAAAAATTATTTGCAATATTTTTCAAAAAAAGAAAAAGATATTCGAAATCGGGAGATTTCCGAAGTTTTAATAAAAGAAGCGGTTGAAAGGTTGATTGCGTTGGAAAACGTAGGATTGGAATATTTGAGTTTAGCACGCGGCACTAAAACTATTTCCGGAGGAGAAGCGCAAAGAATACGCCTTGCGGTGCAAATAAAATCCCAATTGATGGGAATAATATATGTTTTGGATGAACCTTCTATTGGGTTGCATAGCCGCGATACGGAAAAACTGATTAAAACAATCAAATCCTTGCGCGACGAAGGAAACTCTTTGGTTGTAGTTGAACATGACAGCGATTTTATCAAATCCGCAGATTGGATAATTGATATGGGTCCGGGCGCCGGAGAAGAAGGCGGAAAAGTTATTTTTGAAGGAGATTATGAGAAATTGAAAAAATCTTCAACTTCCACCGCTGAATATATTTCTGGAAAAAAGAAAGTTTCAGACAAAAAAAAGTTTCGCTCGCAAAGTAAAAAAAACATTGAAATTATCAAAGCATGCGAACATAACTTGAAGGATATCGATGTGAAAATTCCTTTGGAAAAATTTGTGGTGGTTTGCGGGGTGAGCGGAAGCGGAAAATCCACTCTGGTTAATGATATTCTTGCCAAGGCGCTTTCAAAATATTTTTATGGAGCACGTGCATCAGTTGGAAAACACAAAGTAATTAAAGGATTGGAAAATGTGAATAAAGTTATTAATATTAGTCAAAGTCCGATTGGAAGAACTCCGAGATCAAACGCCGCTACCTATACCGGATTATTTTCTCATATTCGGGAAATTTTTGCTGATACAGAGGAATCTAAAAGTCGTGGATATACATCTAGTCGATTCAGTTTTAATATGAAAGGCGGACGTTGCGAGGTTTGTCAGGGGGATGGAATGAGAAAAATAGAGATGCATTTGCTTCCGGATATGTATGTTAAATGCGAGGCGTGTGGTGGCACGCGGTATAACAAAAAAACACTCGAAATTGAATATCAAGGAGTTAATATCGCCGAAGTTTTGGATATGAGCGTGAGTTATGCGATGAATTTTTTTAAACGTCATCCTTTGATGTATGAGAAACTCAGGACGATGGATGATGTCGGTTTAGGATATCTGAAATTGGGACAAAGCGCCACTAATCTTTCCGGAGGAGAAGCGCAAAGGATAAAATTGGCGACTGAATTGGCGCGAAAATCAACGGGAAAAACTTTGTATATTTTGGATGAACCGACAATCGGGCTTCATTTTTCCGATGTGAAAAAATTGCTCAAAGTTTTGGATGCGTTAGTGGACAAAGGAAATACAGTTATTTCTGTTGAGCATAATATTGATGTAATTCGCAATGCTGATTGGGTGATTGAATTGGGTCCGGATGGAGGAGATAAAGGAGGAAAAATTATTTTTGAAGGAACTCCCGATAAGCTGGCAAGGAACAAAAAAAGTTGGACGGGAAAATATTTGTAAAAATTATAATATGTGTTGTCATTTTCGTGCCGCGTTCTCCGTTAGGGGAGAAGTAGAAATCTACTTTGTATAACTTCCGCTTTACGATAAATATTTTATGTCAAATTTATCTAAAAACATTTTTGCCACTATTTGTTATTATGACTGCTTGAATTACCCGCTCACTTCTTTTGAGATTTGGAAGTATTTAATCGAGGCGGATTATTGTAATATAACTGAAAATAATTCAGGCATTGCGAGTTTGGCGGAAGTAGTGGAATGCTTGGAAGACAAAAAACTTCAAGAAGTTGTCGGTTTTGATAGGGGTTTCTATTTTATCAAGAATCGAAAGGATTTGGTTGACGGAAGACTGCGAGGAAACAAAACCGCTATTTTGAAAATACAAAAGATGAAAAAATTCATCTGGTTTTTGCGTTTCGTGCCTTTTGTGAAAATGATTGGAGTGACTGGGCGTTTGGCGATGAAAACAGCCGCTTTGGGGAGTGATTGGGATTTGTTGGTTATTCTTCGTGGCGGAAGAATTTGGACAGGACGAACTTTTTTTACTTTGGCGACACATATTCTGGGTAAAAGGAGGTATGGAAAAAAAATCAGAAATCGTTTTTGTCTTAATTATTTTATTACGGAAAAAACTTTGGAAATAACTAACAAAGACTTGTTTTCCGCCAATGAATATTTTTTTATGTTTCCTATCTTTGATAGTGGAAATATTTTTGAGAAATTTCAAGCGGAGAATATATGGATTAAAAAATTTCATCCGAATTATTATTTGGCAAAATCGGAAAATTATATGACAATAAGAGATGGATGGCTTTCCGCACGTGTTCGCTCTGTATTAGAGACACTGTTTGATTGGCAATGGTTGGAAGAATTTTTGGCGAAAGTTGAGAAGAAAAAAATAGCAAGTAATCCAAAAACGGCGCGAAGAGGAAGCTATATCGAGGCATCCGATCGGGCGCTGATTTTTTTACCCAAACCGCAAGGTCCGAAAATATTCGAAAGATTTAAAAGAAATTTGAGTAAAGTTGATTTATAAAAAATATAAACAAAAAATATTATGTATGCGATTATTTTGTGCGGAGGAAGCGGAACAAGACTTTGGCCACTTAGTCGAAAAAGCACGCCAAAACAATTTTTGAGTTTGTACAGCAAGAGATCCTTATTGCAAGAAACATTTTTGAGAATGCGGGAAATTATGCCGGCGGAAAATATTTTTTTTAGCACTTATGGAAAAATTTCCGCTGATAAAGTGTTTGATCAAATATCGCGAGTTGAAAAAAAGGTCAAAAAAAATCAGGTAATTTTGGAACCGGAAAAGCTCAATACTGCGCCGGCGATTGCGGCGGCGGTACGTCATTTGCAACAGAAAACCGGAATTGATGAAAACGATCCGATTATTGTTTTACCCTCGGATCACTATATTGGAAATAAAAAAGAATATTTGCGCGTAGTGAAAATGGCGATGGAAAAAGTTGGCAGTAATATTGGGACAATCGGCATTGTGCCAACTGGACCGGAAATCGGATATGGCTATATCAAAAAAGGAAAAAAAGAGGATGATTATTTTCTCGCGGATGAATTCAAGGAGAAACCGGATAAGAGCACAGCTAAGAGATATATCAAATCCAGAAAATATATTTGGAACAGTGGAATGTATATTTTTAACACAAAAACTTTTTTAGAAGAGCTTGAAAAATACGTTCCCAAAATATATCAAGCTATTACAGCTAAAAGTAATAAAGAATTTTCGGTGAAATTTAAAAGCTTAGATTCAATATCAATCGACTATGCAATTTCGGAAAAATCCGACAAGGTAATAATTTTCGAGGGAGATTTCGAGTGGAATGATATTGGATCTTTTGATAGTCTCGCGGAGGTTTTAGCAGGAAGCCAGGGAAAAAACCGCAATGTGATTGTCGGAGCAGAAAATGTTTTTATTCACAGCAGTAGCAAGGAAAAAAGAATCGCAGTGGTCGGAGTGGATGATTTGATTGTAGTTGAAGACGGAGATGCAATCCTTATTGCTAGAAAAGGACAAAGTGAGGATGTAAAAAAAGTAGTAGATTTTTTGAAAGAAAGAAAAAAATAAAGAAGAATGTTTCTAAATATAGCCGTCCTTTTAAAGCTGTTTCTCTTGTATTTTTGTTAAAAATAAGCTATGATAAAGTGGTGGTAATTTGGTAAAAGGAGTAAATATGACCTTGAAATCGTATCTTTGGGGCTTGCGAATTATAGCCTTAATTTCGGTTATTTCTTGGGTAATCGTGATTGTCAATATTGACCCTGATGTTTCTGTTTTTGTCGGACAGGGTTTGTTTTTTGTCAGTATGTTCGCAATGCTTTCCAGTACGCTCACTCTTTTTTTTACATGGATGAGAAAAACAATGTCCGGAGGAGAAAGTGCATTTGTTCATCTGGGAATGAGTCTTCGTCAAGGGATACTGATTTCTTTACTGGTAATTGTTTTGCTTTTTTTTCAAAGACTTCAAATTTTGGTTTGGTGGGACGGACTTTTGTTGGCGGCAGGATTTTTTTTAATTGAATTGTATTTTTTAACGAGGTGATTTATCGCATAACACATAACATATAACAAAGCATAAATTTTTTAAATTGTTTTATGCTCTATGTTCTGTGCTTTATGTTTTATTGAATTATGGCAAAGGAAAATAAAGAAAAAAGTACTTATAGCGCAAAATCCATTCAAGTTTTGGAAGGTTTGGATCCGGTGCGAAAAAGACCGGGAATGTATATCGGAGGTACTTCGCTTGAAGGTCTTCATCATTTAATTTGGGAAGTGGTGAATAATTCAATTGATGAAGCGATGGCTGGCTATTGCGACGATATTCTTGTGAGATTGCTCCCGGACAATGTAGTGGAAATTACGGACAACGGACGGGGAATTCCGGTGGAAAAGCATCCGCAAACCAAAAAATCCACTTTGGAAACCGTGCTCACAGTTCTTCATGCCGGAGGAAAATTTGAGGGCGACGGGTATAAAATTTCTGGAGGACTTCACGGAGTGGGAGTCTCCGTGGTTAACGCTCTTTCTGTTTGGACTAAAGCGGAAGTTCATCTTGGTGGAAAGATCTGGGTGCAGGAGTATAATCGGGGGGCGAGAAAAGCGGAAATAAAATCAATTGGGAAAACCGATCGTACCGGAACAACAATAACCTTTCAACCAGATCCGCAAATATTTCCTGAAATAAGATTTAGTTGGAGTAAAATTTTGGATTATCTTCGACAGCAAGCTTATTTGACCAAGGGTGTGAAAATTACCATTGAGGATCGGAGAAAAGTCGAGAGTAAAAAAGATGAATTTCAAATGAAAGAATACGGGTTTTATTTTGACGCGGGAATTATTTCTTTTGTGAAATTTCTCAATCAAGGGAAGGACGTGAAAAATGAAATGCCGGTATATATTGAAAAAGAAGTCGATGGCGTCCAAGTGGAAGTCTCCCTTCAATATACCGAGGGATTTAAGGAGCATTTATATTCTTTCGCTAATAATATTTATACTGTTGAAGGTGGAATGCACGTTACCGGATTTCGCACCGCACTTACGCGCGTGCTCAATGATTATGCTAAGAAAAACAATCTTTTGAAAGAAAAAGACGGCGGGTTTACAGCGGATGATGTGCGGGAAGGACTTACGGCGGTAATCAGCATTAAGTTGCGTAATCCTCAATTTGAAGGTCAAACTAAAGCCAAACTTGGAAACGGAGAGGTGAGGGGAATCGTGCATAGCGTGGTGTCGGAAATGCTCAGTGAATTTTTTGAAAAACATCCAACCAATGCCAAAGCGATTATTGGAAAATGTCTTTTGACAGCTAAAGCTAGAATAGCAGCGCGTGCCGCCAAAGATGCAGTGATACGCAAAGGCGCTTTAGAAGGGATGACGCTTCCGGGAAAATTAGCGGATTGTTCAAGTAAAGATAAAGCTAAATCGGAATTATATATTGTTGAGGGAGATTCGGCTGGTGGAAGCGCTAAGCAAGGACGGGATCGAAGATTTCAGGCGATTTTGCCGCTCAGGGGCAAATTGGTGAATGTAGAAAAAACCAGTTTGGACAAAGTGGTTAAATCTGATACGCTCAAACCGATTATTATCGCTCTTGGGGCGGGTATTGGAGAAAGTTTTGATGCCAGCCGTTTGCGTTATGGAAAAATCATTATTATGGCGGATGCTGATGTTGACGGTTCGCATATTCGTACATTGCTTCTTACATTTTTTTATCGTTATTTTGAGGAATTGGTGCAAAATGGAAATATCTATATTGCTCAGCCGCCATTGTATAGTATTAAAAAGGGTAAGGAAATGCACTATGCTTATACGGATAGAGAACGGGATGAAATTCTAAAAAGACTTGGTGTGAAGCCGGAAAGTGTAAAGGAGGGCGAAGAAGGTGTGGAGGAAGAAATTGAAAGTGAAGGAAAAACAACATCAACAAAGGTCAATATTCAAAGATATAAAGGTTTGGGAGAAATGAATCCGGAACAGCTTTGGGAAACCACTATGAATCCGGAAAACAGGCAGATGCTTCAAGTGAAAATTGAAGATGCGGAAGCGGCAGACAAAATTTTCGACATCTTAATGGGAAGTGAAGTTGAACCTCGCCGCCGATTCATCCAAACCCACGCCAAAAATGTCAAGAATTTGGATGTGTAAATTGCAACAATGATATATTTTATTTTAACGCCTTCATTTTTTAAGGGAGGCGTTTTTTAAATGAAATTCTTATTTGATTTTGTTTGAAATTTTTTGTATAATAATTGATAATGAGCAATTACAGAAAAACAAAAAATAACAAAAGCGGAATTCGAAAAGTGGATGGAGTCGGTGCGGATCCTCGAGTGATTCGGTTTTTCGAAACCTTGAAATCCAAAGAATTCAACTCATTACTGTATTCCAGAGGAAGAATATCGCGAAAATTTTTTACCGAGGATTCCGGTTTGTATATCACACCTAAGCAGGCGGAATCGATCAAAGATGGGATGAAGTTGAATATACGTCCGGGAATTTTTGACGGATTGAGTAATCGGGCGGTTTGCCGATATAGAGCATATCGTCCCGGACAAAAAGACGCCTTGTATGTCAAATACGTCAATTTAGTTCAAAAGTATGTCGACATAGAAAGAAAAATTAAAGAAGGTGTCGGAAATTTTGCGGGTCAATTGTCTTTCGTGAAAGCATACAATCTTTCTATTATCGGGGCGATTGTTTTGGGAATGCTTACGATGTCTTTCATATATCAATATTTTGGACTTAGTGCTTCAGCTAGAAGCGAGAAAAATGCCGCCTTGATTCAAAAAGCGCAAGAACAAGAACTTGGTGTAGATAATGATAGTGTCGCTGAAGAGGAAGCAGACGCAAGTAAAAAGGAAGAAGAATGGAGCAAAGAAGAAGAGGAGGAATATATCAAACAGATGACAAGTTATTTAGAAAATGCCGAAAAGGAAAAAACCGAGAAGGAAATAAAAGAGATGGTAGAAGGTTATCCGATTGAAAAGATGCTTCCGTATATTATGGAAAAAGATCATATTGTTGCTGCTTTTATGATTAGCATCGCCAAGAAGGAAAGCAATTGGGGAAAGCGTGTGCCGGTACTTGATGGTCAGGATTGCTATAATTATTGGGGTTATCGTGGGCAAAGAAGATTGATGGGAAGTGGAGGGCATACTTGTTTCAATAGCCGGAAAGACGCGGTGGATACTGTCGCCAAAAGAATCCAATGGCTCGTAAAAAACAAAAAACTCAATACTCCGGAAAAGATGGTTATTTGGAAATGCGGATCGGATTGCAATGCGACCGGAGGACAGGAAGCCGCGAGAAAATGGATCAGCGATGTAAACATGTACTTCAAAAAGCTCAATTATTAGAACATGAAAGAGAATTATTGTAAATAGTGGAATTTTTACTTTTTAGCCGCCAATTCATTTTGGCGGCCTTTGTTTTCAGCTTAAACAATGGATAAAACCGGTTATTGACACCGGGCTGTTTTTTTGCTATTCTAGAATGCATGTTGAAAAAATAATCAGTAATTTATTTGTTTATGAGTAAAAATCCTCCGGGGTTTTGTGGGAAAATAATAATCGCATCCATCCTGGTGATTATCTCAGGCTGTTTTTTTTACAGCCGGATCGATTCTATTTTTGGAGCAAATTTTGCCCAGGGAAAAGAATTGAAAAATTCAGTTTGGGAAGAGGAAGAATATTTGAGTGTTCTTTCCGGTGAAAAGAATTTTTTAGGTTCAGAGTATAATTTCAGTAGTGGCGATGAGGAGAAAATTGATCCGGAAAAAAAGGCGTTGGAAAATCAGTTGCGTGAAATTGCGGCGGGATATCCAATCGAAGAGATGATTCCTTATATCTCCGAATATGACAGAAAAATTGCCGGCTTGATTGTGGGAATTGCCAAAAAGGAAAGCGATTGGGGAAAACATGCGCCGTCTAAGGATGGTAAAACTTGTTATAATTATTGGGGATACAAAGGAGGCGGTAGCTTGGGACATTCTTTGGGATATGGGTGTTTTGCTAGTCCTGAAGAGGGAGTGAATGCTATTGGAGGAAGAATTCAAGAATTAGTGAATAAAAAATTGAATACTCCTTCAAAGATGATTGTTTGGAAATGCGGATCGACTTGCGCGGGACATGATCCGGCGGGTGTGAAAAAATGGATTAGCGATGTGTCGATTTACTTTGATAAAATATCCAAAAAGGGTTAAAATAGGAATAACTAGAAAATATATGGCGCTTGAAAATATCAACTCAAAAGATTTCAAAAACATGCTGGATAGCGAGAGGGAAAATCTTGAAATTATCGATGTGCGGGAAAAAGATGAGCATGATTTAATAAAAATCAAAGGATCGAAATTGATTCCTCTTTCTGAAATCGGAAATAGTTTGGACAAAATCGATTGGAGCAAGAAAGTTGTTTTTGTTTGTCGGAGCGGAAGCCGGAGCGGATATGTGGCGCAGATGCTGGCGCAGAGCGGAAAGGATGTCATCAATCTTGCTGGCGGAGTATATGAACTCAATCTTGACGATTGCGATTGCCTGGAAAAAGCTTCCGGGTGTTGCGGCGGATATTTGTAATTATTATTAAGAATTAATCAAAAATAAAAAAATATGGAAGGTGATATAAAGTTTTCAGATAATAATACTGAAAAAGAAAAATTTTCTCCGCAGTTTCTTGCTTTTATTTCAGTTCTTTTTGGGTTGGGATCGATATTTCCTTTTGCTGCATTAATATTTTCAATACCGGGAGTGATATTTGGCATGATGGCCGTTAAAAGAGGTGAAAAATTGATTGGTCAAATAGGTATTGGGCTATCTGTTTTTTTTCTTTTTTTATGGCTTTTTTTCATTGGTATGATTAGCAGCTATTAATTTTTTTTAGATATTTGATAAAATTTATGAATTTTTATCAAAAATTATCCGCATTGAATATTTTGGGTAGTACTGGAAATGAGTATCTTCATTTTTTGCTGGTTTTTGTTTTGTGGATAGCGGTGTTTAAATTATTTCAAGTTCTTGTGATGAACCGGTTACAGCAGTTTTCAGACAGAACAAAAACCGATTTGGATAATTTCATTTTAAGCGTGGTAAAAAGTATCAAACCTCCGTTTTACTTCATAATCGCATTGTATGTGTCTTTTAATGTTCTGGTTTTTTCGGCTAATATAGAAGGGATTATAAAATACATAGTTTTTGCCGTAATCGCTATTCAAGTGGTTTTGATTTTGCAAAAAGTGGTGGATTATGTGACAATCAGGATTGCTAAAAAAGCGGAAGCTGATGGCGGAGGAAAAGAAGCGATTTACTTGGGGGGAAAAATAGTTAATGTAGCTTTATGGGTGGTTGCAATTTTAATGGTTCTTTCCAATTTGGGATTCAACGTTTCATCTGTTCTTGCCGGTTTGGGAATTGGAGGTATTGCAGTGGCTCTTGCCGCGCAGAATGTTTTGGGGGATATTTTTTCTTCTTTTTCCATCGTTATCGACAAGCCTTTTAAGGTCGGAGATTTTGTTTCGATCGGAACAGAAAAAGGGACGGTGAAAAAAATCGGCATTAAGACGACACGACTAAAAACATTGCAAGGAGAAGAATTGGTAATTTCCAACAAGGACTTGACCAATGCCAGGGTCCAGAATTTCAAAAGATTAAAGCGAAGGAGAGTATCGTTTAATTTGGGAATAGTATATGGGACGAAAATAGAGAAGCTGAAAAAAATTCCGGAAATTATCAAGGGGATAATTGAGAAAGAAGAGTTGGCATCTTTTGGGCGGGTACATTTTCGGGATTACGGGGATTTCAGTTTAATTTTCAAAATTATTTATTATGTTGAGTCCGGAGATTTCAAGGATTATATGAATGTGAGGCAAAATATTAATTTGGCTGTTTATGAGGCTTTCGAAAAAGAGGGAATCGATTTTGCTTATCCAACACAAACTATAATGGTGAGCAAATAATTGTTGGTTTTGGATAGTGGAATTATATGGAGAGAAAAACATTAATATTTTTAATTATAATAATTCTTCCTGCTATTTTTGTGGCGGGATTTTTGTTGTTTTCGACGAATTATGAAATTTTTGCAAATATGCGAAATGCAAACAGGGGAAAGGTTGTGATTGAAAATGTCAATGAATTTATAAATTCAAATACAAACATACAAGCAGAAGGGAATATAGAGAAGATTGAGAATATGAATTTGGGAAGTGATGTTATTGACGGCACGGAGAGTATTGTTGAGAAAGTTGATGAAGTTGATTCTCTTGCTACGGACATTAAAGATGAAAGTGCAAAAGTTGATGCGGATATAGAAATTGAAAAAGAGGCGGAGAAAAAAACAATTGAGATAAAAATAATTAGGAATATTATTTCTTGGGGATATGAAAAAAAATCCAGCCGGAATATTGATACAATTATTATTCATTCTTCCTATGACGCACTGGGAAGCGAGCCATATAATGTGCGCGGACTTATTGAAGAATACAGGCAGTATGAAGTGGCACCGCATTATTTGATTGATCGGGAAGGTGGAATTTATCAGTTAGTGGAAGATAAAAATGTGGCTTATCACGCCGGGCAGTCGCAAGTTCCTGACGGTCGGACAGGAGTGAATGATTTTTCTTTGGGGATTGAGCTGATGAATACAAAAAAAGAAAAGTATACCGCGGAGCAATATGGCGCATTGAATGAAATTCTTGATTATTTGAAGGGAAAGTATAAAATAAAATACGTCTTGGGGCATAATCAAATTTCTCCGGGAAGAAAAGATGATCCATGGAATTTTGATTGGAATAAGGTTGATTAATTTTTTTAGTTATTATTCCTACATTTTCCCTTGTCATTCCCGCGCTTTGTCCGTCTTTGAAGGAGAGGCGGGAATCCAGAAAAAACAGTATGCATATTTTAGAAATCAAAATTAAAGATAACAATATTTTTCTTGTCTTGAAAAAAAGCGGGGAGGTTTTGGATAATCTCAAATGGAAAGATGGAAGCAGTTTGAGCCGGGATCTGCTTTCAAAAATCGACGGGATGCTTGCCAAAAACAGAATCAATTCGGAGGATGTGAAACTGGAAGTTGCTTCGGATATGCCGGAAAATTTCACCACCCGCCGCATCGCCGAGGCAGTGGCGAATACCTGGAATTTTACTGTGGATAAGTTTGCTTGACTATAAAATCTCAGTTGAGATAATGAGAGTACAAAATAAAAAAAGAAAATTAGAAGGCTATGATCCGCGCAGAAAGCTAAAAATGGTTGCCCATTATTGCGCGGGGAGTCAAATGGCAAAACCGATCTAATTTAATATGCAAAAATATTTTTTTTGCATATTAATGAAACTCGGTTTTTTGTTTTTTAACAATAAGTATTTATAAGTTTATTTATTATTTAAACGGTTGTTTAAATATTTAAAGGTCGAGGTGGAAACTTCCAAAGTTTCAAAAATACTTATTTTTATAAAATAAGTATTGAAAATAATTTAAAAAGTAATAACAAAAAAATTATGAAAAAAATATTTTTAAGTACGGCGATTATTTTTGCGGCGGTTGCGGTTGTAGTCGGTGCCACCGGAGCTCTTTTTTCCGATACTGAGGAAAGCAATGGCAATACTTTTACTGCCGGAAGCTTGGATTTGATTGTCAATGTTGATGGTAGCGAGATGACTTCGCCGGTTTTCGATGAAGATAATTTGGTTCCAGGAAGTAATGGAGAAAAAACATTCGAAATAAGTTCCACGGGAGTCGTCGCTTGTGGAGTTGCGGAAGTGACACTTACCAGTGATGCTGATAATACTTGCACGGAACCTGAATCGGATGATGAAGAAAATTGCGGAACTGATGGTGATGGAGAATTGAATGATGAGATGGTTTTCGGGATTTATGCCGCAGATGGAGTAACATCCCTTGCAAGCGGTCAATTTACCGGGGACGGGGAATATTCCCTGGGAGAATTGAATAATGGAACATATGTCATCAAATGGGAACTTCCGGAGGAAACCAACAATAGCGTTCAGACTGATTCATTTTCAGGAGATTTGAAAATTACCGCAACTCAAAAAACGGATGAAGGTTGTGAGCCGATTGGTGAAATAGAAGATTAATTTCTATATTCTCTCAATTTTCAAGGAAAGAAGATGTCTGAGAATAGAAAATTATTATGAAAAAGATACTGTTTAGCCTAGGAACAATCGGAGTGGCAAGTATCGTTTTGGTTGGCGGTACGATGTCTTTTTTTGGCGACACCGAAAAAAGCGTCGGCAATACTTTCAGCGCAAGCGCAATCGATTTAAAAGTGGACTATCAATGTTCCGGAGTTGATTGCTCGTTTTCCGAGCGCGATTTGGTGGATAACCGTCCGTTTTTTTCCGAATATAGCGTCATACCTGGCGACAGCCGGTCATCTGCCATTAGCTGGCACGTGTATAGCGATAATGCTTGGGGACGAATAAGTTTGTCCAGTCTTTATGATTGGGAAAACTCTTGCGGTGAACCGGAAGAAAAAGAAGACTTAACCTGTGGAGATCCGGGAATGGGAGAAGGAGAGTTTGGAGAAAAACTCCTTTTTACTTTTTGGATGGACGAAGGGGAGATTTCCGGTTGGCAATGTTCGACAAACATGCCGGCGTGTGCGTCCGATCCTGGCGAAGGAAATAAAATTATGGATGGCGCAGAAAGAGCGTTATTGGAAGACGTTTCAGCTAGTAATATTCATAATATAGGCTGGATTGTCTTGCCGGAAGAAATCGTCGCTTCTAGTACATATTATTTGGGAATAAAATGGAGCCTGCCGGAAAATGAAGGAAATATTTTGCAAGGCGATTCCGTTTCGGGGAAAATAACAATGCAAGTGGTTCAATCGGAAGATAATCCCGATAAAATATTTCCGTAAACAAGTTTTTGAGTTTTTTGAAACTTTCTTCCCGATCTCTTGTGGGTCGGGG
This sequence comes from Candidatus Moranbacteria bacterium GW2011_GWE2_35_2-, assembly GCA_000990585.1. GTDB lineage: Bacteria > Patescibacteriota > Minisyncoccia > Moranbacterales > UBA9337 > UBA12151. Next base: position 57,083 of record LBQD01000004.1, read on the forward strand.
GATGAAGTTTTATATAGTATGAAAATATTTGAATTTATTTCTTATGTTTTTTTCGGAGCCGTTATAATAGTGGTTTTGTTTTTGGCGATGTCTGTTTTTCCGATTTTTGGATATTATCGAGTGATGGTGGTACAGTCGGGATCGATGGAGCCTGCCGTCAAAACCGGAAGCATTGTGGCCGTTAAATCGGCGGGAAATTATAATGCTAATGATATTGTTAGTTTTGCGGACGCAAAAACGCCAAAAAAAACAATCACTCATCGCATCATTGAAATAAAAGAAAAAGATGGAGAAAAAAAATATGCAACCAAAGGAGATGCTAATTCGGAACGTGATTTTAATGAAGTTGCACAGGAAAATATTATCGGGAAAGTTTTTTTGACGGTTCCGTATTTGGGATATGTTATTCATACTGCAAAACAACCATATGGATTCGCGACATTGGTAGTCGTTCCCGCTCTGATTATTATTTTTGATGAATTTGGAAAAATAAAAAGTGAAATCGTGAGGATGAAAAAGTTGAAAAATGACACAAAAAAAGAAGATTTATGAAGGTTTATTTTCACAAAATTTCAATTGTAGTATTGTTTATTTTGTTTGCTTTGTCTTCGGATACGCAGGCGTTTTTTGAAGATAGCGAAAAAACAAAAAAAAATTTGTTTAAGGCGGGGATGTTGGATATGAAAATCGACGGAGCTAATCCATTTGTTCAAAGAAATGTTGTGGAAGGTGATGAATTTTTTCAAGAATTTTATCTTAAGAATAAAGGAACAATCGATTTTGATTATAAAATTTTTACTGAAAACGTGTCGGGAGATTTGTGTGGACAATTGAATGTCAAGGCGAAAGCGGAAGGCGAAGAAATTTTTGATGGAAAATTGGAAGATTTTTCATATTCGGATAATTTGAAAGCGGGAAAAAATATCAATTGGAAGTTGGAATTAAAAGTTGGAGACGGAGATTGGGAAGAAAAATGTAAATTCGATGTTTATTTCAACGCGTGGCAAAAAAATTTTTCTTTTAAGCAAGGATGGAATGATGCGGAGGAAATATCAGGAAATGAAATTGTTTTTATAGACGAACCAAAAAAGAGAGTGATTATCAATGAGGTGATGTGGATGGGTTCGACTGCTTCTTCTTCGGATGAATGGATTGAATTGCGAAATTTGTCCGATGAAAAAATCGATATTGGTGGTTGGGAAATTGAAAACGCTAGGTCAAGCGGTAGCAGTCTGAAAATTCCTGGTGGAAAGAGCATTGATTCTAACGGGTATTTTCTGATTTCTAATTATTCCGATGAAAGCGCGAATTCCGTACTTGCGGTTGAAGTTGATGAAGTTAATTCCAGTATTTCTTTGTCAAATTTCGGAAATGGAAATTTGGTATTGAAAAATGAGAAAGAAAATATAGAGGATGAAGTAATGGGCATCGAATGGTTTTTTGGAGAAAACGGAAATAATAAAAAATCAATGGAAAGAAATAATGAATATGGAAATGGATTAGAAGAAAAAAATTGGCATACTTGCGAAAGAGAGATTTGTGCCAGTGGATATTTTTGGGACAAGCCGGAAGAAAATTTCGGAACCCCCGGAGAAAAAAACAGCGATATATTCAAAATTCGCATCGAAAAACCGCCAAGCACGAGAAGATAATTTTTGAGGTTGCTTTAGGCTGAAGCTTGCGTTATATTACAGTACATGAATAACAATAAAAATTTGGAACTACTCGCGCCGGCTGGGTCGGTGGAGAAAATGAAATATGCTTTTGCTTATGGGGCGGACGCGGTGTATGCCGGCGTGCCGGATTTTTCACTGCGCGCGCGAATCAATGATTTCGATTGGAATTCCTTGAAAGAAGGTGTGGAATATGCTCACAAGTTGGGAAAGAAATTTTATGTGACACTCAATATTTATGCGCATAACATTCATCTTGAAAAATTGGAAAAAGATTTGGACGAACTGAAAAAAGTCGGAGCGGACGCGGTGTTGATTAGTGATCCTGGAATTTTGGAGTTGGTGAAAGAAAAATTGCCGGAAATTGAAATCCATCTTTCCACTCAAGCCAACGCGACCAACTGGCGGGCGGTGAAATTTTGGGCAGATCAGGGAATTAGGAGAGTGGTTTTGGCGCGGGAAGTGACACTTGAAGAAATTCGGGAAATCAAAAAAGAAAATCCAAATGTTGAATTGGAATATTTTGTGCACGGGGCGATGTGTATGAGTTATTCCGGACGCTGTATGCTTTCCAAATGGATGCGCGGGCGAAGCGCTAATTTGGGAGATTGTGTACAACCTTGTCGATGGGAATACAAGAAAATGAATGTCATTGATCATCAGGGGGAGTTTGAGATGGAGGTGGAGGAGGACAAGCAGGGGACATATTTTTTCAACAGCAAAGATTTGAATTTGCTTTCTCATTTGAAAGAATTGGTGGATGCCGGCGTGGAATCATTCAAAATCGAAGGACGCAACAAAAGTGTGTATTATTTGGCGGTGGTCGTGCGGGCTTATTCGAGAATTATGAAGCATGAATCAAGAATTAAGAATGGGGAGGAGAAGAAGAAATACGAAGAGGTGTTGAAGGAGGAAATGGAAAATTTGAATTCGCTCTTTCATCGGGGATATACATCCGGATTTTTGCTGGGTAATGAGCCGGAGCATAATTTTGAAAATTCGCACAATGAATCAGAATGGGAGTTTGTCGGGGAAGTCATAAACCGATGCGAATCTACGAATAGTGCGAATAAACGAATAGTGGAAGTTAAGCCGCATAATGCGATTTATCTTGGCGATGAAATTGAGATTGTCGATCAAAAAGGAAATCATCCGGCAAAATTGGAAAAGATCTTCAATGAAGAAATGCAAGAAGCCCTCTCCGCCCACGGCGGACAAGGAAAAAATTATTTCCTGCAAATTGACAAAAAAGACATCCAGCCATTTTCTTTAATTAGAAAGAAAATAAAAAAATAAAAAAGTCAATTATGTTATAAATTATTATCGATACTACAGTTTGTTCACGATCGCGAGATTTTGTAGTATAATTTCGGTATGAGTAAAAATGATAAAAATATAGCAGAAAAAAGATTCGCTAAAAAAATTCTAGATAATTCAATAAGTGCCGGAGTTTGGATATTTTCAAATCTAGCTCTTTTTGGTGAAGCAACTATTGAAATATTTTTAAATCCTTCTTATTATAATGATCCTTTGGACGGATTTAGTGGAAGAGGAGTGATTGATTTTGAAAAACTTAAAAATAAAAAGTTTCAAGAAAAAACAATAAGACAAAGTATCCGTAGGTTGCAAAAACAAGGTTTTGTGAAAAAAGAAGGGAGTTCTTTTTTGTTGACTGAAAAAGGTCGTAATATTTTAGATTATGTTTTGAAAAGAAAAAAAGTTTTGGATAAAAAATGGGATAAGAAATACCGAGTGGTTATTTTTGATATTCCGGAAGATATGAGGAAGGATCGGGATTGGCTTCGAGGCGAACTTTACCTTTTAAATTACAAACAATTGCAAAAAAGTGTTTTTATGAGTAAATATCCTTTAACTTCGGATTTAATAAGAGAAATAAAAATGAGAAAAATCGGAAATTATGTTGATTATATGCTTGTGGAAAAAATATACAGTATAAAGGATTAGTTGGAAGTGGTGATATTTGTTGTGCTACAAAATCTCGCGATCGTGAATGTTTTGTAGTAAATATATTTTTTAGGATAAATGGAGAAAATAAAAAAAGCCTCACCCTTTGCGCGTTAAATTTGACGCATTTCGGATGAGGGTTTTTGGTTAATAATATTAACCCGGCATTAACCTGGCATTTTAATGGCTTCGAGAATTTTGGTTATGTTCGATTGTGAATCTTGAATTGAAAACTCATTAGTTCCTATTTTATTCCATTTTGTTTTTTTGGCTATGAATTCTACCAGATGATCCGGAGCTGACACGTAGCATATCGGATATTTTTCTCCAAGGAATGCTTCATAGAATTGCGCAGTAATAATATAATTTCCTGCAACAAGATCTTTCTTGGACATACTAGCAGCAATTTCATGATCAATGACCTTCATTTTTTTCTCCTTTTCTTGATTATTGAATTTCCAGATTTTCTAATATTTCAATTACATTTTTCTCAATATCTGCGACTATGAAAAAATTGTTTTCTATTATTTCCCATCCGGTTTTTTCGGACACATGAAATACTATTTCCCTGGGAGCTACTATGTGAAAAAGAGTGTATGTGAATTTAGGAGGGAGCTCTTCTTGAAATTCTGAAACTATTGCAACGTTTCTTTTTGCAAGTTCTAACAGTTTCAAAAAAGACATTTTATTCGCTTCGTCATATGTAATAATCTTCATTGTATTTCCTCCGAGGTTATGTTTGTAAAATAGCTATGAGATATCAATAATATGATATCAAAAAATGTTAGCACGAGAAAAGAAGAAAGTCAATCGATTTGACCGGAAGGATTAAATTTTATATACTAAAAACAGGAAAATTCAAGTCGGCGATGATGAGGGGTTGGAGCCTTGGAGCTGATGGGAATTTAATCAAGGTGCTTCGACGCAAGGTCGGAGAAAGTGGGTGGAACCGCCCCGCAAACATTTTCAAGGATTGTTGAAAACTTGCCGATGTTTCGAGGTCCCGCATTGTTTTGAAAGATTTTGATATGTCTTTCGGAAAATGTGCGGGGCAAGCGGGAAGCCAGAAACTCGTCCCAAGCATATTTTGAAAGGTATGTTCGGGACGAGTTTTTTTGATAAAATAAAAAAAGCCTCATCCGATGTGCTAAAGTTCAGCACGTTTCGGACAAGACTTTCAAAGCTGCAGGAAATTATTATACGTTTTTGATCGCCGCAATAATTCTTTCAAGGGTCATCCCTTTCCTTGCAACGACGTACGTCATCATGCCGGGAATGTTGATGGAAGGTTCATCCTGAAAAGAAAATTTTACATTGAAACTTCTGGCATTAGTTTGGCGACAGAGCTGTTCGAGATCCTCGTAACTTCCGTGGACCATGATGTATTCGCCAGACTCCTCGATTGCGAAATTGGCATCGGCGCCGAGAAGATACGCACTTAATTTTTCGGAATTCAAAAAAATTTCCTGCGGGATTTTCTTGGAATTTATTGCATCCATTTTGTTCTCCTTTTTCTGATAGTTAACCCATAAAAATAGGGCATTTATAAAAATAACTAATTTAACATCATAAAATTATGACATCAAATAAAATTAGCACAAAAGAAGAAAAAAGTCAACCCCGAAAAATCGCTTCGCTCACTCGGGACGATTCTCGAATGGACAAGATTATTTCGCTTTGTAAGAGGCGGGGGTTTGTTTTTCCTTCTTCGGAGATTTATGGCGGGTTTGCGGCGGTGTATGATTATGGATCATATGGAGTGGAGCTGGTCAATAACATCAAGGCGGCTTGGTGGAAGGCGATGGTGCAGGAGAATGAGAATATCGTGGGGCTAGACAGCTCGATTTTTATGCATCCGAAAGTTTGGCAGGCTAGCGGGCATGTGAGCGGTTTTTCTGATCCCCTCATTGAATGTAAAAAATGCCACGCGCGCCTGCGGGTGGATCACGTTTTGGAAGAAATCGGCGTTTTTGCGGATGAGAAAATGAGCGAAGAAGAAATTAACAAATTGCTCAAAGAAAATAAAGATAAAATCGAGTGCGCCAAATGCAAAAGCAAAAATTTCACCGAAGCGAAAAAATTCAACCTTTTAGTGCAGTCGAATTTGGGAAATTTTACCGGTGATTGGACAAAAGAGCCGACCTATTTGCGCGGGGAAACTTGTCAGGGAATTTATGTGAATTTCAAAAACGTTTTGGACAGCTCGCGCGTGAAAGTGCCTTTCGGAATCGCGCAAATCGGAAAAGCATTCCGCAATGAAATCACGGCGCGCCAGTTCATTTTCCGCAAGCGTGAATTTGAACAAATGGAAATGCAAATGTTCGTGCGTCCGGAAGAAGGAATGGAAGTTTATGAAGATTGGCGAAAAAGACGTTGGCAATATTATCTTGATTTGGGAATTAGCGAGAAAAATCTCAAATGGCATCAGCACGAAAATTTAGTTTTCTATGCCAAGGCGGCTTGGGATATTGAATACAATTTTCCGTTTGGGTTCAAAGAATTGGAAGGAATTCATGCGCGTGGAGATTATGACCTCACTCAGCATAGCAAATTTTCCGGACAGAAGTTGGAATATCAAGATTCGAAAACCAACGAAAAATATGTTCCTCATATAGTGGAAACTTCCGTGGGAGCGGACCGCACATTCCTTGCGGTTTTGACAGAGAGTTATACCGAAGAAAAATTGGAAGACGGAAGCGAGCGAGTGGTACTCAAATTTCCCAAAAAATTGGCACCGATCAAGGCGGCGATTTTTCCATTGCTCAAAAACAAGCCGGAGCTTGTCCAAAAGGCGCGCGAGGTATATGATGTTTTGAAGGGAGAATTTATGTGCGAGTTCGATGACAATGGAAATATTGGAAAAAGATATCGCCGACAAGACGAAATTGGAACGCCATATTGCATCACAATCGATTTTGACAGTCTGGAAAACGCAGACGTAACTGTCCGCGACCGAGATACAATGAAACAGGAAAGAATTAAAATCGCAGAACTAAAAGATTATTTAAAGGAAAAATTAAGCTAATAAAATTTTCTTAGATTCCGGATATTTTTATTGGAATAAAAATTCCGGAATGACAAATGATATTATGACATTGCAACAAATTTACAAACTGGCAGTAGATCTTGGAATTAAAAATGATTTGCGACCAAAAAGTGAAATTGATAAAAAAATGGCGCGCATCAAAAAGCAATATGAAAAACTTTCCAAAGAAGAGAAAGAATTTTTTGATAAAGAAAGATTGTCTAATCCATATATGGACAGTCGGATTCATTTTGATAGTGGAAAAAATATCAAAAGAGTTATGGCGGGAATTGATATAGATACAGGTGAGCTTATGATGGCGAAACAATTAGGAGTTGATGCAGTTATTGCTCATCACCCGATTGGAAAAGGATTAGCGGCACTAGATGATGTGATGCATCTTCAGTCGGATGTTTTATCGCAATATGGCGTGCCGATTAATGTGGCGGAAGGCTTGATGCATCTTAGAATTAGTGAAGTGGCAAGAGGGATAAATCCAATAAATCACTTTAAAGTTCCAATGGCATCTGATCTTTTGAAAATGAGTTTAATAAATGTTCATACTCCGGCGGATAATATGGTGGCGACATTTTTGAAGAAACTTATCGATAAAGAAAAGCCGGAATATATGGAAGATATTTTGGAACTCTTGGAAAAAGTTCCCGAGTATAACGAAGCGAAAAAGCAGGGAATTGGTCCGACTTTATTTTCCGGAAAAAAACACAATCGGACTGGAAAAATTGCAGTTACGGAAATTACCGGAGGAACAGAAGGGAGCGAAAAGATATATGAGAAAATGGCAAATGCCGGAGTAGGAACGATTATTGCGATGCATCAAAGCGACAAGCATCGCGAAGCGGCGGAAAAAGCGCATATCAATGTGGTGATTGCCGGTCATATTTCTTCCGATTCGATTGGTATGAATTTATTCTTGGATGAATTGGAAAAGAAAGGAATTGAAATCATTCCATGCTCAGGCTTGATTCGTTATTCAAGAGTTAAAAAATAATTATATGCAATATAAAAAAACGAAATTGAAAAACGGGCTGAGGATTGTGACGGCGCCGATGGAAAATACTGAGACGGCGACGGTGGTGGTGATGGTTGGGGTTGGCAGTCGCTATGAAAGCGAAAAAGAAGCGGGACTTTCCCATTTTATCGAGCATATGTTTTTCAAAGGCACCGAAAAGCGTCCGACAGCTCTTGATATTTCCGAGGAATTGGATGCGATCGGCGGGGAATTCAACGCCTTTACCGGAAAAGATATGACCGGGTATTATGCCAAAGCGAGCGCGGAAAATTTCGATGTCGCTTTGGATGTGGTGGCGGATATGTATCTCAATTCCAAAATTGAAGAAGAGGAAATCCAGCGGGAAAAAGGAACCATTATCCAAGAGCTCAATATGTACGAAGACAATCCTCAACGCAATGTTGGAGATGTTTTTGAAAAAATTTTGTATGACAGAAATAACCTTGGCAGGGAAATTGTCGGGTATAAGAAAACTATCAACTCTTTCAAAAGAAAAGATTTTATTGACTATATGAAACGTTTTTATGTCGCCAATGATACGGTGGTTTGCGTGGCGGGAAAAATCGATGAGAAAAAGGTAATCGATCAAATAAAAAAATATTTTTCCAAAATGCCCAAAGGAAAAAAACCGGCGATTGAAAAAGTGAAGGAAAGCCAAACAAAGCCGCAAGTGAAAATAAAATTCAAAAAAACCGACCAGACGCATTTTATTTTAGGAAACCGCGCTTTCAAACGAAACCACAAAGATCGTTTCGCGCTGGGACTCTTGGCGACAATTCTTGGGGGCAATATGTCCAGCCGGCTTTTTATCGAAGTGCGCGAACGTCGGGGTCTGGCCTATTATGTTCGCACGGCTACGGAAAGTTTTGACGATTGCGGATATATTGAAACGCAATCCGGAGTTGAGCACAAGAATTTGGAAAAAGCGATTGAAGTTATTTTGATTGAGTATAGGAAAATGACTGTTGAAAAAGTGAGTGAAAAAGAACTTAAAAAAGCCAAAGATTATCTCAAAGGGAAAGGGGTGATGGGATTTGAAGCATCTGATGAGGTGGCAATGTTTTTTGTTGATCAAGAAGTGAAAAAGGAAAAAATAATGACATTGGAGGAAGTTTTTGCTAAAATTGATGCAGTAACGGCGGAGGACATTCAAAGGGTTGCTAAGAAAATTTTCACAAAAAACGGATTGAATTTGGCAATAATCGGTCCGCACAAAAACGGAAAGAAGTTGGAAAAATTATTGAAAACATAAGATGTATTATCTTCAGGTAAACAACAAAAAAATGGCAACTAGTGAGAAGATAATATCATTCAGTGAATTTCTAAAAGTCCATGCTCTTTCGGGAGAAAAAGGGGGGTGTTTGTGAACCCATGCGTGAAAATTGAAAATTTTTTCCAGAATTTTAAAATTCAACTTCCAGTAGAATACGGTGAGTAAATCGGGAAGCATTGAAAAAAACGATCCGAGCAAAATAATAGATGTTTCGCGTAAGTTGAAATTTTTGGAAAAAATGGCGACGCCGATTATAGTCAGTCCAATAAAAAGATCCAAGACGACTTTCCACCACGTGTTTTTGAAAAAAGATTTGCGGTCGAGATATTCTCCGTGGCGGAATGAATCCATAATATAGTGGAACGCTAAAGAAAGAAGAATAATCAGCCAGGGATTGTCAAAATTTTTGCCGATTGCCGCTCCGGCAAGAGCGTGAGTAGTTAGTATCATATTTTAAAAAAAATTGTAAGATTTAAGTATTTGAAAAACATTCGTCCGGTTTTCCGAAAAAACATTTTTTTTCCGGCTCTTTCGAGGGACACGGGCAGCTACGAAAAAACATTTTTTCGGAAAACCTAGTGCTTTTTGTTTAAATGCGTAAATTTTAAATTAGTATGAGTAAATTGTATATCGTTGCTACACCAATAGGTAATCTTGAAGATATTACTTTGCGTGCCATTCGGATTATGAAGGAGGCGGATTTTGTGGCGTGCGAGGATACGCGGGTGACGCGAAAATTAACAGCGCACTATGAAATTGAAACTCCGCTTATATCCTACCACCAGCACAGCAAATTGCAAAAAATTGATTTCATTATTTCCAAATTAAAAGAAGGAAAAAATATCGCCCTGGTGACGGATGCCGGGACTCCGGGAATTTCTGATCCGGGAAATATTTTAGTGGCGGAGGCGGTGAAAAATGGAATTGATATTATTACAATTCCTGGCGCTTCGGCATTGGCGGCACTTGCTAGTGTGGCGGGAATTGATATGCAGAAGTTTATTTTTTTGGGTTTTCCTCCGCACAAAAAAGGGAGAAAGACTTTCATTGCGGATATTTTTGAAATTGATTTTCCTGTCATTATTTATGAGTCTAAATATAGATTAATGAAATTATTGAAAGAATTTAGCGAATATAGCGGAGAAAAGCGGATACAAATGATAATTGGAAGGGAATTAACTAAGATGTTTGAAGAGATAATCAGAGGGGATGTTGATAATATAACGAAATATTTTGAAGATAATAAGGAAAAGCTAAAAGGAGAGTTTGTTATTATTATTCATAAGGAAAAATGACAATATATACAAAAAAGGGAGAACAGATATTGTATGAAAAAGAATCCTATGTTTTAAGGGGATTGTTTATGAAAATTTATAATGAAATTGGTCCTGGAATCAAAGAATCTGTTTATGTAAAGGCATTGATTCAGGAATTTAAAGAGAATAATATATTATTTGAAAATGAAAAGAATATTAAAATTATCAGGAAAGGAGAAGTTATTGGGAAATTCAGAGTTGATTTTCTGGTGTATAATAAAATAATTATAGAAATCAAAGCCTTGGAATTTCTTCCTGCTGTTTCACAGAGGCAATTGCAGACTTATCTATCGGGATCTGTTTATCGATTGGGATTTTTGGTTAATTTTGGTGGAAATAAATTAGAAATAATAAGAAAAATAAACGATAAGGCAAAAAGATTAGCGTTATTATAATTGGCAATATCCGCTTCTATCTGCTTTATCCGCAAATAAATGAAAGACAAATTTTATATCACAACCCCGATTTATTATGCCAATGCCAAGGCGCATATCGGTCATGCATACACGACGATTGCGGCGGATGCGCTGGCGCGGTTCCATAAACTTCAAAACGAAGATGTTTTTTTTCTAACTGGAATGGATGAGCATGGAGCCAAAATTCAGAAGGCAGCTGAAAAGGCAGGAAAAAGTCCGCAAGAATTTGTGAATAATATTTCCGAAGGATTTGAAAATTTATGGAAAAACTTGAATATTAAATATGATGGTTTCATACGAACGACGGACAATAATCACAAAGAAGCAGTGCGGAAAGTTTTGCAAAAATTGTATGACGATGGCGCAATTTATAAAGGAGAATATGAAGGATTATATTGCACTGGCTGTGAACAATTTAAAAGTGAAAATGAATTGGTTGATGGAAAATGCCCGGATCATAATATTGCGCCTGAGATGATGAAAGAAGAATGTTATCTTCTGAAAATGACCGAACTTCAAAAAGAACTGATTGAAAAAATCAAATCAGATGAATTTCAGATTGCGCCGGAAAGATACAAAAAAGAGATTCTTTCTTTTTTGGAAGGACAAAAATTAGAAGACGTTTCTATTTCTCGCAGGAATATTTTATGGGGAATTACATTGCCTTTTGATGAAGATCATACTACTTATGTTTGGGTAGACGCTTTCCTTAATTATTTGACCGGCTTGGGATGGAATGGGGATTTGAATGATATTCCAAAACAATGGCCGGCGGATGTCCAATTGATTGGAAAAGATATTTTGCGGGTTCACGCGACCATTTGGCCGATTATGCTTTTGCATTTGGGGTTGCCGCTTCCAAAAAAACTTTTTGTGCATGGGCACATTTTGTCCGGCGGAAAAAAGATGAGCAAGACATTGGGGAATGTGATCGGAATCGATGAAATGATTGAAAAATTCGGAGTAGATGGAACGCGTTATCTTTTATTAGATGCTGGAACTTTTGGAGAAGATGTGGATGTGACAATGGAGCGGATGGTGGAGAAATATAACAATGACCTGGCAAATGGATTGGGAAATTTGGTTTCAAGGGTTGTGAAACTCGTTCAAAATTTTCAATTTTCAATTTCTCCGCCCAAGGCGGACCAGCCTTGGGCTGGCAATTTTCAAACAATTTCCAATGATCAAACTTTAAACACATTAAATAATATAGAAATTGAAAAAGCACTTGAGTATATTTGGAAAATTGTGAGAGATGCAAATAAATATATTGAAGATACAAAGCCTTGGGAGTCGGCGAAAGATGAAAGCAGGAAAGAGGAGTTCGAAAAAGTTATGCAGAAATTAGTGGATGATTTGGGTTTAATTGCTGAATTGTTGATACCTTTTATGCCTCAAACTTCGGAGAAGATCAAAAAAGCGCTGGAAACAAAAAAGTTGGATGAAGTTTTATTTCAAAGAATAAAATGATAGATACTCACGCGCATCTTGATGATAGGCAGTTTGACAAAGACCGGGAAGAAGTGATCTCGCGGTCTTTTGAAAATGGGGTGGAAAAAATAATCAATGTTGGGGCGGATATTAAAGGCAGTCGAGATTCTATTGTATTGGCGAAAAAGTATGAAAATATTTTTGCGGCGGTCGGATTGCATCCACACTGTTTTGGTGAAGATAAGGAGGTTGGGGATGTTGGGGGGATTGGGGAATTGGCAAAAAATGAGAAGGTGGTGGCGATTGGGGAGATTGGTCTTGATTATTTTTCTCACAATAGAAAAGTAATAACAGGGGAACAGAAGGAAAATCAAAAAAAAGGTTTTGTGGCACAATTGGAATTGGCGCAGGAATTGGATTTGCCGGTGATTATTCATTGCCGCTCTTCAAAAGAAAATCCAACTGATGCTTATGATGATATTTATGAAATTCTTTTTCTTTCGAACCCTCACCTCAACCCTCTCCCAAAGGGAGAGGGGGACTTCCGGATGGTTTTTCATTGTTATGGCGGAAACTTGGATTTTACTAAAAAGTTATTGCGGCATAAAAATATTTTTTTCTCTTTTACTCCGAATATAACCTACAAAATTAAAAAAAATATTGTCGGGACGAAGGATGATATTATGGAAAGTATTAAAATTATCCCTTTGAAAAAAATTATGCTGGAAACCGATTGTCCGTATTTGGCGCCGCAAGAATTTCGCGGAAAAAGAAGTGAACCGATGTACGCAAAATATGCAGCGAAAAGAATTGCTTTCATTAAAAATATTAATATAGATAAAGTGGAAAAAATTACCGCTGAAAATGCGGATAATTTTTTTCGCTTTTGAAATTTTTTTCGAACTTGCAATTTTTATTCAAAGAGGTATACTGGGAGAGGTTTTTTTATTAAAGATCATTTTTAAATGAGGATTGAGCAAAAAATGCCATTAGGTGTTTTTTTGTTTTGTTTTTTTGGTCGAATTTTAACAATAAGTCACATTTGTCGGATATGTTCTCGACAAAGTTATGTCTTTCAAAAAAAATTTATGAAAAAAAGAATTATAAAGTATTTAATTTCAGCCTTCTTATTGTTTGCTGTGTTTGCTTTTTCTTCGCATTACGGTCAACTTGATTCTTTTTTTCATAAAAGCGACGAATATAAAATAGTTTCAGCTTATTTTGTCATCGCATTTCTTTTTGTGCTTAGTTTTATTGTTTTTTATGTTTCTCATGTAATCAAGCTTCCTTCTTTTGTTTTTGCAATATTTTTCGGTATTGCAGCTCATCCTATTTTAACTGTAATAACTCATGAAAAAGAAATATTAGGAATAATCGTGGGATTGGGAGCAACACTCATTCTTTTCGGTGGCGGACTGGAAACTCCGTTTGAAAACTTCAAAAAAATTATTTGGAAAATATTCTCTCTTTCTTTTGTGGGACTTTTTTTGACGGCGATCTTGTTTTCTTTTTCCGTATATACGTTCTCTTTTTTATTTAATTTGCCGCTTTCTATAATGACTTCTGTTTTATTGGGGGCTATTTTAGCTTCAACTGATCCGGCGGCTATTATTCCTGTTTTGAAAAATTTAAGGTTTAAAAATAGAAATACAAAAGATATTGTTATTTCTGAAAGCGCAGTCACTGATGTTACTGGGACGTTATTAACTATTGTATTTTTATCTTTGATTGTTTCAAATGCTAACTTTTTAAAAATATCCGATTGGTATCTGGCTGTTTTTTCCCAACAAAGTGGCGTTGTGCTTTTTAAGCAACTTTTCTATGGAATATTTTTCGGAATTGTAGGCTATTTATTCTTGGAGTTTTTTATGAAAGTTAAAAAGAGATTTGAGCAAGAAAACGAAGCAGATTCAGCCTTTTTTCTTTTTGTTCCGATCGGCATATTCGCACTGGCTGTTTCTTTTGGCGGAAGTGGATATCTGGCGGCTTTTATTTGCGGACTTCTTTTTAATCTTACGGAGCATTTATATGAAACTGAAAGATTTTTTAATAATATTATTGATGGATTTCTTAAACCGACTATTTTTATATTATTAGGATCATTGATTAATGTCGATTCTCTCTTGGAATATGCTCCACTGGGAATTTTTTCCGCACTTGTTTTTATGTTTATTATCAGACCATTGACAGTATTTATCTCTCTTGCGCCTTTCCGTTTTTTTGAAAAAAATAAATTGAGTTGGAGGGAATTGTTGTTTATTTCTTCGGTTCGTGAAACCGGAGCTATTCCGGCAGTTCTTATGATGACTGTCGCAAGTCTTGGTCTTTCGGAAATTTCCGGTTTGGTTGAGGTTGGAATGTGGGTTATTTTAATGACACTTATCATAGAGCCACTTTTAACTCCACATATCGCTAAATTTTTAAAAGTTGCTAAGCCGATTATCGATAATAAGAAAATAAATCTAAACGGATCACCGACAGCGGTTTTGGTTTCGAGAGGCAAATCATTTATCGAAAGACTTCCTTTTGCAACTGAATGGATGTCGATGCACGGAATAAAAAAATTATATATCTTACTTTGCTTGGAAAATAAATACTCGACTGCTCTTTCTGCTGAAATAGAAAATTTGGCAAAAAATGAATTTCAAAAAATGAACGTTGTTCAAATGGAAAAAGATCTTCCGGAAATCGAATTCTCCTTTATTAGTCGTAAAGGATTTTTGCATTCAAATATAGAGCGAATATCGAAAGAAAATAAAAATGTTTCAGTTATTTTTGTTGGTAAAAAAATGTTGGATTATCGTCTTAATGAAATAAGGAATCTCGCCATTCCTTTTTATTTTTTGGATTGAAGTTTGGCGATGTTGTTTTTCATATAAGTTTAATGAAGTTGACTTTTTTGTCGAATGCTAATATAATAGGCTATGTTTGTAAGGAATTAAAAGAAAAGAATTGAAAATAGAGGACGATAGAAAATCAAAGAGGCAAAGTATTGTTTTTTCTTTGGCATTTGAATTGGGCTTCATGATTGCGGTTCCGATTGTCATCTTTTCTTTGTTAGGTGGATTTTTGGATAAAAAAATGGAAACCTCGCCTATTTTTATTTTAATCGGCGTATTTATTTCTATTTTTGTTTCCGGCTATTCAATTTATCAAAAAATAAAATCCATCACAGATAATCAATAAATTTCTAATTTGAATATGGAAATTTCATTAGCTCCGGAATTACTATTCGATATTTTCGGTTTTCCGGTAACCAATTCTTTTTTCACAACCGTACTTGTTGTTTTTTGTATCATCATTGCTTCTTTTGTGCTAAGTCGAAAGATATCTCAAAAACCGAAAGGATTTCAGAATTTAGTAGAATTTGTTCTAGAATCAATTTTGAATTTGGCGGATAATGTTACTGGAAGCAGAAAGAAAAGCAAAAAATTTTTTCCTCTTGTGGCAACTATATTCATTTTGGTTATTATTTCAAATTGGGCAGGGCTTATTCCTGCTCTTATTCCCGGAGGAACATTGGGAATAAATGAGATTCATCATGGAGAAAAGGTTCTTATTCCTTTCATAAGAAGTGGTAGTGCCGATTTGAATATGACATTATCGATTGCTTTGATCTCTGTTATTGCCGCTCAAATAATGGGGGTGGCAATGATAGGCGGAAAGCATTATGCGGGTAAATTTTTCGTGAGTCCTTTGAAAAAGCCTTATTTTATCGGAACATTCGTAGGTATATTGGAAATTATTTCTGAATTTGCGAAGATAATTTCATTTTCTTTTCGTTTATTCGGAAATGTTTTTGCAGGAGAGGTTCTACTCACGGTAATGTTGATGCTGGTTCCATATTTCGCACCATTGCCGTTTTTATTTTTGGAAATATTTGTCGGTTTTGTTCAGGCATTGGTTTTTTCTATGCTCACATTGGTTTTTTTGAAAATGGCAACAGAAACAGCGCATTAAAAGATGTAATTTATAATTAATTAATTAATTTTAAAAAAATATGGCAGTTGAAGAAACAAAAGCGGTAGTTGAGGGTGCTCTTAATAATGTCGAGTCAATGAAATCTTTGGCTGCGGCTATTGCTATGGGATTGGGAGCGGTTGGACCGGGACTGGGTATCGGAATTTTGGCTTCAAAAGCAATGGAAGCAATCGGAAGAAATCCAGAAGCGACACCAAAAATTCAAACCAATATGATTTTAGCGATTGCTTTTACGGAAGCTATTGCGATTTATGCGTTGGTTGTAGCATTGATTATTAAATTCGTTTAGTTTTTGGCGATGATCACAAACAGCGAACAGGTTATGTTCGCTGAAATGCGATTGTGGCATTAACAAATTTTTATTTTTTAAGCATATGGAATTATTGTCAAATTTGGGAATAAATTCAAAATTGGTTTTGGCGCAAATAATCAATTTTTTTGTTTTATTATATATTTTGAAAAAGTTTGTCTATAAGCCGATTCTAAAAATTTTAGAGGAAAGAAGCGATAAAATAGAAAAAGGATTGAAAGATGCTGAAGAATCTTCTAAAAAATTGAAAGAAATCGAAGAAAAAGAAAAAAAAGTTCTTACTATTGCAAAAAAAGAAGCACAAGGAATAATTGCTTCCGCTGAGCAATCCGCCAAGGCGGTCAAAAAGGAAATAGAAGATGATGCAAAAAATAGGGTTGAAAAAATATTACAAGACGCGAATAAGAAATTAGAAGAAGAAAGGATGAAAATGATTTCAGAGGTGAAGACGGAGATGGCAAATCTGGTTGTATTGGCGACAGAAAAAATAATTAATGAAAAACTTTCTGAGGAAAAGGATAAAAAATTGGTTGAAAAAATAATTGATGAATTGGGTTAATTCGGAAATTTATGAAAGTAAACATAAGACAATATGCTAGGGCATTATATGAATTGACTGCCGGAAAATCGGAGCAAGAAATTGATAGTGCTGTTGTTGGTTTTGTAAAAATTTTGACAAAAAACAGGCAAGCAGGTCAAGCGAGTAAGATTATTAAAAAATTTAATGATATTTATAATAAAGAAAATGGCGTTATTGAAGCGGAAATAGAGATGAAATATAAAATGCAAGATGCGCAAAAAAAGCAGGTTGAGGAATTTATTGAAAAAAAATATAATGCAAAAGAAATTATTTTAAGGAGTGTTGTTAGTGAGAAGGTTGGCAGTGGAATGATTTTGAGGATTGGAGATGAAATTATGGATGGAAGTACAAAAAGGCAATTGCAAGAGTTGAGAAATAATCTAATTGTATAAAAATTTATAAAAAGTCAAAAAATAGAAATTAATCGGATATAAAAAATTTATCTAAAAATTATGGAAAAATCTAACGAAACAAGTAAAGATTATATTATTAATCAGCTGAAAAAACAAATTGAAAATTTCGAGACCGGAGTACGTTCCGAGAAAGTCGGAAAGGTCATTGAAATTGGAGACGGAGTTGCTCGCGTTTCCGGACTTGGAGATGTTATGGCATCGGAAATGGTGGAATTTCCAGGCGGAGTTATCGGTGTGGCGCTCAATTTGGAAGAAGATCAAGTTGGCGCGATGATTTTGGGCGAATACAAAGGAATTAAGGAAGGAGACGAAGTTAGATCTACGGGAAAAATTCTTTCTGTTCCAGTAGGAGAAATGATGATTGGAAGAGTAGTTAATCCTTTAGGTGAAGCAATTGACGGTAAAGGTGAAATAAAGTCAGAAACTTTTTATCCGGTGGAAAAGGTGGCTCCCGGAGTTATTACTCGTAAATCAGTGAGCGTACCTGTGCAGACGGGAATTAAAGCGATTGATGCAGTTATCCCGGTAGGGCGTGGTCAGCGTGAACTTATCATTGGAGACAGACAAACCGGAAAAACGGCTATAGCAATTGATACAATTATCAATCAGAAGGGGCAAGATTTGATTTGTATTTATGTAGCAATTGGACAAAAGGAATCTAAAATTGCCAGAATAGTAGCTGAATTGGAAAAACGTGGGGCAATGGAACATACAATTATGGTAGTGGCGGGAGCATCTGATCCGGCAGCTTTGTCATTTATTTCTCCGTATTCCGGGTGTGCAATGGGAGAATATTTTTTAGATAAAGGAAAAGATGTTTTGATAATTTATGATGATTTGAGTAAACATGCTTGGGCATATCGACAAATTTCTTTGATTCTTCGCCGTCCGCCGGGACGTGAAGCATATCCGGGAGATATTTTTTATTTGCATTCTCGACTTTTGGAAAGATCAGCTCGTCTTAATGAAAATTTTGGCGGAGGTTCAATTACGGCTTTGCCGATTATTGAAACGCAAGCCGGAGATGTGTCTGCCTATATTCCGACTAATGTTATTTCTATTACTGACGGACAGATTTATTTAGAGACGGATCTTTTCTATAAAGGTATTCGACCAGCTTTAAATGTTGGTCTTTCTGTTTCTCGTGTGGGATCGGCGGCACAAACCAAGGTAATGAAAAAGGTGGCCGGAAAATTGCGTCTTGATTTGGCGCAGTTTCGTGAATTGGAAGCTTTTGCTCAGTTTGGCAGTGATTTGGATGAAAATACAAAAAAACAAATTGAACGCGGAAGAAGGACTGTGGAAATTCTAAAGCAGGATCAATATGAACCGATGGCAATGCCAAATCAAGTGGCGATTTTGTATGCTTTGACTAACGGGTTTTTGGATGATGTGGAAGTGGAAAAAATAAAAGCATGGGAAAATGATTTTCATAAATATCTGAAAACATCAAATAAGGAAATCTTAAATTCGATTGCAGAAAAGAAAGAATTGTCAGATGAGATTGTAGTTGCTTTAGAAAAAGCGATCAATGAATTTAAAGAAGTTTATCAAAATGGAAATTAGAATTAATTTCTAATTTTCAATTTTTAATTTCTAAATAATTTTTAATGACCAAATTACTAAATTTTTAAACATTTCAAAATTGATAAATTGAAAATTGTTTAGAAATTTAAAATTGTGAATTGAAAATTTTGTGGATTATGGCAAGTACAAGAGATATTAGGCGGCGTATAAAATCAGTGGGAAATACCCAAAAAATCACTCGAGCGATGGAGATGGTGAGTGCTGCCAAAATGAGAAAATCAGTAGCGAGTGTTTTGGCGATTCGCCCCTATGCGCATGCCGCTTGGAGCGTTCTTACTAATTTGTCGCGGGCTTTTTCGGAATATCGAACGGGGCTTTTGGAAGTGCGTGAAGTGAAGCGCGTACTGGCGGTTGCGATAACATCCAATAAGGGATTGTGTGGAGCATTCAATGCGCAGATTGCCAAAAAAATCAGAGAGGAAATTTTCAGTCCGGAAAAACTTAGTATAAATAGGATCGGAAATAAGAAGATAATTTCCGATTTAAAAGATATTGAAATTGATTTCATTACAATTGGAAAAAAAGGAGAAAACGTAGTGCGCAAAGCTGGAAAAAATATTATTGCGTCTTTTAATGATTTGGCATATTTGCCTCAAATTGAAGATGTGCGAAGCATAAGTAAACTCGTGATGGATGATTATCTGGAAAAGAAATATGATAAAGTCGTGGTTTTTTATACAGATTATGTTTCTGCTATGAGTCAACAGACAAAAGTAAGACAGCTTTTGCCGATTTCTAAAATAGATTTGGAAAAGCAGATTGCCGAGATGGATGTTTTAGCAAAAGAATATGGATTAAATGAACCGATAAGAGAATATAAAGTTGAACCGTCCCCGGAAACTGTTTTGGAATATATTTTTCCACGTTTGATTGAAATGCAAATTTACCATGCTATTTTGGAATCCAATGCTTCCAAAGAATCAGCGCGAATGATGGCGATGCGCGGAGCGACAGAGGCAGCTGGTGAAATGAAAGAAGATTTGACATTTGCATATAACCAAATCAGGCAGATGAAAATTACCCAAGAAATCGCAGAGATTTCAGCCGGACGGGCAGCATTGGAATAGATTTAAAATGTAAAATGCAAATTTCAAAATGACAAATCAAAGTTTATAAATTATTTAATGATTGGCTGAAAGCCAAAAAACTAACAATATGAACAAAGGAAAAATTATTCAGGTTATCGGACCGGTTGTGGATGTGGAATTTGCGGAGGGATTGCCGCGTATTTATGACGCGCTGGAAATTAAATTAGGCGAAAAAGAAAAATTAATACTTGAAACTCATCAGCATACCGGTGGTAATAAAGTGCGAGCGGTGGCGATGGGTTCAACTGATGGACTCAGGCGCGGAATGGAAGTGATTGACACCGGAGCGGCAATTTCAGTGCCGGTTGGTGCGGGTGTATTGGGACGTATGTTTAATTTGTTAGGAGAAACGATTGATGGAATTGATACGGAAATAAAATCGGAAAGAAAAGATCCGATTCACAGAGATGCGCCAAGTTTTGCAGAACAGTCAACTCAGGCGGAAATTTTGGAAACCGGTATTAAGGTTATTGACCTTATTTGTCCGTTCGTTAAGGGAGGAAAAGTTGGATTGTTCGGAGGAGCGGGAGTGGGAAAGACGGTGGTTATTCAAGAACTTATTCGCAATATTGCTTCTGAACACGGAGGTTATTCAATTTTTGCCGGAGTAGGAGAGCGTACTCGTGAAGGAAATGACTTGTATCATGAAATGAAAGAATCAGGTGTACTGGATAAGACAGCGCTGGTGTTTGGTCAGATGAACGAACCACCAGGAGCACGTCAACGGGTAGCCTTGTCAGCTCTTACAATGGCGGAATATTTTCGAGATAGCGAAGGTAAAGACGTTCTATTTTTCGTGGATAATATTTTTCGATTTACTCAAGCAGGATCGGAAGTATCAGCTCTTTTGGGACGAATTCCATCGGCGGTGGGATATCAACCAACCTTGGCGGAAGAAATGGGAAAACTTCAAGAAAGAATTACTTCAACCAAAAAAGGTTCGGTTACATCCGTACAGGCTGTGTATGTTCCAGCGGATGACTTGACTGATCCGGCGCCAGCGACAACTTTCGGACACTTGGATTCAACCGTAGTGCTTTCCCGCGGGCTTTCCGAACTTGGAATATATCCAGCTGTTGATCCATTGGATTCCAGTTCAACAATTTTAGATCCAAAGATTGTAGGAGAAAAGCATTATGCAGTGGCTCGAGGAGTGCAAAAAGTTTTGCAGAGATATAAGGATTTGCAAGATATTATCGCGATCTTGGGAATGGAAGAATTGTCTGATGAAGATAAAATTACCGTAGCACGCGCCAGAAAAATTCAAAAATTCTTGTCACAGCCATTTTTCGTGGCGGAACAATTTACAGGAACTCCTGGAAAATATGTAAAACTTGAAGATACTATCAAGGGATTTGAGATGATTTTAGAAGGAAAAACGGATGATGTTTCTGAACAATATTTTTATATGAAAGGTAATATAGATGAAATTAAGAAATAAGAATTTATGTCGGAAAAAAATATTAAATTAAAAATAATCACTCCGGAAAAGACTGTTTATGAGGGAAAAGTTTCACAAGCAACTCTTCCGGTTACGGATGGAGAGGTTACTATTTTGCCAAATCATCGTTCATATATCGCTTCGCTAAAAGCAGGGGAAATTTATTTGAAAGTTTTAAACGAAGATGTATATATGGCGGTTTCCGGTGGATTTATTGAATTTGATCAAGATAAATTAACCGTTCTTGCTGATACCGCGGAACGGGCGGAAGAAATTGATATTAAAAGAGCAGAAGAGGCGCGAAAAAGAGCGGAAGAATTGAAAAAAGAAAAAATAGAAATGGATGACGCCGAGTATGCGCGGGTGGCGGCGGCAGTCGAAAAGGAATTAGCGAGAATAAAAGTTGGAAGAAAGCATCGCACGCGCCATGGAATGAAACTGGATTAAGTTATTGTGCATAAATAATGACAGTTTTTTCAAATTCGTCTTTTAGGCGGATTTTTTTTATGCTATAATTTGTATATAGATAGAATAATTTAAAAAAATAAAAATATGAACGAGCAAATTAAAAAATGGATAAAAATAGGCGGAATTGTTTTTTTGGCGGTTTTTATTATTGGACTTTGGAATATTATCGTCGGAACGGAAAAATCAAAAATAAACGATTTGTCTGTAGATTATTCCGAGGAAGGAAATATTGGCGTCGGTCGGATGGGAGGGATGAATTTGAGCACGCAAAGTGCAAAAGAAACGGCGGTTGCTCCTATGGATGTATCTGAGAATATGACGGAAAATCAGGGAATTTCTCAAGATAAAAGAGTTATCAAGGACGGAACTCTTTCGCTTAAGGTAAAAAGAACAGAAGAAGCTGTTTCGGAAATTGCTGAAATCGTCAAAAGGAAAGGCGGAGAAATTTTTTCCACTAATTTGAATGAATTTTCTAAGGGTCAAAAAAGCGGAATGGTAGTCGTGAAGGTTCCGGTACGCGAATTTGAAATAGCGATTTCGGAAATAAAAAAAGTGGCAACGCAGGTGGTGAATGAATATACCAGCGGACAAGATGTGACGGAGCAATATGTCGATTTGCAAGCACAGCTCAAGAACAAACAAGCGGAAGAACAAACTTTTGTCGGGCTTTTGGATCGCAGTGGAAAATTGGATGATGTTTTGGCGGTGACGCGGGAAATTTCCCGAGTGCGAGGAGAGATCGAAAGATTGCAAGGAAAAATTCGCTATTTGGAATCGCAAACGGATATGGCGACTATTGCAATTTCACTCAGTGAAGATGTGGAAGTGGCGCCAGTTGGCAGTGGATGGCGTCCGGGGCAAGTATTCAAGCAGGCGGTTTCCGATTTGGTAAAAAGCGCGCAAGGTTTTGTGGATAACTTGATTCGATTTTTAATTATCGGATTACCTTCAATTGTTGTATTTTTGATTATTTTTTGGATTGCTTGGCTGGTAATTAAGAAAATTACCACAAGGCTTAAGGGATAAAATTATATTTCAGAAGAAAATAATAGTTCTAATTCGATTATGAAACAGTAGTGGATAAAAAACAAAAATCCCCCGAGGGGGATTTTTGTTTTCAAATTTCAGCGTTGTGAATTTTGAATTAAACCGCGTTGCGCAACAAATTTTATTGTATTATTTTTCCCTTACAGCGTCAATGACGAAATGTGAATTATAATATGAATAGGTTGAAAAAAAAGGAGAAATGGGATAGGATGGGGATATTAAATGCTTAAAAAAGAAACTTTATGGAAAAATATAATCCGCAGGAAATTGAGAAAAAATGGCAGAAGATTTGGGAAAAAAATAAAGCTTCTAAAATGGATAAGGATAATTTGAAAAAGAAGTTTTATGTTTTAGATATGTTTCCGTATCCTTCGGGAACGGGACTGCATATGGGGCATACGGAAAGTTATACCGCCAGCGATGTTTTTT
Organism: Candidatus Moranbacteria bacterium GW2011_GWE2_35_2-; assembly: GCA_000990585.1. Classification (GTDB taxonomy): domain Bacteria; phylum Patescibacteriota; class Minisyncoccia; order Moranbacterales; family UBA9337; genus UBA12151. The sequence continues at coordinate 80,556 of LBQD01000004.1, forward strand.
ACCGCTTCAAGAAAATGCAAGGTTTCAATGTTCTTCATCCGCAAGGATTTGATTCCTTCGGACTTCCGGCGGAAAATTTCGCCATCAAGACCGGAATCCACCCATCCGAAACAACTAAGAAGAATATGGAAAACTATATCCGGCAGATGAAGTCGCTGGGTTTTGCGTATGATTTTGACGAACAGGCGGTTACTTCTGATCCGGGTTATTACAAGTGGACGCAGTGGATTTTCGGGAAATTTTTCGAAAACGGATTGGTGTATAAAAAAACAACCAAAACGAACTGGTGCCGATCTTGCCAGACGGTGATTGCCAACGAGCAAGTAGCGGAAGGCAAATGCGAGCGTTGCGGAACCGATATCGAACTCAAGGAAGTGCCGAGTTGGTTTTTCAAAATCACCGATTTTGCCGAAGAACTTATCAATGATTTGGACAAAGTTGATTGGCCGGAACATACGAAGAAGAATCAGAGAAATTGGATCGGGAAATCGGAGGGAGCGACCGTTTCATTTGAAATTAAAATTTCAAATGAAAACGGAATTTCCAATGATAAATTTCCAATTTCCAATCAATTTTCAAATTCAAATAATCAAATTCCAAAACAAACCATAGAAGTTTTTACTACCAGAGTAGACACGATTTTCGGTTGCACCTATTTGGTGGTGGCGCCGGAACATCCCTTGATTAAGAATCAAGAATTGGGAATCAAGAATCAAGATGAGATAGGGGAGTATGTTAAAAAAGCGAAAAACAAGACCGAGCTGGATCGGATGGAGGCCAAGGACAAGACTGGAGTGGAAATCAAAGGAATCAAGGCGGTTAATCCTTTCAATGGCGAGCAAGTTCCGGTTTTTGTCGCCGATTATGTTTTGGGCGGTTATGGAACCGGAGCGGTAATGGCAGTACCGGCGCATGATGAGAGAGACTGGGAATTTGCCAAAAAATATGAATTGCCAATCAGGTATGTAATTGCTCCTCTCTGTGGAAGCTACCAACGACCATCAATGAATGATTATAAAACATATGAAACATTAGAGGGATTAAAAAAACAAATCATAAACGATAAAAATGATGAGGTTGTTAAATCTATTTTAACGGAATGCAAAATTTCTAAGAAGGCTCATATTAATGATGGGATTACAATTTATTCAGATAAATATTCATTTTTAAATTCAGAACAGGCTCGTCAAAAAATGACGGAGTGGTTGAAAAAAGAAGGTCTTGGAAAAAAGATTGTGAATTACCGTTTGCGGGATTGGTCGATTTCAAGACAGAGATATTGGGGTTGTCCGATTCCGATTGTGTATTCTCCGAAAGGAGAAGCACGTTTTGTCGGCGAGGAAAATTTGCCTTGGACGCTTCCGGCGGACGTGGATTTCGTGCCGACCGGAGTAGCGCCGCTGGCAAAATCAGAGGAGCTGAAAAAGCGCGTGGAAAATATTTTTGGAAAAGGCTGGACTGCCGAATACGACACGATGGATACTTTTGTGGATTCATCCTGGTATTTTTTGCGTTATTCCGATCCGCATGATGATAAAGCTTTTTGTTCCAAGGAAAGATTGGAATGGTTGCCGGTGGATTTGTATATCGGCGGGGCGGAACACACCTATATGCATCTGCTTTTCGCCAGATTTTTTGTCAAAGCGATGAAAAAAATCGGATTGCTGGATTTTGACGAACCGTTTTTGAAACTCCGCCATCAAGGAATGGTTTTGGACGCGCAAGGAAAAAAGATGTCAAAATCCAAAGGTAATGTTGTCAATCCGGATGAAATGATTGAAAAATTCGGAGCGGACAGCGTGAGGACGTATATGCTTTTTGCGGCGCCTTTGGAAGATGAGGTGATGTGGAATGAACAGAATATTGTGGGAGTGTATCGTTTTTTTGAGAAGGTTTGGAATTATGTAGAAAGCTGGAATGAATCTTACGAAAAAGATATTGCAGATAATAAAAATAATATCGAATTTTATAAAAAAAGTGGAGATGATGGTCCGGATTTCAGAACAGCAAGCAGACTTCATAAAACCATTAAGAAAGTTTCGGAAGATATTGAAAATCTTAAGTTTAATACGGCTGTTTCCCAGTTAATGATTTTTGTTAATTATATCAGAGAAGATAAAGGGATAGGAAAATTTTTAAAAGAATCAATGGATGTTCCTATGACAATACCTCAATTGGAAAAACTTATTATTCTTTTATCTCCGTTTGCTCCGCATATTACTGAAGAGCTTTGGGAGAAATTGGGACATAAAGAATCCATTTTCAATGAAGAATGGCCGGAGTATGACGAAAAATTGATTGCCGATGAGGAAGTTGAAATGGTAGTTCAAGTGAATGGAAAAGTACGCGATAAGATAATTGTGAGCGCGGACATCTCCGAAGACGATGCCAAACAAAAAGCGCTTTCAAGTGAAAAAGTGCAAGCGCATCTTTCGGGCGAAGTGAAGAAAATTATTTTTGTGAAAGGAAAACTTGTTAATGTTGTCGTATAAAAAAACCACCCATACCGACTATGTTACTGTCGATAGAGGGGTGATGGAAATTTTTTCCTTGAGGTCTAATGTAGACCTAAGGCTTTCCCTGCCGCAATGAATGTCCATGCGACAGAGAAAAAAAGGAGGGCAAGTGGGACGGCAATGTACGCCATCCCAAAAATTTCTTCGGAAATCTTCCGCGAATTTTCCGCGGAAGAAAAATGATTTTTTTTTCTCATTTTTCTTCTCCTCTTATGTTTACGGGGCTAAATCGCCCCTTTTTGAGTTTTAAGTACTATATTTAACTATACTCCTTTTTGGAGAAAAAGTCAAGGGCTTGTGGTTGTTTTGGTCCTAGATAAGCCATTTTTTGCTTGAAAAACTGGAGAAATGCAGACTCTTCCGCCAATTCAGCAAATAGAGTAAAATATAAAATATTGCTATGGGGGTATTTTTTGAGTTTTTAAATAACTTTTTTACCTTTTAATTCTGGTACGCTTAAAAATTGGCATAATTTTCAAATATGAAAAAATATAACATTGTCACAATCGGAGGTGGGACAGGAAGCTTTACTTTGCTTTCCGGACTCAAAAAATATCCGGTGAATATTTCGGCGATTGTTTCGATGGCGGATGACGGCGGATCGACCGGAAGGCTCCGCGATGAGTTGGGAGTGCTTCCGCCGGGCGATGTCCGCCAATGCTTGGTGGCGCTTTCTGATTCCACACAAGATTTGCGGGATTTGATGAATTATCGTTTTGAAAAAGGAGAGCTTAAAGGGCATAATTTTGGAAATATTTTTCTGTCTGCTTTGGAAAAAACGCAGGGAGGATTTTTGCGTGGAGTGGAGGAAGTTTCTAAAATTCTCAATGTTCGCGGAGAAGTAATTCCAGTTTCAAGTCAGGATATGCATTTAAACATTCAACTAAAAAATAAAAAAGTGATTGTCGGAGAGAAACAATTGGATCACAATAATGATGTGAGAAATATTGGAATTGAAAAAGTTTATCTTAGACCAAGAGTGAAAGCTAATAAAAAGGCAATTACTGCCATCAAAAATGCAGATATGATCGTGATTGGACCCGGGGATCATTATGGATCCATCGTTCCAAATTTGTTGGTTGATGGAGTTTCTGAGGCGATTGCAAAATCGAAGGCCAAAGTTGTGTACAATTGCAATCTGACAAATAAAAAAGGGCAGACTGATAATTTTGATCTGGATAAATATACTCAAGAAATAAACGGATATATCGGGAAAGAGAGAATTGATTTTGTTCTTTTTAATGCAAATAATATTCCAAAGAGTCTCGTTGAAAAATATGAGAAAAAAGAAGGAAAAAATTCAATAGTAAGGTTTGATTCCGAGATGAAAAAGAACAGAAATTACAAGATTGTGATTGCGAATATGGTTAATAAGGTAAATGCGCCAAAGAAAAAAAATGATTTAATCGCCAATACAAGATCATTTATTCGGCATGACAGTGATCGACTGGCGAAAGTTTTAATGATGATTTTGGAAATGGACGAGCGAAATAATTTGGTCAAAGAAATTATTTAGTTTGAATAATAAGTGGATATTTATTGAGAACATTTTATGGATATTGAAAAATTGGAGAAATATTTGGGGGAAATCGGGGAAAAGAGTTTTCGAATAAAGCAAATTCGCAAAGCTGTTTTTGTCGATGGAATTTCTTCGTTTGAGGAAATTTCCACTTTGTCCAAGGAGCTTCGGAAAAAATTGGATGAAAATTTCAAAATCCTTTCTTTTTCGGCGGAAAATATCTTGGAGGCGAAGGATGGGCAGTCTGTCAAAGCGCTCCTTGAACTTTCTGACGGAAATTTTTTGGAAACGGTTTTGATTTCTCCCAAGCCGGGTGATTGGTCGGTTTGTGTTTCAACCCAGGTCGGTTGCGCGATGGGGTGCCGGTTTTGCGCGACGGGAAAAATGGGTTTCAAAAGGAATCTGACGGCGGAAGAAATAACCGACCAGGTTTTGTTTTGGAGGCAGTATCTTAATGGAATTAAAAATTTAAAATTTAAAATTAAAAATTGTGACATTTCCAATGTCGTCTATATGGGTATGGGAGAGCCGTTTAATAATTGGAAGGAAGTTTCTGAAAGTATCCGAATTTTAACAAACAAGGATTTGTTCGCTTTCGGTTCGCGTTCGATTTCCGTTTCTACTTCCGGAATCGCGGAGGGGATTGAAAAATTGGCGAGCGAATTTCCGCAAGTGAATCTGGCGATTTCGCTTCATTTTGCTAATGACAAGAAACGGGATGAGTTTATGCCGGTGAACAAGAAAGACAATTTGGAAAGTTTGAAAATTGCTCTGCAAAAATATTTCCAAAAAACGAAGCGTAAGGTTTTTGTGGAGTATATTTTACTGGAGGACGCAAATGACACAAAAGAGGACGCGCAAGAATTGGCGCGATATCTCAAATCGATCGGAAACACTCATTTGCTTCATGTGAATCTGATCGGGTACAATACGACCTCCGGTGATTTCCGATCTTCTTCCGGAAACCGCACGCACAAATTCAAAGAATATCTTTTGCTGGGCGGAATCAACGCAACCATCAGAAAAAGCCTCGGAGAAGAAATTAAAGGAGCCTGCGGACAGCTCGCCACGCGTTGATTTTTTTAAATATTTATGAAAACGGACAAGAAAAACAAAAAAATATTGGATAGCGTGGATTTTCCTTCTGATGTGCGGAAACTTTCGGCGGGGAAGTTGCCTTGGCTTTGCAGGGAGGTGCGGGATTTTTTGATTGAGAGTGTGGCGCAGAGTGGTGGGCATTTCGGGTCGAATTTGGGAGTGGTGGAACTTACGGTGGCGCTCCATCGGGTTTTTGATACTCCTCGTGATTTGTTAATTTGGGACGTCGGACATCAAGCCTATCCGCACAAAATCTTAACTGGACGGAAAAAAAAACTATATACGATTCGCAAAAAAGACGGACTTGCTCCTTTTCCCAAAAGAGAAGAAAGCGAATATGATGTTCTTGGCGTCGGACATTCCAGCACTTCAATCAGCGCGGCACTTGGAATGGCACTGGCGAATAAAGGTAGAAAAAATCCTCCGCAGGTGGTGGCGGTGATCGGCGACGGGGCGCTGGGAAGCGGGATGGCTTTTGAGGCGCTCAATCATGCCGGAGATGTCGGTGCGGATATGTTGGTGGTGCTTAATGATAACAAGATGTCGATTTCTCCCAATGTCGGCGGGATGGGAAAATATCTGACGCGTCTCATTTCTTCTCCCTCATATATCAATTTTCGCGAGCAGGGAAGAAAAATTTTGGATACTGTTCCGGCGATCGGAAAATTGGCGCGGCGCGTGGAGTCGCACGGAAAAGGATTGGTTACTCCTGGAACATTTTTCGAAGAATTGGGATTTGATTATTACGGACCGATTGACGGGCATGATGTGGGCGAACTTGTCGAAGTGCTTTCCAATTTGAAAAAAATAAAAGGGCCGAAGATTTTGCATGTGATAACTAAAAAAGGGAAGGGGTATATTCCGGCGGAAGACGATGAATTTTCTTTGCACGCGGTCAAGCCGTTTGATCCGATTACGGGAAAAAAGAACGGAAGCGCAAAAAAGCAATTGAACTACACGGATGTTTTTTCGCAGTGGCTATGTGATAAAGCAAAAAAAGACAACAAATTGCATGCTATTACTCCAGCGATGTGTTCCGGAAGCGGGTTGGTGGATTTTTGCAAAAAATTTCCCGCTCGTTATCATGATGTGGGAATCGCCGAACAGCATGCGGTCACTTTGGCGGCGGGGATGGCTTGTCAAGGAAAAAAGCCGGTAGTGGCGATTTACTCTTCTTTTTTGCAGCGCGCTTTCGATCAAGTGATCCATGACGTGGCGCTTCAGAATCTGGATGTGCTTTTCGCGATTGACCGGGCGGGAATTGTCGGCGCGGACGGAGCGACGCATAATGGAAGTTTCGATCTTTCCTTTTTACGGATGATTCCCGGCATGGTGATCATGGCTCCGTCTGACAAAAATGAATGTTATTCCATGCTTGAATCAGGATATGGATATTCCGGTATGGTGGCAGTAAGGTATCCGCGCGGAGGAGGAGAGGATAAATTCAGTCCGAAAAAAGTCGAGGCGATAGAAATCGGAAAAGCGAAAATTGAAAGAAAAGGGAAAGAACTGGCTATTTTGTCTTTCGGGGCGCTTACGAGAAATTGCTTGAAAGCGGCTAGGGAAAACGGAGCCACTTTGGTGAATATGCGGTTCGTCAAACCTTTGGATGAAGAATTGTTAAAAAATCTCGCAAAAACGCACAAGTATTTTATTACCGTTGAAGATAATACCGTCGTTGGCGGAGCGGGAAGCGCGGTGAATGAATTTGTTGTTAATAATGGTTTGGATGTGAAAGTGAAAAACTTGGGACTGCCGGACAAGTTTCTCCAGCACGGAACTCGCGAAGAAATCCTCGCCGAAGCAGGACTGGATGAAGAGGGAATTTTGAAATCAATCAAGGAAATTATTTCTTAAAAAAAAGAAGCGAAATTTGCAAATCGCACTCACTTTTATGCAATCGCATAAAAGTGAGTGAGTAAATTGTCAAGCGCAAAAAAAGCAACTCAATAAAAGTTGCTTTTTAAATTTGCATATAGGGTATTTATTTCAAAAATCCAAAGTGTTTGAGGGTCGGGATGATGTTGGGGGCGAGGTTTTCTTTTTCCAAATCTTCGAGTGGAATCCATTTCCACTCCCGGATGTCGGCGCCTGGAGAAATTTCCCCGATGCGTTTGGCAAGAAAATGCACCAGAATCACGTCGATTTTTCCCTTCGGAGTTTCTTTTTTCGTGTGAAGGAAAAAGGGTGTTTCGTTGATAATTTCAATTTCCAGACCCATTTCTTCTTTCACTTCCCGGCGGGCATTTTCAATAAGATCCGTTTCGAAGTCCTCGACTTTTCCGCCGCAGAATTTCCAAAATTCAGTGTCCCCATGTTGAGTTAAAAGAACTTTTCCATCCTCCACGATAACCGGACCGGATGCGATGATTATTTTTGGCATAATTTTTTCTCCTTTTGATTTGTTATGCATCAACTCTATCATTATCTTATACTTTTCGCCAGCTTATCATATTTCAAACACGTGACAATTCCCGCCAATTTATATTAAAAATTGTAACACAAAAAATAAAAAAAGTTGTCAAAAAGTTGCAATTGCGACAGGATGACAATAATTTTTGTATTATGCGGGAGTTGTTCGTGGAGATTGTAGGTGAATTTTTTTGGGAAATCAATAAGAATCCTTTATTTAAGCCAAAAAACAATATTAACGTTTGACAAAATGATAATTTGGTGATTCAATTGAATATCATTTCGAGAATGGTTTGAAGTGGTGGAAGTTTTCGGACTTCCTTGTTCTTAAAATTTTTTAGTTTTTTAGGGAGGTTTGTTATGACGATACAAGTTGTCACAGACGAACAGTTGGGGAAATTGTCTCGAAGGATGCATGATCTTTTTGAGAGAGTGCGGACTGGAGGGGTTGAATTTCAGCAAACTTTGGATGGACTCCAATTGTTGGCTGAGAAAAAATCCGAAACAGTCAGTCCGGATAATCCACATGGCAGGGAAATTGCCATGTGGCAAAATTTTTACAAAAAAGTTTTTGGGGAAACTGTGGATTTTTCCAATGTCCGTATCCCCGAAAAACTGGAAGGCGGGTGGTGGCTCATAATTCTGGCAAAAGGAATGACGCCGGAACGGCTGTTTCTGAAGTGTCAGAAAAAATTTATCATATGGAAATGGACGGATCAGAATTTGGACGAGATTATTACTTCTGACCGGACTGCCAAGGATGGGCATTATGCTATCTGGGTGCGAGCGAATGTTGAGGCGGATTTGGAGTTTAAAAACTTGAGCGCCAACGAGCTCAAGGAGATAAATCACCAGGGCATCACACTGGAAGAACGGCTCGTTCTCGAGTTGTTCTACTTCTGGAGAATCAAGAAGCATTTAGACATCCAGAATTGGACGCTTTGTTCGGGTTCGCGCTATTCTGATGGTAGCGTTCCGGTTGCGGAATGGAACGAAGGCAAGATGGGGGTCTTTTGGTTCTATCCTTTCGATCGGGACGTCGGCCTTCGTTCTCGTCGAGTGGTTTCCTAAATTTTGTTTCTTTTTTCTTTTAACCTTTTCCAATTCCAATTCCGAAAAAAGAAGGTGATGCAAATCCGCTTGCTGAAATTTCAGCACAGCGGATTTTATTTTTTTCAAAAAAGCGTACAATAAAATTAGATTAATTACAAAATGCTGAGGGATTGATTTCAGAAAAAGAATTCAATCAAAGCTTGCAGTCATATCTTGGGATTCTGAGGCATTGTGATGGTGATAAAATTGAAAGAAAAATAAAAAAGATAATAAGCTAGAATAATTTGATATCAATCTAAAAAATTGTCAAATTGACGCATATGCGATAATTTGACAAATTAAGAATGGGGGAGCAGTTAAATAAAAAAACAAGCTAGTCCTTAATAGAATCTCGTTTTTTACTTGAAATTATTTTTTGCGGATAGTTCTTTGACTGCCTCGCAATTTTTTTCTTTTTTTTATTTCAAATTTTTTACCATATAGGTGTTTTGCAGGCGGTAGTTTTGTTTTCGGTAGTATCCGCGGACGCCTATGCCGGAAATGATGGCGATTTTTTTGGCGCCGAATTCTTTGCGGGCGATTTTTTCCGCTTCTTGGATCAGTTTTTTTCCCAGACCGATGTGCTGAGGGGAAGATTTGTCGTGTTGGTTTATTTGCGCCAGTTTGCCATAAGTGTGGACTTCGCGGATGATGGCAGAGTTTTCTAACGCCGGAAGAAGTTTATATAGTCTATTTGTTTCTTTTGTTGTTTCTATTTCTAAATTATTATATGGGAGGCGTAGGCGGAGGAGGGCAAAGAGTTTGTTTTTGTCTTCGGATACGAATTGCAAAAATATTTCTTTTCCGTCGGAAGCTCCATAATCAATGCGATCCAGAATAATATTTTCCTTGATATCATAATCCGCCCGCACTTCCCGGCAACGGATGCATCGACAGGCGGCTTTTTTGGCGACGATTTGCCGCATATTGGAAATGATGGGCCCGGCTTCGATGGAGGGAGTGGGGACATCGCGAACCAGGCGCGCGATGCGGACGTAAGGCGGAATGATTTTATTTTTTATTTCAATAATCAATTTTTCAAAATGTTTGTCAGTAAGGGGTTTGTAATTTCCCTTTTTCCAGACAGCATAAAGTTCACTATCTTTAATAACCACGGTTGGATAAATTTTGAGCATATCAGGCTGGAAATCTTGATTGGTAAAAAGCTGGCGAAACATTTCAATATCTCTTTTGATTGTTGATCCGAGAAGTCCCGGCATTATGTGGTAGTTGATTTTAAATCCGGCGTCTTTGAGCAATTTCGTGGCGCGGATAGTTTCCGATATAGTATGTCCGCGTTTGTTGAGTTCCAGTACATCGTCAAAAATGCTTTGCACCCCTAGTTCGACGCGGGTGCATCCGAGAAGGCGGAAATTGGCAATTTCTTTTTCATCAATATAATCCGGTCGGGTTTCCAAAGTGAGACCGATAATTCTGTGTTTCGTCTTTTCGTTACGTTTTTGTTCTTTGAATAATTTGTTATTGGGCGTATCTTTTTCTTGATTCTTGATTCTTAATTCATTATTCTTTCCCACGGAATATTCATTAGCGGCGCGAAAACACTCGGTGATGAATTTCTTTTGATATGTTTTTGGGAAATGAGAAAAAGTTCCGCCCATAACAATCAGTTCTATTTTGTCCGTCGAATGTCCGTTGAGTTCCAACGCTTTGAGCCGGCTTTGGACTTGGCGGTACGGGTTGAATTTGTTGGCGATGGCGCGCATAACCGCCGGTTCGTTGGAGAGATAGCTTTTCGGCATATCTTTTTCAGTGGGGCAATAGAGGCATTTTCCCGGGCAATCGGACGGGCGGGTAAGAACGGCGACAACCGCCACGCCGGACGCCGTGCGCACGCCACGGGTCATAAGCGTTTTTTCAAAGCCGACGTTCCGCTGGATGATTTTTTCTTCGATCATTTTTTCATAGCGCTGGCGCATATCGGCATTGGTCGGAATGGGCAGGCTGAATTGTTTGGAAAGTTTTTTCTTCAGTGTTAAAATATCCTCCGGACATCGCGGAAGGTTCTCAATTGCGGAGATTATGAAATTGTCGTAAGCTTGAAGCATAATATGAAAAAAGATATTATTGAAAAAATATTGCGCGAAACCGAAACTGGGTATGATTTAATTTCCGGAAAGTTTTCGGCAACTCGAAAGAAATTTTGGGGCTCTTTGGAGTTTATTGGAGACTATGCCAAAAGCGGAGATCGGGTTTTTGATTTCGGGTGCGGAAATGGACGACTTTTGGAACTTTTTGGCGGAAAAAATATCGAATATTTTGGCGCGGACGTGTCGGAAAAACTTTCGAAAGAAGGAAGAAAGAAATATGCCGGCGTTTTTCCGAACATTTCTTTTTCCAAACTTGATCCGCTTCAAACCAGTTTACCATTTAAATCCGATTATTTCAATACTGTTTACTCGATTGCGGTTTTTCATCATTTTCCGTCAAAAGAATACCGCTTGGAAATGGCGAAGGAGTTGTATCGGGTTTTGCAACCGGGAGGATATGCCATAATCACGGTTTGGAATTTGTGGCCCACCTTTGCTTCGCTATGGCGAGGCAAGCAAAAAAAATACTACAAAAATATATTTGAAAATTGGAAAAACAAGATTTTGGGAAAAAGCGATTTAGATTGGAATGACTGTTGGGTTTCTTTTACGGATAATCAAGGAAAGGTTTTTAACCGTTACCACCACGTGTTCACTTTGCGGGAATTGAAATTACTTTTTTTTAAAGCCGGATTTTCCGCATTGAAAGCAAAAAAAGTCGGGCATAATTTGGTGGTGATTTTGAGAAAACAGCCACGGGAGGGAATGGAGGTTATTTTGGAGAATAAAAAAGCGCCGACTCCACTAGTGGTAGAATCGGCGGTCTGAGCAGGATTTTTCCCGCTTTATTTTTTTCCATTATTGCCGAAGATTATGAAAAATTTCGGCAGTCCAAAAGAAATTTTCTGCCCCGTCTTGCAGGTGGGGCAGGTCATACGAAACTCTATTCTCGGAATCCATCCGAGACGAGTATTCGGAAAATTGATCTTGCAATGTGTTTCAGTTATCGAAAAACTTTGGTTGCATTTTTTACAAAAAAGAGCTAGTTTTTCCATTTTCCCCTCCGGGATTTTTAGTGGATTATAATTTTTTGATGATAGGTGCAGGATAATATATTTTATACGTAGTGTCAATGTAATGTGGGCTGGACAAAAAATATATTTTGAGTATAATGGGTAATGTTAGAAAAAGAAAACTTTAGCGGGCTTGCCTCGCCGGAGTGAAGCGTAGGCGGGTGTCGTATAGTGGCTATTACCACAGCCCCTCCACAGGCGGGCAGGCTTCCAAGTTGCTGACAGAAAAGATATTTCAAAATTTAATAAAAATACGCGGGTGTCGTATAGTGGCTATTACCACAGCCTTCCAAGCTGTTGACGACGGTTCGATTCCGTTCACCCGCTCAAAAAAATAATGACGGTTCTCCCCCTAACAGGCGACAAGGATTCCGTTCACCCGCTCAAAAAAATAATGACGGTTCTCCCCCCCCTAACAGGCGACAAGGATTCCGTTCACCCGCTCCGATGTAAAACTAAAAACCGCGCTTTTTGGAGCGCGGTTTTTAGTTTTTGAGCAGATCTATGATTTTTGATAATTTCATTTCTTTCCACTGAGTGTTGATGAGGTAGTTTTTCAGTTTTTCGATTGGTGAGAATGTTTTCGGTTGGCAAACTGAATTGTAGGCGGCGATGTCTTCTTGTGTGAGTGAAGGGTTTTCAATATCTTGCTGGTCCATTAAGTAATACATAAGCGAAGCCGGATTATCTTTGATATGTTCTTCGATTCCCAATGCGTGTCCCATTTCATGCGCCAGCACCAAGCGCAAATCTTCCTTTTCCTTGAATTCAAAAATAGTAATGCCTTGAAGTGGCGGATAATACAACCCTTGCACGAAAGGTTTCGCCTCGCCGTATTTTTCTTTGAAAGTTTCAATGACTTTATTGACGTTGGCGGTTTTGATGTTGAGTTTTTGTGCTAGATTGTTTAGTTTGTCGGCAGTATCGTTTACTGTTTGGCTGGCGATTTGAAGTTTTTTTTGCAATTTTTTCAGCGCATCCTCCTTGTCTTTTAGTTCCTCATACTCTTTGGTGGATGTCCGGTCGCTGGAATTCCAATCAGCCACAGCTTCGTTGTATTCATCTAATTTCTGGTTGAATTCTTTTTTCAGCAAATTAAATTGATTCATTTCTTTTTCGTATTGGTTTTTGAACATTTGGTAATCATTTTCCAATAATGTTGATTCTTTTTCATAGGTGCCGATATTTTTTTCCAAATCTTGCGCTTCATAGGTCATTTGTTGGCGCTGGTCGAATTCGGTTTTTATTTGAAACGAGGATTGTGGATCAAAAACGAACACGTCTTTGCCCAAAGCATTTTCCCAGATCTTTTCCGCTTCAAAAGCGGCTTGGCGGAATTGTTTGGTATCAAGAGGAAACCGACTGTCGATTTTTCCTAAGCTCCAATGGATTGGTGTGTCGCATCCTGGGTGATTGGGAGAAATATTAAAAAGATTGGGGAAGACGAAAAACGCCATACCAATGCCGATGGCGCCAAAAATGGCAATTATTGCAAGAAAAAAATATTTTTTCAAAAAATTTAACATAAAGAAATTATATTTTTTATACCACAAATTATTGTTTTTTGAAAGAATATGATGTATAATAATATTATGGAAAACAAAAAAGAAAAACTTGAAAAAATAATTTTTGCCAGCGACTTGCCTGAACACGATAAGAAAAAATGGTTTGAATTTTTTGATGTTAACGCGCCGGAGGCGTGGGATGTGTATTTGGAAATATTTTCCGTTTTTCCTGAAGAAATCGGATGGTTTAACCAAATAATGAAAAGAAAAGTCGCTGCGATGATTTTGATGAAAGAAGGCAATCAAAAAGGGGAACAAGAGATAAAAAATATTATTGAAGAAGAAAAGAAAAAAATAATTGAATTGGCGGAGAGAATATAATTTGATTTGTAATCATTATGTTTGAATTTTTAAAACCAAAACAAGAGCAAAAGTCGAAAAAAATAGAAGTGCAAGTTATTGATGAAAATTCGAAAGATGGCAGGAATAAGAATGCCGGAAATGAAAATGAAATTGAAGGTAATGAAGAAAGGAGAGATTTGACAGAAAAGATGGCAATAGAAGAGTTGAAAGTTTTAATCTCGGACGGTGAGGCGGTTGTGAAAGAGGGAGAGGTTAATAATCCGGAAAGTCAAGAAAAAAGAAGTTTATTTGTGCGAAAGATGGCTGCTTTGTGCGTGGCAACAACTATTTTTGCCGGAGCATTGGCGGGGGCGCCGATGAAGGCGGAAGCGGGAGGTAGGCATAGTGGGATTGATTTTTCTGATGTTATTGAAACTATGGCTGGGATTGCGACGATAAAAATAGTAGACGGAGTTGCATCGGGAGTCGCGAGAGGGGCTTATTCCGGAATGGCACAGGCAACAGAAAAAGTTATCTTGAATTCTGCCGGAATTGAAACCTCACAGCAACGCTATGACCGATATCGAGATGAAGCGATGCGCGGCGGTTATTATGGGCAACCTGCGTATGCATATCCGCAAGGAGGAGGGTATGTTCATTTGTCAGGTTCAAATCATCATTTGCCTCCCAGGCGTGTTATCGTGCAACAGCCGGCATATTCTGCGGAAAATTATGCGCCCGCTCAAGTTCCGCCGGGATATCACGAGCGCGGATCTTTGCAAAGATCTGAACGGCAAGAAAGTTTGAGTGGTATGGAAGCGGAATATCAAAAAGAATTGGTAAAAGCAGGAAAAGAATTGGACGCGGAAAAAGACAAAATATTTAATAAATATGTGGATTCATCAGGAAAATCTGGAGAAATGAGCAAAGAAGAGTATGACGAATTTGTTAAGCGGGCTGAGGAAAAACACAAGTCGCAAGTGGAAACATTGGAAAAAACATATTTTGGCAAGCAAGAACAAACCGATGATCTTGGAGAAAACTTTGAAAATGGTAAATGGAAGCCACAAGATAGGGATGATTTGTAAATAAAATTTTAGATAAAAAAAATCAAAAAATCCGGATAATTTCCGGATTTTTTTGCAAAGATTATAAAAAAATACCCAGTGTGGTATAATTTATTTATGAATAAAAGAGAAATCATCACAAATAGCGCCGAGCAGACCAAGAAATTGGGCTTGGAGATGGCGGAAAAAATACTTTCCGGAGAGGCAAAAGAAAGGGTGATTTGTCTTTCGGGTGATTTGGGCGCGGGAAAAACCACCTTTACGCAGGGGCTTTTGGAGGGATTGGGAGCGGAAGGACCCTTTGTGAGTCCGACGTTTATGATAATGAAGCAATATAAAATACCAACAATAAACAACAAACAACAAACAACAACAAGAAATAAAAAGACTGGGTTGTCGGTGGTTAGTTGTAGGTTGTCAGTGCTTTTTCACATTGACGCGTATCGGGTTGAGGCGGAGGATATTTTGGAGTTGGGATGGGAAGAGATGATTTCCCAGTCGGGTAATGTTATAATAGTGGAGTGGGCGGAAAGGATTGAGAGTCTGATTCCTGCTGATGCGATTTGGATGGAATTTGAATGGAAAAATGAAAAGGAGAGGATAATTAGAATTAAGAATTAAGAATAAAAAATATGAAAAAAACATCAATATTAATAATTTTAATTTCTGTGCTGTTTTTGTCGGGGTGTTCTTTGGGTTCAAGGGAAGTGAAGATAGAAAAGCCTGCTTTAGAAAGCAACGCGATTTCTATTTTGGATATCCAAAAGAAGGCTGAGCAGAATGTCAAAGATGCCGCACAAAAAGAGCAGGAAAAAATCAACAAAGCTATGGAAAATGCAGGACTCGATGATTTGTCTTTTGTAAAAAAATATTCTAAGGCGACAATTAAAACAAATATGGGAAATATCGAGGTGGAATTTTTCGGAAAAGACAGTCCGATTACGGTGAATAACTTTATGAAATTGGCCAGTGAAGGATTTTATGATGGGACAAAATTTCATCGAGTGATCAAGGATTTTATGATTCAAGGAGGAGATCCAAATTCAAAGGATGACGATTGGTCTGATGATGGTATGGGCGGACCGGGATATGCTTTCAAGGATGAGTTTAATTCGAAAAAATTGGTACGCGGTTCTTTAGCGATGGCGAACTCCGGACCAAATACCAACGGCAGTCAATTTTTCGTTGTTACTGCCGAGGAAACTCCATGGCTTGACGGCAAGCATACCAATTTCGGAAAGGTGACTGATGGAATGGATGTGGTGGATAAAATTGAGGCGATGGAAGCTAATGAAAACGACCATCCTCTGAAAGACGCGGTTATTAAAGGAATAGAATTGAAATAGTTTCGAGGTTTTTTCTGTATGTCTTGGAAAGCCGGGAATTATGAACTATTTTTTGTTTTGAATATATGGATAAAGAAAATAAAAAGAAACTAATCTTGATTGATGGTAATGCGATTATTCATCGGGCGTATCATGCGCTTCCTCCGCTGACGAATAAAAAAGGAGAGATGGTGAATGCGGTGTATGGATTTGCTTCAACATTACTTAGTGTAATTGAAAAATTCAAGCCGGATTATATTGCGGCTTCTTTTGATTTGGCGGCTCCGACTTTCCGGCACAAAAAATTTGCCGATTATAAAGCAACTCGCGCTAAAGCGCCGGATGAATTATATGCGCAAATTCCCAAGGTCAAGGAGGTGGTGCGTGCTTTTAATATTCCCATTTATGAAATGGAAGGATTTGAGGCGGATGATGTGATTGGAACAATTGCAAAGCGAGAATCAAGAAGTAAGAATAAAGAATTAAATAAAAATGATATCGAAACAATAATAGTTACGGGGGATCTGGATGCGCTTCAATTGGTGGATGAAAATATCAAGGTGTATACGATGAGGCGGGGACTTAGCGATTCTGTTTTGTATGACGAAGCGGCGGTAAAGGAAAGGTATGGAATTTCTCCCGAACAGCTTAAGGATTTCAAGGGATTGCGCGGGGATGCTTCGGATAATATTCCCGGAGTGAAAGGAATTGGAGAAAAGGGCGCTGTGAAATTGATTCAGGAATACGGGAGTCTGGAAAATATCTATCAAAATGTGGAAAAAATAAAAGGAGCAGTTGGGGAAAAATTAAAAAAAGACAAGGCGCAGGCGATATTGTCTAAATATTTGGGAATTATCAAAATTGATGTTGCGCTGGATTTTGATTTGGAAAAATGCAAGACTGCTGATTTTGAGCGGGGAAAGATAGTGAAAATTTTTCAAGAATTGAATTTTTTTAGTTTAATAAAAAGAATTCCCGATAATGCGAATATGCAAATTGATGCAAATAATGAAAATATGCAGGACGGAGTTAAGGAATTTAAATATGAAAAAGTGGAAGATGTCGGGAAATTTGCAGAAGAATTGGGAAAACAAAAGGAGTTTGCTTTGAGCTTGAAAATTGGCGGCGGAGGAGATATTTCCGCAGTTTCTTTTTCTTGGAAAACCGGACGGGCGTATTCTTTATCTTGGAATAGTGAAAATAAAAAAGCGTTGAAAAATATTTTAGAAAACAAAGATATTTTCAAAATCGGATATAACTTGAAAGATGATTGTAAATCATTTAAAAAAGAAGAAATTGATTTGGGTGGTATTGTTTGGGATATTATGTTGGCAAAATATGTGCTTGAACCGGGAGGGAAGATTGAATTTGAAAAAATGGTTTTGGAGGAGTTGGGTGAGGAGATTCGTAAGGAAGAAAAAAAGCAGCTTACTTTGGGAATTGAAAGTGAGGAGGATGTTGTTTTTGAAAATTGTCGAAGAGTTGATTATATTTTCAAGCTCAAAAATATTTTGGAAAGAAAAATGAAAGAAGTTTGCGTCACGCAAGACGGAAAATATAATTTGCAATATGTTTTTGAGAAAGTGGAGATGCCGTTGGTGGAAATTTTAGCCCGAATGGAACTTTCCGGAGTGAAAGTTGACACTCTCATTTTGAAGGGAATTTCAGAAAAAATCGGAGATAGAATTTCCAATCTGGAAAAAAGCATATATCAGCTTTCCGGAAAAGAATTTAATATTAATTCTCCTTCCCAGCTTTCGGAAATACTTTTTAAGCATTTGAAACTTCCGACAGCGGATATCAAGAAAACTAAAACAAAATATTCCACTGCTGCTAGTGAATTGGAAAAACTTAAGGACGAGCATAAAATAATTGCCAAAATTGAAGAATATCGCGAGATTTTTAAACTCAAAACAACCTATTTGGATACTTTGCCGAAAATGGTGGATGGAAATTCACGTATCCATACAACTTATAATCAGGCGGTGGCGGCAACCGGACGGCTTTCTTCGGAAAATCCGAATTTGCAAAATATTCCGATTCGAACAGATTTAGGGAAATTGATGCGAGTTGCTTTTTCCGCTGAAGATGGATATGTTTTTGTGAGCGCGGATTATTCACAAATAGATTTACGGGTAATGGCACATATGTCAGGCGACAAAAAAATGATCGAAGCTTTTTGGGCGCGCCAAGATATTCACCAGGCAACGGCGGCGGAAATTAATAAAGTATCCTTGTCGCAAGTAACAGAAAAGATGCGCCGAAATTCCAAAGCGCTTAATTTTGGAATCATATACGGAATGGGAACTTTCGGATTTTCGCAATCAGCGGGAATTTCTCGAGAGGAAGCAAGAAAATTCATTAGTGCGTATATGGAAAAATTTTCCGATGTGGCAAAATTCATCAAGCAAATAAAAGAACAAGCTAAAAAAGACGGATTTGTCCAGACAGAAATCGGTCGTCGTCGGTACTTGCCGGAAATAAATTCGCCGAACTTTCAAGTCCAATCCGGAGCGGAACGGATGGCGATCAATATGCCGATCCAAGGCTTGGCGGCGGATATTATGAAACTTGCTATGATTGCGGTTTATTCTGAATATGAAAATAATCTCAATGTGAAAATGATACTTCAAATTCATGATGAAATTATTTTGGAAGTGCGAAAAGACCTGGCAGATGAAGTTTCCAAAAAGGTAAAAAATATTATGGAAAATGTTTATAAACTCAAGGTTCCGTTAGTGGTGGATGTGAAAATTGGAGATAACTGGGGAGAGCTTTGAGTTATGGAATGCGAATGTGAATATGAATTTGAAAAAGACAATTGAATATTTATTTTACGCGATGATGTTTTTGCTTCCCTGGCAAGGGGTTTGGATTTGGCGCGAGCCTTTTGTGGGCGGTTTCAAGTGGGAATACGGGACTGTTGGAGTTTATCTAGTCGATATTTTCATAGTTCTGTTTTTGGTGTTGGGAATGGTGAAGTATTTTAAAGATTTTAATTTTAAATTTTCAATTTTCAATTTTAAAACAATTTTTAATGACAAAATTTTCAATTTTAAAAACTTTATACTTAATACTTTATACTTACTACTCGTTTGGTCTTTTATTTCTATCCTTTGGTCTCCTGACAAGACGCTGGCCTTTTATTTTTCTTTCAAATTATTTTTGGCAATTGGATTATTTTGGACGGTGCGAAGAATTGATTTCAGTTGGCGGAAATTCATCTTTATTTTGATGCTTGTCGGAGCGTTGCAAGGCGCGCTGGCAATCGGACAGTTTTTGACGCAAAGTGATTTTTCCAGCACGCTTTTGGGAACGAGCTGGCATATCGTTTCATCTGGCGGAACATCGGTGATTGAAATGCCGGGTGGAAGATGGCTCCGCGCATACGGAACGTTTTCGCATCCGAATGTGCTGGGAGGTTATTTGGCAATTGTTTTGCTATTGGTTGTAAATTTTCAATTTTCAATTTTCAATTTTCAATCAATTTTAAATGCTTTAATTTCAAAATTTAGAAATTCAGATTTGATTCAAAATTTCCGTCAAAAACGGATCAGCCTCTGGCTGACAAAATTGGAAATTGGAAATTATAATTACGTCTTACGTCTTACGTCTTACGTCTTAATTTTCTCCGGACTGGTTGTTTCCTTTTCCCGTAGCGCTTGGATTGTTTTTGCAATCGGATTTATATTATTATTCTTATTTCAAAGAGAAAAAAGAAGAGAATTAGTGAAATTAGCCGTTGTATTTTTAGGAGTGGGATTGATTTGGTTGACTGCTTTCTCTCCTTTGTTTTTTTCCCGCATCGCCGGAGAAGAAAGATTGGAAAAAAAATCTTTCGATGACCGAAGTACGTATGTTTTGCAATCGAAAGAAATTATAAAAGAAAATTTTTGGCTGGGAGTCGGAGCGGGAAATTATACGAAAGCAGTGGCGGATAAAAATCCACAAAAACCAATTTGGAAAATTCAGCCGGTGCATAATGTTTTTCTGCTTGTTTGGTCGGAGCTGGGAATTATTGGATTGATTTTATTTTTGGGAGTTTTATTTTTTTCAGTGCAAACAGCTCTTAGGCTGAGTTTGGTTTCGGGCATTTTGCTCTCTACTTTTTATTTTTTGTTTTTCATTGATCATTGGCTTTGGACTTCGCATTTCGGGATTATTTTCTTTTTTTTGGTTTTGGGGTTGATAATTCTCAGTGAGAAATATGGTTTTCGAAATATTAAAAGCAAAAAATATGCCGGAATTGCCTGAAGTGCAAACAATTGTTGACGATTTAAATAGAAAGATAAAAGGCGATACGATCGTTGATTTTTGGAGTGATTGGCCAAAAGCCATAAAAGGCGTGAATTTGAAAAAGTTTGAAGCGGAAATAAAAGGAAAAAAAATTCTCAAAGCCTGGCGGATTGGAAAAAATATGTTTGTGGATTTGTCCGGAGGAAAAACGATTTATATTCATTTGAAAATGACAGGACACCTCTTAATAAGGACACAAGATACAAAAAACAAGATACAAAAAAATAAAAACTATTTTAATGACAGGGTTAATCAATATATACATCATATCTGGAAACTAAAATCTGGAAAAACTTTGGAATTTTCAGATTTGCGGAAATTTGCCAAGATGGTTTTGGTGGATACGGACAAGGTAATGGAATTGCCGGAAATCAAAAAGTTGGGAGTGGACGCGATGAGCAAGGAGTTTACCTTGGAAAAATTCAGAGAACTTTTGCAAAAACGGCAAAACAAGAAGATTGGGCTTGTTTTAATGGAACAGGAATTGATCGCCGGAATCGGAAATATTTATCGCAGTGAGATTCTTTTTGATGCGGGAATGCATCCCGAACGGTCGGTGAAATATTTGAAAAAATCGGAAGTAGGAGTACTATATGAGTCTATTTTGAAGATTCTTAAGAAAGCCATTGAGATGCGCGGCACTTCGGACAGTGATTATCGCGACACGGACGGCGCGCCAGGAAGCTTTGGAAAAATTTTGAAAGTTTATCGTAAGGATGGAAAAATATGTTCTTGTGTGCGGAAGAAAAAAAAATGTGATACAATAATTAAGCGGATAAAATTGGGACAAAGAAGCGTGTTTTTTTGTTCGGAATGTCAAAAATAGTAAAATAGAATTTTTTTAAAATCTTATTTTTTATGAATGAATATCCGAATATCGGAGGAATTAAAAAAACGAAGATAAAAAAAGAAGTTTCTGCTAATTATAGAATTAATATTAAAAAAGCGGCTTAATATAAATAATTAAAAAAGTAATAAAAAAGAAAAATGAACAGTAAAAAAAGAATAATAATCGTGTCAGTTTTAATAATTGTGGGATTGATTGCATACTTCTTTTATACTCGTGATGCAAGAAGAAGTAAAAATACTAAGCCAATCAGTATTGAAAGTAGTGCATCAACAAATCAATCCATTCAAAATTCCGGTCCAGTAAGTCCAATTTCCGGGTTGTCTTGTGAAAATTGGAATCGTCGCCCGATTGCGGTGATGCAACCTGCGGATATTCAAGCCCGTCCAGCAGCCGGATTTTCCGAAGCGGATATGGTAATTGAAATGCCGGGATATACATCTTCCGTAACTAGACTTATGGGCGTCTATCTTTGTAATATTCCTCAAGAGGCGGGGGCTATTCGCAGTTCTCGCCATGACTATATTCATTTAGCTAAAGGATTGGATGCAGTTTTTGTTCATTGGGGAGGTTCGGCTTTTGCTTTGAATTTGCTTAAAGAAGGGGTTATTGATCATCATGATTGTATGAGTGGGGCATATTGTGATCGACGTGAAGCCACTGGGCAGATGCGCATAGAAGATACTGGCAGAATAACCGGAGAGAATATGCTTAAAATGATGGAGGGAAAGGATTTTCGCAGAGAAGGAACTTTTTCCGGTTATCCACATCAAGCCGAGGCTCAAATTAGCGAGAGACCGGAAAAGGGAAACTTGCGAGTGGCTTTTGCAAAACCATATGATGCAGACTATGAATATGATCGGGAGACAAATTCATATTTGAGAATATGGGGTGGTGAAGAGGATGTGGATAGAAATAATGGTAAAAGGTTGGCGCCAAAAAATATAGTAGTGATGTTTGCCAAGTCCGAACAAATTACGAATACGCAAGATTATCTCGGTAAGGGACTGAGAAATCCGTGGGCGGAAATTGAGGAAGAAAAAAACACAGGAAATGCTTCTATTAGTGGTAGATATAATAATGTTCAAGTTGGTGATCCGTGGTATGATGAAACTGATTCCGGAGAAGCTTTTTATTATTTTAACGGAAAAGAAATGCGCGGGAGTTGGAAAAAAGATAAATCAAAAATTGATAGTAAATTGTTTTTTTATGATCAATCCGGACAGGAAGTTAAATTTGTACCTGGGCAAATTTGGGTGGAAATTCTTGAACCCGGGCAAGCACTAAGATGGGAACAATGATAAAAATTTGAAAACGTAAAATCATAAAGATATTAAATCGGGAAGTATAGCTATTTTTGTTTTAATGTCATAATGATATTTTAATTCGATGATTATTTTTTTATATGGCGATGATGATTTCCGTTCCGGTGAAAAACTTGCCGAAATAAAAATCGAGTTTTTGAAAAAAAACGGATCGGGAACAATCCTATCCGTTTTTGATTTTGAGGATGAAGCAAAAGAAAATGTCATAGCAGATGTATTATCCGCTAGGGGATTGTTTGGCGATAAAAAAATAGTTATTGTGAAAAATTTGATGGTTGACGGAAAAACGGAAAAGCAAGTGAATATTCTAGAGATACTCAATAAAATAAAATACCTGGAGAAAGATGAGGAGACACTTTTGATTTTTTGGGAAAAGGGTCTTCCGAGAAAAAATGGAAAACTTTTTAAATATATTTTTTCGGTGGGAAAAGTTGAAAGTTTCGAAAAATTATCGACAGTTGCGCTGGAGAATTGGATTAAGGATAGAGTAAAAAAAGCGAATGGAAAAATATCTTCCGAAGCAGAAAAAAAGTTGATTGCTTACGTCGGCAACGATTTATTTTTACTTGGTAATGAAATTGAAAAATTGGTCAATTATACAAAAGAAATAGAAGAGGAACATATTGATTTACTTACAAATTCAAAGATTGAATCGGATATTTTTCAAACAATAGAATCCTTAGTAAATGGAAACAAGAAAGACGCAATAAATTTTTTGCACCGACAGCTTGAAAAAGGGGACGATCCTTTTTATATTTTTTCCATGTATGTATATCAATTCCGTAATTTGCTTAAAATTGCAGGACTGTATTTTTCGGGACTTAGCAATGAATATGCAATTGCCAAAGAAACAAAATTGCATCCGTTTGTCGTGAAAAAAGGATTGGCGCAAGTGCGGATGATGGATATTAAAAAGATAAAAAGCATCTATCGCAATTTGGCGGAAATTGATTTGAAAGTAAAAACCGGAAAAATTGATATCAATTTGGCGTTGGATAAATTTGTAGTAGAGTTATAGCTTTATTATTCCGTCCATCTGCCTTCGGCAGATTTTTAAAAAAAAATCAGGATTCTCTTTTTCTTAAAATTGAGATATAGATTCTAGAAACTTAAAAATTTGTCAAATTGACGCATATGCGTCAATTTGACAAATGAAGAATGGGAGCGGTTAAACAAAAAAACAAGCTAGTCTGTGATAGAAGCTTGTTTTTTGTTGAAGTTATTTTTTTCCAGCCAGTTCTTTGACTGCTTTGTTGAGTCTTGATTTGTATCTGGCGGCGGTGTTTTTGACAAGTGTCTTTTTCTGCACGGCCTTATCAAGGGATTTGATGGATTTTTTCAGCCATTCTTGCGCTTTTTCAATATTTTTTTCAGTGATTGCCTCGCGGGTTTTTTTGATAGCGCTTCGGAAAACCCCTCGTACTATTTTGTTGCGGGCGGTTTTTTTGTCCGTCACGCGCATATATTTTTTGGCAGATTTTTTGATTGGCATAGTTTAAATTTTTTTATTGAATGGTTAGATTGTTACATTGTTAAATTAAGAGCGTTTTTTAATTTGATGCAGATATAACAGTATATTTTTAACATAGTATGGATTTTTTTGCAAGAGTTGGTTTTGCGTGTGGTATTATTGTATAATGGATAAGGTAGAATATTAAATATTTCATATAATGTAGAATGATAGCGAAATTGAGGGGAAAAATTGAATATTTGCGGGGAAATTATGCGGTTGTTGATGTGGGCGGGGTGGGATATAAAGTTTTTGTAACTGATTATGTTTTTGGAAAATTGGCATCAATGAGTGAAGTGGATCTATTTATTCATACACACATTCGTGAAGATGAAATGTCACTCTATGGATTTTTGGTTTTGGATGAATTGGAGATGTTCGAACTTTTGATTTCTATTTCCGGAATCGGACCCAAAGCGGCGAAGGGAATTTTGTCTATTGCTGATCCGAAGACTATTCGCACGGCAATTCTTAATAATGATTCTTCAATTCTCACGAAAGTTTCCGGAGTGGGGAAAAAGACTGCCGAGAGGGTTATTCTGGAACTCAAAAATAAAGTGGCGGATATGCCGGATGCGGACAAGAAAGAGGTGGTGGCGGACGGCGATACTTTGGAAGCACTGGTGGCGATGGGATATTCCGTCGCGGAAGCGCGCGAGGCTCTCAAATCAATCCCGATGGATATTTCTGATGTTGGAGAAAGAATAAAATTTGCCTTAAGAAATATCGGGAGGTAGTTTTTATAGTATAAATTTTTTAAAAATATGGATTTTTTGCAGTCGGAAGATTGGCGAAAGTTTCAAGAAAGCGTTGGACGCAGAACTTTCGAAATTTCTTCGGGAGATTTTAATGCCAGTATAATAGAACATAAATTGCCGATAGTCGGCAATTATTTTTACGCGCCGCGAGGTTTTGTCATTCCCGCGGAGGCGGGAATCCATGATGCTGGTTGTAAATTTCTAATCAAAGATATTTTTAATTTGGCAAAAAAAGAAAAAGTAAATTGGATAAGATTTGATGCGGAAAATAAGGATGTTTTAAAAATAATGAAAGAATGCGGATTAAAAGTTGAAAAGGCTCCGCATGATATGCAACCGCGGCAGACTTTTGTAATTGATATTTCAAAGCCGGAAGAAGAATTACTAGAGGAAATGAAAAGCAAGACAAGATACAACATAAGATTATCTGAAAAACGCGGAGTTAGAATTTTCAATTTTCAATTTTCAATTTTAAAACAATTTTCAAATTCTAATGATAAAATTTTAAATAAGGAAAATAAAGAAAAATTCAGTTTTTATGCTAATGAATTTTTGAGACTTATAAGGATTACATCCAAGCGGCAGGGGATTGTTTCGCATCCGGATGAATATTATCGAAAAATGCTCGAAATTCCCTGCGTACAATTATATGTGGCGGAATATGACAGAAAGGTTGTTGCCGTGGCAATCGTTTCTTTTTTTGATGATACTGCGATATATCTTCACGGAGCGTCGGATGACAAATATAAAAATGTAATGGCGCCATTTGCGCTCCATTGGCAGATAATAAAAGACGCAAGGGAAAAAGGGTGCAAAAGGTATGATATGGGAGGGGTTAAAATTTCTAATTCCAAATTTCTAATTTCTAAACAATTACCAATTTCCAATAAATCAATTTTAAAAGAAAAGAAAATACCAGATTCTAAATACCAGATACAAGGTAATAATTGGGCGGGGATTACACGGTTTAAGATGGGATTTTCTCTAGAAACAAATCCGACTGAATTTGCAGGAAGCTATGATATCATTATTAATCAAAAAAAATATTTCTTATATAAATTTTTGCAGTTTATTAAGGGATTGATGAAATAGTTTGCGGACTTGATTTTTCCCGGTATTCTTGTATGATAAGGGTTAAACAAGAATAAGTTCTTTATAAATTTACTCTCAAAGGAGCTGGCTATGCGAAGAAAACCTGAAATTCTCGCGGCCGATTCCGTGAGAAAAAAAAGAGAATTTTGGCAGCAAATAAAAATAACTTCTTTTGCGAAAAAGAAAGGAGCAATCTTGACATTAAAAGCGGAAGAATGTTGCGATTCTTATCATCAAGATTTGCGTCGTGATAAAACCCCCTATCGCAAGCATCCCAAAAGAGTATGGAGGTCGTTTATTTATTATTCACTTGTTATTTTTCATATTCCATACAATGATGAAGAAGGCGCCAGTATTCTTCTTCATGATGTTCCTGAGGAGGTAGGTTTGTCGACGTTGATAAATATTCGGCAAAGATATGGAGATTTGATTCCCATCTACGTCAAAATTTTTACCAGGCTCAAACAAGAGTCTGTTGATTGTTATTTTAAAAGAATATCACAAACAGACTTTGCCATTATGTTTAAGGTTTGTGATATGATAGATGGGTTTCTGAGTATGTTGGACGAATACTACGCTGGATTAGATTCGTCTTCCATTGAAAGGATTAAAGCGTATTTGGAAGAAAAAGCAATCCCGTTTATTTTTGTAGTAAAGAGTAAGAATTTAACGGGGTTGAAATATAAAAAGCCAATTGAAGAGGCCTTGATGGATTTTGAGTTTATTCGTCAAGAAGCTCTGGAATTGTTGGCAATTAACAGTTGTGTTGTATAAGGCTTGATTTTTCGCAAGAAGTTCAAGCCTTTTTTTATTTCTCCTTTTTCATTAAACTCGTCTGAAATATTTAATATTAAAAATGCTTTGGCGGAAAATTGCATTAGGATGATTTATGATATTACTGTTGATTTGAAGAATGTAATATCTATATAAAAATTATCCATAAAACTAAGATTTTTGTACAAAAAAGCGCTCGATTTTCAATTTCTAAATATAAACTCTTGACAAAAGAAAATCGATTGTGTAGGATGGTTGTACGTCCGTTAAAAGAAAATTTAATAGAGAGCTTTTGAAATAGAGGCATTATTTTGAGCTTCAGGAATTAGGATGGTTTAGTATTTGAGTAGCTCCTCTATTTTTGTGTTGTTATGAGTAAAGAATTGATAAAACTTGAAGGAACTGTTATCGAGACTCTTCCGAGTACTACTTTTAAGGTGAAATTGGATAACGGTCATGAAGTTTTGGCACATATTTCCGGACGAATGAGAGTTAATTACATTCGCTTACTTCCCGGCGATAAAGTTCTGCTGGAAATGAGTCCATACGATTTGACTCGAGGCAGAATAACGCAGCGATTATAGTGTGTAAATTTTTTATAAATGATATTTTAGATATTAGATATTATGAAAGTTCGAGCATCAGTTAAAAAAATATGTGCTAAATGTAAGATTGTTAAACGCAGAGGAAAGCTCTACGTTATTTGCGATGTTCCGAAGCATAAACAAAGACAAGGGTAATAATAAGGATAATTTATAATTTCTAAACAAATGGCGGCGGAGGAAAAATATTTGTTTGAAAATTATTCGTCGGCCGGCGAATTGAAAATTGAAAAATTTTAATAATATATTATGATGACAGAAGATACTAAAAAAACTGAAGAAATAAAAGAGGGAAAAAAGGCGCAAGACGGCGATGTTGTTTCTGCCGTCACAGCAGAGCCTGAAAAGAAAATCAAAAAAGGAAAACGTCAAATTATTAAGGGGCGAGCTAATGTGAAATGCACTTACAATAATACTCTTATTACAATTTCCGATATAAATGGAGCCTCATTGGGTTGGTCCAGTTCTGGTCTTCTTGGATTTAAGGGAGCGAAAAAATCAACTCCATACGCGGCTACTCAAGTAGCAGCCAATGTTGCTGAAAAGATAAAGAAGTATGGAATGCGAGAGTTGGCGGTTTTTGTGAATGGTGTGGGTGGAGGAAGAGAGGCTTCTATTAGAGGATTGGCAAATAACGGATTTGAGATAACCTCAATTAAGGATACTACTCCAATTCCTCATAACGGATGTCGAGCGAAGAAACCAAGAAGAGTATAATAAATCAGCTTGTAGCATAGTAGAAATTTGGTTTAGTATAATTTATAGGCTAAAAACTACTGCGTTAAGAAGCTAAGAAGATAAAATATGGCAAGAATAGCCGGGATTAATATCCCAGACGAAAAAAGAATAGAAATTTCTCTCACATATATTTTCGGAGTGGGACGTGCTACTAGCGTAAAAATTTTGAGTTCTCTTGGGATTAACAAAGATGCGAGAACTAAAGATCTGACTGCCGAGGAAGTAAATAATCTGAAAGAAGAAATTGAAAAAAAATATCGAGTAGAGGGAGAATTAAAGCATCAGGTAAAGATGAATATCAAACGACTTAAAGAAATTGGTTGTTATCGCGGTCTGCGGCATCAAAAAGGATTGCCTTCTCGAGGACAGAGAACCAAGACCAACACTCGAACTGTAAGAGGGAATGTTCGCAGAACAATGGGAAGCGGGAGAAAGTCTACTTCGGAAAAGACCTAATAAATCAGCTTGTAGCATAGTAGAAATTTGGTTTAGTATAATTTATTTATAGACTAAAAACTACTGCGTTAAGAAGCTAAGAAGATAAAAAAATGGCAAGAGATACAAATGCAAGTTGTCGAAAATGTCGCAGAGCGGGAGAGAAGCTTTTTCTTAAGGGTGATCGCTGCGGGGGTTTGAAATGCGCGATTGTAAGAAAAAATTATGCTCCCGGAGTACATGGAAAGAAATTTTCCAGAGGAAATAGCGAATATGGAAAGCAATTGTCGATGAAACAGAAAATCAAAAGAATATATGGTGTGCTTGAAAAACAGTTTCGAAAGCATTTCAAGCAAGCAAGTAAACATCATGGTGTCACCGGAGATCTCTTGATGGCGAGATTGGAAATGAGATTGGATAATGTTGTATATCGAATGGGTTTTGGAAATTCTCGTAAACAATCCAGACAATTGGTTAATCACGGATTTGTGAATGTTAATGGAAAAAAAGTTGATATTGCTTCATTCGAAGTGAAGATTGACGATGTTATTTCTGTGAGCGCTTTAAAAAAGGAAAAAGAATATTTTAAGAAGCAAAGTGAGATTTTAAAAAATAAAAAGGATTTTCCTTCTTGGATTTTATTTGATGAATCAAAATTTGAAGGAAAGATTACTGCTGTACCGAAGGGAGATGAAGTTGAAGTGGGAACTGATCCTCAAATGGTGGTTGAGTATTATTCAAGATAATAGGTGAGAATTAACAATCAGGAATCAGGAATCAAGAATTAGGAATGTTTAGATAATTAATAAATAATAGATAATCGACAATTAATAACACGTAATAGTAACGAGGTTGTCAATTGTAGGTTGTAAGTTGAAAAATATGCAAATAATATCTCTTCCTCGAAAGCCGAAATATACTTATATTGGTGAAAATGCTGGAAAATTTGTTATTGAAGGTTGTTATCCCGGATATGGAACAACGATGGGAAATTCATTACGCCGAGTTTTGCTGTCATCTTTGGATGGAGCAGCAGCTATTTCTTTGAAAATAAAAGGAGTTTCTCATGAATTTTCAACTATCGACGGAGTAATGGAGGATGTTGTGCAGATTATTCTTAATTTGAAGAAAGTTCGTTTTCGAATGTTTTCTGAAGATCCAATAAAAGTTTCTGTTAAGCATAAGGGAGAGGGTGCGGTTATTGCGAAAATGATAAAATGTCCCTCCAATGTGGAAGTAATCAATGGAGATCAAGTCCTGGCAAATCTTACAAGCAAAGATGCTCAGTTGGATATGGAGATTGAGGTAGGAAAAGGAATCGGATATGTTCCGGTTGAACAAAGCGAAAAAGATGAAAAAGAAATCGGAGTAATCACTTTGGATGCGATATACACACCGATAAAAAGAGTGAATTATGATGTGGAAAATATGCGCGTCGGAAAAAGAACCGATTTTGATAAAATTACATTGGAAATTGTAACCGATGGAAGTTTATCTCCGCAAGAGGCTTTCGTTAAAGCTAATCAGATTTTAATAGATCAGTTTTCTGCGCTTTCTGAGATAAGTTCCGAGGAAGATGTTGTGGAAAAGAAAGTTATTGAGGCAGAAGTTGTTTTTGAGGAAAAAACAAAAGAAAAAGAAGAAATTGAAGATCCGAAAAAAATAAAAGTGGAAGATTTGAAAAATATCTCAACCAGAACTGTTAATGTTTTACAACAAAATAAACTTATGAAAGTAGGTGATATTTTGAAGTTTACCGAGGATGACTTGAAAGATTTGGAGGGAATGGGGGATAAAGGGGTAAAAGAAATAAAAAAGGTTATCGGAGGTTATGGATTAACTCTGAAGCATAAAAAGTAATGAATCGTTAAATGTTCTAAATGTTTCAGTTATTAAATTTATTTAGAACGTATGTAGCGGATATAACGCAAAACAATGAAACACAAGAAAGTTGGAAGAAAATTTGGTCGTGTTAGAAGTCAAAGAAAAGCATTACTACGAACATTGCTGGGGAGTTTAATTATGAATGAAAAGATTACAACTACTGAAGCAAAGGCGAAAGAATTGAAATCTGTTATTGATCCGATTATCAATAAAGCTAAAATTGCCAATAGTGATTTGTCGAAAAAAGTTGCGATTTTGAGAGATTTGAGGATTATAATTCCAGTTATGGCAGTTCGAAAATTGTCCGGAAATTTTTGCGATAAATTTGAGTCAAGAAAAAGCGGTTATGTCAGAGTTGTTAAATTGCAACCAAGAAAAAGCGACAGCGCAAAGATGGCCGTAATTGAGTTTGTATAAAATATACTAATTTTGGAATAAATTTTATGGAAAGAAAATATCATCTTTTTGATGCTAATGGAAAAGTGTTAGGGCGATTGGCTACTGATATTGCACTTGTTCTTAGTGGAAAAAACAGGGTTGATTTTACTCCTAATATTGATGGAGGAGATTTTGTCGTAGTGATCAATTCTGACAAACTTGTTGTTACTGGAAATAAAGCAGATGGAAAAATTTATCATAGATTCAGCGGTTATCCGGGAGGAATTACTTCTATAAGCTTTAAAGATCAGCTTAAAAAAGATTCTACTAAGCTTTTGGTTGCAGCTGTTTATGGAATGTTGGGAAAAAACAAATTGCGAGCTCGGAAATTGAAAAGATTATTGGTATATAAAGACAATTTACATAAGCATAAAATTGATGTCGAGCACAAATAAGTGCGGTTGAATTTATTTTAAGTTTTTAAAGAAATTATGGAGAAAAAATCTGTTAAAGAGCATGTTCGCAATGTTTCGCGTAGCGATGTAGGCGAGGAAAATAAGACTGTTAAAAAGTCTGATAATAAATCAGATAAGTATTTTTATGGTGTCGGAAGAAGAAAAACTGCTGTGGCTCAGGTAAGAGTGTATAAAAAAGAGAAAGCAGGGGATAACGATTTGATTGTTAATGAGAAAAAAATGAGGGATTATTTTTCATTAGCTTCTTTGCAAAATATTTTTTTGGCCTCGCTTAAGATTTCTGGATTGCAAAATAAAGTGAAAATTTCTGTTTTAGTTAGAGGCGGGGGAACAAATAGCCAAGCGGAGGCTTGTCGATTGGGAATTTCCAGAGCATTGATTGTTATGGATGAAAATTTCAAACATATTATCAAAGCAGAAGGATTTCTTACTCGAGATGCGAGAAAGGTGGAAAGGAAAAAACCGGGACTCAAAAAAGCGAGACGTTCTCCGCAGTGGGCGAAGCGCTAGATCGAATCTCTGCTATATAATGAAATATTTGGAAACATCCGCTTTTTAGCGGATGTTTTTTTGTGATTTGTTAACAGTTGTAAAAAATACAATAAGATGATATAATATCTTTATTGATTATTGTAAAATTGCATAATTAAACAAAAATAAAATAGTGTGATAATATAGTTGTATATGGGACGAAGAAAAAAGGTTCTATCCGAAGAGTCGGAGGCGCAAAAAGAAAATGAAAGAATGCATTTTAATATTCATTCCGATGCAAAGCGCAGCGCAGCGGCGGTTTTTTTGTTTTCCATAGCAGTGCTTTTTATTTTTGGTTTTTTTGATGGTGCCGGAGTATTGGGGAAATATTTGAACAAAATTGGTGGAGCAATTTTTGGTTGGGGAAAGTGGCTTTTTCCTTTGGTTTTGGTGATTGCCGGTATAGTTTTACTTCTTCGAAAAAAAACTAGTTATTATGTAACAAAGATCACAGGATTATTTTTTGCTTTCTTGAGTGTTTTAGGATTTTTTCATATTTTTTTTGACGCTGATAAATTTTCCAAAATCGCCAAAGCAGGAGAAGGAGGAGGATATATCGGAATGGCTATTGCTTATATACTTTCTAAATTTACCGGACAAGCGGCGGGGATAGTTATTTTGGTGGCAATTTTTCTAATTGGAATTATTATTGCTTTTAATTTTTCATTGGTTGCATTATGGCAGAGACTCTTTTCTTCTTTGGGAAAAAAGGAATATGATAAGTCTATCATAGGGAGCGACGATTATCTTAATGAAGATATTGAAGATATTGAAAATGCAAATAAAAAGAGCGCGGAAATTGTTACAGAGGAAATAAATGATAAAAGTGAAATTGCAAAAATTCCAGCAGAAGAAGATTTGGGAAATAATATTAAGAAGATTGAATTTGTATCCGGATCTGATGATGAGTTGAGAGTTGAAATTGAGGGGGAAAAAGAAGAAAAAAATAAAAAAATTCACAACAAGGATAATTTTCAGCCAGTGCTTCGAAAAGATACGTCCCGAAGGGGGTTTGCTTCTCGTGCTATTGGAAATAATTGGGATCTTCCTCCTTTGAGACTTTTAGAAAATTCCAGTGGAAAGGCGCAGGGAGGAGATACGCAAAAGAAGTCGGAAGTAATAAAGAGAACTTTTAGTTATTTCGGTATTGAAGTTGAAGAAGGTGGTATCCTTGTTGGTCCTACTGTAACACAATATAGTTTTCGTCCGGCGGTCGGAGTGAAGTTGAGTCGCATTACCGCGCTTGGAGCCGATTTGTCTTTGGCGTTGGCGGCACATCCTATTCGAATTGAAGCTCCTATTCCAGGAAAATCAATGATTGGAATTGAAGTTCCCAACAAAACAGTGGCTTCGGTGCGTATGCGGGATGCTTTGGAGGATGTTTTGTTTCGAGATTCTACCTCAACGATGAATCTTATTTTAGGTAAAAATGTGGGTGGGAAATATATATCTAAAGATTTGCGAAAAATGCCGCACTTGCTTGTTGCCGGAGCAACAGGAACAGGAAAAAGCGTATGTATTAATTCTATTTTAATTTCATTACTCTATCAAAACACTCCCGATGATTTGAAATTGGTATTGGTGGATCCTAAGCGCGTGGAGCTTTCTTTGTATAATGGAATTCCTCATTTGCTTTCCGATGTGATTGTGGAGAATAGTAAAGTGATTAATGTTTTGAAATGGGCAATCGGAGAAATGGAGCAGAGGTATCGACTTTTGCAGGATACCGGTTCGCGTGATTTGGTTTCTTATCATTTGAAATTTTCCGAAGGAAAGAAAAGGAAATTTATTGATCCGGAAACAGGCGTTCAAATTGAAGAGGATTTAAAAAAACTTCCATACATCGTTATTGTTATTGATGAATTGGCTGATTTGATGGCGGCGCATGGTAAAGAGGTTGAAGGAGCAATTATTCGTTTGGCACAAATGGCAAGAGCGATCGGAATCCACTTGATTGTTTCAACTCAGCGTCCGAGTGTCGAAGTTTTAACCGGATTGATAAAGGCAAATATTACCACTCGTATTGCCTTGCAGGTTGCAACCCAAATTGATTCGCGAACTATTTTGGATATGGCCGGAGCGGAAAAATTGCTAGGAAGAGGCGATATGCTATTTTTGTCTTCCGATTCGGCAAAACCGTTGAGGGTGCAAGGAGTGTTGATTGACGAGGAAGAGGTAAAAAGAGTGGTAAAATTCTGGAAACGGCAAAAAGATAATATTTCTAATATTGAAAATAACACAGATGATGAGGTAGAAGATAAGAATTTCGAAAAAGATATTTCTTCCATTGGAAATTTGTTGCATCAAGAAATTGATTTTAGTTCATCTGGAGGGTTTTCCCAACAGCAAGAGGATAATTTTTATGAGGAGGCGAAGAGAATTGTAATTGAATCCGGACGTGCCAGTGCGTCATTGCTTCAAAGAAGATTGAGAGTTGGATATAACAGAGCGGCGCGACTCGTTGATATGTTAGAAGAAAATGGGGTGATAGGTCCATCTAATGGTTCAAAGCCAAGAGAACTTTTAACTGAAAATGCTTTGAAGGTGCAATCGTCGGATAAATTTTTCGGTCAGGAAGATGATGTCGAGAAGAAAAATGACGAGAAATAATAGATGTAATTTTAACCTAGCAACCAATAACTGACAATATACAACTCACAAACGAAAATTGATAGAAATTAATATCCATTGTTTGTAAATTATAAATTGTTAGTTATAAGTCAATAGCATGAATGGTTTTACCCGAAAAAAAGTAATGTCTCTTACATTAGGAGAAAAACTTCAACAAATTAGAGCTGAAAGAAGAATGAGTTTGGGGGAAGTTTCGCGAAATACGCGAATTCAATCTAAATATCTTCAATATTTGGAAAATGGCGAGTATGAAAAAATGCCTGCGCAAGTATATGTGAAAGGATTTTTGCGAAGCTATGCGGGGTTTATGGGAGTGAGTGAAACACCGCTTATAAAGGCATATGAAAGAGAGCGAGGGATTGCCTATAATATAAAAAAAGAAATAAATAATGAAAATAATGAAGAAAAAAAGAAACCTTTTTCAATTCATACTTTTGCCATTACTCCAAAGATAATCACTCTGACTATTATCATTTTTGCTATGCTGGCAATTTCTTTTTATTTGTATAAAGAATTGGATAATTTTGTTTCTACTCCTCGATTGATTGTGAATAGTCCCTTGGATGGAGAGGTGGTTGAGGGTAGTCAAATATACATTATAGGGAAAAGCGAAAAGGATGGGAGAGTATATGTTAATGATCAGTCGATGGTAGTTGATGATGAAGGAGAATTTAGAGAAAGCATCGGACTGCAAGAAGGTTTAAATATAATAACAATAAAGGTGTTAAATCGATTCAATAAGGAAACCGTAAAAACATTATCCATTTATTCGCGCGATATGAATTCAAATTTGAGCGCTCAAGCGAGAAAAAATGGAGAATCGGATCAGGAAGAAAATAAATTAGTGGAAATTGAAAATCCGGAATCAATAGAGTTGGAGGTTGGATCAAGTGGTGAATCCGTGTGGGTTTCAATAGAGGCGGATGGAAAATTGGTTTTTAGCGGAGTTCTTCAAGCAGGATCGTGGCACAAAATTATAGCGCAAAATGAGGCGGTTGTTAGTTCGGGAAAGGGAAATGAAACTTTAATTAAAATAAACAGCCAAGATTTCGGAACATTAAGTGAGAAAACCGGACCGGTTAAAGATGTTGTTTTTAATTTAGATTCGATTAAAAATTTAAATAATTAAAAATAAATTATATAGAGTTTATGAAAAAAGAAAACAAGTTGGAAAAAAATGAGGCGGGGAAAGGAAAAAGAAATATCGAAGAAGTGGTAGATGAGATAAAAGATAAGTTTGGAGAAGGGATGTTGATGAAATT
Source organism: Candidatus Moranbacteria bacterium GW2011_GWE2_35_2- (assembly GCA_000990585.1). Classification (GTDB taxonomy): domain Bacteria; phylum Patescibacteriota; class Minisyncoccia; order Moranbacterales; family UBA9337; genus UBA12151. The sequence continues at coordinate 116,092 of LBQD01000004.1, forward strand.
GGGGGAAATCAAAAAAGTGGACGTGGAAGCTGTTTCTACCGGTTCAGTTTCTTTGGATATTGCATTGGGAATCGGTGGTGTTCCGCGTGGCAGAGTAATTGAAATATATGGTCCGGAATCTTCCGGAAAAACAACTTTATCGCTCAATATTATTGCTAACGCACAAAAGTCTGGTGGTGTGGCCGCGTTTATTGATGCTGAGCACGCAATGGATCCGGAATACGCGAAAAAAATCGGAGTTAATATTAATGATTTACTCATTTCTCAGCCGGATGCCGGAGAGCAAGCTCTGGATATTGTAGAAACTTTGGTACGAAGCAACGCAATTGATGTAATTGTTGTTGATTCTGTAGCAGCGCTGGTTCCGCGAGCGGAAATTGAAGGCGAGATGGGGGATCATCATGTGGGACGTCAAGCGCGTTTGATGTCGCAGGCACTTCGAAAGCTTACGCCACTAGTTGCTAAATCTAATACAATAGTGATTTTTATTAATCAGATAAGAATGAAAATAGGCGTTATGTTTGGCAATCCAGAAACAACAACCGGAGGTCAAGCTTTGAAATTTTATGCTTCTGTTCGCATTGAAGTTCGACGCAGTGCACAGATAAAAAAAGGGGAAGAGGTGGTGGGAAACAGAGTAAAAGCGAAAGTGGTGAAAAATAAAGTAGCGCCTCCTTTTAAAAATACCGAATTTGATATTATGTATAATGAAGGGATATCAAAATCCGGAGACTTGCTTGATACGGCGGCTAAATATGCGGTAGTAAAAAAGGCTGGAAATTCTTATTCATTTGCTGGAGAAAAATTAGGCCTCGGAAGAGAAAAAGCGAAGCAATTTCTCGGTGAAAATCCGAAAATTTTCAAAACTATTAGTGATGAATTGTATAAGGAGATAAAAAAATTAGGTTAAAAGATTATTATTAATAATCACATAAATCATAAATTTATTTAATGTCTGATATATTTCAAACTATTTTTTTGGGGATAGTTCAGGGTGCCAGTGAATTTCTTCCAATTTCTTCTTCTGGTCATTTGATTATTATTCCTCAGTTTTTTGGATGGGAAGACTCAGGCCTTTATTTTGATGTGTCGTTACATTTTGGAACTCTTTTAGCTGTGTTGGGATATTTTTGGCGTGATTGGATCGATATTTTTCGATCGGCCTTTTGTCGCGAGAGATTATCTATTTGCGATAATGAAAATGGATATTCCCGAAAGACATTATGGATATTGGCTGTTGCTACAATTCCCGGAGTGTTGGCGGGATTTTTTTTGGAAGAATTAGTCGAAACTTTATTCAGGCATCAACTTTTTGTGGCATTCAATTTGTTCTTTTGGGGAGCTGTTCTTTTTTTTGTGGATAAATATTCTCTTCGAAAAAGAAAATTTCAAGAAATCGGATTTGCGGATGGAATTTTGATTGGACTCTCGCAGGCTTTGGCGATAATTCCCGGAACTTCGCGTTCTGGTATCACAATGACTGCTGGATTGGCAAGAGGTTTGGGACGAGTTGAAGCAGCGAAGTTTTCTTTTTTAATGATGGCGCCGATAATATTCGGAGCCAGTCTGCTTAAGATAGGGGATTTTGTTTCTCATTTCGATTTTTCGATTTTATTGGGAATTGTTTTTTCGGCAGTAAGCGGAATAGTAGCGATAAAATTTCTACTTGAATTTGTCAAAAATGTGAATTATCAAATTTTTTTTTGGTATCGAACAATGGTGGCGGTAATAATTATGTTTTTTTATTTTTTCTAAATTTCGTGATATAATTGTAATCTACACATCTGGATATTTTTGTGCAATCAAAAAAATAAAAATGAAAGAGCCAATAATAAAAGTAAAAGATTTACGGGTTATATATAATCAGGGGAAATCGAATGAAGTGAGGTCATTAGAGGATGCTAATGTGGAAATATATCCCCAAGAATATGTCATAATCTTTGGACCTTCCGGTTGTGGAAAGTCAACTCTTTTGTATGCAATTTCCGGTTTGCAGGCTCCTACATATGGAGATGTTTCTATCGAGGGAAAAAAACTTTCAGAGATGAATAAAAAGGAAAAAGTCAATCTTCATCGGAACAATATCGGAATGGTTTTTCAGGCGTTTTATTTAGTGCCTTCATTGAATATTATTGGTAATGTTTGTTTGCCGAAATCTTTTTCCGGAATTTCAAAAAAAGTTAGAGAAAAAGATGGAATGGGATTGTTGCAACGTTTTTCTATCGCGGAGCAGGCATATAAATTTCCTAGCGAGCTTTCTGGAGGGCAAAAACAAAGAGTTTCCATCGCCAGATCGTTGATAAACAACCCGCAGATTATTTTGGCGGATGAACCAGTTGGAAATCTTGACAGTGAATCGGCGGAGAATGTTTTGCGAATATTGAAAGAATTGAATGAGATAGATAAGAAGACGATTATTTTAGTTACTCATAATCCCGAACATCTTCATTTTGCTGATCGAATTATCTATATGAAAGATGGAAAGATTGTAAAAGAGGAGGTAAATAAAGAAAAGCGTCCGATTGAGGTTGTCAAGAAAACTCAAGAAGAGCCTGATTACCAAATTCCAGTTGAAATGAAGATTTTAATGAGAACGTTTAGAAATCTTAATCCTCAGCAATTGGGAGTTTTATTGGTTCCGTTTAAAGCCAAGCAACTTCTTGATCACGTACTTTCCGATTTGACGGAATTACAGTTAAATTCAGCGGAAAATTATTTGAAAGAGCTATTGTTTCACAATATGGATATTGGAACATTTGAAAGAAGTTTGGATATGGATTTTGAAAAAGGTGGAGCCAGTTGGAATAAGAAACGTGCGAATTCTTTTGCTTCAAAAATACGCTTGATTTTGGAAGCAACTGAATTTATTAGTGATGAAAGAGAGAAAGACAAGCATCATTTGATTTTGGCGGAGTATTTGAGAAAAAATTTCAGCTTAAAATTGGATGAAAAATTGTATATGCGGTTGCAATCTTTTCTCAAGTTAAGAATGGAGAATAAAATTGATGGATTTGGATTGGCAAAGAAGATGGATCTTCCTGTTAAGATGGGAGGATTGGGATTATACAGAAACACTGCGGATAAAATTACCAGAGAAGTGGAGATTATTATGCTTTTAAAATATACCCGGGAATAAAAAATATTTATGATGAGATTTTCCGACATTTTCAAGCTTTCAATCAGAATGTTTCGGGCGCGAACCTCGAGAACTCTTTTGACTATTTTAGGAATGAGTATTGGTATCGGAGCAATTTTACTGTTGGTTTCTTTGGGGTATGGATTGCAAAAAACTTTGCTTGAAAAAATTACTACTGCGGATTCTCTTTTGACGTTGGATATTAGCGAGGCAAATTTGGGACTTGTTTCTTTGGATAAAGTAGTAACTGAGAAAATAAAAAATATGGACGGGGTGGAGGAAGTGAGTCCGGCATTTCAAATTTTGGCGCAAGGAGAAGTGGATAATCTTTCCGCGGATATGAATATTTTAGGAACTACGCCAGGATATTTAAAATTGGGAGGCGTGGAGATTGACAAAGGGGAAATGATCAACAATGAAAAGAAAGAAGGAATTGTGATAACTTCTTCTTTGGCGGGAGTTTTAGGACGGGACGCACAAGAGCTTATTGGTAAAGAGATGGGATTTACTTATTATATTCCAAAAGCTATTTCGGAAAAGGATGAAAATGAGGGATTGGGTGATGATTATGAAATGAAAAAATCTGAGAAAAAATTTCTGATTATCGGCTCAATTCAGAGTGATTCCAGTATGGCCTATGTGCACGCCGATGCCTTGGCGGAATTGAATATAGAAAAATATTCGCAAGTGAAAGTCAAATGTCGAAATACCAATATAATGTCTTCCATTCGAGATAATATTTTGGCAGAGGGTCTCTTAGTTTCTTCTTTGTCGGATACGGTCGATCAGGCTAATCAAATTTTTAATGTTGTTAAAATAATTTTGATGCTTTTTGGAGTCGTGGCTTTGGTAGTAAGCGCTATCGGTATGTTTAACACAATGACAATCGCGCTCTTGGAAAGAACCGAAGAAATCGGAATTATGAAATCAATCGGGGCTTCCAATACCAGTATTTCGATGATGTTTATAATGGAATCGACGATCATGGGATTTTTGGGAGGAATTATGGGAATCGCTATCGGATTATCCGGAGGAGAGGTTTTTGATTTCGGAGTAAATATGATTGCCAGTCGTTTTGGCGGAGAATCGGTGGATTTATTCTATACTCCATTGTGGTTTATGTTGCTTGTTATCGGTTTTGCCGCTGTTGTCGGTTTTATGACCGGAGTCGTTCCGGCGAGGCGTGCCAGTCGTATTGATCCATTGGACGCATTAAGATATAAATAGGTATGAAATTGATTGAAGGCAGGAAAATTGCGGATAAAATTCTAAGGGAAATTAGCGGCGGAATCGGAGCGGAAAGATTGACTCCCGGTTTAGGTGTGGTTTTGGTTGGAAATGATCAAGCTTCAAAAATTTATGTTAACTTAAAAGAAAAGGCGGCTCGTGATGTCGGAGTAAATTTTTTTAAATCTGAATTTGATTCAGATGAAAATGAAAAAAATATTTTAAAAAAAATAGAAGAATTTAATGCTGATGAAAAAGTGCATGGAATAATCGTCCAGCTTCCGCTTCCGAAGAAATTCGATACGCAAAAAATAATAGAATCGATTGATCCAAAAAAAGATGCGGATGGTTTTTGTCCGAAAAATATCGAAAAATTTATAGGTGGTGACGGAGAAATATTTCCGGTTTTTCCTGGAGCGATTGTGATGATGATTGAAAGTACGGGAGTGAATTTGGAAAATAAAAAAGCGGTTGTGATTTCCAATTCGGATATATTCGGAGAAATAATGATTGAAGCTTTGCGCAGAGAAGGGATTAAAGGGGAATATGTTTTAGCAAAAGGATTAAAAAAATTTGAGAACAAAGAATTAGGAATTAAGAATCAAAAAGAAAATAGCATCGAAAATTTAAAAGAGGCGGATATAGTTATTACTGCTTGCGGTATTCCGAAGATTATTAAAAGTGAGATGATTAAAGACGGAGCGATTGTGATTGATGGAGGTATAACAAAAATTGATGGCAGGATTGTCGGAGATGTTGATTTTGAATTGGCAAAAAACCGAGATATTTTTCTTTCTCCGGTTCCCGGTGGAGTAGGACCGGTGACAGTGGCTATGTTGATAAAAAATGTTTGGAATTTAGCAAATAATCAGAATTAGAATTTTTTTTGTTTATAAAAAATTTAACATACTCGCGTATGTTAAATTTGACTGATTAATGTCAATAGAGAGATTCGTTCACTAAAAGTGGATTTTTACTTGTTGTAAAGTTTTTAATAAACAGATAAAACTCTCATTTTTTAGTGCCTCGGGAGAGACTCGAACTCTCACAGTATTGCTACTATTGGATTTTGAGTCCAACGTGTATACCAATTTCACCACCGAGGCGTTTGCTTTATTTTGAGTATTTTAAATTCATAAAATACCTTATTATGATAGGCAATTGAAAGGTTTTTGTCAATGTAGTATAATAAAATATATGGCAAAAATAATTTCACTTATAAATCAAAAAGGCGGAGTGGGAAAAACCACTACGGCGGTCAATTTGGCAACCTATTTGTTTGATGCGGGCAAAGCGGTGCTTTTGGTTGATTTGGATCCGCAAGGAAATGCCTCTTCGGGATCGGGAGTGGATATTCGAAATACGGACAAAAGCTTGTATCAAATAATGATTAATCGAAACAATCCGCGCAGTGTGATTTCAAAGTCTAATTCTGGTTATGATATTATTTCTTCTTCTCCGGAATTGGCGGGGGCGGGAGTGGAGATGATTCATTTGGATAATCGGGAATTTCGCTTGTATGATGTTTTGCGTCAAATCAGGACTGACTATGACTATATTATAATCGATAGTCCTCCTAGTTTGGGGTTGCTTACGATTAACGGATTGGTTGCCAGTGATGAAGTGATTATTCCGGTGCAAACAGAATATTATGCACTCGAAGGACTTAGTCAGCTTTTGGAAACAATTGAGCTGGTACGGGAAAATTTACAACCGCAACTAAAAATTATGGGAGCGGTTTTGACGATGTATGACAGGCGTAATCGTTTGTCTCGTCAGGTTGTTACTGAGGTAAAAAATCATTTTCCCGGATATGTTTTCGAAAGCGTAATTCCTCGCAGTGTTCGCTTGGCGGAAGCTCCCAGTTTCGGGAAATCTATCTTGGGTTTTGACGCTTTTTCCAAGGGAGCAAGGTCATATAAAAGTCTTGCCAAAGAGGTGATTCAAAGAACAAAAAGCGAGGAAAAGAAAAAAAAATTTATAGTGTAAATTTTTAAAGATATAAAGATACAAAAAATAAGATACAAAAATATAAAACTTAAAAAATAAGGTGTTTGAATTTTATGTCTTGTTTCTTGATTATTTTAAAATGTTATGGCGCAAGAATATGGATTGGGCAGGGGACTTGCTTCCTTGATACCGCAAAAAAACAAGAAAAGTGAAGATGAAGGAGATGTTTCTTTGAACACGGATTTTTCTCAAAGAGGTGATCGTAGTGATAGGGAAAGCGATGCAGATGATTATTATCCGAATGAAGTTGAAATTGACAGAATAAAGGCCAATCCCTATCAGCCACGGACGGATTTTGATCAAGAGAAATTGGAAGAATTATCCAAATCAATCAAAAATCATGGAATTATTCAGCCATTAGTAGTGAGCCGGCAGGGGAATGGATTTGAATTGATTGCCGGAGAAAGAAGATTTCAAGCCGCCAAGTTGGCAGGGTTTAAAAAGGTTCCGGTGGTTGTCCGTCAGATTGATGACAAACAAAAATTGGAAATGGCGATTATCGAAAATGTTCAACGGCACAATCTTAATCCGATTGAAGAAGCTCGAGCATATCAACGGTTGGCGGATGAATTTCAAATGAATCAAGAAGATGTAGCGCAAAGAATGGGAAAAAATCGTAGTACAGTAGCGAACAAATTGCGTCTTTTGCAACTTCCTATTCAAGCGCAAAAAGCTTTGATTTCCGGGCAAATCAGTGAAGGTCATGCTAAGGCACTTTTGGCTGTGGATAGCGCGGAAAAACAGTTAATGCTTCTTGAAATGATTTTGAAAAATAATTTGACAGTGCGCCAATCGGAAAGTAAAAGCAAAGAGGTTTCCGTAAAGACGCATAGCAGGAAAATAACCGTTGATCCGGAAGTGAAAGATTTGGAAAATCGTTTAGCGGGTTTTTTCGGAACAAAAGTGAAAATAAAAAAATCCGGAGATTCCGGTGGAAAAATTACAATTGAATATTATTCAGACGAAGAATTGGATGGAATACTTGAGAAAGTTATTTAGAAATTTTTATTTCAGTCTCTTTTTAATTTTCTTCTAATTTGGGTTTTAGCAGTGGATGTTTTGACGAAATTTAACCAATCCCGGCTGGGTTTTTTGTCATCTTTGGAAGTCATAATATCAACCACGTCGCCGTTTTTTATTTGATAATCAAGAGTGACGATTTTTCCGTTTACTTTCGCGCCGGAGGTGCGATTTCCAATCTCGCTGTGAATGGCATAGGCAAAATCTACCGGTGTGGCTTCTTCTGGAAGATCGATAACATCTCCGAGCGGAGTGAAAGCAAATATATGATTTTTGAAAAAATCTATTTGTAAACCCTCAAGGAATTTTTCTTGATTGCTTCCGGTTTCTTGGTGCCATTCTTGTAATTGCTTGATCCATGGAAGACTTTCTTTTGGAGCTTTGGATTTTTTGCTGAATAATCCTTTCCAGCCTTTTTGTTTTTCGAATTCATTGTATATCCAATGGGATGCGATTCCGAATTCGGCCTCCGTATGCATTTTTTGGGTTCGTATTTGGACTTCCAGAATTCTGCCTTTTGGTCCGAAAATAGTTGTGTGAATGGATTGATATCCATTTGGTTTAGGTAGGGAAATATAATCCTTGATACGTCCGATTAGCGGGCGGTATTTTTTGTGCACGATTCCGAGAGTTTCATAACAATCGGCAATATCGGGAACAACGATGCGGATGGCAATCAAGTCATAGATGCGGGAAATATCCATTTCGTAGCGCTTGAGCTTCAAATACAGACTGTGCAAATGCTTGGCTCTTCCGTGAATATCGATAACACCGATTCCTCTTTTTTCCAGTTCTTTTTTTATTTCCCGAATAACCTCATTGACGTACTGCTCGCCTTCTTTATAAAGTTTTTCTTGAATATTTTTTACATAGTTGTAATTTTCTCTATCCAGATATTTGAAAGACAAATCTTCCAATTCTCCTTTGATTTCTCCGATTCCGAGTCGGTTGGCGATAGGAACATAGACTTCCATAGTTTCCATTGCAATTCGATATTGTTTTTCCGAAGGATTGTATCGAAGGGTCTGCATATTGTGTAATCTGTCGGCAAGTTTAATAATAACAACGCGGATGTCGGCTGCCATTGCGAGGAACATTTTGCGCAAATTTTCAAGAAAATATTCTTCTCTGGATTCGCGCAGTTTTATTCTTCCCAATTTGGTAATACCTTCTACCATAGAAGTTATTTCGTTTCCAAATTCTTTTTCCAAATCTAAAAGAGTAACGGATGTATCTTCAGGGACATCATGAAGTAGTCCGGCGGCAACAGTTTTTGATTCCATTCCGATTTGTCCCAATATCTTGGCAGTTGCCAAGCAATGTTGAATATATTCTTCTCCGGAGCGGCGTTTTTGTCCTTGATGAGCTTTTTGCGCAAAAAGAAAGGCGCGATAAATAAGATCCTTTCTTTCTTTGGTGAGAGGAAGTTTGAAATTTTCAAAAACATCATCAATTGTAAGCATATTTTTTATTGAATTGCGCAAGTCGTACGGTAATAATATTCTAGCCTTTTGGGGGCTTTTAGTCAAAGAAAAAAATATTGAGAATATTGGTAATAAAGGTTTGCGGTTATTTTTAAAAAAAGGTATAATTTCAATGAATGATTGTGTTTCATTCGAATTATTTTTTTTGGAAAAACAAATAAAATTCAAGATGGATTTTCAATATGAAAAAATGAAATTTAAAAGGTTTTTAAAATCCAGAAAGATGGCTGTTTTTGTTGTGCTTGCGCTGTTAATAGTTTCAGTTTTTCTGTATTGGAGAATGAAAAAAAATGAAGTTGTTTCTTTGAAAGATATTCCTTCTGAGAAGTCGATTGAAAATGAAGAGGTTTCATCTAATGAAACACAAACGGAAAAAGAAAATTTGCAAGAAAACAAAGAAGAAAACGTTTCTGTTTTGCTGGAAAAACCAGATGATATTGGTACTCTTTCCAGTGAAAATTATAAAATCAGTCAAATATATTTTGGTGGCAGTGTGGCTCTTTTGGAGAGTGATTTTGATAACGATCCGATAGAAATTTCTTTCAATAGGGCTGAAACTTTTATCGCCGGAGATGAGGATGAATCCAAATTGGCGATTACATGGAAAACCAGTAAGCCGGCTGTTTCCGAAATTGAGTATTCCAAGAGTGGCGGACAAAATCCAGTAGTCATTCGCGAGAAAGAATATGGCATAAATCACAGCGTGACTATTGGAAATTTGGATCCGGGAACCGCTTATTTATACAGAATAAAAGTCAAAGACAGATGGAATAATGAAGCAAAGACAAATTATATCGGAATTTATACGGACAAGAAAAAAGAATCGGTTTTTGATCTGATTGCCGGAGCAATTGAAGATGTTTTTGGATGGGCTCTCAAGAGATGATAATGAATAATAAGAATTTGCAAATAAAATGTAAATTTGCAAATAATTATGAATGAAAAATAGGAAAAATAAAAAATGCAAATCGGATAAAAATATGTTATAATTACAAATTATCGGATTGAAATGACGGATAATATAAAAACAAAAATTTTAATATTTTTATTCCCAATAATTCTGCTGGCAGGAATGTTTTTTGTGTATCAAATTTCCTTAGCGGCGGCGGAAAAACAGCTGGAAATTTCCGGATATATATCCAACAACGAAGGCAATGAAATTGATAATGGAGAATACTCAATAAAGTTTTCAATTTATGCCGATGAAAATTCATCCGTAAGTGTTTGGAGTGAAGTGCAAACAACGCAAATTGTTAATGGAATTTTTAATGCTAGTTTAGGTTTGGAAAATTCATTGCCAAACAATTTGAATTTTGCGGACAAAGAATATTATTTGGGAATAAAAATCGGAGAGGACAGTGAAATGAAACCGCGCAAAAAAATGGGAGCGGTTCCTTTGGCGCTTAATGCTGTTGATGCGATGTATTTGGACGGAGCGACGATTGGAACAGGAGAGGGTGATATTTTGCAATTAGGAAAAAATGGAAAAATCGATAATGATTACCTGTCAACCGGAGATGGCGACAATGATTTGGTTTTAGGAGATGACGATCGACTTCATGATCAAAATACTGATACGGAAACTGATTCAGAAACTTTCAATATAGGTAGCGATACTTCATTGAGTGGAAATAATTTTGATCTTTCAGTTTCAAGTGCAACTGTTAAGCCGTCATTGCGATACAATGGAACTAGTGGGGCTTGGCAGTTTTCCAATGACGGAGTAACTTTTCAAGATTTTTCTTCTGATGAAGTTTCCAATATTTCTTCCGGTGGAACCGGACTCTCTTCAATTGCATTAGGATCATTGCTTTTTTCCGAGCAAGAAAATATACTTTCCGAGTTTCAGGGATTGGCTACTGATGACGGAGAATATTTAACGTTCAATTGGAATGGGGGAAATCCGACTTTGAGTTGGGAAATTGCAGCAGGGAGTTTTACTTCTTTTGATATTGTCGGTGATAGCGGAGATAATCAGACTATTTCCAATGGTAATACCTTGAATATTGTTGGCGGAACAAATATTGCAACTGTTGGTAGCGCAACTGATACACTCACTATCAATCTTGACAGTACTCTTACCGGAACCACTTGGCATGGAAATACAATTACCGCCGCCTATGGTGGAACCGGATTGATTTCTTATGTTGTCGGAGATTTGATTTATGCCAGTGGTGCGACTACTTTGGCGAGATTACCAATTGGATCCAATGGTCAGATTATGGGAGTGGTTGGTGGCGTGCCGACTTGGCAGAATTCCCCATTTGTCGGAGCGCATAATTTACTTTCGCTTTCCCATCCGGATACGACTGCGGCTTCTCCGCTTTCCGGAGATTTGGTTACCGGAGTGGATGCTGGTGGTGGAACAATCAAATGGCAAAGAATGGCAGTGGGAAGTGCCGGGCAATTTTTGTCTAACAATGGAACTTCATTGAATTGGAATGATACGACTAATATTACCGAACTGGGAACAATCACGACCGGAACATGGAACGCGGATATTCTTGCTGATGCTTATTTGGCAAATGATCTGACGATTTCCGGTGGATCAATTTCCACTTCGAATATCACATTAATTCAATCATTAGCTCCAACACCGATTGTGGAAGGAAGAATTGAATGGGACACGGATAACGACAGGATTGTAGTAGGAACCGGATCGGGACAAGCAACATTTTATTCTGGGGCTGGAGCAGGTGGTATTTCCGGTTCGGGAACTATTGGATATGTTGCTTTTTGGGACGGAGCCGCTTCTCTTACCAGTGAGCAATATTTGTCAGTAGCTCGCGGAGGTACAGGAATAGGAACTTTTGGAGGAGTAAATACAATTTTGTATACCACTGCTGCTGATACTTTGGCTAGTGTGACTGCCGGAACCGGCGGACAAGTTCTTCTTGCCAATGCCACCGGAGTTCCAACTTTCACTACCATTACCGGAGATATTAATTTTTCTTCCGCCGGATTGACC
>LBQD01000005.1 GCA_000990585.1 Candidatus Moranbacteria bacterium GW2011_GWE2_35_2-
TGAATTTTACAATACTGAAAGACTGCACATGGGCATAGACTTTAAAACCCCAAATTCCTTAGTTAAGTGTTTCCAAGCTATTGGATAGAAGACGCCCCGCACTAACTTTCAGCCAATTTTGTTGTTTTGTTTGATATATTTTTATAAAAAATTATTATGATACAAAGTTAGTGCGGGGTCAATATTGGCTGATGCCAAGCATTGGAGTATGCTAAAAGGACGTGAAAAAGTTTGTAAAGTTCATAAGGTTCATAAAGTAAAAAGTAGAAAAATGAGAATTGGAATCGACATACGTTGCCTGAGTGACGGAAAAAGAACTGGAGTTGAAGAATACACGATCAATTTGTTGGAAAATCTTTTTGAATTGGACAAAAAAAATCAGTATATTCTTTTTCTAAACTCATATAATGATTCTCATTTCGATGAGCGTATTTTTGCGCAGTTCAAAAATGTCAGCGTGAAACGTTTCAACTATCCAAACAAGTTATTGAATTTTTGTTTTTGGTATTTGCGTTGGCCACATATTGATAAGATGCTCGGCGGGGTTGATCTTTTCTTTATGCCCAACATTAATTTTGTCGCGCTTTCTGCAAAAGCAAAATTGATTCTGACGATCCATGATCTTTCGTATGAAATTTTTCCTGAAACATTTTCATTTAAGCGTCGCGCTTGGCATCATTTTATTAATCCTCGCACTCTTTGTCGCCGCGCAGAAAAAATAATTGCAGTTTCGGATTCGTCGCGCGCCGACATTATTTCGCGCTATGGAATTAACCCAAAAAAAATCGAGCGCATTTATAATGGTGCTCCTTATGAAATGATGCAACTTGATCGTAATGATCCGAAGCTTATCGAGGTTAAAGAGAAATATCATTTGCCTTTTAATTTTATTTTTTATCTCGGGACAATTGAACCAAGAAAAAATATTGCAGCAATCGTGAAAGCGTATGATCAATTGCGTTCCTTGAACAATCCACAATTGGACAGATATAAACTCGTGATTGCAGGTGGGAAGGGTTGGAAAATTGATAATATTTTGCAAACAATGCGAAATGCTAAATTTACCAATGACATTATTTTTACTAGTTGTATTTTAAATCAAGACAAGGCGGCAACTTACACCTTGGCTTCACTTTTTGTGTACCCATCTTTTTTTGAAGGTTTTGGCATCCCAGTGCTTGAGGCGATGCGCTGCGGCGTGCCTGTTATAACTTCCAACTGTAGCGCGCTGCCAGAAGTTGTTGATCAGGGAGCCGTGATGATTGATCCTGATAAACCAGACGAATTGTATTTGGCGATGAAAGAAGTTCTTCTTAATCGCGAATTTCATCAACAACTTTCAAATCAGGGACTCAGGCAAGCGGTTCGTTTCAACTGGCGAACATCAGCCCGCGAGACACTGTCTATTTTTGAAAAAATGAAAGGGTAAATGTGTGATATAATATTATTAAACTTTAAACTATCTATCAAAAGAATTAGATTTAAATCCATATATCCATTTATGGATTTAAAATGAAATACGTAAATACATTTATTTGAATCTATGGGAAATCAATTCGAACAAATTTTTACAAAAAAAGAAAAGACAAAGAAAAATGAATTTCAGCCATTTCCTTTTCGGGGTGGTTTTGAAAAGAAAAAAATAACAGAGGAAGGAGAAAGAGTTGAATTATCCCCTGACAGAAAAGAACAGTTGGATTCAATGGTTGCTGAAGTTGTGAAACTGTTTGAAGGCTCAGATGTAAGCTGGGCAATAGATGGTGGTCTAAGTGTTTCATTACTAAGAGGTGAATATATAGGCGAGCACAGGGATTTGGATGTTGCTGTGGAAAACAGTCAGTTAGAAAAATTGCAACAATTAGTTGAAAGCAAAGGATTTGGATTATTTGCAACTTTGAATACTTCTGAGGCTCCAACTTATTTATTTTGGATTATAGCTGTTGACGGAGATGGCTTGATTCAAAAAGACAAGTCATTGAGTTTTATAAATGTTCATAAGATAAGAAGAAATAAACAGGGCTTGCCATTAAATGAAAGTGGGGATGCTTTACCTGCTAAGTGGTTTGAGTCAGAAGTTGTTGAATACCAAGGCAGAACTTTAAACCTGGCTCATCCTGCAAAGACTGCATATTATAAGCTTCAATCTTTGAGAAATTATGACATTAATGATTTGAAATATTTGATTGATGCAGGCGGGCTTAATCTAGAGGATATTGAAACGATTGAAAAAAATTTAGAAAAAGAGCCTCAAACAAATGATCCTAAATATTATGCTTATAGGCGAGAAGTTATAAAAATGATGAAAGAGTGGCTATAAGAAAAATAAACACAAAAATTGTTATCGTATGTTTGAATCCATATATCCATTTATGGATTCAAAATTAGAATTAGCAAGAATAAAAAACATTAATGTCAAAAGTAAAACCACACACAATTGATCCAAAAGAAAAATTTCAAGCAATAGATAGCTTGTTTGATGTGATTTTAAAATTAAAAACCAAACAGGAAATAGTGGATTTTTTCTTGGGGTTGTTTACCTCCAGTGAATCCTTAATGATGGCGCGTAGAATTCAAATTGCGCGAATGCTTTTAGATAATAAAAGTTATGATGAAATAAAAAATAAATTAAAGGTTGCTAGTCAAACAATTCACGCAACCGACAAATGGTTGCATAAGGGAGATGAAAAATATACAACTTGGCTTAAGACTAGAGTTTCAGAAATTGAAAATAAAAATAAAAGAAAAAATAATTTAACGTACGAGAGTTTGCTTGATAAATATAGTCATCATAGATTTATTAAAAATTTATTTGAATAAGGATATAGTTCAAATCTATATATCCATTTATGGATTCAGGTAAAAATAATTTTAAAAAAATAAAAAAAGAGTATGTTTAAAGATAAAATTATTATAGTAACAGGATCTTCGAGTGGAATTGGGAAAGAAATTGCCTTGGCTTTTGCTAGGGAGGGTGCAAATGTAGTAATTACATACAAAGAAAATAAGATAGGAGTTGAAGAAGTTGCTGCTCAAATAAATGCTTTTGGAGGATGTGTGCTTATTATTCAAGCTGACTTGACTAGTGACAAAGATGCCAAAAATGTTGTGGAAAAAGCTAAAGAAAAATTTGGAAGGATTGATATATTGGTTAATAATGCGGGAAGATATATTGATGGGGATGAATGGGATGGTGGAGCTGAAATTTGGATGAAAAGTCTTCAACAAAATCTTATTTCAGTGATGAGTATGTCAAAATATGCAATTGAAATTTTTCAACAACAAAAAGCTGGCGTAATCGTGAATATAGCTGGTCGATATTCTTTAGATGGTCAATATGACGCCTTGGCATATGCAGCAGCAAAAGCCGGAGTGGTAAATATAACGCAAGCATATGCAAAACTTCTCGCACCTTTCGGAAGGGCAAATTCTGTTTCCCCTGGAGCTGTAAATACTGGCTATTGGCTCACGGCACCAAAAGAAGAACTGGAGAAAAATTTAGCAAATATTTCATCTGGAAAACTCGTTGAACCAAAAGAAATAGCAGAAGAAGTTTTATTTTTGGCCTCTGAAAAAGCATCGGATATTACTGGACAAAACATTTTTATTGATGGCTCTGTACTTTAAATTAATTAGATCCATATATCCATTTATGGATCTAACGTGTTTTTAAATGTTAATTTATTGGGATTCTATATTTTTTAATTGTAAATTTTTATGCTTAGCGCAATCGTTGTAATTTTTGGGCTTATTATTTTTGAGGTTGTTAGCAGTATTGATAATGCTATTGTTAATGCGCACGTGCTTAAGACTTTGCCGGAAAAATATCGAAAATTCTTTTTGCTTTGGGGAATGATATTGGCAGTCTTTGTGGTTCGCGGCGTGTTGCCGTTTTTGATTGTTTGGATGGTGAATCCGGCTTTGTCATTGGGTGAGCTTTGGAAATTCACTTTTTCAAATGATCCGATGATCACTGAATATGTTGAGAAATCAAAACCACTTTTGCTGCTTGGTGGCGGAATTTATCTTTTTTTGGTGGCGCTTTCCTGGCTTTTTCTGGAAGAAAAGAAATATGCTTTTTTGGTGGAACATTTCATTCACAAACGCAGCGCTTGGTTTTATGCTATTTCTTCAATTTTTATAACCGTAATTATATATTTGGCACTTAAAATAAATCCTATGTTGGCTCTCTCGGCCTCAATCGGCTCAACAATGTTTTTTATTACTGATGGATTCAAGAAAAATGCAGAGGAGAAAGAAAAGGAACTCGTTAGCAAGACGAGCACGATGAGCGCTTGGAGCAAGTTGTTATACTTGGAAGTCTTGGATGCTTCTTTTTCAATAGATGGAGTGATTGGTGCCTTTGCTTTCACCATTTCCGTGCCACTAATTTTGATTGGAAACGGCATCGGTGCTTTTGTGGTCAGGGAGTTTACTATCCGCGGAATGGATGTTATCACAAAATATGCTTATCTTAAAAATGGCGCGATGTATTCAATTGGAATGCTTGGAATGATTATGGTTCTTGAATCGCTTGGTCAACATTATCCATTTTGGTTTGCACCCCTCAACACAGTCTTGTTTTTAGGAATATTCCTATATTTATCTCACCGCGAACTCCAACTAGCCAAAGCTTAAAATAAAAAATATAAACATTCGATTAATCTTAAAATCAAGTTCCAAATCCATATATCCATTTATGGATTCAAGGAATCTTTAAGGGGGGGGTCTTGAAAGGTGGCTTTTTTTATTGTTAAAAAAATGGTAAAATATAGAAAATAGAAGAAGCTAATGAATAAAATTTTTAAAAATACTGATTGATTGAGCAAGCCTTTATTTTCTCTAAAATTTTTCTGTGATTGTGTTGATTGGGGGAAAATTTTAGTTAGAAAATAAAGAGCGGCGAGTGGATTTTTCAAAAATTTTTATTCTTTAGCGCTTTTTGTGAATTAAGATCTTAGTTATATCTTAGCTATTATGATAATTGGGATTGATGCGCGCTTCTTTGGTCTTTTGGGCAAGGGGTTGGGGCGCTATACTCAAAAACTTATTGAACATTTGGAAGCGATTGATAGTGAAAATCAATACGTGGTTTTTTTGCGCAAAGAAACCACGTATTG
>LBQD01000006.1 GCA_000990585.1 Candidatus Moranbacteria bacterium GW2011_GWE2_35_2-
AAATAGAAAAGAAATTACGGTTATGGACTGGAGATCAAGAATGGCTAACACTTCAATCGCCTGTAAGTCTTGATGTTGATAGTGATTAATTATAAGATATGTAGCATATGGATGACAAAAATAAAATTGAATATGAAAATATCCAAATTACAAAACAAGTAGGGTCATTTCAAGAATTTATTGAACTTCGAGAACAAGGAGAATATGTAAAAGCATCTTTCCTGATACCAACAGAGATGTTCATCGTCACAGATAATATAAGACCATTTAATCAGGATCATATTGATAGATTAGCTACCAGTATTGAAGAGACTGGGCAAAAAACTCCATGTATAGGTGATATTGTTTGGGATGATGACAATAAATGTTGGAGTCCAAGGCTAATTGCAGGACAACATAGATACAAAGCTATTCAACAAATAAATGAAAGAAGAAGAAAAGAAGGGCTTCCCGAAATATCTTTGTGGATTACATTAGAAAATCGAACATATGATCCTTACGAAGTGATTGATATCCAATTAGCAGAAAATATTCATGAGAAGATGACAGCCTCAGAAGAAGGAATTGTATTATATGGGTATTACAGACAATTATATAACCTCATGAAAGCAGATCATCGTAAGTTAACAGTTGCAGAATTTTCAAAACGAGTTGGAAGAACAGCTGAAACAGTGCGAAACGCAATAAAGTTTATAGATGGACTTGATCCAAGAGTACGAAAATTGGTGGACGAAAAGAAACTCCCATATACTCATGCTTTACTCTTGACTGCATTACCCCAGAAGGGAACTGACTTCATGACAACCCAATATGAGATTGCAAATCACATCTTCAGACAGAAATTATCTTATGAAAAAGCCAAAAGATTGATTAAAGACACGAGCGTGGAGCTTGGATGTGTTGGTCCGTTATTTGGGAAAAAAGAATGGAGAAAAATCAAGAAAAAGGGTTACTTTTTAACACTAAAGAACACGGCGGGAATTAATTCAAAAGCTGCCGCTATGTGGGTGAAAAGAGTGGCTGAGAATATTAAACAATACGATATAAAAAGTCAGAAGGTCATGTTTACCACTGCAGTTTTAGAACCTATGCAAGAACTTGGGATTACCTTTGCCGAATATGAACCATATCTTAAACAGTATTTTGACAAAGAATTGCTGGAAGAACTTTCTAAGCAAGAATAAGGCTCTAATTTATGCTAATATATTTCTATGAAATCCTTAATCATCTATGACTCATTCTTTGGTAATACCAAATTACTTGCTGAAACCAT
Source organism: Candidatus Moranbacteria bacterium GW2011_GWE2_35_2- (assembly GCA_000990585.1). Taxonomy (GTDB): domain Bacteria; phylum Patescibacteriota; class Minisyncoccia; order Moranbacterales; family UBA9337; genus UBA12151. Next base: position 1,274 of record LBQD01000006.1, read on the forward strand.
CGGTAAAGAATTAGGCAATGATACCAAAGTAATGCATGTCTCTGATTTTAAGCAAGAAGATCTAAGAGGAGTAAGCCTATTAATTGTAGGTAGTCCCATTCTAGGATGGAGACCGTCAGAAAGGACAACAGCTTTCTTAATGAGTTTTGGCAAAGACCAATTAAAAGGTATCAAGGTAGCAACCTTTGATACTAGAGTGAAAATCATTATCCATGGAGACGCAACTAAAAAGATGTCAGAAATGCTCTCCAATCTAGGAGCAGAAGTAATAGTAGAACCCAACTGGTTTATGGTAACTGGTAGAGAAGGACCACTTGCAGATGGAGAACTGGAGAGAGCTAAAGAGTGGGCAAGAGAAATAAAGGAAATATAGAAAGGATAGATTACCAATACATTTCAGCTTCCATTGCATAAGATATTAGAATCTAATACAATATCCCCTGTTTATGAAAAACGAAACAATAATAGAAGTAAAAAATTTAGTAAAGAAATATGGTGATTTTACTGCTGTAAAAGGCATTTCATTTGAGGTATATGAAGGAGAAATCTTCGGACTTCTTGGACCAAACGGAGCAGGTAAAACAACAACATTTGAGATAATGGAAACGCTTAAGGATGAAACAGATGGTGATGTAATAATCTCTGGATATTCCATAAACAAAGAAGCTGAAAAGATTAAGACAATCATTGGTGTTCAATTACAAGCTTCAGGGTTTCCAGAAAGACTAACATTAAGAGAACTAATAGATCTCTTTGCGGCTTTGTATGATGTAAAAGTAGACTCTGTTGAATTACTCAAGAAGGTACAACTAGGAGACAAGGTTAAGCTACGACACTAGTAAATAAACCAGAGGTAATATTTCTTGATGAACCTTCTACAGGATTGGATCCTCAAGCAAGATTAAATCTTTGGGGATTGATTAGAGAGATTAGAGATGGTGGTACAACAGTAGTCATAACTACTCACTTCATGGATGAGGCTGAATTGCTTTGTGATAGGGTAGCAGTAATGGATGAAGGAAATATATTAGAGATTGGTACACCGGATGAGTTGATTAATACTTTGTTAAAAAAAGGTTTTAAACGAGAGAAATTAGAAAAGTTAGCTACATTAGAAGATGTATTTTTAGATTTAACAGGTAAAGCTTTAAGAGAATAATATGGTAAACAAAAAAACAATTAAAAAACCAAGACAGTTTGTTGCATTTCTAGCCATGACTAAGGCTAGCGTATTGATGTCCTTGAGGAATCCTACTTCTTTGTTTTTTAATTTCCTCTTCCCATTTATATTCATAACCATCTTTGGTTTGTTAAATTGGGAGAATGCAAAGTTTGATCTTGTTGTTAAACCTAATTCCATGAAAACAGGAATAGTGTATGAGGCATTACAAAAGGTAGATGCTTTAAATTTGGTTACAGACAAGAGTGAGGAACAAATTCTTGATGGATTGAAGAAAGGACAAGTGCCCGTTACTTTGGATGTGCAGGAAACGGGAACTGTAGATGTAGCTCCAGGCGTTACGATGCCCGTATATGATGTACATCTAGATAGCTCCGCAGGGGCTCCACAAGCTGCTGGGTCTATTACTTCCATAGTTAATGCTGTAGTTGGTCAGATTAATGCTAGCGTATCTCAGAATGCTCCTAAAATTGTGAATGAAACCCAGAGTGTTGTTGAAGGTCGTAAGTATCAGCAGATTGATTTTATATTGCCAGGTCAATTAGCATTTGCATTGCTTTCTAATGCTTTGTTTGGTATTTCCTTTACGATTATGATGTACAAGAAGAATCTCATCTTGAAGAGATATTTTGCTACACCAGTTATTCTTCAATCTACAATAATTATTGCTGCGGGTTATTTCCTTTTCCACTTTACATTGGCGAATGGATGGATTACGGTACTTAGTATGTTAGTGTTGTCTTTGGTAGGTATTCTTGTATTCCTAGCTTTTGGGTTGTTAGCGTCATCTATTGCTAAGAATGAGGATTCTTTAACACCAATTACTCAACTATTTATGATGCCTCAGTTATTTCTTTCTGGTGCTTTCTTCCCAATTGAGAACTTCCCAAAGATTATCCAACCTATCGCTCATGTTTTACCTATGACATTGTTAAATGAAGCGTTTAAGAAGGTTGCTTTTGAGGGTGTTGCTTTGAGTACTACATTGCCACAGATTGGTGGATTGTTAGCATGGGGAGTGGGTATATATATTCTTGTGTTGATATTGTTTAAGTGGGAGTAGGGTTATTCTCTTCTCTTAAATACTTTTCCCAGGAGGGTGCTTTCTCTAAAAATGTGTGAATATCTTCCTGTGTATTAGAATTGTTTGGAGTAAAACTTTCAAACAGATTAGTCAATTCTTCCTTTGAAGTAATAGCTATGGATGGTGTGGTGTATTCATTGAAATTTGGTTCTCCATTATTAAAGTATGAACCTCTTTCTATGAATACAACTGCACAAGGGAATTGAGGCTGAATTGATGCATAGGATATTCTCCAATATGCATAGCAGTCGTCTTCTTTCTTTGGATTTGTTCCCAATATTTCTAACCATGGGGAATCCTGAGAGATGGTCGACCAGTTAAATGTAATTTGATTCTTTGGATCTCTTTCCAATGCAGTTTTTTCCATTAACTGAAATTCATCTGAAGTTAAATCCATGACTCTTTCCTCGAGCGGGATTAGTGGTGCATAGAGAAGGCAATTAATTAGCCAATCTCTATATCGTGCTAGATTTGAAATTGAAATATCTGTTTCAAATAGCGGATGTTTATCTGTTGGAAATCTTTCTAATGCAGATACAATATTCTCTGGGTCCCATAGTGTCATACCTAATTATATCATATGGTATTTCTTCTTTAACCTTTTTTTTCTCCACATCCTGTTCGTGGATATTCCTCACAAAGTGATTTAGAAAATTCCGTAAAGAAATTACACATATACTTCTCATCTGTAGAACATGGTATTTCAAGTACAACCCAGATATGATCTTCTTCAAGAATTTTAGGTTCCATAGCATAGAGCATGACAATATTAGGATCCCTCAAAATATTCAGGTGAGAGGGTACATGATACATATCGGGTAACTACAATATCTGAGCTATTTATGAAGCAATCTTCCCAAGAATATGAGTACAACAGCTCCGATTACAGCTACAATTAAGCTATATATATTAAAGCCTGTTACTCCTGATTGACCAAAGAAGTTCATAATCCAACCACCTACTACTGCACCTATGATACCTAGGAGCATGTCTTCGAACATTCCATGGTTACTTTTCATTATTAATCCTGCTATCCATCCTGCTACTGCTCCTAACACGATCCAAAGTAATATACTCATCTTCCTTATCCTTTTCTAAAGTTATTTCCATTCCTAATACTCTTACAGTACAGGGAAGGGAGGAGGGTGTCAATGAAGAGAAAAGTTTGTATAATGGAATCTATGAAATCTATTGTAGCAATCATAGCTATCGTAATCGCGATAGTAGGATATATCCCATACATTAAGGACTGTATAAAAGGTACAACAAAACCACATGTGATCAGCTGGTTTACGTGGGCTTTGGTTTCATTTATTGCATTTGGAATTCAATTATTGAACAAAGGTGGAGATGGATCATATATCAATTTAGTAATGGGGATATTATGTACGATTGTATTCTTCTTTGGATTAAAGAATGGTACCAAGAATATTACAAAAACAGATTGGATTGCATTTGGATTAGCTATTGTGGCTATAGTTCTATGGTTGATTGTTAAGCAACCTTTGATATCTATTATTCTTGTTGTATTTATTGATTTTATGTCTTTCCTTCCGACGTTGTTAAAGGGTTGGAAGAAACCATGGTCTGAAACAATTGTTACATTTGGAGTAAGTGCTATTAAGAATGGATTATCTATATATGCTTTGAGTACATATTCTTTGGTAAATATATTATTTCCAGCATATAGCTTCATAGCTTGTACATATTTTGTAATAGTTTTAATACTAAGAAGGAAGGCTGTTAAAAAAGAATAGTCCTTTAGGGTGTCCCGATATATCTTCTTTCGAAGAAAAATATCGGGACACCCCTCATTCATTTACCAAATACTATTTTAATATTATCTTCGGTTTAAAGAAGATAGCTAAAAGAGATATAACTCCAAGCACTGTAAATGCTATGAATACTCCCTTAGTATCTACTAGTAAACCGACAACAGGATTAAACACTGTTAACATCAAACGCTTTATCATACTAATAAAGGAAAGTACTGTTGATCGTTGTTCATCAGATATTTCTTCATTTATCTCTTTTGACAGGAGAGTAGGTACTTGTAGACCAAGTCCTCCAGCAAAGACAAGCACAAAGAGAATCCCAACGATATTTTGCAATATAGCTCCAACAAAGAAACCTATGGCCACAACACTAGCAATGAGTATGAAAGCCTTTTTAGGACTCAAATTCCTCATAATGCGAGCAACGATGAACATAGAGAATACTTCAGCTACTAACAAAACAATTCGGTATATCCCAAACAGACTTTCCGGTACAGAAAGAACTCTTAGACCTTCTTGGTATAGCCAGATTACAAAGTAACTTGCTGAACAAAGTAGACTGATATATATGGTTAGCTTTTTTAAATTAACGCTATTCTTTAACATTCTTAGTCCTTGTTTTGCAGTTCCTAAGTAATCAGGTTTCAAACCGTTTCCTTTTGTATCTGTTGTTGGTATGAAGAAGCCATACAATATCAAAGCTATTACACTTGGTATTGCTCCTAATCTGAATATTTCTTGTACAGAAAACATTTTACTTACAAAAATATATATAAAGGAGGCAAGAATCATTCCAGTGATATGCATGGTACTTTTTACTACAGATATTGTTGTGATACGCTTCTCTATGCCATATTTCTTAGCTATATCGTATACCCAAGCATCTCTAGCACCTGATACAAATGCTAATCCTAATGCCAGAATGAATTCTGATGCGAGGAATAGATAGATGTTCGGGTAGAGAGAGTAGGTTATGGTTCCAATGAAATAGAGGATGTATCCGATTATTACAGAACGCTTTTTACCATGCACATCTCCAAACACTCCAGTTGGAACTTCGAGTACAAATACCCAGAATGTAAACCAACTTTGTATGCTTTGTGTTTGGGTTTGAGTTAAGCCTCCCCAATCTCTGAAAAAGACTAGTAGAATAGCACCTATTAGTTCCATTCCAAGGATGAGATCTGCTACCCAGAAAAGGTATATTTCTTTTGGCCAACTGAAGATATTTTTTGTTTTCACTTTATTCTCCTTTTTGAATAAAATATGTATTTGGTTATTAATGAACAATACCTACAAATATTTAAATTTGAGGGTGTATAACTTCCAAATACAATTAGCTTTTAAAAGGGAAAATAAAAAAACCTCCAGTATTTGGAGGCTATTCACTGACAATTTGGTTAGGAATTATGCAATAGATAGGTCTCCAATATAGTGTGTTGCGTGTAGAACGTAACCGTTTATGTTTTGCATAATGGGGAGATTATATACTCATTTAAATGGAGAATGCAAGAAAATAGGGGAAATTCATCTGAAATTAATTTCTGTTCGGTAGAATATGATATGGTTTCTAAAACATCTTTCCAAAAAATTGTGATATATGAATATAATAATCAGGAGATTAGGCTAAATGCAGATTTCAAAAATAATACAATTTGGGCACGACAAATAGAGGTGGCGAAAATATTTGATATTGATAGAACCGTAGCTACCAAACATATCAACAAAATATTTAAAGATATCGAGCTAGACAAAGAAAGCAATGTGCAAAAAATGCACTTTGCAAATTCGGATAAACTTGTAACATTTTATTCTTTGGATGTTATTTTGGCAGTAGGATACAGAGCAAATACCAAGAGAGCAATAGAATTTCGTCGATGGGCAAATAGTGTACTAAAGCAATATATACTAAATGGATATGCAATAAATAGGGAACTGATTAAGAAGAATTACCAACTTTTCAATAATGCTGTGAATGATATAAAGGCAATATTGCCTCAAGATACGAGCAGGATTGATTCTTCTGGGGTTTTAGAAATAGTGAATACCTTTGCGTACACATGGCTATCACTTGATGCCTATGATAGGTCAGTATTGCCTAAGAAGGGTAGTACATTATTAAAACTTGATATCACTGTTGATGAATTAGTAAAGGGTATATCTGTTTTGAAGTCAAAACTCTTAGAAGAGGAAAGCGCTTCTGATCTGTTTGCGATGGAAACACACCCAAAAAGTATTCAAGGGATTATTAGAAGTATTTATCAATCATTTGAAGATACAGAGATGTACAATTCAATAGAGGAGAAGGCTGCAAATTTATTATACCTAATAATTAAGAATCATCCATTTGTAGATGGGAATAAAAGGGTAGGAGCATTTAGTTTTCTTTGGTATTTGCAGAAAGCAAAGATACTTAATACATTAAGGATAAATCCTGAGGTTTTGACCACATTAACAATTCTTGTAGCAGAAAGTAAAACAAAGGATAAGGACAGAATGATTGGGATTATATTACAATTACTGAAGTAATATGGGTAAGTTCAAATCTTTCTTCCTCTTCATCTTATTTATATTTCACTAATCTAAATAACCCTTTCTCCGGTTTGTATACCATATCTGGATATCTTTCTACTAATTTCCATACACATCCATTAATTGTTTTAGGATGGAATGATGGGTATGATGTTTTAATCATAGTTAATAGTTCTGACCAATGTATTCCTTCCGGATTGTTTTCTAATATCTCTAATATCTTTGTA